>JAXMBE010000023.1:0-114441 GCA_046349995.1 Isosphaeraceae bacterium | reverse complement strand
GAGACGCTCTGGGAGCTCGCCCAGCTCAACCTCGTCGCCGGCCGTGAGGAGCGGTGGGCCGCCGCCCTCCGTAAAGCGGCCCGGCGCCCCCCCGACGACCTCCACGCTCGTGTCACGCTGGCCGCGAACCTCTCCATGATCGGCGACCACGAGGCGCTCGGCAAGCTGGCCGACGACACCGCCAGTAAGAACAGCGAACCGACCGACCTCCCGGCCATACGCCTACTGAGCATTCTCGACGGGCTTGCCGGGCGTCTCGACCGCGACGTCGCGCGGTGGACGCGCCACCTCGATCGCGACCCCGAGAGTCTCCAGGCCGCCTTCGGCCTCTCCACCGCCCTGTACCGGGCGGGCGACACCGAGCGGCTCCGCCGACTGGCCGACCAGGTGGACCGGAAGTTCGAAGGCAAGAGCGTGCCCGAGCAATCCATGATCGCCCAGATCGACGCCTCCGCGGGGAACTGGGCGCGAGCCGCCAAGGGGTACGCCCGCTACGCCGGCATGGTCAATAGGCCTTCCGAGTCAAGCTATTCGCGAGGGCTATTGTTCCTCGCGCTGATGGAGGCCGGTGAGCGAGAGGAGGCGGCTCGGGTGCGGGCCGAGCTGACTCGCCTGCTCGGACGCCCGGACGCTCCTGACGACGAACTTCGGTCCCCGGTGATGAGCCTCATGCTCCTCCCCGCCGACGACCCCGAGATGCTGCTCCGGGCCGCGAGCCGGGCGTTCAAGCTCGATACGAAGGTCGATCGCGTGCACTCGGCCCGGGTCCACGGCACCGTCCTGTATCGGGCGGGCCGATACGAGGAGGCGATCGCCCTCCTCCAGGAGCACGTGACGACCCCGCCCCTCTACGGCAGAGCCGGGGGCTCCAGCGAATCCTGGGCCATCCTGGCGATGGCCCATGACCGCCTCGATCGACCCGACGAGGCCGAGCCGTGGCTGGCCAAGTTCCGCGCCGCCTGCCAGAAACCGTCCGAGTGGTCGAGCGACGTGCAGCGGCGTATGCTCCTGGCCGAGGCAGAGGCCGTCCACCGGGAGGCACTCGCGCGGGCCAAGGCGCCGTCGCCTCCGACCGGATCGCCCCGTCCCTGAGCGGACAAGGAGAGGACCACGGCCATGTCCCACTCGACCGAGTCGCGTTCGGGCCTGGTGCTGGAGCTCGCCGAGGAGTTCCTCGACCGATACCGCAACGGCCAGCGGCCACCGCTCAAGGAGTACACCGACCGGCACCCCGAGCTCGCCTCCGAGATCCGAGACGTCTTCCCGGCCATGGCCCTCATGGAGAACATCGCCATCGCCGACGACTCGCTCCACGGCGACGAGACCGGAGAGGCAAAGCCCCTGCACGCACCGCCGCTGGAGCGGCTGGGCGACTACCGGATCATCCGCGAGGTCGGGCGCGGCGGCATGGGCGTCGTCTACGAGGCCGAGCAGGTCTCACTCGGACGCCACGTCGCGCTCAAGGTCCTCCCCTCCCAGTACCTCCGCGACCCCCGCACCCGACTCCGCTTCGAGCGCGAGGCGAAGGCCGCCGCCCGGGTCCACCACACCAACATCGTCCCCGTCTTCGGCGTCGGAGAGCACGCCGGCACCCCCTACTACGTCATGCAGTTCATCCGCGGTCTCGGCCTCGACGGGGTCCTCGACGAGCTGCGGCGCCTCAGGGCGCGGCCCGGCCAGGCACCCGGCCCGGGGCACCCGGCGTACACCCCCCGCGACGCGACGGCCGCCGACCTCGCCCGCTCCCTCCTGACCGGACGCCTCGAGGCGCTCGGAGGCGCGCGACTGGACCTCGACGGCGCCCAGCCCACCGACGAGCTCGACAACGTCCCGCCCACCCTTGCGGGGACGGAGGCACCGCTCCCCGCGCCGCCCGCCGCCGAACCCGCCGGCTCGTCGCTCTCGCTGCTGGCCCAGGACCCACCCGAGTCCCGCTCCTCCCGCCCCGGCAGGCCCAGCTACTGGAGGAGCGTCGCCCGCATCGGGCACCAGGTCGCCGACGCCCTGGCCCACGCCCACGCACTCGGCGTCGTCCACCGCGACATCAAGCCCTCCAACCTCCTGCTCGACGCCCGCGGCACCGCCTGGGTCACCGATTTCGGCCTGGCCAAGGCCGACGACCAGGAGGACCTCACCGACACCGGCGACGTCCTCGGCACACTCCGCTACATGCCCCCGGAGGCCTTCGGCGGCAGGGCCGATCACCGCGGCGACGTCTACTCCCTGGGCCTGACCCTCTACGAGCTGCTCGCCTTCCGACCCGCCTTCGGAGAGCGCGACCGCGGACGACTCATCCGCCAGGTCACCACCGAGGAGCCGCCCCGGCTCCGCTCGCTCAACCCCGAGGTCCCACGCGACCTGGAGACCGTCGTCCACAAGGCCATCGAGCGCGACCCGGGCCACCGCTATTCCACAGCCGCCGAGCTGGCCGCCGACCTCCAGCGGTTCCTCGACGACGAGCCGATCCGCGCACGGCAGATCTCCGCGGCCGAACGCCTGGTCCGATGGGCGCGGCGGCACAGGGCCGTCGCCGCCCTGCTGGCGGCGCTGGCGGCGGTCCTCAGCGGCGGCCTGGCCGGCATGACGGCCCTCTGGCTCCGCGCCGAGCGCAGCGCCGTCGTGGCGCGCGACAACGCGACCAGGGCCGATTTCCTCGCCAGGGCCGAGACCCGCGAGCGACAGACCGCACAGGAGCAGACCAGGGTCGCCACCGAGCAGACCAGGGTCGCCACCGAGCGGGCCGAGGACCTCGCCTGGCAGGACTACATCAACCGCGTCAACCGCGCCGTCGTCGAGCTCGAGCGCGACAACGTCGCCCTGGCCGAGGACCTGCTCCTCGGCTGTCCGATCGAGCGACGCGGCTGGGAGTGGCACTACGTCAACCGCCGATGCCACTCCGAGCGGCTGATGCTGGCGGTCGGCTCGTCAAGCGTCAACGCGGTCGCCTACAGTCCCGACGGCCGGCGAATCGTCTCGGCCGCCAGCCGGGGGATCGTCGGAGGCGTCTCGGGCAGCCACGATCGGCGGATCGAGATCTGGGATCGCGCCTCGGGCCGGCGAGAGCGGCTGATCAATGGCAGCGACAATCTCGCGACGAGCCTTGCCTTCAGCCCGGACGGCGCCCGCCTCGCCATCGGCGGCCTCAGTCCACAGGTCGAGGTGCGCGACGCCGCCGCCGGAAATGTGCTCTGGTCGCACACCCCCCGGGGCCGCCGCTCGTCGATGGCCCTGGCCTTCAGCCCTGACGGCACGATGCTGGCGGTTGGCCACGGCGAATACAGCCAGGTCATGGCCAACCCGGTGGTCTTCTACCGCGCCGATACCGGCGAGGAACTCTTTACACTCGACGGCCCCCTCGGCGGTAACAACGACCTGGCTTTCCACCCCGACGGCAAGCGTCTTGCCGTCGCCGGCAAGGACGCGGTCGAGATCTGGGATGTGACCACCCGTCGCCGCCTGAAGCGGCTCCCCGGCCACACCAAGTGGGTCTACGCGGTGGCCTACAGCCCGGACGGCAAGATCCTGGCCACCGGCGGATGGGACCGCTCGGTGAAGCTCCGCGACGCCGAGACGGGCGACGAGCGACTGAGCCTCTTCGGCCACGAGGGGTTCGTAATGGACCTGGCCTTCAGCCCCGACGGCCGCGAGATCGCCAGCGTGAGCGAGGACCGCAGCGTCCGCCTCTGGGAGGTCGCTTCGGGCCACGCCCTGGGCGCCTTCCACGGCCATACCGACTTCGTCTTCGCCGTGGCCTTCAGCCCCGACGGCCGCGAGATCGCCACCGGCGGCTTCGACGCCACGCTCCGCGTCTGGGACCGGAAGGCCAGCCTGCCGGTCGCCTTCACCGGCCATCGCGGTTGGGTCTCGCGGTTCGGCTTCCGCGCCGACGGGCGTCGCCTCGCCTCGGTCGGATCGCCTGGGCCGTCGCTCGCGGCCAGTGAGATCCGCATATGGGACCCGGCCACGGGCGAACTCGAGGCCGCGCCGGACATCGCCCAGGTTGAGACACTGCAGCCCGTCTACCCCGGCCTGAAGCAAGTGGGCTCTGCGAAGCGCGGCATGATGGGCACGCCAGCAACCGTGAGTCCGGACGGCAAACGGATCGCCCGCGTGCTGAGCAGGCCCGGGACGAGGCCCGGCTACTCGGATCGCTCGGGCCCCCAGGAGGGCCCGGGCGGCCGCGCGGCCGGCTACCTGAATAACGCGGTCGAGATCCTCGACGCCGCCGACGGACGCGTGCTCCACCGGCTGATCGGACACACGGCCGATGTCATGGATTTCGCCTTCAGCCCCGACAGCAGCCGCCTGGCGACCGCCAGCTTCGATCGCACGCTGAAACTCTGGGACGTGCCGACCGGCCGTGAGGTGTTCACGCTCTGGGGCCATACCGCGGGCGTGGTCTGCCTGGCCTTCAGCCCCGACGGTCATCGCCTCGCCTCCGGCGGGATCGACAACACCGCCCGCGTCTGGGACGCCCGGCCGCTCCCCGCCGACCTGCTGGCGGCGCAGGAGGCCCGCTACCGCCAGCGTCAGCGCGACCTCGTGCCGCCCCCGCGGACCCATTCCGAGATCCAGTGGGCCGAGACGCTCGAGTCGCTCGGGTTGGCGGATCAGGCCGCCGCCGTCCGGGCCCGGATCGCCGCCAGCGTCCCCGACGACGTCAAACTGCTGACGGGCCTGGCCATGCGGCTCCGTGAGGAGGGCGACCTCGACGGCATCAGGCGGTTGGCGGACGCCGCCCAGGAGCGGTTCGGGGCCCGTGAAGACTACGAGACGCTCTGGGAGCTCGCCCAGCTCAACCTCGTCGCCGGCCGTGAGGAGCGCGGTGGGCCGCCGCCCTCCGTAAAGCGGCCCGGGCCCCCCCGACGACCTCCACGCTCGTGTCACGCTGGCCGCGAACCTCTCCATGATCGGCGACCACGAGGCGTTCGGCAAGCTGGCCGACGACACCGCCAGTAAGGACAGCGAACCGACCGACCTCCCGGCCATACGCCTACTGAGCATTCTCGACGGGCTTGCCGGGCGTCTCGACCGCGACGTCGCGCGGTGGACGCGCCACCTCGGGAGCCGCGACCCCGAGAGTCTCCAGGCCGCCTTCGGCTCCTCCACCGCCCTGTACCGGGCGGGCGACAACGAGCGGCTCCGCCGACTGGCCGACCAGGTGCAGACCGGAAGTTCGAAGGCAAGAGCGTGCCCGAGCAATCCATGATCGCCCAGATCGACGCTCTCGCGGGGAACTGAAGCGCGAGCCGCCAAGGGGTACGCCCGCTACGCCGGCATGGTCAATAGGCCTTCCGGAGTCAAGCTATTCGCGAGGGCTATTGTTCCTCACGCGCTGATGGAGGCCGGTGAGCGAGAGGAGGCGGCTCGCGTGCGGGCCGGCTCACCCCGCCTGCTCGGACGCCCGGACGCTCCCGACGACGAACTTCGGTCCCCGGTGATGAGCCTCATGCTCCTCCCCGCCGACGACCCCGAGATGCTGCTCCGGGCCGCGAGCCGGGCGTTCAAGCTCGATACGAAGGTCGATCGCGTGCACTCGGCCCGGGTCCACGGCACCGTCCTGTATCGGGCGGGCCGATACGAGGAGGCGATCGCCCTCCTCCAGGAGCACGTGACGACCCCGCCCCCACGGCAGAGCCGGGGGCTCCAGCGAATCCTGGGCCATCCTGGCGATGGCCCATGACCGCCTCGATCGGCCCGACGAGGCCGAGCCGTGGCTGGCCAAGTGTCTCCGCCGCCTGCCAGAAACTGTCCGGAGGGTCGAGCGACGTGCAGCGGCGTATGCTCCTGGCCGAGGCAGAGGCCGTCCACCGGGGAGGCACTCGCGCGGGGCCAAGCGCCGTCGCCTCCGACCGGATCGCCCCGTCCCGAGCGGACAAGGAGAGGACCACGGCCATGTCCCACTCGACCGAGTCGCGTTCGGGCCTGGTGCTGGAGCTCGCCGAGGAGTTCCTCGACCGCTACCGAAACGGCCAGCGGCCCCCGCTCAAGGAGTACATCGACCGGCACCCCGAGCTCGCATCCGAGATTCGCGACGTCTTCCTCGCCATGGCCATGATGGAGAACATCGCCATCGCCGACTCCCTCCACGGCGACGACACCGGAGAGGCAAAGCCCTGCACGCACCGCCGCTGGAGCGGCTGGGCGACTACCGGATCATCCGCGAGGTCGAGCGCGGCGGCATGGGCGTCGTCTACGAGGCCGAGCAGGTCTCCTCGGACGCCACGTCGCGCTCAAGGTCCTCCCCTCCCAGTACCTCCGAGACCCCCCGCACCCGACTCCGCTTCGAGCGCGAGGCGAAGGCCGCCGCCCGGGTCCACCACACCAACATCGTCCCGGTTCGGCGCCGGCGAGCACGCCGGCACCCCTACTACGTCATGCAGTTCATCCGCGGCTCCTCGGCCTCGACGGCGTCCTCGACGAGCTCGCGGGCGCCTCGGCTCCGGGCCGCCCCGGCACCCGGGCCGGGGCCCCCGTCGCACACCCCCCGCGACGTGACGGCCGCCGACGTCGCCCGCTCCCTCCTGACCGGACGTTTCGAGGCCCCCGAGCGCACGATTGGACCTCGACGCGCCCAGCCCACCGACGAGCTCGACACCGTCCCGCCCACCCTCGCCGGCTCCGAGGCACCGCTCACCGCGCCGCCCGCCGCCGAACCCGCCGCCCTCCGGCTCGTCGCCCGCTCCTGGGCCAGGACCTACCCGAGGCCCGCTCCTCCCGCCCCGGCAGGCCCAGCTACTGGAGGAGCGTCGCCCGCATCGGGCACCAGGTCGCCGACGCCCTGGCACACGCCCACGCGCTCGGCGTCGTCCACCGCGACATCAAGCCTCCTCCAACCTCCTGCTCGACGCCCGCACCGCCCTGGGTCACCGATTTCGGCCTGGCCAAGGCGGAGGACCTGGAGGACCTGACCGACACCGGCGACATCCTCGGCACCCTCCGCTACATGCCCCCGGAGGCCTTCGCCGGCAAGGTCGACCACCGCGGCGACGTCTACTCCCTCGGCTTGACCCTCTACGAGCCTGCTCGCCTTCCGACCCGCCTTCGGAGAGCCGCGACCGCGGACGACTCATCCGCCAGGTCACCACCGAGGAGCCGCCCCGGCTCCGCTCGCTCAACCCCGAGGTCCCCCGCGACCTGGAGACCGTCGTCCACAAGGCCATCGAGCGCGACCCGGGCCACCGCTATTCCACAGCCGCCGAGCTGGCCGCCGACCTCCAGCGGTTCCTCGACGACGAGCCGATCCGCGCCCGGCAGATCTCCACCACCGAACGCCTGGTCCGATGGGCACGGCGGCACAGGGCCGTCGCCGCCCTGCTGGCGGCGCTGGGCGTGGTCCTCAGCGGCGGCCTGGCCGGCATGACGGCACTCTGGCTGCGGGCCGAGCGGCATGCCGAGGCCGCACGCGACAATGAGCGCAAGGCCGGCTTCCTCGCAGCCGCCGAGACCCGCGAGCGCCAGCACGCCCAGGAACAGACCAAGGTCGCCACCCAGCGGGCCGAGGAGCTGAGGAGGAGAGATTACATCGGTCGCGTGAATCTGGCATTCCGCGAATCGCGGGAAAACAACGTCGCGCGAGCCCTCGAATTGCTGGAGGGCTGTCCGGAAGATCTTCGCGGCTGGGAGTGGGAGTATGTCCGCTGCCAGTGCCACCTCGACCTGAATACGTTCAGGGATGCGGCCGAATCGGTCAACGCAGTGGCGTTCAGCCCCGACGGCCGCCTGATCGCCTCGGGCTCCGGCCACTTCTTCGCACCGCGTGACGGGACGACGGGTGATCTCCTGGTCCGGGACGCCGCGACCGGCCGTGAAGTCTTTTCCCAGCGCGAGCTACCGGGCGGAGTGCGTTCCCTGGCGTTCAGCCCCGACGGCCGATTCCTGGCCGCCAGTCACGCACACGACCTGGTCGCGTGGGAACTGGCGACGGGAAAGGAGCGATTCCGACGGACAGACCCGGGCGAGGTTGCGGTCACGTCGCTCGCCTTCAGCCCCGATGGCGGGACCCTCCTGGCCGGTTTCGGCATCATCAATGAGTCTCCGGTCAAGGGTTATGCCCGGTTGCTCGATGCGACCACCGGATCCCGGATCGGCGACGACCTGCCGTTTTGCGATGACGGCGTCTGGAGTGTCGCCTTCAGTCCTGACGGCCGGCAGATCGCGCTGACGATGGCCGGGCATGTGCACGTGCGGGACGTCAAGACAAAGGCGTTGGTTCACGATCTCCGGGCTCACGACGGGTTCGTGTACGCGGTGGCGTTCAGCCCCGACGGCCGCCTGATCGCCTCGGCGGGCGTGGACCGGACCGTTCGGCTCCACGACCGGCAGACCGGTGCGCTGATCCGGACTTACACCGGGCACGAGGGCTTCGTCCGATCGGTGGCCTTCAGCTCTGACTCGGGCCGCCTGGTCTCCGGCGCCGAGGACAAGACGGTCAAGATCTGGTCGGTGGACTCCGACCGCGAGCTGACAACCCTCTACGGCCATACGCACTTCGTCGAGTCGGTCGCCTTCAATAGCGACGGTCTCCGGGTCGCCTCGGCCGGGATGCGCGGGGAGGTCAAGGTCTGGTTCGCCAGCCAGACCATTCCCTTCACCTTCACACTCCATCCCACCCCCTCCTGGGTGCGAGCGATAGCGTTCCGTCCCGACGGCCGGCGCATCGCCTCTGCAACGAGCCAGTCGTACGTGGACCATCGCACGCTGGTCTGGGACCCTTCCACCGGTGAGCCGTTCCAGTGGCTGCCGACCGGTCAAACGCGGAACGTGGCATTCCTCGACGACGGCCGCCACCTTGTCGTCGGAGAAGCCAACGTGCCGGCGAGGCTCTGGGACCTGGAGACCGGTTCGCCGTGCCTCGCCCTTCCGGGGCAGGAAGGGGTCTGGGTCCTCACGACCAGCCCGGACGGCCGACTCGTCGCGGCGGGGGGTGGTAGCGATGCGTCGCTGCGGATCTGGGATGCGGCCTCCGGCCGGCTCATCCGGACCTTCACCGACGTCGGTAGTCACATCTCGCCCCCGTCCTTCAGCCCGGACGGGCGCCTGGTCGCCGTCGGATCATCCGGTTCTCATGGTCATGTCGATCCCCAGGCAGAGACGGTCGTGCGGATCTGGGAACTGGCCTCGTGCTCCGAGGTGCATCGACTGAAGGGCCACTCCCACGGCGGCGTCGGCGGTATCGTGTTCTTGCCGGACGGGCAGAGGCTCGTCACCGTGGGCGGCGGTGATCACGAAAGCGGTGCCCAGCTCAAGGTCTGGAATGTGGCCACGGGCCGCCTGCTCCGCGACGTTCCCGGTCACACCGATGTCATCGGCGCAGTGGCGATCAGCCCGGATGGTCGCCGCCTGGCGACCGGCGGCGATGATCGCCTGATCAAGCTCTGGGACACGGCGACGTTCGACGAGATCTTCACCCTCCGCGGCCACCAGTCCGGGGTCATTGCACTGGCATTCAGCCCCGACGGCCGCCGCCTGGTCTCCGGGAGCATCGACCACACCGCGAAGGTCTGGGACATCGAGGCCCCGAGCCTCGAGACGCTCTACCGCCGCGCGGCTGTTGCCGTGGTCTGGCCACTTTTCGATCGACTCCGCGACCCCGATCGGGTGATCTGGGCCATCGATGCCGACCGGACTCTGACACCCCCGATCCGCAAGGAAGCCATCGACATCGTCCGTCGGCTCGCCAGGATTTCGCGCTAAAGACGGGGCCGGCTCAGCAACCGCCTTCCTGTCTTCAGGGCCAGGCACCCGTTCTCCGACGACGGGACGATTCTCGAAGCGGCCCTGCCCATGGGGCCGGTTCGATCCGGTACAATGCAGGGCATCCGTGATCGCGGCGTCGCGAGAGGGCGGCGATCCGGATTGCGGGCGTGCCGATTGATGGGACCAACTCAATCGGGTTGGCGTATCCGCCACAAGGCGGGGGGCAATGCGCGACGACGGCCAGTTCTCGCTGAGCGACATGGTCGAGTGGTCCGGCCTGCTGCGGGCGATCGGGCAGGGTGCGCGAAGCATGGAGGAAGTCGCCGGGCGTATCGTCTCCAGGTTCGGCGAGTGGATCCACGACCCGGGGTCCGGCCGGTCGAACCTGGTGCTCGGCCGGCTCTTCAAGACGCATGCGTACCGGGACCTTCCCGAGGATCTGCGGGCGACGGCCCGCCGGCACGTCGAGCCCGGGGCCCTCAGGCCCGAGACCAAGTGCCTGGCGTTGCTGGGCAGCGCCGGCATCCTCCCGGAGTGGCAGTCGCCGTCCCGGTCGGTGAATCACCGGGCCATCCCGCTGCCGAGCGTCGAGGCGCTGACCCGGTTCCCGATGATCATGCAGCTTGTCCGCCAGTTCGGTGTCGAGGCCGACGCCGTGCTCGCGGACTCCCCATCCTTGCTGGTGGACTGGGACCAGCACACCTTCAACGTGTTCCATGTGCCGGAGGCGGTCGGCAGCCCCTACATCCCGGCACAGGACGAGTTCGTGCTGCCCCACAGCGTCCGATCGGTGCTCGGGTTCGGCGGGACGCTCCCCGGCCGGGACCTGTTCGCTGTGATCCTGTTCTCCAGCGGCCGCATCCCGAGGAGCACGGCGGAACTCTTCCGGCCGCTGGCCCTCTGCGTGAAGATCGCCCTCCTGCCGTTTGTGAACGGCCCGATCTTCGCCGGGCCGGAGGGCGTGCGCGGCGAGCACGCCCCACCGGCGACCGCCCTGGTTGATGCCCAGGCCTTCCAGATCGCGGCCTACGAGCAACTGCTGGAGGTGGCCGAGCCGACCATCCTGAAGCAGTCGATCCAGCTCGAGCAGGCGCTGGCGGAGGCGACGAACCTGCTGGAGTCGGCGGCGGACGCGATCGTCATCGCCGACGGCCACGGCCGAATCGTCCGGCTCAATCAACAGGCCGAGCGGATGTTCGGCTATCCCCGCGATGCCCTCGTCGGCCAGCCCGTGGAGGTCCTCGTCCCCGAGCGGCTACGACTCGAGCATCAGGAGCTCAGGCAGGACTTCGTCGCCCATCCCGGCCACCGCAGGCCGCTGATCGGGCTGGAGGTCCCCACCCGCCATTGCAGCGGGGCCGAGATCCCCACGGAGCTGACCCTCAGCCCGCTGGAGACGGCCGACGGCCTGCTGCTGATCGTGATCCTCCGCGACACCACCGAGCGGAAGCGGATGGAGGAACACCTCCGCAAGCAGAACGCCCTGCTGGAGGAGACCGCGCGCTCGGAACGCGCCGCGCTGGATGCCCGGAAGCGGCTGGAGAGCCAGCTCGTCCAGACCGAGAACCTGGCCGCCCTCGGCCGGATGGTCGCCGGCGTGGCCCATGAGGTGAACAACCCGCTGGCGTTCGTGCGCAACAACCTGGCGGTGCTGCAGCGCGACCTGGGCTCGCTCCGCGACCTGATCTCGCTGTACCAGGAGGCCGAGGGCACCCTCGACGAGTCGCGACCCGAACTCCTGGCGCGGATCCGGGCCCTGGCCGAGCAGATGGACCTCGGCTACACCCTGATGAACATCGAGGGGCTGGCCGCCCGGACCACCGAGGGGCTGAAGCGGATCGAGCAGATCGTCCGGGACCTGCGCGACTTCGCGCGGCTGGATGAGGCCGAGCTCCAGGAAGTCGACCTGAACCAGAGCATCGCCACGACGGTCGCCATCGCCCGCTCGGCGGGACGCGATACCGAGATCGAGATCGAGACCGACCTCGGCCCGTTGCCCCGGGTCACGTGCTACCCCGCGAAACTGAATCAGGTCTTCCTGAATCTGCTGGTCAACGCCATCGATGCCAGCCCGCCGCGGAGCACGGTGATGATCCGGACGGCGGTCGAGCCGGGCCACGGCGTCCTGTTCGAGGTGATCGATCAGGGCAAGGGGATCGACCCCTCGATCCGGCAGAAGGTCTTCGAGCCGTTCTTCACGACCAAGCCCGTCGGCAAGGGGACCGGCCTGGGACTTTCCATCGTCTACGGTATCGTGCAGTCGCACGGAGGCCGGATTGAGTTCGATTCCAGGCCCGGCGAAGGGACGCGCTTCACGGTGCACCTGCCTCTCGTGCCGCCCGCGACCGCCCCTCCGACCTCGCCCCTCGGGGATACCGCGTGAGCGTTACCCGGCCCCGGTGATTCCCGGTCCAGTCCGCCGTTCGTCCACGTCACCTTATCCCGCGGGGATTCCGAGAGTGAACCAGCCAGACGAGCTCAGGCGAGCAGAGCCGCTCAAATGGTCGACGGGGACCGGCACCGACGTCTGGGATCTCTTCCGCGCCGCCATGGCCGGGGATACCGCGACGATTCGATCACTCCTATCCAGGGACCCGAGCCTGGTTCGCGCCCATCATGCCTATCGCACCCCGCTTTACTTCGCGGTGAGGGAGAACCGCCTGGAGGCCGCGGAATACCTGCTGGATCAGGGGGCCGACCCGATCGGCCTGGCGGTGAACGACTCCCTGCTGGACATCTGCCGGGATCGGGGCTACCCCGAGATGGAGGCGATGCTGGAGGCCAGGCTCGCGAGCCTCCATCGCGCGTCGCCACGGGGGCAGGCCGTCGCCCGCGCGATCCGCGCGTATGATCCCGCGGCAGCCTACAACCTGCTCGACGCCTCGCCCGAACTCATCGGCATCGGCGACGAGCGCGGGAACCTGCCGATCCACTGGGCCGTGATGACCCGGCAGCTCGGCGTGATCGACGAACTGCTCCGTCGCGGTGCCGACGTGAACGCCGTGCGTCAGGACGGCGCCCGCCCGATCCAGCTCGTGAACGGGGACTACCACTTCCGGGGCTGGCGCGACGTGCCCGGGGACGTGGCCACGACGCCGGCCCAGGTCCTCGACCACCTGCGTGCCCGCGGGGCGTACGTGGATATCAACACCGCCGCGTCCATCGGCGACCTCGATCGCGTGCGCGAATTGCTCGACCAGGATCCCTCGCTCGCGAACCGGACGTCCGAGTACGTCACGTACTACATCGGCTCGGGAGCCCCCCTCAGGAACGCCGCCGCGCGGGGCCATATTGAGGTCGTGAAGCTGCTCCTGGAGCGAGGCGCCGATCCAAACCTGCCCGAGGAAGGCATCGCCCCGCACGGCCACGCCCTCTACTCGGCGGTCTACCACGGGCACCACGAGATTGCCCGGCTCCTGCTCGCGCACGGGGCCTACCCGAGTCCGCCGGTGGAAAGCTCCGCCGACGCCCTCTCGATCGCGATCTCCAGGAACGATGCCGCGATGATCGATCTCCTCTGCTCCCATGGCTCGCATCGATCCGTCGAGCTCCTGGCCTACTACGGCGACTTGCGGACGGCGGCGGCGGTCTTCGCCGCGAATCCGGCCCTGGCCGACGATCCCGTCGCGCTCGAGAATGCCATCGACCAGGGTCACGAGGCGTTCGTGCGACTGATGCTCCGTTATCGGCCCGACCTCGTTCGGCGGGTCGGGGCCGGGGTGCGGAGCGATCGGCCCCTGGAGCCGGGGAAGGCCCAGGAGTTCCTCGAGTTCCTCTTCGCACACGGCATGGACCCCAGCCATCGCGACTGGCTGGGCATCACGCCGCTGCACCAGTTCGCGAGGAAGGGGGACGTGGAGAACGCCCTGATCTTCCTCGACCACGGCGCGGACCTGAACGCCAGGGACGAGGACATCTGCTCCACGCCGCTCGGGTGGGCGGCCAAGTTCGGGCAGGGCTCCATGGTCGACCTGCTCCTGGGGCGTGGCGCGCCGTGCAACCTCCCGGACGATCCGCCCTGGGCCACGCCGCTGTCGTGGGCCGTCCGTCGCGGGCGCGACGCCATCGCCGAGACCCTGAGGCGGCACGGTGCCCGGTGATCGGCCCCTCGGAGAGATCGGGGCAATGCCCCGGACGGCCCTGTGAACATAGACACAGCGACCACATGGTCGTTAACGGCCGCCGGCCGCGACATGGTCTCCCCAAGGCCACGGAGGCTATGCCATACTGGAGGCCATCTTCCTCGCCTCCGGTACCGGAGGTTCGGGGGTGCGGCCGGAGTGCCGGCGTCGCGAGTCGATCTGGATCTCGGAGCGATCGATGGTCTTCGTTCACATGCTGCCGAACCTGCTCCCCGCAGACGGCTTGCGGCACGGGGTGGCGGTGGTGATCGACGTCCTGCGGACCTCGACGATGATGGTCCACGCGCTGGTGGCGGGCTGCTCCCAGGTCATCCCCTGCGCGGAGGTGGAGGAAGCCCGTGCGCTGGCCTCGGGCCTTCCCGCCGGCACGGCCCTGCTGGCCGGGGAGCGGCAGGGCCTGCCGATCCCGGGTTTCGACCTGGGGAACTCGCCGGGCGAGTGCACCCGCGAGCTCTGCAGAGGGAAGACGATGATCATCACGACGACCAACGGGACACGGGCCATCCTGGCCTGCCTCGAGGCCGAGATGGTCCTGATCGGGTCGTTCGTCAATTTCGCGGCGACGACCCAGCGGCTGCTGCACGAAGCCAAGCCGATCCACCTGGTCTGCGCCGGGACCGAGGGCCGGATCAGCTACGAGGACACGCTGCTGGCCGGGGCGTTCGCCCGGCACTTCAAGGACCTGGATCAGGCCATGGGCAACGATCAGGCGGAGATTGCAGCCGGCCTCTGGGCCAGGGTGGAGGATCGGATCTGGTCGAAGTCCGGCAAGACCCCCCCGGCCCAGGACGCCAACCCCCTGGAACTGTATCTGGCGAGGGGACAGGGGGGCCGGCGCGTGTTAGAGTTGGGACTCGGCAGCGACATCGCGGCCGCCGCGCGGCTGAACCGGCCCGATCACCAGGTCGTCGCCGAGCTGCGGCGCGATCCATTGCGGATCGTGGCGGCACCCTGAGGGCAGGCCCCCGGGACGGCGGTCGAACGCGGATCGAGGGTGGGGGCCGAGGCGGATGTTTCCCCGCGTCTCGCGGGACGGGAAGGCAGGATCGCGAATGGACGTCGGAATGGACAAGCTGGTCTCGCTCTGCAAGCGCCGGGGCTTCATCTTCCCGTCGAGCGAGATCTATGGCGGGATCAACGGCTTCTGGGACTACGGCCCGCTCGGCGTGGAGCTGAAGCGGAACATCAAGGACGCCTGGTGGCACGACATCGTCCGGACGCGCGACGACATGGTCGGCCTCGACTGCTCGATCATCATGAATCCGCGGGTCTGGGAGGCCTCCGGGCACGTCGGCGGCTTCAGCGACCCGATGGTCGACTGCCGGGCGACCAAGGAGCGCTACCGGGCCGACCAGCTCTTCGTTTTCGCCTACGTGTTCCCCGCGGTCAACCACAAAGGCGAGCCGACCGAGGCATGGCTGGCGGGCCTGGGCAGCTCCCCCGAGGAGGCCGCCGAGCATCCCGAGAAGCGGGCCGCCAAGCTGGCCAGGAAGTTCGGCCAGCCCGCCGCCCCCCCGGCGGTCATCCCCTACATGCAGCTCGACCCGACCGACCGCGAGAAGGTGATCGGCCCGTCCACCGACGACCGCGGCACGCTGACCGAACCGCGGTCGTTCAACCTGATGTTCAAGACGTTCGTGGGCGCGCTGGAGAACGAGTCGAACGTCGCCTACCTCCGGCCCGAGACGGCCCAGGGCATCTTCGCCAACTTCAAGAACGTCGTGGACACCGGGCGGGTGAAGCTCCCCTTCGGCATCGCCCAGATCGGCAAGAGCTTCCGCAACGAGATCAACCCGCGGAACTTCACCTTCCGCTCGCGCGAGTTCGAGCAGATGGAGATCGAGTTCTTCTGCCGGCCGGAGGAGGCGAAGGAGTGGTACGCCTACTGGCGGAAGGCCCGGTTCCAGTGGTACGTCGACCTGGGCCTGCGCTCCGACCGCCTGCGGTTGCGGGACCACGACGCGGAGGAGCTCGCCTTCTACTCGACCGCGACGGCCGACATCGAGTACGCCTTCCCGTTCGGCATCAGCGAGCTCGAGGGCATCGCCCACCGGGGCGACTACGACCTGACCCAGCACATGAAGTTCAGCGGGAAGGACCTCAGCTACTTCGACGAGGAGCGGAAGGAGCGCTTCGTGCCCCACGTCGTGGAGCCCTCGGCCGGGGCCGACCGCGCCACGCTGGCGTTCCTCTGCGAGGCCTACACGGAGGACGAGGTCGGGGGCGAGGGCCGTACCGTCCTCAAGTTCCACCCCAGGATCGCCCCCATCAAGGCGGCGATCTTCCCGCTGGTCAAGCGGGACGGCATGCCCGAGAAGGCCGATGCGATCTACAAGGACCTGCGCCGCCGGTTCCAGGTCTTCTACGACGAGAAGGGGGCCATCGGGCGTCGGTACCGGCGCCAGGACGAGGCGGGCACGCCCTTCTGCATCACCGTGGACAGCCAGACCCTCGGCGACGACAGCGTGACCCTCCGCGACCGGGATAGCTGCCGCCAGTGGCGGGTGCCGGCCGCCGGGATCGCCGAGGCCCTCCGCGACCTGCTCGACGGCAAGCCGATCCCCGAGGGGGCGTGAGCACCGCAGGGACGCGTTGAGGGGCCTCGCGGGAAGACGACCGAACTATGAAGCCCTGTATCAGTCAAGCGACGACGATGAGCACCCCCGTGGAGGCCGACCTCCCGGCCTTCGCGCGGGCCGGCTGGACAGCCGTCGAGCTCTGGCTGACCAAGCTGGAGGCGTACCTCGCCGGGCACGGCTTGGACGAGCTCCGGGCGCTGCTGGGCGACCAGGGGCTCGTCGCGGCCGCCGCGGCCGGGCAGGGGGCCTCCTGCTCTCCAGGGGCGAGGAGCGGCAGGCTCACTGGGAGCACTTCCGCCGCCGCCTGGACATCCTCCAGGACCTCGGCGTCCCCCTCCTGATCGTCGCCGCCGACTTCGCGCGTGAGATCACCGCGGACGACTACTCCTCGGCCGCGGCCGCGCTCGCCGAGGCCGCCGACCTGGCCGGCCGGTTCGGGGTCCGGCTGGCGCTGGAGTTCCAGAAGGGCAGCAAGCTCTGTGCCTGCCTGGAGACGGCCGTCGCCCTGGTCGCGGAGAGCGGCGCGACCAATCTCGGCGTCTGCCTCGACCTGTTCCACTATTACACCGGCCCGAGCAAGTTCGAGGACCTGGCCCACCTCAGCCCGGAGAACCTGGCCTGGGTGCAGGTCTGCGACGTCAGCGGCACGCCGCGCGAGCTGGCGGCCGACCGCGACCGGATCTTCCCCGGGGACGGCGACTTCCAGGTCGCTCCCTGCTCGATGTCCTGGGCCGGCTGGGCTACGACGGCCACGTCTCGCTCGAGCTGCTCAATCCGCAACTCTGGCAGATCCCCGCCGACCGGGTCGCCGACCTGGGCTTTCAGGCGGTCGAGAGGTTGCTGGATCCCGGCCGCCGGCAGCCTCCGGGATCGCGGGGAGGGCCCTGAGCGTGTCGACCGTGGTGGCCATGAGACCCGCCGCGACCGTCTTCCACGAAGAGCAGCACTTCGACTGGCGGGTCTTCGCCCTGCTCGGCTCGATCGGGCTCTTCGCCGGCTACTGGATGGTCTGGTTCGCCCGCGACTGGGGACCGATGGCCGCCCTGCTGGCCCAGCGATGGTCGCTCGAGTTCACGCTGACCGCCCTGGCCGCCGTCTCCGCACCCCTGTTCCTGGTGGTGGCCCTGCTCCAGATGACCACCGAGGTCACCGCCGCCGAGCTCCACGTCTGGTTTGGCTGGGTGCCGGTCTACCGCCGGGCCGTGTCGATCTCCGCCATCCGGCGGTACGAGCTGGTCCAGTACCGCCCGATCCTCGACCACTGGGGCTGGGGGATCTGCCCGGTCGCGACGGCGAGCGGGTGCTCACCGCCCGGGGCGACCGGGGCGTCCGCATCGAGCTCCAGGACGGCACGCGGCTCCTGATCGGCAGCCAGCGCCCCGAGGAGCTGGCCGAGGCCCTGGAGCGAGCGCTGAACCCCAATGTGCCGTAGGTGGTGGCCGGGGCGAACAAGGGGGGGGCCGATCCTTGAGGATATTCAGTTCGCCAGTTCGCTCAGCGCCTCGTGCAGGAGCTGGAAGTTGACCGGCTTGACCATGTGCCGCGCGAAACCGGCCTCGCGGCTGTGGCGGACGTCGTCGTCGTGGCCGAAGCCGCTCAGCGCGATGCCCGGCTTGCCCTTGGCCCGGCTCACCTGACGCATGATGTCGTGGCCTGATCCGTCGGGCAGGCCGATGTCGCTGACCAGGAGGTCGAAATCCTCGGTCTCGATCTTGACCATCGCGTCGCGCACGTTGCTCGCCGTCAGCACGTCATAGCCCCCCAGCCGGAGCAGCCGGCTCATGCTGTCGAGGGTGTCGGCGTGGTCGTCGACCAGGAGGATCCGACGCCGACGCCCGCGGGCCTCGGCGGGTCCCGCGGATCCCTTCGAGGCGGGCGGCGCAGCCCCCCCGGCCTCGACCTGCGGGACCGCGCCCAGCTCCAGGGCGATCGTGGCTCCCCGGCCCGGGCCCTCGCTGGAGGCGGTGATCGTGCCGCCGTGCAGGTCGACGATCCCCCTGGCGATCACCAATCCCAGCCCCAGCCCGCCGAACTGGCGGGTCACCGTCCCCTCGCCCTGCTCGAAGGGATGGAAGAGCTTCGGGACCAGCTCGGGCGCGATGCCGATGCCGGTGTCGGCGATCTCGACGCGGACCTGCCCCGCCGGGGTGACGCGGGAGCGGACGGCGACCCGCCCGCCGGAGGGCGTGAACTTCACGGCATTGTCCAGCAGGTTCGAGAGGACCTGCTGCATCCGGCCGGGATCGGCCCACACGAGGTGCGGGTTGGCCCTCAGCGCGACGAGCAGCTCGATGCCCTTCTCGTCCATCCGGGGCTGGAACTGCCCGATCACCGTGTGGACGAGGTCGTGGATGTTGACGATCTCCTGATGCAGGACGACCTTCCCCCGGCTGAGCCGAGTCAGGTTCAGCAGGTCGTCCACGAGCCGGGCCTCCTGCCGGACATTGCGCCGGATCATCTCCATGTCCTCGCGGAGGTCCGCCGGCAGGTCTTCCCTCTCCAGGAGATAGGACGCGATGGTGAGGATCGGGCTTAGCGGCGTGCGGAGCTCGTGGCTGACCACCGCGATCAACCGGTCCTTGGCCCGGCTCGCGGCCTCGGCCTCCTCCTTGGCCCGCCGCAGCGAGTCCTCCATCTGCTTCCGCGCGGTGATGTCCTGGACCGTGCCGACGAAGCTGACCGCCCGGCGCGCCGCGCCCTCGCCCTCGAAGATCGCCAGCCCATGAGCCTCCACCCATCGTTCCGAGCCGTCGGCGTGGATGACGCGGTATTCGGCCGAGTACGGCCTGGGGTCGGCAGGGTCCAGGGCCGCATCGACCCGCGTCCGGACCCCGGGCAGGTCGTCGGGGTGGATCCGCTTCAGGATGTCGCCGATGGTCAGCCCCGAGCCCGTGACCCCGAAGATCTCGCGGTAGCGCGCGTCGTAAGTCCCGCTCCACGTGATCGGGTCGTAATGCCACCATCCCAGGCGGGCGGCATCGAGGGCGATCTGCCGCTGCTGGGCCAGGCGTTCGAGCTCCTCCTTCGCCCGCCGTCGCTCGGTGATGTCCCGGACGATGGCCCACATCTGCGAGGGATTCCCATCCTCATCCCGGATGAGCGAGGTGCGCAGCTCGACGGGGAAGACGGTGCCGTCCTTCCGGCGGTACTCCTTCTCGTAGACGTCTGAGAACCCCCGCGCGAGGATCTGCTCCTGGACGATCCGGGCTTCGCTGGAGTGCCACTTCTCGGGCGTGAGGTCCAGGTAGGTCAACCCCTTGACCTCCTCCGCGTCGTAGCCCACCAGGCCCAGGAACCCGGCGTTGCAGTCGAGGATCACGCCGTTCATATCGACGACCACGAAGGCGTCCCTCATCGACTCGTGGAGGCAACGGTACCTGGCTTCGGATCGGGCCAGCTCCTGCTCAGCACGCACGCGGTCGGTCACGTCCCGTGCGACCACCACGGCCCTCGTCACGCGTCCCTCCGGGTCGCGGACCGGGGCGCAGCTCAGTTCCCGCCACCGCAGCTCCCCGGTCGCCAGATTGCGGACGATCTCGCGCTCGCTCCGGATCGTCTCTCCCCTCAGCGAGCGCGCCAGCGGGGCCTGCTCGGGCGGGCGGGGGCTGCCGTCGGGGTTCAGGATCTCCAGCTCGGCGATGGCGGCGTGGATATCGGCCCAGTGACCTGGGGGCACCCCCAGGTTGCGGGTCACCGCGTCGTTGATCAGCAGCACGCGGCCCGCCGCGTCCACGATCCACACCTCGTCCAGGATGCTGTGCAGCGTGGTCTGGAGCTCGGCCCGGCCCATCTCACTGGCCTGGCGCAGCCGCCGCTCCTCACGGACCTGCTCGGTGGTCTCGACGAGCGTCACCAGGGCGCCACCCACCGCGCCGGTCTCGGTACGGATCGGGCTGTAGCTGAGCGTGAAGTAGGCATCCTCGGCGTAATCGTTGCGGTTAATTGAGAGCAACTGATTCTCCAGGACGACGGTCTCCCCCCCGGACATCACCTTCTCGAAGATGGGCCTGTTGAAGTCCCAGACCTCCGGCCAGACCTCCCGCGTCGACCGGCCCACCGCGAGAGGATGCTTCCCCCCGGCGATCCGGCGATAGCCGTCGTTGTAGATGAAGTTCAGCTCCTGGCCCCAGAGGATGGCCATGGGGAAGCCGGCGGACAGGATGACCTCGACCGCGGTGCGGAGCGCCTGCGGCCATGCGCCTCGCGGCCCGAGCGGGGTCGTCGACCAGTCGAAGGACCGGACGAGATCGCCCATCTCGCCCCCGCCGATCAGCCATTCCCCGGAATCGTCCGGTCCTGGGTTGGCAGGAGAACTTCGCATGAGGCTGGACTCAGCTTTCCCAACAGCCGCGGTGACTCGGGACGGTCCGATCCTCGGCTCCCGCCCGAGACCGATGTCGCACACAGAAGTCTCACACGGACACCGGCTGTGCGGGTCGGCCCCGGGCCTCGTGGGCCATCAGTCTTGATCAGCACCATCCGCAGCCAGACCGAACCAACAGGAGGTACACCACCAGATTACTGGACGCCTCTGCTCTAAGAAAGCACTGAAGGAGCACGCACGGTTCGATTCCCGGGGAGCGGGCGATAGCCGCGAATCATCCCTCGCCACCGCGAATCGCCGCGGAATCGTCCTTCCCGGCGAGGCTCAATGCCGTCGGAACCGCACCGTTCTCGCTCGTGTCCGACCGGCGCGGCCGGCGCATCTCCATCGAGCGGTGGGCGAGCCGAGCCGCCGGCGAGATGCTCGACCGGACCAGCACGCAACGTGCTTATCTAAACCGGTCCCGGGGTACCTCGATCGGTGCGCCCTTGCCGGACCGCGAACACGGATCATGCCGCGCCGACGACGTGGGTCCTGTCGGAGCAGTCTTCGGGATCCGGCGGACGCCCCCTCGAAATCGCTATGACCGTCCGCGCGGGTCGAGTCGCGGTTCATCAGCCCGGCGAAAACTGGTCTGGACTCCAGGAATGGGCGATACTGAGTGGAGGTTAAGCCCAATGCCCTTAAGTTAAGAGATTCGTGAGCAATCCAAAGAGTAGGGTGGGTCAGCATCGCTTGCGATGCGCACCTACCGGAATCTGGTGGGTTGCGCCGACTGCGTCGGCTGAACCACCCTACCAGAAAGCCCGCTCACGGGTTGTTAACTAACGAGCATTGAGGTTACGCCCCGGGCTTTCAGGCGGAGGCGGGAGGCCGGCGGCTCCGCGCCGGACAAAGAACGATGGCTGAGTCGACCAAGATCCGCGGCGTGTTCACCCCCCACATGGTGCCGCTGGATGATCGGGGGCGGATCCATGAGGACGAGCTGCGTCGTTACGTGGACTGGCTGATCGGCCACGGGGTCCACGGGCTCTATCCGAACGGCTCGACCGGCGAGTTCGTCCGGTTCTCCGCGGACGAGCGGCGGCGGATCATCCAGATCGTCTGCTCGCAGAACGCCGGCCGCGTCCCCGTGCTCGCCGGGGCCGCGGAGGCGAACGTCCGCGAGACCCTCGCCGCTTGCGAGGCCTGCGCCGGCTTCGGCGCGCGGGCCGTGGCGATCGTCTCGCCGTTCTATTACAAACTCAGCCCGGAGTCGGTCTACGCGTACTTCCGTGAGATCGCGCTGCACAGCCCGATCGACGTGACCCTCTACAACATCCCGATGTTCGCCAGCCCGATCGATGTCCCGACGATCAAGCGGCTGGTCGAGTTCCCGCGGATCGTGGGCATCAAGGACTCCTCGGGCGACCTGGCGTTCATGATGCGGCTGATCGCCGCCGTGCGGCCGCTCCGGCCGGACTTCAGCTTCCTGACGGGCTGGGAGGCCGTGCTCGTCCCGATGATGATGGTCGGCTGCGACGGCGGGACCCACGCCACCAGCGGGGTGGTTCCCGAGGTCACCCGCAAGCTCTTCGACCTGGCCGTCGCCGGCAACTTCGAGGAGGCCATGCGCTGGCAGTTCCGCCTGCTGGAGCTGTTCGACACGATGCTCTACTCGGCCGACTTCCCCGAGGGCTTCCGCGCGGCCGTCGAGCTTCGCGGCTTCCGCATGGGCAAGAGCCGCCAGCCGATGACGCCCCAGCAGCAGGTCGACCGCACCGCCCTCCAGCGGGTCCTCCAGTGCATCCTCTCCGACTTCGGCTACTCGGAGCCGCCGGCCGAGGGTTGCGCCCCGCGCACCGGCCAGCCGGGGGCCGACCGGGTGTCGCAGATCGTCGAGAGCGTGGTGCATGAGCTGCGCAAGCGAGGCGCCATGTGAGCGACGCGCTGGGCCTGCTGGAAGTCTGGGGACTGACGCCGTCGATGGCGGCCCTCGACGCCATGGAGAAGTCCGCCGGCGTGGAAGTCCTCCAGGCCGAGATCAACGACCTGCTCGGCGTCTGCATGAAGCTGAGCGGCCCGGTGGGCGCCGTCCGGACGGCCATCGCGGAGGGACGGCGCGTCGCCGAGCAGATGGGCGCCACGGTGACCGGAGAGGTGCTCGCCCGGGTGGACGACCGCGCCATGCAGGCCATCCTCTCCCCGCCCGAGTTCAACCCCTTGATCCAGCAGGACGTCGTCTTCAATCCGAGAAGCTCTGGCCCCTCGAACGCCGCGCGGGCGAAGAAGGGAGCAGCCGTGGACCATGATTCGGGACTGGCCCTCGGGTTCATCGAGACCCAGGGCTTCACGGCGGTCTTCGCCGCCATCGACCGGGCCTGCAAGGCGGCGAACGTCGAGATCGTCGGCAAGGAGAAGCTCGGCGGCGGCTTCGTGACCGTCGTGATCCGCGGCGACGTCGCCTCCGTCCGGGCGGCCATCGAGGCGGGCCAGGCCGAGGTCGAGTCGCTCGGCAAACTCATCGCCGCCCATGTCATCCCCCGCCCCAGCCCGTCCGTCATCAGCCTCCTGCCGGCCGTCGCCAGCTTGCGCTGAGGCCCGCAGGCGGGACCGGGACGAAGGACCACAGAGCGGGTCCTGCCGCCCTCAAGTTGCCTTCCTCACCCGATAGAGGGCGTTCCACGTCCTGCCCCCGTCCGTCGACCACGAGCACGTGCCGCCAGCGACGGGTAGCCGCAGCGACATGCCGCGACCCGGGTCGCTGAGCCGGATCCAGCGCCCGTCGCGCCCGGTCTCCGTGAACCGGAATTGCGCCCGGCCGTCCTCCTTGGACTCCACCCAGACCGGCTTGCCCTCGATCACGTGCTTCGCGAAAGAGCCGCCGTCATAGACATATTTCTCGACGGCATCTCCGAGTGCGAGGACCGGCTGCCCGTCGGGGCGGAAGAAGAACGGGCTGAGGAGGAGGACGCGCCTGTCGTCCTCGGTGAGGTACGTCCTGTCCGGATACTTCCCGTAGATCCCCAGCCACATGATGGCATCGGCGTCCTTCACCAGATCCGTCGGATGGGCGAGCCCGAAGGCATGGCCCAGCTCATGTCCCAGGCCGGCGATCCATCGCTTCACGTCCTTCTGCTCGGGATGCCGGCCGACCAGCCCCAGCAGGTCGTCCTCGGGCAGGACGGTCACGCCGTCGCCCCCGCGCCCCTTGTTGCCCGGCCCATCCGAGTAAATCACCCACACGAACCTGGGGTCGCCCTGCCGCGCCCCGACGAGCCGCCGGGCTTCCGCGAGTCCGTTGTTGAATCCCCAATCGTCCTTGTTGAAGCCGTTCCGGTGATTGGAGAACCAGTCGGCCTCCTTGTCGGACTTCGCGACCTCGACGACCGGATCATTCAGCAGGAAGGTCGGGCCGCCGAGTTGCCTGGCATACCACGACTGGACATCCCTGGCCGCCGTCTCCACGCCCCGTCGGAAATCCTCGCGAACCGTCCTGTCGGCGGAGACCAGGTAGACGAACCTGACCGACTGAGGGCGCGGCTCTGCGGCCGGGGCATGGTCCGTTGCCGCCCAGATGCACAGGAACAGGAGCCCGAGTCTCGCCGGGCCCGCCTTCAGAATCCTGGTCGTCACGGTCGAGTTCCCCTGTCGCGGTGCGCTCGCGTCAGGAGCGCCCTGGGATGCCAGGAAACTCAACCTACAAGCTCTGTCCCGGCCGGAGCAAGGGCCGGGTCGTGCTTGGTGCCGGCCCTCAGCCTCCACTCCGGTGGCGGCTCCGATGCGAACTGATGAAAACCGTCGCAACTGAGAGAGACGCCCAGCCAGGAGCCCAGCCTCGCCAGGTCCTCGTCGAAGACGGCTTCGAGCCGGGCTTCCAGAACGCGAGGGACGGACGGCGGATCCAAGCCGACACGCCAGAGCGCCTTGATGCGTTCGACCCAATGTCCCGGGATCAGGCGTCGTCGAAGCCCGTTCACGACGGGGAGTCGGACGAGTGTCTCCCGGACCGAGCTGGGGCGGAGCCGTTGCCGTCCCACGTTGCAAGGCCCGAGCCGGTCATCCCACCGCAGCGGAATCGGGACTCCGAGGAAACGGCCGATCCGCTCGAACTCGGCCTGCGGCCGCGTCACCAGTCGATCGAAGAAGACCGGCAAGATCGATTCGGGCCCGTACGCGCGGAGATACGGTTCGAGTTGCCGGCTGTAGAGACCATAGTGGACCAGCCCGGGACACTGCTCCACGGCCTCTTCCAGGCCGACGCGGATCCGCCCCACCGTCACCTCGTGCAGGTAGTGCGACGCGAGCCGATCGATCGGGTGCCGCATCACGTAGATGAGCTTGACCGTCGGCAGTACGCGCCGCATCCGGGCGACGGCATGCGGGTGGGTCGGCAGCTTCGTGTAGTGCGTGCTCGATTCGCCGACCAGGTCGCCTTCACCCCGTCCGTCGAAGCGGGAACGATACCACTCCAGCCCCCGAGCATACTGCCGATCGTCGCTGAAGAAGTTGGGCTCCTTGGGCCGGCTCATGAACACGCCCGGTTGGCGAGCGAGTTGCTCGTGGAGCGTCGTCGTCGCGCTCTTCATGGCACCGATGACGATAAAGTCGGGAATTGGAAGATGTTGCATCGATCGGGGATCCGGTCCATCGAAACCTCGGAGCCGCGGCCGGGTCCTACTGTCGCCCTGGCTCCTCGCCCATCCGGGCGAAGGCGCTTGCGCGGCGTTTCCATCCCCGTAAGCGCAAATCGGCCGCGAAGGCGCGCGCTGGATTCACCACGAACTTCTCCCCTGTTTGTGGGACAGATCGTCAGCCGTTAGAATCCATCCATGGAGCCCGGGCGACGAGCCCGCGGTTTGGCAACGGATCCACGCCGATCAGCAGCAGGGCGAGTCGAATGCCGTCGCTGGATTTGCAGAAGGTGAAGCTCGACGAGGGGATCCTCGCCGAGCTCGTTCGCGAGAACGACCGGGTCGTCCTCTGGAGGCCCGAAGGAGAGGACAGGGAATACCAGTACTGGGAGCGCATCGGCACCATGCCGAGGGCCCAGGTCCAGATGGACCAGGGCCTCTGCACGGTGACCGCCAGCCTGGTCCGCGCCCGGCAGAGGAAGAGCAGCGGGTTCCTCGGAAAGCTCGCCCGGAAGCTGACCGGCGGGGAGGAGTCCTGGATGCTGCCCAACGGCCAGCCCGCGGAGAAGTGCGGCGAGCGCAGGGCAAACCTCCTGCTCGCCTGGCCCGAGGACGAGATGCTCCTGCTGGACGAGGCGGCCGCCCGCACCCGATGGCCGGCGATGACCCGGTTCGAGCGGCTCGGCGAGCGGCTCTACCTGATCGACGGGGCAGTCGGCTCCGCGGCCCCCCCCCCACCGACGCCGGAAGGGGTCGCCGGCGTCAACGGCGCCGGGGAGATGGGCAGCCCGATCACCCATGCCGAGCAGGTCCTCGAGGCAGCCCGCCAGCGAGGAGATCGCCGCGGGGAGCTCGCGGCGATGATCGACCTGGGGATCCTCGTCCAGAACGAGAACCAGCTCCAGCGCTCGGTGGAACTTCTCGAGACGGCGATCGGCCTGGCCCGGGAGCTCGGCAACACCTCGCGGGAGGTCGACGCCCTCCACAACCTGGCGTACGGCTGGCTCGCCATGGGACAGCCCGACCCGGCACGGCAGGCGTTCGAGATCGCGCTTCGGATCTCCCGGGAGATCGGCGACCCCTACGCCGAGAAGCTGATCGTGGAGCGGCTGGGCATCGCGTATGCCACCCTGCGCAACCCGGAACGCGCGCTGGAGCTGGCGGACCAGGCCCTGGCGATGACCCGCAAGCTCGGCGACCGCCAGCAGGAGGCCCGGGTGCTCTGGAACCAGGCCATCGCCCTGGCGGACATGAACCGGCGCGAGGAGGCGATCGCCAGGGCGGAGGAGTCGCTCGAGCTCCTCCGGAAGCTCAACAAGCCCGAGGCGAGCTGGTACGGCGCCCAGCTCCAGCGCTATCGGATGGACATGTCGGCGCTGACCGTCGCCGCGCCCGGCGTCACCACCGGGTCAACCGCCCCGGCCGGAGCCGATCCGAACGCGGGCCCGGGGCTCCTGCGGATGGCCGTCTCGGCGACCAGGGCCATGATGCAGTTCATCGGCTCGGGCCTGCAGACCTCGCCCGCCCCGATCCAGCAGCAGCGGTTCGCCACCTGCGAGGCCTGCGAGCACCACACCGGCCAGCGCTGCCGGGTCT
Organism: Isosphaeraceae bacterium; assembly: GCA_046349995.1. Taxonomy (GTDB): domain Bacteria; phylum Planctomycetota; class Planctomycetia; order Isosphaerales; family Isosphaeraceae; genus Aquisphaera. The sequence continues at coordinate 87,488 of JAXMBE010000023.1, read as the reverse complement.
GCGGCTGCTTCACGCAGCTCAAGACCCGCATGGCCTACGAGCAATGCCCGATCGGCAAGTGGCCGGCGTGAATCGTGATTCGATGATGAAGATTCGCCAGGATTAGAAGCTGATTACGGGGGACCCTCATGAGCCGTCTGCTGACTGTTGGAGCGTTCGCGCGGATCACCGTCTCCCTCGTCATCGGGTCCATCAGCCTCTCGCCTGGCGGCCGGGCCTCGGAGCCATCGGCGGATGTGCCCAGAGGAGAGGTGCTCAAGTTCGAGTTCCAGTTCAGCCGGGTCTTCCCCGGCACCTTCCGCGATTACTGGGTGTACGTGCCCCGGCAGTACGACCCGGGGAAGCCCGCGTGTGTCTTCGTCTGCCAGGACGGGATCCAGTACAACGCGCCGGCGGTCTTCGACGAGCTGATCCACCGCAAGGAGATGCCGGTGACGATCGGCGTCTTCGTGATGCACGGCCGGGTGAAGGCGATCGCCCCGGAGGCGATCGACCGCTTCAACCGCAGCTACGAGTACGACGGCCTGGGCGACAACTACGCCCGGTTCCTGCTCGAGGAGCTGCTCCCCGACGTCGAGCGCCGGACCGCGTCCGACGGGCGGCCGATCCGGCTCTCGAAGAGCGGCAATGACCGGGCCATCGGCGGCTCCAGCAGCGGCGCCATCTGCGCCTTCACCGCCGCCTGGGAGCGGCCCGACGCCTTCCGCCGGGTCTTCAGCGCGATCGGCACGTACGTCGGCCTGCGGGGCGGCAACGACTACCCGACGCTCGTCCGCCAGACCGAGCCGAAGCCGATCCGGATCTTCCTCCAGGACGGCTCGAATGACCTGAACATCTACGGCGGCGACTGGTGGATGGCCAACCAGGAGATGGAGCGGGCGCTCACCTTCGCCGGCTACGAGGTCCGGCACGACTGGGGCGAGGGGGGGCACGATGCGAAGCACGCCACCCGCATCTTCCCCGACGCCATGCGCTGGCTCTGGAAGGACTGGCCCGCCGAGGTGAAGGCCGGGCCCGGCTCGAAGCAGCTCCAGGACATCCTCATCCCAGGCGAAGGCTGGCAACTGGTCGGCGAAGGCTACGGCTTCACCGAGGGCCCGATCGCGGACGACAAGGGCGAGGTGTTCTTCAACGACATCCCCAGGAGCATGACTTACAAGATCGGCCTCGCCGGCCGGGTCAGCATCCTCAACCCCGCCGCGAACCGGGCCAACGGCATGGCCGTCGGCCCCGACGGGCGGCTCTACGTGGTCGAAACCGGTGCGAAGCAGATCGTCGCCCACTCGAACAACGCCCTGCCCGCGGTGATCGCCGAGGGCCTCCGCGGCAACGACCTGGTCGTCCGCCACGACGGCAGCCTGTACGTCACCGAGCCCGGCGAGGGGGCCGAGCCGAGCAAGGTCTGGTACATCAGCCCGACCGGCGAGAAGAAGGTCGTGGACATCGGTCTGAAGTTCGCCAACGGCGTCACGGTTTCGCCCGACCAGTCCTTGCTGTACGTCGCCGAGAGCCGCAGCCACTGGGTCTACAGCTTCCAGATCCTGCCGGACGGCTCACTGGCTCACAAGCAGAAGTATTTTCACCTTCATATTCCAGACACGGCCGACGACGCGGGTGCCGACGGCATGAAGGTCGACCGCGACGGCCGGCTCTACGTCGCCACCCGGCTGGGCATCCAGGTCTGCGACCAGGCCGGGCGGGTCAACGCGATCATCCCCACCCCCAACGGCCGGATCTCGAACCTCTGCTTCGGCGGCCCCGACCGCGACACCCTCTTCGCCACCTGCGGCGACAAGGTCTACAAGCGCAAGGTCAGGACGAAGGGCGCCGACCCCGCGAAGAACCCGATCAAGCCGGCCCCGCCGAGGCTGTGAGCATCCTCTCGCGTCGCGCGGGAGCAGGAGTCCTCACGGCTCCTTGTCCAGCGGGAGGATCCACAGGTAGACCTCGTGGCCGTTGACCCGGGTGGACTTGGCGGGCTTGACCCCCTTCATGGTGAAGTCGTGTGACACGATGCGCGTGCCTGGCTTGAGCTTTTCGAGCTGGGGGATCAGCTTCTCGTTCAGGCTCGGGAGCAGGTAGAGTGTGACGACGGTCGCCTCCCGGAAATCCTCCCGGAACAGGTCGCCTTGCTTGATGGTCACCCGCTCGCCCACGTTGTGCCTGCGGACGTTCTCCCGGGACTCCTTGATCCGCTCCGGGTCGATGTCGATCCCGACGCCCTTCGCCCCGTACTTCTCGGCGGCGGTGACCACGATGCGGCCGTCGCCGCAGCCGAGGTCGTAGACGACGTCGCCTTGCTTCACCTCGGCGAGCTCCAGCATCGCGTCGACCACCTCCTGGGGGGTGGGCACGAAGATGACATCCGGCTTCGTCTTGACGGGCTCCTGCCGGGCGGCCTTCGCCTTCGCGACGGCTCCCTTCTGCCTCGGCTGGGCCGTCGCGGACTGCTGGCCCGGCGCCGGGGCGGTCCGCAGGAGGAGCAGACCGGCAAGCGGGCATGCAAGCAAGGCCATCATCCGGCGTGACATGGTTACGCCCTCGCTGGTTGGGTGGGACGTTCCGATCCGGGATGTTCGCGGGAAGCAGCGTCCAGCGTGTCGGGACCGGAGAGGACACGCCGCGTGCCGTTCAGGAAAACACTGGAGCGGGCGGCAAGCAAGCGAAATCCAGGGGACGGCTCGGGACGGCGGGGTCCAGCCCGCCCGTCCGGACCACGTCCACGGTGGTGACGTAAAGCCGGACTCCCTGCCGCACGGGGCCCGGTTCGGATCCGGTCCGGACGATCCGCAGGTGACCTGCCGGGAATCCGGCGAACGGCCGGTCGTTATGACAGCCCTGGATGCCGGCCTGGACCAGCTCCGAGTGCCCGACCTCGACGCGCCGGAGCGAGGGCATTTCCCGGAGAGCCTGCCCGCCTCGCGGCCGGCTTGACTCCCCGGCGATGAAGGCCTCGCGAAGGGACTGCTCGAACGACCGGAACCGGAGCGCGGGGACGGTGCCCGCGGGAGCAGAGGAGGCCCCGGCTCGGGCGCCCGCGCCGAACGGCACGGCCAGGCCCAGGGCGGAAAGGACGGATCTGCGGCTGAGAACGCTCATCTTCGGATCCTCAAGGCGGATAGGGCGGACGGCGCGATTGAGGGCGGGGACGTACGTGCCCGGGGTCGCTCCGGGGGCCAGCTCGAATGCCGGCGGGCCCCCGGCCCCGAGGGTCGGATCAACGCTCGGCGTCCGCCCGCTCCCAGAAGCGGAGCTTTCGGCAGGTCGCGACGAATCGGTCGCAATCGCCGGGGTCATTGAGGGCGATGAATCCCTCGTCGATCTTGCTCGCGACGCCCGCCTTCTCGAAAAGCGGGGTCGCGGCCGCCGCGTAGGCGATGAACTTCCGGTGCGCCGTGGCGTCCGCGACGAAGTCGCGGGCCGCGGGCAGCTTGCTCAGCAGCTCCGCGCCCTCCTTGGAAGGGAGGATCGCCACCGCGTCGAACAGGACGGAGGGCCCGCCCTCGAGCTTCTCATCGGCGTCGTGCCAGGTGCCGGCGGAGTCCTTCACCCCGCCGACCTCCGGGGCGATGAGCTTGAGCATCGCCTTCTCCTGCTGCAACGCCTTTGCCAGTGCCGTCAGGAGATTCGCGTCGACCCCGTCGGTGACCAGCGCCCCGACCTTGCGCCCGCCGAAGGTCTTCGGGCCGTTCTTGACGATCGAGAGCGCGTCCGACGGCTTGAGGTCCTGACGGGTGGGCCGGGCGGCGGCCGCCGGGCTGGGCATCTCCTTCAGCCGTAGGCCCTTGGCCACCGTCTCGGCGAGCCCCTGGTCGATGTTCAGCAGGTGGGAGACCACCCGCGACCGGATGGCGGGGACCTCCACCTTGCTCAGCTCGAAGACCAGGGCGTTGCCGATGTGCGTCTGCTCGATGGCCGCCTGGCTGAGGTAGAACTGCCGGGCCTGGCTGTAGTGGTCGGCGAACGTCTCGGGCCGGGAGCGGACCTTCGGGGCCTCGATCTTCTCGGGATACGTCTGGAAGCCCGCCCGCGGTGACTCGCGCGGGCCGCCTTCGGTCCACGAGTTGGGCTCGTAGTTCACCCGCCCCTTGGGGTTACGCATCGCCATGTGGCCGTCCTGCTGGAAGCTGGAGAACGGGCACCGCGGGGAGTTGATCGGGATGTGGGTGAAGTTCGGGCTGCCCAGCCGCTTGAGCTGCGTGTCCAGGTACGAGAAGTTCCGCCCCTGGAGCAGCGGATCGTTGGTGAAGTCGATCCCCGGTACCACATTCTGGGTGCAGAAGGCGACCTGCTCGGTTTCCATGAAGAAGTTGTCGACCCGGCGGTCGAGCACGAGCCTCCCCACCCGGCGGACCGGGAGTTGCTCCTCCGGGATGAGCTTCGTCGCGTCCAGAATGTCGAACTCGAACTTCTCCGCGAAGCTCTCGTCGAAGAGCTGAAGGCCGAGCTCCCACTCGGGGAAGTCGCCGGCGCCGATCGCGTTCCAGAGGTCGCGCCGGTGATAGTCCGGGTCGGCGCCGTTGATCTTCACCGCCTCGTTCCAGACGACCGACTGCAACCCCTGCTTCGGCTTCCAGTGGAACTTGACGAACGTGGACTTGCCCTCGGCGTCCACCAGCCGGAAGGTGTGCACGCCGAATCCCTCCATGGTCCGGAACGAGCGCGGGATCGTCCGGTCAGACATGATCCACATGATCATGTGCATGCTTTCAGGAGTCAGCGAGATGAAGTCCCAGAAGTTGTCGTGGGCCGACTGGGCCTGGGGGAAGCCCCGGTCCGGCTCGGGCTTCACGGCGTGCACCATGTCCGGGAACTTGATCGGGTCCTGGATGAAGAACACGGGGATGTTGTTGCCGACGAGGTCCCAGTTGCCCTCCCTGGTGGAGAACTTGGTGGCGAAGCCGCGGCCGTCACGGGCCAGGTCGGGCGAGCCCTTGCTCCCGGCCACGGTCGAGAACCGCACGAAGACGGGCGTCTTCTCGCCGGCCCTCTGGAAGAGGTCCGCGCGGGTGATGTCGGCGAGCGAGCCGTAGTTTTCGAAGTACCCATGGGCACCGAAGCCGCGGGCGTGGACGACCCGCTCGGGGATCCGCTCGTGGTCGAAGTGGAAGAGCTTCTCGCGGAAGTGGAAGTCCTCCAGGAGTGCGGGCCCCCTCGGCCCGGCCCGCAGCGTATTCTGATCGTCGGCGACGGGGACGCCCTGCTGGGTCGTCATCACGGGACGCCCCTCGCCGGCGGCCTGGTGAGTCTCGCCGCCTTTTCCGGTGGGTACCTCGACCTCGCCATAGCGCGCGGTCGTGCGTGCATCCTCTCTGGGGTCGGCCATCGGGCCTCCTTCGTCGTCGAGATTGCGATCCTGGTTCGGAATGCCGCAAATTCGCAGCAAAGTGCATGCCGCGATCCGGGTGGTAAGAATGTCCCGGCGAAGGACGGGTGGAATCGTTCAGCGAAGCGTCAGGCTCCCTCCTCGATCGGTGCGTTTCGAAATCCACATCGAGGGCATGCCATGTGCATCGCGATGTGCCGACACGGTCGATCGTCGAATGTCCGTGCGCGGGGACGGGGGCGGGCATCGGCCCCTCGGCTTCGAGGACGTGTCATCCTGCGGGGTGCGACGGTACCGTTTCACGACGATGGAGCGACTCGGGGAATCCGCCCCGATCGGGGTGCAGGCAGGAGGAGCGACCGAGCATGATCGGCGGACGGCAATGCCGGAACGGGCCGGCCCTTCGGGGTGTGACCCTCCTCGGGATCGCGCTCGCCGGGCTCGCCGGCTCGACCTCCGCTGCCGCGACGGACCGAGAAATCCGCCTCTCGGATGCCGCGGAGCGGGGGACGTTTAACGTCGGCGAGGCCCGGGCGAGCCTCGTCGCGCAAGACGCCTCTCCCGAGCGGGCCGACGGGATCGGCGTCGATTACACCCTCCCGCCGCGCACGGCCGCCGGCCTGTATGCGAAGTCGTTCCCCGGCGGGCTGACCTCCAAGGACGCGGAGACGGTGCGGGTCGCCGTCCGCCTTCTCCCCCCCGACCAGGCCGGGCAGATCTCGGCCGCGCTGGAGATCAAGGGCACCAGGGGGGTCCAGCGCCTGCCGGTTGTCGCGGACGACGACGGGCCGACCGAGGCCCGGCTCGACTGGGCCGCGATCGGTTCGGTCAACGAGGTCGTGCTCTCGATCAGCCGCGTGGGCGACGGCGAGCCGGCCCGGGGAACCCTCCTCGTCGATGTGCGATTCGCCCGGCTCTCGCCGCTCCGGAGGCTCTCGCTGGAGCCCTGGGCGCGATTCAGCGGAGTGGCCATCGCCGGCGTCGTGACCGCGTTGCTCTGGGGCCTGGCGTCCTCCGTCCTTCGCCGAGGTACGACTGCATCGTCCGTCGATCGTGAGGAGCCCATCCTTCCAGAGTCGATCCCCTGGCCCCGACTCTGGCTCCGCGACGCGACCGGCGGTGTCGGCGTCCTCCTCACCGCGGCCCTCGCCGCCTGGATCGACCACCTCGGCTCGCTCGGGCCGCTCCAGGTGGGCTGGTCGCCGGTGGGGGCGGCCGCTGGGGGGGTGCTGATCGGTGAGTGGTGGAAATGGGGATTGACCGGCAAGCACCTGACCGCGCGGGAGCTGTTCCGCGACTGGCTGGTGACGGGGATGCTGGCCGTCTCCTCCAGCGGACTCGCCATCCTCCAGGCTCCGTCGAGCCCGGGGGATTTCTACTCCCTCAGCCAGACGGTCGCGGCCGCGACGGTGCTGGTCTATCACCTGACCAACGCCCATCGGCTCGCCACGCGCGGGCAGCACCTCGGCACTCCGACCGCCGCACTCATCGCAGGGGCTCCGTTCGTGGTCGGGATGCTGACCGCGCTGCAATCCGGCGACCTGCTGCGATCGCTGGGGGGCACGATCAGCGCAGGGACCCTGGACGGGAGGCCCGAGGTCGAGCAGTTCCTCGGACGCGTCCTGATCCTCCTCGGATTCAACGAACTGCTGGCGCAGGGATTGAGCCTCGTCACCAGGGGCCGCTGGCTCCTCTCGCCGAGGGCCCATCTCGCGATGCTCGCGGTCGCGGCCGGGGCGGTCGCCTCGCCCTGGGTCGCCTGGTTCGGCTCGGGGGGCACGATCGCGGAGTGGCCCGGAGCCGCGAGATGGTTCGGTACGGTCCTGGCCACCATGCTCGCCCAGGCGGGCCTCTGGGGTGAGGCCTACCTGGTCACCGGCCTGCTCCTCGACGCGATTCGCGGGGGCTCGCCGACCGAGCGTGCCGTGCTCGTGCACCCACTCAGCGGCATGACGAAAGGGGCGATCTACAGCGGCGTCTTCATGGGAAGCCTGCACGGCTTCGGGCTGCTCATGGGTCTGCCAGGGGTCCGGGGCCTGGCGGAGCACGCCCCAACCGAGGCCGCCGTCCTCCTGGGCGCGCTCGCGTTCCCGCTGATCAAGACGGTCATCGAGACGTTCGACGGCAGCCCTCCGTTCTTCCGGCGACTCGCGAGGAACTATCGGATGCCCTTCCTGTACCTCAGGGGGGCGGTGGTGGGCCCCGGGATGGGGCTCGGCCTGGAGCTGGGCCTGCCGGAGCGAGACCTCGCCACGCGGGCCGGCTTCGGCCTGGTGCTGGGCGGCCTCGCGTATGCCGGGGTCGACGTGATGGTCGATCTGCTGCGAACGACCCGAAATGTCGGCCGCCTCCAGCCCGTCCGTTACTACGCGGCGCATGCGCTGCTGGGAGGTTTCATCGGCGCGGCGATCGGGTTCTATCTCGACTCGGCACAGGTCGGCGTGGTCACGGAGAAGTTCCATCGCTACCTCGCGGCGGGTCGTCCTCCCGTACTCTTCGACATCTACCCGCTGGTCAGCAAGTGGGGCCACCTCAACCTGGGGACCGTCAACGGCGGGGTCGCCCTGCTGCTCAGCGAGTCGCTGGCCGGGGTGATCAGCTGGTCCACGGCCGCCTGGCTCTTCGCGATCAACCGGACGTTCATGCGGTCCTACTTCGCCGACGACTCCACGCCCATCCGCACGCTCTTCACCGCGGACGGCCTGAGGGAAGTCGGCGAGAACATGATCCAGGTCCTCCGCTGGGGACTCTGGATGTCCCCGATCATCAACTCGTTCCTCCGACCGATGGGCGAGCCGACCTGGTACAACCAGGACGGGGCGATCCGCACCACACTCGCGATCTTCCGCGACGCCACGATGACGACGGACGCCTTCCGATCCTGGAGCCTCCAGATCTTCATCTACTTGCTTGCTTATGATGCGGTGCGGATCCTGATCTGGCTGGACCACATGGGGCTGCGGGTGGCGACGCTCGTCAACCTGAGCTTCCTGGGGATGGACCGCCTGGAGCAGCGGATGGCGCGCCGGCTGGCCCCGGCCGCAACCGCGCGCTGCATCCCCGAGGCGGTCAAGCGCTTCACCACCTGGGGACCGCTGCTGATCCCGTATTACATCCCCCGGGGGGCGAACTGGGACCGCGCCTGGTCCGCGGCCGAGGCGCTGCGGGCGGCCGATTCCACGAGTCTCGCCGGCGCGTTCCTCGCCCTGCCGGCCACCTCGCAGGTGTTCTGGGCGGCCACCTCCGCGGCGGCGAGCACGTCGTTCTTCGCGATCGCGCGCACGCTCAAGAAGCGATGGGACCCGCAGGCACCGGCGTCGCGGACCCTGGGCGACGGAGCCTACGAGGTGACGCTCCGCGCCGATGGCGCACTGGTCAGCCGCGTGCCGGGCCTCGACCTGGATCTCTCCCGGCGGTCCTACGACCTTCTGGACCCGGCCGGGCGGGCGCTCTTCCTCGTCGAGCGTTCCGCCGACACCGGAGAAGTCCGGCACGTCTGGCCGCTGATCGGCTCCGCCCCCGGTCCGGCGGGCCGGTCCTTGAAGCGTTCCGGCGGCGACCAGTTTCTCGCCGTCCGTCATGACGATGGGAGGCTCCGGGCGGCCGTGCGGATCTCGCTCCCCGCCGGGATCGGGCCGGCCGAGCGCTGGACCGTCGAGTTGGAGAACCAGGCCGAGACCACGGCACTCGTCCAGATCGTCCCGTACCTGGAATGGGTCCTCGACCACCCCGAGGCCGATCGCGGCCACACGCAGTACAAGCGCCTCTTCACCGAGGTCGAGTACGACGGCTCATTGCACGCCCTGATCGCGTTCGACCGGCACTCGAAACGATACGGCTACCTGGCGGCGGATCGCGCTCCCGACGGGTTCCTCGCCTCGAGGATCGACTTCATCGGCAGGGCGAGGAGCATCCACCGCCCGCTGGCCATCGAGGACCCCAGCTTCAGGGAAGCCTGCGACACGCCGGCCCAGGCCACGATGGACCCGATCGCCAGCCTGCTGATCGGGATGACCGTCCCGGCCCGGGGTTCGGCCCGGCTCCGCCTGCTGCTCGGCTTCGCGGATCGTCGCGAGCAGGCGGCCGAGGCGATCGTGAGCGAGTTCGGGCTCCGCCCGGATCGCCTTCCCGCACCGCGGGACGGCCGGGCGGGACCTCACCCCATCAGGCACGGCGAGATCCCCGAGGGGTTCCGGCTCCCTTACGCCGAGTTCACCGAGGACGGCAAGAACCTGCACGTTTTCACGCCGTTCACGCCACGACCGTTCGATCACACGCTGTCCAACGCCCTGGGGCACGTCGTCTCGGTGACCAACCGCGGGCTGCACGCCAGCTTCAGCGTGAACTCCCAGCAGAACCGGCTGACTCCCGACTGGTCCGACATCGTGACCCGCGAACTTCCCGGCGAGGCCCTCTACCTCTTCGACGTGGACCGCGGGGAGTGGTACTCGCCCACCTACCACCCCCTGAACCGGCAGGACGCGACCCACTCGGCGGACTTCGGCGTCGACGGCACGGCGACCTTCCGCATGTCGCGGGACACGATCGAGACGGAGCTCGTCGTCTTCGTCCCCCCGGAGGAGCCCCTCGGCGTCTACCTGCTGACGATCCGGAATCGCGGCGACCAGTCGCGCCGGTTCCGGTTCGCGCCCTACTTCCAGATCGTGCTCGCCGCCCAGCCCGAGCACTCCGGCCCCCTGCGGATTCACGAGGACTTGCCGGGATCCGCGATCTTCCTCGAGAACCCGCGGAACACCTTCCGGACCGGCCCCGCGTTCGTGTCTGTCTCCGAGCGGGCCGAGATCCTGGAGTCGCGTCGCGGCCGGTTCTTCGGGCCGGCGCGGGACGTCGCCCGCCCCTATCTGCTCGAGAACGGGCAGCCGGCCCCCGGCGAGTTCGCCGACCGGGCGATCGCGGCCGTGGTCTCGTCGCTGGTGGGGTCGCCGCGCGGCGAACACTCGGTCGTCGTCGTGCTCGGGCAGGCTGACGACCGCGACGCGGCCGCCGCTCTGGTCTCGAAGTACCAAAGTGTCTCCGCGGCCCGATCAGCGCTCCAAGCGACCCGCGCCTGGTGGCTCGCTCTGATGGGGACGCTCGACGTCCGGACCGATCACCCTGAGTTCGACCGCTATCTCCACTGGCTGAAATATCAGGCCCTGGCGGAGCGGATCTGGGCGCGTCGCGGCTTCTACCAGGCCAGCGGCGCCTACGGCTTCCGCGACCAGCTCCAGGACTCGGTGAATCTGATCTGGGTTGACCCGGCCGTGGCGCGGCGGCAGATCCTGCTGCACGCCTCGCAGCAGTTCCTTGAGGGCGACGTCGTCCACTGGTTCCACCTGCTCCAGGATGGGCGAACCGGGTTCGTCGGCCGGACCCATGCCTCCGACAATCTGCTGTGGCTGCCCTGGGCCGCTGTCGAATACGTCTCCCAGACGGGCGACGACGCGATCCTCGACGAGCGTACGCCCTATCTCGAATCCGAGCAGCCCTTCGAGCCGCTGCCCAGGGGGAAGGGGGGCGTGGGCTTCGACCCCCTCCGTTCGAGCCGCGAGGACACGCTCTACCGTCACTGCCTCCGGGCCATCGACCTGGTCCTCGACCGCCGCATGGGTCGGCACGGGCTCCCGCTCATGGGCACGGGCGACTGGAACGACGGCCTCGACGAGATCGGCAGCGAGGGCCGGGGCGAGAGCGTCTGGCTCGGGCTCTTCCTGGCCTACATCCTGGAGCGGATGGTCCGGATCGTGGAGCGCAAGGAGGGCGAGGCCCGGCGTGATCACTACGCGGGGCGGCTCGAACAGCTCCGTCGGGCCGTCGAGGGCACCTGGCGCGGGGACCGGTACCTCCGGGCGATCCACGACGACGGGACCGAGATCGGCGTCAGCGGCAGCGGCGTCTGGGAGATCGACGCGCTCACCGCCTCGTGGGCGGTCATGGCCGGCGTCGATCACCGCCGCGCCGAGAGCGTCTTCCACACGGCCCTCTCGATCCTCGAGAAGGAGAACACCATCCTCCTGGGCTGGCCCCCGCTCCGCGAGGACACCCGGCCCTACCTCGGGCGGAGCAGCGTCTATCCGGAAGGTGTGCGCGAGAACGGGATGTACTGTCACGGGGTCCAATGGCTGGTCGGGGCGGCCCGGATCCTCGGCGAGCGGGCCGAGCGGGAAGGGCGCGGCGACGACGCGAGGGACTACTTCTCCACGGCGTTCCGGCTCTGGCGCAAGATCTCGCCGCTCGATCACTCCGCGGGGCCGGAGATCGAGATCTACGGCGGCCAGCCGAACAAGCAGGCCGCGGACATGATCACCACCTTCGACCCCGGCCGGATGATCTGGAACGGCTACACCGGCGCGGCGGGCTGGATGCTCCGGCAGGCGATGGAGGGCGTCCTCGGTCTGAAGCTCGAGCGCGGGACCGTGGTCGCGCCGCCGGCCCGCACGCTCCCTCCCGAATTCGAACCCGCCCAGGTCGAGCGAGACCCGGAGCTGAGTCCGCTCCGGCAACCCGGCACCACCGCCGGCCGCGCCCAGCGAGCGAGCATCGGGCACGGCGTGGAATCTCAAGCGAGGCATCCCTCATGATCTGTCATCCCCCTGGCCGCCGGGTCGCGGGAGCGAAGCGGACACCGTTACCGGCTGTGCGAGAGCCGCGCCGGCGTCCGCGACGATCGTCTCTCCTCCGGGCCTGGCTCGCGACCCTGTTCGCGGCGGCCCCCTTTTGGCTGGATCCCGACATGTCCGAGGCCCGTGCCCAGGGGCCGGCGTCCGCGCCGCGAGCGGCGGCGTGGGACCCGTTCCCGTCCGTACCGGCGGAGCACCGCCACGCGCGGGAGCTGCTGGCGAACGCCCTGCGATACGTCGCCCCCGAGAACGGGATGATCGACCCGAACTCGGGCTATCCCTTCGAGGGGTGGAATCAGGAGCCGAGCAAGGGCCTCTTCCTCCGGTCGTTCACCCAGCTCACCGCGATCGGCCAGTTGATGGAGCTGCTGGCGGACATTGCCGCGGGGGAGTGCGAGGTGAAGGGGATCTCGCGTGACCAGGCCCTCGCCCGGCTCGCCCACCTGGTCCAGACGCTGCGGAAGGACCAGCGCGATCCGAAGCTGAGCGACTACGGCCTGCTGGGCAACTTCCTGGACCTGGCGACCGGCAAGCGGCTCGGTCCGCTGGCCGTCGAGGCCACCAAGCAGGAATACGACGAGAAATTTGGCAGGGAGAGGGCCGACCGCATCTGGAAGGGGCTCCAGGAGAAGGGCTGGATCGTGGCGAGGAAGGACGCCGACCAGGCGGAAGTCAAGCGATCGGCCACCTACGGTTCGGACTTCTTCGACGGCCCGCTCGCCCCGTTCGCCGACGCCGAGACGAAGCAGGCGATCATGGGCCTGCTCGACCACCGCGTCGTGCTGGCCGTCTTCATCGACAACGCCAATCTCTCCGCATCCGCCGCCAAGACGATCGGCGCCCTGCTCGGGCCGGCCGTGAAGGACCATCCCGCGGCCGCCCCGATCCGCGAGCAGCTCGAGCGGTTCCTGGACGACCAGCAGGAAGGCTACGCCAGGCTCTACGACCCGGTCGCCGGCCAGTTCTACTTCGGCTGGGACGCGACCCATCGCCGCCACTTCGGCTGGTTCAACGACCTGGGCCGCTGGGTCACCGGCCACGTGGACTACCTTGTGAACGAGTTCCGCGGCCCAGCCACGTTCGTCGTCACCCGGTTCGGGCTCCCCTTCGACGCCCTCGCCAACCTGGGGTTCAAGATGAAGCCGTACCGCCTGGCCGCGGGCCGGACCGTCCACGTCCTGGCCCCCTGGGAGGGCTCCGCGTTCCAGGCGTTCGGCCTCGACCTGTCCCTGACTGAGCTCTCCCAGCCGAGCTGGAAGCGGCTCCTGGACCGGGTGGTCGACGTCGAGATCGACTTCTCCAGGCGTCACTCGCTGCCCGGCTTCCTCTCCGAGTCCTACAGCGGCCAGGGCGAGCAGTACACCGGGAGCATCGGCATCCCCGACATCGCCGTCTCCCCCGCGCCCCGGATCACCGACGCGGCCTCGCTCTACACCCTGGGCGCGGCGTACTCGATCGCCCCGGAGAAGGTCGAGCGCTTCCTGGGGGCCAACTGGCCCGCCATCGCACCGCTCCTGACCGACCACGGCCCCTGGGAGGGCTACAACACATCGAAACGCGAGGTCATCGCCTTCCAGACGACGGCCCACACGCTGGCCCTGGCCCTCGGGCTGCTGCACACCTCGCCGGACCACATGCGTCGTTATCTGGAATCGAAGAACCTGACCGGCCGGCTCCAGGAAGTCTTCGAGGCCGGCTCGGGGGCGGACCTTCTCTCGGAGAGTGCCCAGGTCTTCGCCTGGAACGGCAAGGCGGCCCCCATGACATCCCGGCGCGAGCCGTCCGGCTTCCTCGCGAGGACCGAGAAGCTCTCCGACGCCGGGATCGCGTTCGTCCCTCAGGGGAGCCAGGAGGCCAATCTGTCCGGCGGGGTGCTCGTGCTTCGGTATCGCTCCGACTCGGAGTTGCCCCAGGCGAACATCACCCTCAAGCCCGTCAAGGGGCCGCTCCCCGATGGCCTGATCCCGACCGAGATCTTCACGCGATTCGAAGGCACGGGCAAGGACGAGGCCGAGATTCGCATCCCCCTGCCCGCCACACCGGGGCTGGCCCACATCAAGGAAGTGGTCATCACGTTCGGCCAGGCCTCCCAGGGCCGGCCGCTCGACCTGACGATCCGATCGCTGAAGGTGCAGCCGGCCGGCGAGACCGATTGAGCCCCCGCGAGGATGCCCGCGACGGCCAATCCGATGGCGCCGGGGTGACGAGAAACTCGCCGGATTTCCGATTTTCCTGCAACTTCGCGGCCCCCGAATCAGATCGTACCTGGTAGGGCGTCCTGTCGATGGTGACCGTGCGCCCTCGCCTCGAAACGGATTTCTCGATGATGCACCAGGAGCCGTGCCATCTCGTCCCAGGCCAGGATCGACGCCCATCGCGGCAACGCCCGGAAGCCCCAGCCGATACACAGGCGGCACCGCCATCCAGCTCGCATGCGCGGCGGCGCGGAACAAAGCCAATCGGTCGCGGTGAACCCTCCATGCGGCAACGACTTGCGTCCCGCCCACCGGGAGCGGTCGCGGCCGGTCGACGCGCGGCGAGAGGGCGGTCGGGCCATGGACGTGGACCCCACGCCGCCCGTCCCGCAGGTCGTCCCGCCGACGGCGGCGGACACCGCCCCGATCCGGCTCCGCCCGACGGGACCACGGGCTGGAGCGACCCCTCCGCTCGGGTATAGTAAAAGGATTGTTAAACACTCGGCCTGAGGCAATCGTCGCAGGGAAGACCCGCCGGCGCCGGGAGCGGGTCATCGGGGAGGCTGCCGTCGTGCGAACCACGAGAGCGATCGGGGAGCGTTGGCGGAACGAGGCCGGGCGCCTCGGCTGGTGCCTCGTGGTCTTCGCCGGTGTCTGTATCTCGCCGGGTCGACCGGCCACGGCCGCAGACGCGAGCAAGCCGGCGCGGGTCGCGTTCAATCGCGACATCCGGCCCATCCTCTCGGAGAATTGCTACGCCTGCCACGGGCCGGATAAGAACAAGCGGAAGGCCAGGCTACGGCTCGACGAGCGTGCCTCCGCGGTCTCCTCGCAGGCGATCGTCCCCGGGAAGCCGGACGAGAGCGAGCTCCTGGCGCGGATCCTCAGCGATGATGCCGACCAGGTCATGCCCCCGCCCGCCAGCCACAAGTCGCTGACCCCGTCCCAGAAGGATCTGCTCCGGCGCTGGATCTCGGAAGGGGCGGAGTACCAGGCCCACTGGGCCTACGTCCCGGTCCAGCAGGTCAGCCCCCCTCCGGTGAAGAACGCGTCCTGGGTCCGGAACCCCATCGACGCCTTCATCCTGAGCACGCTGGAATCGCGCGGGATCGCGCCCTCGCCGGAGGCCGACCGCGCCACGCTGATTCGGCGGCTCTCGCTGGACCTGCTCGGCCTGCCTCCCACGCCCGAGGAGGTACGGGCGTTCGAGCAGGACAGAGATCCCCGCGCCTACGAGCGCCTGGTCGACCGGCTGCTGGAGTCTCCCCACTACGGCGAGCGGATGGCGGTGCCCTGGCTTGACCTCGTCCGGTTCGCGGACACGGTCGGCTATCACGGCGACCAGGGTCAGCGCGTCTTCCCGTACCGCGACTACGTGATCGACGCGTTCAACCGCAACAAGCCGTTCGATCAATTCACCGTGGAGCAGCTTGCGGGAGACCTGCTGCCGTCCCCGACCAGCGAGCAGCTCGTCGCGACCTGCTTCAACCGCCTCAACATGATGACCCGCGAAGGGGGTGCCCAGCCGGGGGAGTACCTGGCCAAGTACGCCAGCGACCGCATCCGCACCGTGTCGATGACCTGGCTCGGCTCCACGATGGGATGCTGCGAGTGCCACGACCACAAGTACGACCCGTTCACGATGCGGGACTTCTATTCGCTCGGGGCGTTCTTCGCCGACATCAAGCAGTGGGGCGTCTATTCGGATTACGATTACACCCCGAATCCCGAGCTGAAAGGCTGGTCCAACGACCACCCGTTCCCGCCCGAGGTCGAGGTTGAGAGCCCTTATCTGAAGAAGCGAAAGGCGCAGTTGCAGGAGCGAATTCGCCAGCTCTGCCTCACATCCGCCTCCCTCTCCCTGAAGGATCGCGCCGGTCGGGATTCCCTGGAGACCTGGGCCAGGAGCGCCTCGGCCTTCGTTCGAACCGCGCCGAGCGGCTGGAAGACGCCCGAACTGGTGGAAGCCAACGGCGCGAAGCGCGAGGCCGACGGCTCGCTGTTGATCAACGCTCCCGCTTCCGGCGACTCGTTGACGGCGGTCCTGAAACCCGGCCCCGGCGGCCTGGCCCGGATCCGGGTCGAGCTACTGCCGCATCCGTCCCACGGTGGCAGGATCACGCGGGACAGGGCCGAGTCGACCACGATCCGCCTCTCCGCCACCGTCACCGCCAGGGGAGGGAAACCACAGCCGCTGTCCTTCTTCCACGCCGATGCCGACCGCAAGAGTCCTCGTTACTTCAACGGTGACGAGATCCTCGGCATCCTCGGCGGCTGGATCACCGCGAGGGACAAGGCCAACGTGCCCCAGACCGCGGTCTGGTCGCTGGAAAGCCCCATCGATCTGAAGGCCGACGACACGCTGACCATCACGCTCAGCGGCCGGCCCGGCTGCGTGCGGATCTCGACCTCGCCGTTCGGCTTCGATCCCATGAACCGACCTGGCCTGGATGAGCACCAGCGGGAGGCGCTGCTGGCAGGCGATGGGGAGCGGACGCCGGAACATCGGGCCGTGATCGACGAGCTCTACGCGATGGCCCAAGGCCCCCGCCTGCCGGCCTGGGGCGAGATCAAGTCGCTGAGCGCGAAGCTCCTCGAATGCCGGGACGGGCGGAGCTACGCGATGGTCGTGAAGTCGGCACCTCCGCGAGTGACGCGGGTCCTCCCGCGCGGCAACTGGCAGGACGAGAGCGGGCCGATCGTCGAGCCGGCGGTGCCACGGTTCCTGCCCCAGCCTTCCACCGCGAGCGCCGGGAAGCTGACGCGTCTCGACCTGGCCCGCTGGATCCTGGCCCCGGACAACCCCCTTACGGCGCGGGTCTTCATGAACCGGCTCTGGAAGCAGTGCTTCGGCACCGGGATCAGCAGCCTGGTCGAGGACGTGGGGGCCCAGGGCGAGTGGCCGGTCCACCCCGAACTGCTGGACTGGCTGGCGTTCCGGTTCCGTGACGGCGGCTGGGACGTCAAGCGGATGGTCAGACTGCTGGTGACATCGGCCACGTACCGGCAAGATGCGCGGCTGCGGCCCGAGTTGCGGGAGATCGACCCGGCGAACCGGCTGCTCGCCTCGCAGTCGCCCCGGCGGCTCGAGGCGGAGTTCGTCCGCGACAACGCCCTGGCGATCGCGGGGCTGCTGAACCCGGACGTCGGCGGGCCGAGCGTGTTCCCCTATCAGCCGGGAGGTTACTACGCCAACCTCCAGTTCCCGGACCGCGACTACATCGCCGACACGGACGATCGGCAGTACCGACGGGGCGTCTACATGCACTGGCAGCGGACCTTCTTGCATCCGATGCTGGCGAACTTCGACGCCCCGCCCCGGGAGGAATGCACCGCGGCCCGCAACGTGGCGAACACGCCGCAGCAGGCGCTGACGTTGCTCAACGATCCCAGCTACGTGGAGGCCGCGCGTGTGCTGGCCCGGCGGCTCCTGACGGGTCGAGACTCGAGTGACCTGGACCGCGTCACGCTGCTCTTTGAGCGCGCACTTGCGCGCTCGCCCGGGGACAAGGAACGGCAGTCGCTGACCGCGTATCTCCAGGAGCAGCGGGCGTTCTTCCGAGTACACCCGTCTGAGGCCGGGCAACTCGTCCGCGTCGGCCAGTCCCCCGTGCCCACCGACCTCTCCGAGCCCGAGCTCGCCGCCTGGACGATGGTCTGCCGAGTCGTCCTGAGCCTGCACGAGACGATCACGAGGTACTGAGTCATGTCCGCGACGTCCTTCGGACAGCTACTCCCGGAGCAGTGGGCTCGCCGCGAGCAACTCACATTCCGGGAACTCCCCCCCTTGCCAAGGGGGGGTAGGGGGGGTCGAGCAGACCGCGAACGTCACGAGGGCCATTCTCCATGACAAACGTCTTCAACCGATCCTCCGAGAAGCCGCTCCGGCAGCATCTCCGCAAGCAGATGCCACCCGCCGAGGTGCTCCTCTGGATGCGGCTCCGAGGCAGGCAACTTGCGGGGGTGAAGTTCCGCAGACAGCACAGCGTCGGACCGTATTGTCTCGACTTCTTCGACGCGGAGCATCGGCTCGCCATCGAAGTGGATGGGGATTCCCACTTCACCGAGGACGGCAGACAACACGATGAGCGGCGACGACGTTTCCTGGAGGACCATGGGATCCGGACCTTGAGGTTCACCAATGCGGATGTGTTCGAGAACCTCGATGGGGTGATCGAGCGCGTCCTGCATGAGGTTGGAGCCGGCATCGCATCCCCGGTCCCCGAGGATCGCTGTGGCCGGCCAATCGACCCCCCTGTGTCCCCCCTTGGTAAGGGGGGAAAGGAATGAGTCTCCCCCTTGGAACGGGGAAGTCGAGGGGTCGGAGCGCCTCGGCACTCACCACCAGACAGGTTCTCGACGGAGCAAACCAACCCCTATCGCCGCGCGAGGATGAGCATGAATCACGCTTATGACCCTCCTCCCTGGCTCACGGCCATCCGGCGCCGCGTGTTCCTCAGACAATCGGCCTACGGGCTCGGCGGGATCGCCCTGGCCGGGCTTTTGGGTACGGCCCGGGCGGCGGACACCCGCAAGCCGGATCGCTGGCGGGGGGTGCTCGACCCGCCACCCCTGCCGGTGAAGGCGCGGAGGGTGATCCACCTCTGCATGGCGGGCGGGCCCTCCCAGTTCGAGAGCTTCGACTACAAGCCGAGGCTCGCGGAGCTGGACGGCAAGCCGTTCCCGGAGTCGTTCACGAAGGGTCAGCAACTCGCCCAGCTCCAGAACATGACGCTGAAGGCGAGGGGGCCGGCCTGCGGCTTCCACAAGCACGGGCAGTCCGGCCAGGAGATCTCCGACCTGTTCCCGCACATCGCGGGCCTGGCCGATCGGCTCTGCATCGTCCGATCGATGACCACCGAGCAGATCAACCACGACCCGGCCCATGCGTTCATGAACACAGGATCGATCATCAAGGGCCGGCCCAGCATGGGATCCTGGTTGCTGTACGGACTGGGCGCGGAGACGGACGACCTGCCGGGCTTCATCGTCTTCACCTCGGCGGGGGCCACGGGACAGCAGCCGGTCTCGGCCCGGCAATGGTCGGCGGGCATCCTGCCGAGCAAATTCCAGGGCATCCTCTTCCAGTCGCGCGGCGACGCGGTCCACTACATCAACAACCCGCCGGGGGTCGACCGATTGCGGCAGCAGGAGAGCGTCGCCGAGGTCAACCGGCTGAACGCCATGCTGGCCGAGGATCGCCTCGACCCCGAGATCCAGACGCGGATCGCCCAGTTCGAGCTGGCCTTCCGGATGCAGGCCTCCGTGCCCGAGCTGACCGACTTCAGCGGCGAGCCGCGCCACATCCTGGACATGTACGGGATCAAGGCGCCCGGCGACGGCAGCTTCGCCTCGAACTGCCTGATGGCCCGCCGCCTGGCCGAGCGTGGGGTGCGGATGATCCAGCTCTACCATCGCGCCTGGGACCACCACGGCGACATCAAGAACGCGATGCCGATGGCCGCCCGCGAGGTCGACCAGGCCTGTGCCGCACTGGTCAGGGACCTCGAACAGCGGGGGATGCTCGACGACACCTTGATCCTCTGGGGCGGCGAGTTCGGCCGCACGCCGATGGGGCAGGGGACGGGTCGCGACCATCACATCCTCGGGTTCTCGATCTGGATGGCGGGCGGCGGGATCAAGGGCGGCGTCACCCACGGCGCGACCGATGAGCTGGGCTACAAGGCCGTCGAGGACGTGATGCACGTGCGCGACCTCCACGCCACGGTCCTCCACCTCTGCGGCATCGATCATGCTCGCCTGAGCTACAAGTTCCAGGGCCTGGACGTCCGCCTGACCGGCGTCGAGCCGGCCCGGGTCGTCAAGGAGCTGCTGGCCTGACCCGGGCATCCCATGAGGGGCCCGTTCGGGGCGAACAATCAAGGATCAAGGCATGGCTCGCGTGGCAGTGGTCCTTCATGAGCGGTTGGGGAGATGGTCGGCGCAGGTCCGGCCGCGGCTCGCCGATCGTCCCGTCCGCTGGTGCGAGACCCGATCTTCGGGGGATCTCTCC
This sequence comes from Isosphaeraceae bacterium, assembly GCA_046349995.1. Classification (GTDB taxonomy): domain Bacteria; phylum Planctomycetota; class Planctomycetia; order Isosphaerales; family Isosphaeraceae; genus Aquisphaera. The sequence continues at coordinate 67,334 of JAXMBE010000023.1, read as the reverse complement.
GCGGTGCTGACGGGGCTCGCGGCCCCGGTCATCCTCATCGACCTGAGCAGGCAGCTTCGCGAAGGGCTTTCGGATCTCTCACTGGCCGCGGCGATCTGCCCCGACGCCCTGATCCTGGTCCTCGATCCGGACTCACAGGAAGGCGTCGGGCCGCTCGCCCGCGAGCTCGGGGCGACCCATGTCCTCTCCGGCTTCGTCCCGCCGCCGGAGGTCGCCGACCTCGTCGACCGCTGGATCCGGCTGGCGGGCCGTGCCCAGGACCGGGGCGAGTGGTCCCGGCCGCTGGCCGCGAACACCCCGCTGGGCCCGGAGGACTGGCTCGAGGCCGCGCTGCTGACGGGCGACGCTGATGGCGAGGCGGCCGCCGACACCGGCTCCTCTGGCCGTTCTTCGCGCGCCAACCTAGAATTCAAGGATTGAACCACCGGCCCCTGAGCGCAGGTGCCGTTCCCTCAAGGAATTCCACTCAATGTCCGCAAAGTCGAATCCCGCGATCTCGGAACGCGACGTCCTGGAGGCCCTCCGGGGCGTCAAGGATCCCGACCTCGGTCGTGACCTCGTGGATCTCGGGATGATCAAGGATATCCGCATCGGCGACGGCACCGTGTCGTTGTCGGTCAACCTCACGACGCCGGCCTGCCCGCTCAAGGGGAAGATCGAGGGCGACGTCCGCGCGGCGCTGCAGTCTCGGCTGCCCGGGCAGTACGCCCTGACGATCAACATGACCGCGGAGGTCCGCGGCAAGGGGATCACGGAGACGGGAGACATCCCGGGCATCAAGAACGTGATCGCGGTCGGGTCGGGCAAGGGGGGCGTCGGCAAGTCGACCATGGCCGCCGCCATCGCCTACGGGCTCCGCTCCTACGGCGCCTCGGTCGGGCTGATGGACGCGGACGTCTACGGGCCCTCGATCCCGCACCTCGTCGGCGCGACGGGCCGGCCGATGGCCCGCGGCGAGCGGATCCAGCCGATCGAGACCAACGGCCTGAAGCTGATGTCGATGGGCTTCCTGCTCGAGCCCGACAAGGCCGTGATCATGCGCGGCCCCATGCTCCACGGGATCATGGGGCAGTTCCTCCGCCAGGTCGACTGGGGCCAGCTCGACTACCTGGTGATCGACCTGCCGCCGGGGACCGGCGACGTCCCGCTCACGCTCGCCCAGACGCTGCCGCTGACCGGGGCGGTGGTGGTCTGCACGCCGCAGGAGGTGGCCCTGCTGGACGCCACCCGGGCGATCACCATGTTCCGGCAGCTCCGGGTCCCGATCCTCGGCATGATCGAGAACATGGCGTTCTTCGACGTCATCGCCTACCTCCGGGACCGCGGCGGTCCCGAAGCCCGCAAGTTGATCGACGGCAAGGGCTTCTTCGATCAACCCGGCGATGAGCGCGTCTACGTCTTCGGCCGGGGAGGGGCACGGCGCAAGGCCGAGGAACTCGGCGTCCCCTTCCTCGGGGAGGTCCCGCTGAACCTCTTCCTCCGGGAGACCGGCGACGAGGGCAAGATGGAGCACGCCCTGCTGCCCGGATCGCCGGCCCGCCCCCACCTGCTGTCCGTGGTCGAGCAGCTCGCCGCCCAGATCAGCATCCAGAATATCAAGACACCGAAGATGCCCAAGCTGGAAATCTTGAACTGAGGCCTCCTGGCCTTCGTAGCAACAGGGACCCTCGCCCGCCGGGATGCCGGTCGGGTTGGCTCGGATCGTGCGAGCCTGGGATCGCACGACTTCCCCGGATGGAGTCACGTTCATGAGAGTCAAGCAGCTTCTCTTCGCCCTCGCGGTGGTGGTCGTCCTCGGGATGGCAGCCCCCCGGGGCGAGGCGCAGATGATCGGCGGGTACATCGGTTTCGGGTCGCCGAGTGTGGTCGGATACGGGGCGCCTCTGGTCGCCCCCGCTCCCGTCCTCGCGGCACCCGTGGTGCCCTACGCGACGGCCTACCCCGTCGTCGGCGTGAGCCCGTGGTTCGGTCCCCGACCGGTCTACTACGGACCGGGCTGGGGCTACCGCCCCGGCTTCTACGGTAGCAGAGTTGTTTATCCTCGACCCATGTACGGATATGGACGACGCTGGTGGTGAGCCCGCGATCGACCGCGTCCGAGCGGACATCGTTGGTTCATCGAACCGAGAATTCGCCGTCCAGGAGGCACCGATGAGAATCAGGCACATCGTTCTGCCAGTCGTAGCCGCGGCCCTGGTGGGCTTCGCCACGACGGCCCGGGCACAGCTCGTCCAGACGACCTATGTCGTCCCCTCGGCACCCGTGGTGATGGGCGCCCCCATGGTGCCCGCCGCACCGTTCGGCACCGTGGTGGGCACCCCCGTGGTTCCCTACGCGACCGGCTACCGCGTGATGACGCCGCGCCCGTGGTACGGGTTCGGGCCGGTCACCTACGGCTACCGATCATGGGGCTATCGTCCCAGGGTCTGGGGCGGTGGATACCGATACGGCGGCTGGGGCCGCCGCTGGCGGTGAAATTCGCGTGATCGTCGCGTTACTGAACCGGCCGTCAATTCCAACTTCATCATGACCGCGGGGGGCAGCGATATACGGCCCCCTGCGGTCGCTTTCCGATCGACGCTGCCCCTCGCCGACCCTTCCCGGGCTGTCGTCAGCCTGCGCCTCCTGCCGTTGGATCCTCTGTCCTGGAGGGGGATCACACCCGATCTCCGGGCGTCAGCGCGATGACTCGATCAGCCTCGCCGCAGCGCCCGGCCGGGCGTGGCCCCCGTCGGCTGGCCGTCCTCCAGGACGAGCGTGCCGTTGACCAGCACGTGATCGACCCCTTCGGCCGGGGTCCGGCCCGCGGCGAAGGTGGCCCGGTCGGTCACGCTCGCCGGGTCGAAGACGGCGATATCCGCCACGAACCCCGGCCTGATCAGGCCCCGATCCGTCAGGCGGAATCGGCGGGCCGCGTGCGAGGAGAGATGGGCCACGGCCTCGGTCCACGAGTAGTCCCGGAGTTCCCGGGTGTGGTACCCCAGGAACCGGGCGAAGGCGCCCCAGCCGCGGGGATGGGGGAACCCGCCGCGGAAGATGCCGTCCGATCCGGCCATGTGGGCCGGGTGGCGGAGGATGGCGCGGATGTCCTCCTCGGTGCGATCGCCCTGGCGGTGGACGATCACGCCCACGGCCATGTCGCAGGCGTCGAGGATCTCGCAGATGAACTCGCCGGGGGTGAGCTTCGCCCGCTCGGCCGCGTCGCTGACGGCCAGGCCCTCGGCCCACTGCCAGGTCGGGTTGGCGACCATCGCGATCGTGGTCAGATGGAGCGGGTAGGGCAGGGGCCCGTCGAACCACTCGCGCCGGAGCCGCTCCCTCACCCGGGGCTCGCGCAGGCGTTCCAGCGTCGGGTCGATGCCCCCCTCCTGCACCCAGGGCGGCAGGGCGACCATCCCGAGGATCGTGTTGCCCGAGAGGTAGGGGTAGGTGTCGAAGGTCAGGTCATATCCCAGGGCGCGGCCCTGATCGATCAGCGGCAGCATGATGTCGGCCGGCCCGTGGTAGTGCGAGATGTGCGCCGGCACGCCGGATCGGCGGACGATCTCGTAGACCTCCGCCATCCCGGTCGGGGCCGCCTGCCCGTAGCCCCGCATGTGGGTGACGTAAACGCCGTCCTCGGCCGCGATCGCCTCGCAGAGCGCGGAGATCTCCCGGGCGTCGGCATACAGGCTCGGGATGTAATCCAGTCCCGTGGACAGGCCGACGGCGCCGGCCTCCATCCCCTCCCGGACCAGGCGCTGCATCGCCAGGAGTTCCTCGTCGGTGGCGGCCCTCCGCTCGAGGCCCATCACCTCCATGCGGATGTTCCCGTTGGGGATGAGGAAGGCGACGTTCAGGGCCGTGGTCCGATCGAACCGTCTCAGGTACTCATCGACGGTCCGCCACGTATAATCCAGCTCGGGCGGATTGCCGTTGAACCCGGCCGTGTAGCGCCGCATGTAGTCCAGCGTGGCGCTCGACGCCGGCGCGAACGCGCTGCCGTCCTGGCCGATGATGTAGGTCGTGACGCCCTGCCGCAGGGCCGGCAAGTGGACCGGATCGGCCAGGAGCATCAGATCGCCATGCACGTGCGCGTCGATGAATCCCGGCACCACGTACTTCCCGGAGACGTCCAGCACCCGCGGCGCGGTCGCGTCCGCCAGGCGCCCCACCTCCGCGATCATGGAGTCCAGGATCGCCGCGTCGGCGAGGAACGGCGGCCCGCCCGTCCCATCGATGATCCAGCCGTTCTTGAGAATGAGGTCGTAGTCCATCGCGGGCGGCTCTTGGCTGTCGAGAGTTGAGGCATTCACGGACGTCGCGGCCTCCGAGGCCGCCGCTCGACCGGCCGAGCGTCCGGAAGCCCCGGGCAAGGGGCACCCCCGATGCTCTTCGCACGCTGGGAGGAGCGGGGCTCCGGCATCGGAAGCGTCGGCCCGCTATTGTAGAAGGCCCGGGGCCGCGAGGCCAGCGGCCGACTCGCCGCGGATCGGATCGGAACTCCGGCCTCGGAGGTCGGCTCCCCCTTGATCCGGCGCCCACCGATCTCCCAGGATGTGAGGCTGACCGGGATGCCCGCCTCGGCTGCGGAGAGAGGCCCCTCGCATGAAGTCCACCCTCAGATGCTTGATCCTGGCGATCGTCCTCCCCGGCGCGTCCACGACGGCGGCCGCCGGGGGCCCGCCCGTCCTCATCCGGGAGCAGGCCGGTCCGCGGCCCGCGACGGTCCTGGATCGGCTCTGGATCTGGACGCATCCCGTCGGGGCCCACGACGGACTCGATCTCGGAGACGGCCGCAAGGCAAAGTCGCGGATGACCCCCGTGGCCGGCGCGGACTTCCTCGGACTCTCGAACCTCTACTTCATCCACTACCCCAACAATCCGCCGCCGGCGGAATTCCCGGCGTACGCCTTGGCCTTCCGCCCCATGAGGCGCGTCGTCCTGTCGCTCACCGGCGCGGGGGGCGACACGTCGCCCGAGGGCAGGCAGACGATGATCCGCCTGGCGCGCGAGCATCCAAACGTCGTCGGGTTCGTGCTCGACGACTTCCTCCACTGGGGCGCGGACTCGGCCCGGGAGGCCGCGGACACGACCTCCCCTGTGCCTGCGCCGCTCAGCCCGGCCCAGTTGCGAGAGATCCGGCACGCGCTGTCGACGGGCGGGCGGCCCCTGCCCGTGACGTGCGTCATCTACACCCACCAGATCTCGCCCCGGATTCTGCCCCACGTCAACGAGATCGACAGGGTGGCGATCTGGACCTGGCGATCGGACGACCTGAAGGACCTGGAGGCCAACCTCGAGCGGCTCGAACGCATCGTCAGACCCAGGCCGATCCTGCTCGGCTGCTACCTGTACGACTACGGGGCAGGCAGGCCGATGAGCGTCGAGCGGATGAAGCGGCAGTGCGAACTCGGCCTGAAATGGCTCCAGGAAGGCAGGATCGAGGGGATGATCTTCCTGGCGAGCAACGTCTGCGACCTCGGGCTCCCCTCGGTGCAGTGGACGCGGGACTGGATTCGCTCGGTGAAGGATCAGGCGGTCCCCGACCTGCCCGATTCCGCGACCGCGAGATAGGCCCGAACGACAACCGTTCGCTCCTTGAAGGAGGTCAACGCCGATGCGAAGCGTCTGCCTGGTCCTGCTGCTCGTGGGCCTGCAACCGGCCGTCGCGCCGAGGGCCCACCGCGACATCCCTTACGGCGATACCGGGAATCCCCGGCAGACGCTGGACGTCTTTGCCCCCGGGGGGGGCAAGGACCACCCGATCGTCTTCTGGATCCACGGGGGAGGCTGGCAGGCCGGCGACAAGTCCGACCTCCAGGTGAAGCCGGGCGCGTTCGTCGAGAGGGGCTTCGTCTTCGTCTCGGCCAACTACCGCCTGCTGCCCGAGGCCGGCATCGCCGAGATGGCCGGCGACGTCGCCAGGGCGATTCGCTGGACCCACGATCACGCAAAGGAATACGGCGGCGACCCCGGACGGTTCTTCATCATGGGCCACTCGGCCGGGGCCCAGCTGGCGGCCCTGGTCTGCACCGATGGTCGGTATCTCAGGGCCCAGGGCCTCTCGCCCGCGATCCTCCGGGGCTGCGTCCCAGTCGACGGCGATACCTACGACGTGCCGATGCAGATCGCCACCGTCGAGCAGCGTCGGAAGGACATCTACCGGCGCAAGTTCGGCGGCGAGGAGAGTCAACGGGCGCTCTCCCCCGTGACGCACGTCGCGGGGGGCAAGGGCATCCCGCCCGTGCTGGCCCTGCACGTCGCCGGTCACCCCGAGACCACGGCCCAGTCTCGGCGGCTCGTCGATGCCTTGCGCGCGGCCGGTGTGCCGGCCCGGGCGTTCGCCGCCGAGGGCAAGGATCACGGCTCGATCAACGCCGACCTGGGGAAGCCCGGCGACGCGCCGACGGAGGAGGTGATCCAGTTCCTGAAGTCGGTCCTGGCCGGCTCTTCGTCGCCCTCCCGGTAGGCCGTCGGATGGCGACGCAAGGACTCGAGCCGCAAGAACGGATCTAGAGGTGATGTTATGAATCATAAGCGTATCCTGGCCGCCTTGACGGGGCTCTCGCTGGTGGTCTCCCCGAGCTTCGCCCAGGAGGACCGAGGCGGGGCGGGGTCGCTGGTTACCGTCACTCCGGAGCCGTCGGAGGAAATTCTCAGGAACCCGGGGATGGGTTGGCAGACGTTCCACCACTCGGGCCGTCACGACCCGAGCCTCCCGGACTGGATCCCCTCCACGGTCTCGTACTTCCGCTGGGGCTGGGCCGAGCTGGAACCCCGCCCCGGCGAGATCGACCACGGCCTGCTGGACCGCGTGATCAAGGAGATCAGGGCTTCCGGCCAGAGCCTGGCGTTCCGGGTGATGTGCTGCTCGACCACCCGCAACGAGCCCTACCACCCGCGCTGGCTGGCTCAGGCCGGGGGGAAGGAGCTGATCGCCGATCTCGAGGGAATCGATTTCCCGATCCCCGACCTCGACGACCCGGTCACGCTGCGGCGGCATCTCGACTTCCTGAAGCGCCTCGGCGAGCGATACGACGGCCATCCCGGCATCGACCACGTCGACATCGGGTCGATCGGATGGTGGGGGGAATGGCACCTCAGCGGCTCCCGGAAGGCCGAGCTGCCGAGGCTCGAGAATCGCATCAAGGTGCTCGACGCCTACCTGGCCGCCTTCAAGAAAACCCCGCTCCTGATGCTGGTCGGGGGCGGCGAGTGCCTGAAGTACGCCGCCGAGCACGGGGCGGGCTGGCGTGCCGACTGCCTCGGCGACCTGGGCGGCTTCTCCAAGACCTGGTGCCACATGCGCAAGGGCTACCCGTCCGACATCAAGGAGTCGGGCGTGGAGGGCGCATGGAAGGCCGCCCCGGTGGCCTGGGAGACCTGCTGGGACATGCGCAAGTGGGTCGAAGAGGGCTGGTCGCTTCGCTACATTTTCAACTATGCACTGGCCCTGCACGGCTCTTACATCAACAACAAGTCGGCTCCCTTGCCGGACGCGCCCGGCGTTCGCCCCGAGCTGGAACGGTTCCTGCGCCGGCTGGGATACCGGCTCGTCCTGAAGCGATTGCGGCATCCGTCGGTCGCCCGGCCCGGGACCATCCTCGACTTGGACATGCAGTGGCAGAACGTGGGCTCCGCCCGCTGCTACAGGCCGTATCGGCTCGCCTATCGCCTCAGCGGTGACGGGGGCCACCGCAAGGTGTTCGTCGGCGGGGTCACGGTCGATCGCTGGCTACCCGGCTCCATGGAGCTATTCACCGAGGAGTTCCTCAGAGAGCCCGGGGACCTGCCGCCGGGCGAGATCACGCCCGTGAGGGAGACGATCACGCTGCCGGCCGATCTCCCGGAGGGTGAATTCGACCTGGCGGTGGCCGTGGTCGGCGAGTCCACCGCGGATCCCGTCGTCCGCCTGGGGATCAAGGGACGCTCCGAGGACGGCTGGTATCCGCTCAGCAGGATCCGGGTGACCCGGTAGGGCGGGTTGGACATTTCGATTGGAGAGGTTCTTTATGCGTCAAAGCTTTGTACAGTTTCACACTTTAACGCTTGTCGTTACTTTGGGCGTCACGGTCCCGGCCTCGGCCGACGAGCCGGCCTACACCCGGAAGGAGGACGTGGTCTACGGGCGGAAGTACGGCACCGCCCTGACGATGGACGTCTTCACGCCGAGCAGGAATCCCAGGGGGATCGGGCTCATCCTCGCCGTCAGCGGCGGCTTCTTCTCCGCGCACGAGAACATCAACCTGGCCTTCATCCGGCCGTTCACCGACCGGGGCTTCACGGTCTTCGCCGTCGTCCACGGCAGCCAGCCTCGCTTCACCGTCCCGGAGATCGTGCAGGACATGAACCGCGCCGTGCGGTACATCCGGCATCATGCGGGCGAGTACGGTATCGACAGGGATCGGCTGGGGATCTACGGGGGCTCGGCGGGAGGCCATCTCTCCTTGATGGTGGGGACCGCGGGGGCCGCGGGCGACCCGAACGCCAAGGATCCGGTGGATCGGGAGTCGAGCCGGGTCCAGGCGGTCGCCTGCTTCTTCCCGCCGACCGACCTGCTCAACTTCGGCAAGCCGGGCAGGGAGATGATCCGCGCGACCGACCACCTGCCTCCGTTCCGGGCCGCCTTTGATTATCGAGAGCTCGACAGGCAGAGCATGCTCTGGGTGCCGATCACCGACCCGCAGCGGCTGCGGGAGATCACCCGGGATATCTCCCCGATCAACTTCGTCACCCCGGACGACCCCCCGACGCTCATCATCCACGGCGATCAGGACCGGCTTGTGGAACTCCAGCAGTCCCAGCTCATCGCGGACAAGTTCCGGAAGACCGGGGTCGAGGGGAAGCTGGTGGTGAAGAAAGGGGCCGCGCACGGCTGGCCCGGCCTGGAGAAGGACCTGAATCTGTTCGCCGACTGGTTCGAGCAGCACCTCGGCAAGGCCGGGGCGAAGCCGGTGCAGGCGGCCGCTTCCGCCCCGGCATCCCCCGCCGCCCGGCCGTGACGTCACCCGATTCGCCCGGGTCGAGGCATGCCGGTCACGCGAACCCGCCGCGGGCGAGGGTGCGATGAAGGCGCCTTCCCCCCGGCGGGCGATGCCGCGGCGAGTGTGCTGGCGGTCCGGGCCGTCAGGCCGTCATCTGCTGCAACTGGTCCAGGAGCCCTTCCAAGACGTCCGGGTCGATCGGCTTGACCAGATGGTGATCGAAGCCCGCTTCGAAGGACCGGCGCTTGTCGTCGTCCTGGCCCCAGCCGGTCAGGGCCACCATGACCACCTGATTGCCCCAGGGCTGCTCCCGGATCGTCCGGCAGACGTCGTACCCGCTCATCCTCGGCATCCCGATGTCCAGCAGGATCAGGTCGGGCCGGTACTCCGTCGCGGCGGCAACGGCCTCCAGCCCGTCGTGGGCGATCCGAACGTCGCTGCCCATCAGGGTCAGCATCGTCCCCAGGCTGGCGGCCGCGTCGACGTTGTCGTCCACCACCAGGATGCGGTGCCGGGCCATCGACCGGGCCTGCGCCAGGGAGTCCCCCGGCCCCGGCTCCTGGAGCAGCGAGAGAACGACGGGCAGCCGCACGATGAACTCGCTGCCCATGCCCTGACCCTCGCTGCGGGCCTCGACGGTGCCTCCGTGCATCTCCACCAGGCGTTTCACGATGCTCAGCCCGATCCCCAGGCCGCCCTGGGAGCGTTCCAGGGACCGATCCACCTGGGTGAACATCTGGAACACCTGGGAGAGCATCTCCGGGGGGATGCCGACGCCCGTGTCCCTCACGTGGATCACGGCGTCGTCCCCGCGGCGCTCGGCAGCTAACCAGATGCGGCTGCCCCGATCGCTATACTTCGCGGCATTCGTCAGCAGGTTGCACAGCGCCTGGGCCAGCCGAGTCCTGTCGGCGTCCACGTAGACAGGCTCGTCCGGCAGGGTGACGACGAGCTCGTGGTCGGACTGCCGGATCAGCAGGTCGCAGGCCTCAACGGCGCTGCCAACGACGCTCGCCAGGTCGATCCGCTCCTTGTTGAGCGTGAGCTTGCCCCGGCTGATGCGGCTGAGGTCGAGCAGGTCGTCCACGAGCCGCACGAAATGGTGCAACTGGCGCTCCATCATCGTGCGGGCCTCCTCCACCGCGGCCCGGTCGTGCGCCGCCAGCCGCATGATCTGCAACCCGTTGCGGAGGGGGGCCAGCGGGTTTCGCAGCTCGTGGGCGAGCGTGGCGAGGAACTCGTCCTTGCGGCGGTCGGCCTCGCGGAGCTCGTGCTCGGCCAGGCGGCGCTCGTGGATATCCGCGCAGACGCCGAACCAGCGGGCGATCCTCCCCTGCCGGTCGCGCAGGGGCATCGCCTCGGCGAGCCACCAGCGGTACTCGCCGTCGGAGGCCCGCTTCAGGCGGTACTCGGCGCGGTAGGGCTCGCCGGTCCGCACCGAGCGTGTCCACTTCTCCACGGCTTCTGAGACGTCGTCCGGGTGGACGACCGTCCGCCAGTCCTCGCTCTGCCCCCCCTCGCGCGGCAGCCCCGTGTATTCATACCAGCGGTCGCTCTGGAAGTCGGTCGTGCCGGCCGGGTCGCTGCTCCAGACGAAGGCGGGGACCATGTTCACCAGGAAGCGGTATTGCTCCTCCCGATCGCGCAGCGCCTCCTCGGCCCGCTTGCGGTCGCTGATGTCCAGGGCGGCGAACACGCAGCCCCGCACCCGGCCCGGCCCGTCAAAGAGCGGGGTCGCGTAGCAGTAGATGTGGCGGGACCGGCCGCCCTGGTCCACGATCTCGTACTCGGCGTCGCGGACCTCCACGCCGTGGCGGCAGGCATACTGCATCGGCAGCCGATCGGGCGAGACCTCGATCCCATGCTGGAGCGTCCGGTAGGGTGGCTGCGGCTCTCCCGGAGGGGGCGTCTTCGACAGGTTGTCTCGCTCGGGCACGCCGAGCAGTCGATGGGCGGCGGGGTTGCCGATGACGTGGCGACATTCCGGATCCTCGGCCCTGATGACGGCGATGGGCAGGAACTCCATCAGCCTCTCGACCTCCTCGACCCGACAACGCAGCTCCTGATCGACCCGCTTCTTCTCGGTCACGTCCTGTGCCGTGCCGATGATCTGCGTGGGCCTGCCCTCCCTGTCCCTCTCGAAGACGGTCTCCCGGCAATGCAGCCAGCGGTACTCCCCGTTGGAGTGCCGCATGCGCATCTCGTGGTCGTAGACCTCGTTCTCGGCCAGCTCGTCGAATCGACGGCTGCCCTGCATCGCTTCGACGATGTCCTCGGGGTGGATCAGCGCTTGGCCGAGCGGCGGGCCGAAGTCGGCGATCTGCTCGGGGCTGTAGCCGAGCACCCGGCGGACCCCGTCGTTGACGTAGACGTTCCGGCTCTGGGCCAGGTCGTAGACGTACACCAGGTCGGGCGTCATCCGGGCGATCTGCTCGAACAAACGGCGGCTCCGTGCCAGGTCCTCCTCGGCGCGCTTGCGGTCGGTGATATCCAGGACGAAACAGATGTCCTCGCCGCTGTCGCCGTGCAGGAACTTGCCGCCCAGCAGGACCGGCACGCGGTGCCCGTCCTTGTGGAGGAATTCCTTCTCGTAGGGCACGACCTTGCCGTCCCGGGGCGGGTTCCGCTTCACCATCTCGAGCTCGCTGGCGAGCGCGTCGGGAGGCGTCATCGCCCGCCAGTTCAGGGGGCCCGCCCGGAGGTCGTCCCTCGTGTAGCCGAGCATGGCGAGGAAGGCGTCGTTGGCGTCGAGGATTCGGCCGTCCTCCATGACGGTCATCACGCCGATCAGGTCCGCATCGTACAGCCTGCGGAGCCGTTCCTGGTTGCGGGAGAGCGCCTCGACCGCGAGCCTCCGCTCACTCACGTCCACCGTGCAGCCGACCATCCGCACCGGCTCGCCATCGCCGTCCCGGAAGAGCACGGCACGGTCCTCCACGTACAGCCAGCGGCCGTCGCGGTGCCGCACGCGGTATTCACTGACGACGGGGTTGCCGGTCGTTCCCTTGAGTTTACCCTGCCACGACGGCCGATCCTCGGGGTGGAGTTGCTCCATCCACCAGTCGGCGGTCGGCGGCACCTCCTCGGGGCGGTATCCGAGCACCTCGAAGAGTCCTCGCGTACGCTCGACCCGGCCGGTCCGGCAGTCGTACTCGTAGATGATCCCGTTGACGGCCTCGCACGCCAGCCGGAACCGGTCCTCTGCTTCCCGGCGGTGGACGGCTTCCTGCTCGAGCCGGGCCCGGCTGGACTCGGCCTGGCGACGCGCGCCGTGCATCACCTCGCCGAAGGCGACGATGGTCCCGGCGCTGACCAGGTAGGCCGCCAGCGCGACGATTCCCCGAGTCTCGGACAGCCCAATCACCCCTCGAGGCTCGATGAGGAACCAGTCGCAACCGAGATAGCCGAGGGCAACCGCGATCAGCGCCGGTCCATAGCCTCCGATCCAGACGGTGACCGCGATGGCACCGAAGAGCGTCACGAAGGGAAGATGATTTCCCAACCAGGGGTCGAGAAGCCATCGAAGCAAGATCGCCAGGGAGGTGAGGGTGACCGCCACACCGTATCGCAGGAGAACCTTCGTCTTGTCGCTCATCGACAGCCCACGTAGGTCGGTGTCTGGTTGTGTGGACGAGACCGGCGTATTCGTACCGGCAGTGCCGCGCGGCCCTGCGGCGAATGGCCGTACCCACCCCCCGGCGACCGTCAATCCCGATGGACAACGGCAACGATCCACCCGGGATCGGAAGTTCCTCGGGGGTCGTCCGCATACCTCGTTCTATGGACGGAGAAATTGATTCTTGTAGTGCAATCGGCATGCCAACGAATCCGCCAGGCCCGAATGCATGCGGGATCGACGCCGCGCAAGCGTGCTGAAGATCAACTCTCCGATCCGGGAGTCAGTCGCGGCAGGCCCCGTCATCCACGGCCCGGCGCCGTTCGATCGCTGGTAGGTTTCGGTGCGGGTGTGTCGGCATTCTGCCAGATGTACCAGCTGGCGATCGTGCGGTAGGGACGCCACGCCTCCGCGAGCGCAAAGCACTCGCTCGGCCGGGGCAGCCCGGCGAGGCCGCGACACTGCCGCAGGGCGGTCCGGATGCCTAGGTCGTGCACCGGCAAGACGTCGGGGCGATTGAGCGCGAAGATGAGGAACATCTCCGCCGTCCAGACCCCGATGCCCTTGATCGAGGAGAGCAAGGCGACGATGGCGGCATCGTCCCAGGAGTCATTGAAGGAGTCGAGCAGGACGGAGCCGGTCGACACCGCCTCGGCCAGGTTGAGGACGTACCTCGCCTTGCTGGCCGACAGCCCGACCTCCCTCAACGGCTGCTCGCCGAGCGCCAGGAGCTGGTCGGGCCGGTGCGGCGTGCCCGTGAGATCGCGCAGGCGGCGGCTGATGGACGCGGCTGCCTTCGCCGAGATCTGCTGACCGATGATCGAGTTGACCAGCGTCCCGAAGCGGTCAGGCCGCGGCGCGAGTCGGCACGGGCCGATCCGCCTGATCAGGGTGCGGAGATGGGGGTCCACGCGGTGCAGATGGCGGACGGCGTCCGCCCAGCGATCCGACTCGGCGGCGACGGACTTTAAGCTATGTGCCCTCCGCCGTGTCGTCACCGGGGGATCCCTCGGTCCGGCCGTTCCATGATCGAGAGGCTTCCTCGCTCCCCGGAGTGGTGCTTCCAACGGGCCGTCGGCCGCTCCCCCGGTGGAGGCGAGCCCTCACGAATCGGGATAGGGCTGATGGAGTTGGAACTGTGGATTTTCCCGAAGGTAGTCCCGGACCCGATCGACTCGCCCGAGGGCATCGGGGAGGAATGCGACGGCCTGATCAATGCGTTCATCGGGCTCGGCGCAACTGAATCGCAGGAAGCCGGCGCCGGCCTCGCCGAAGCACTCGCCTCCCAGGCAGGCGACGCCGAAATGGTCGTCGGCGCCTTCGAGCAGGTAGAGGGCCAGGCCGTGCGAGGTGATCCGCAGCCGGTTGCAGACCGGCCTTGCGTCCGGGAAGACGTAGAACGTCCCGGCCGGCGGAGAGGCCCTCAGGCCCTGGACGTTCGCGAGTCCCGCGCAGAGCCGTTCGACCTTGCTTCGGAACCGTCCCATGTAATCGTCCCGCGTCGCGGCGTCGCGCTCGAGGGCGGCCCGGGCCGCCCACTGGGCCAGGGGAGGGCTGCACGACGCCGTGGTGTTGATCAGCTTGCCCATGACCTCGACCACGTCCGGGTGCGCCACGGCGAAGCCGATCCGCCAGCCGCTCATGCTGTACGACTTGCTGAAGGTGTAGGCGGCCACGGCGTGGTCGAGCATCCCGGGTTCGGAGAGGATCGAGGCATGGGTCCCCTCCCAGACCATGTGGCAGTAGGGCTCGTCCGAGAAGACCATCACGTCGGTGCCCCGGACCAGGTCGGCGATCGCCTTCAGGTCCTCCCGCGTCGCCACCCCGCCCGTGGGATTGTGGGGCGAGTTGAGGAAGATCGCCCTGGGCCTCGGGTCGTCTCGGAGGAACCGCCCGACATCCTCCGGCCGGGGCCGGAAGCCGTGCTCGACCCTGAGCGGCACGAGCACGGCGCGAGCCCCCCTGCGCTGGAGGTTCGGCACGTACGTGGGGAAATGGGGGCTGAAGACGAGCACCCCGTCGCCGGGGTCGAGGAAGGCCTCGGCGAAGTACTGCTCGAACGGCTTGGCCCCCGAGGCCACGACGATGTTCTCCGGGCCCGCCGGGTAGCCGAACTCGGCGGTGACGAAGTTCGCGGCGGCCTCGCGGAAGCCGGGCAGGCCCAGGCTGGGGCAGTAGCCCGTCTGGTTCTCCTCGATCGCCCGGATGCCCGCGGCCTTGGCGTGCGGCGTGCTGGGGAACGGGCTGTCCCCGATCTCCAGCTCGACCACGTCCTTGCCCCGGGCCTTCAGGGCCCTGGCGATGGCCAGGACGGTGAAGGCCGTCTCCGCGGTCAGGCTGCCCGCCAGCGAACTGAGCCGGATCATGGGAATTCCTCGACTGCGCGGCCTACCGCGACGCGATCACCTGCGCCAGCGGCCGCACGACCCGTGGGATCACCGAGCGGCGGAGGATCTCCTCGCCGATCTCGCGCTGGCGCCGGAACGACTCCAGGAACGAATGGTCCGGCCCGCTGCCCCAGTATTGCCTCACCGTGAAATAGATGCTGATCTGATCGTCTGCGTATTCGTTCGTCCGGACCTGATAGGCGTTGGTCCGGGTCTCGATGGCCAGGCGGCACTGGAGCTGGCACGCCTCGTCGAGGGCCAGGGTGAGCGAGGGCTCGAAGTGGATCACCCGGGTCCGCGGCAGTTCCAGCAGGCCCTCCAGGGCGCCGCCGACCCCCAGGGCCTCGGCGACCACCTCGTCGTGGTTCCCCTCGTAGGTGAAATCGAACCCGTACATCACGTCGAGGGCCTCGCAGTCCAGGAGGCTGATGGTCAGCAGGGGGGGCGCCAGGTCGAGGACCAGCTCGTGCTGCCGGTACGCCTCCTCGAGGGAAGACGGGTTGGTGTGCCCCGTCCCAAGGCGGCGAGGTTCGATCGCGACCCAGCGATAATCATCCGAGTCCTTGTCGCTCTCGAGCACGAGGTCGCCGGTCTCGCGCGTATGGAAGTTCCGCAGGCCGGAGATCCCCTTCCTCAGCTGCTCGAAGAAATGCAGGACGGTGTCGCGGTTGGTCGGGAGCTCCATCTCGGTATTGAGGTGGACATTAACATACACGTCATCGGCGTCATGTCTGTAGTCGATCATCCGTGTAACCCCGAATGCCGATCCCCGGGGACACGCCCGGAGGCGTCCCGGGCGATGAGCGTGAACCGAGACGGTGTTTTCAAGGGACCCATCCTACCAGAACCCGCCGGGGGGAGGAACGATCCAATCCCCCTTCCGACGGCCCGGGCCGAAGGCCTTCCGCAGCCCGGGTTTGCGCGGCAGACAGGGCCGCGTCGCGGCGCCGGACGTCCAGGGAGTCAGGCGCGGGGCGCCGCTCTCCGGATGTCGGAGCCGGATGGGGGGCGAGGCGGCGATCCCGGCCCCGGCGTCGGGGAACGCGCGGGTGCCGGCCGGCGAGAGGCTCGCCCCGGTTTGGATCGAGTGCGACGTCCCGTCGGGGCAGGCGGGCAGCCGTGCGACGACCTCCCCGTCCTCGGCCGAGAGGGGCGTCGTCCGGCTGTTGTGGACCACGACCATCGGCGGGACCATCGAGCCGGGCGGGTCGGTCTTCACGGTCAGGGTCCAGGGCCGGCGGGGCAGCCACGGGCGCTCAGCGCGTAGGACACCTCGACCTCGGGATGCGGCCCGGGCACCGAGGTCGAGGCCGTGGGGTCCAGTCCCGGAGAGATCAACAGGTCTCCATTCGAATCCGAGATGCTGTACGCCCGGACGTACCAGTGGCCCTGGTTCGGCCCCGGCTCGGAGTCGGGTGACGAGGGCTCGATCTCGAATTCGCCCGGCCCGGCCGGTGCCGCGGCGGGCAGCGACATCGTCCACGACCCGAGCCGGTCGTATTCCTCGCGGCCCACGGTCGCCGCGATCGACGCGGGGTCGTCCGAGCCCGCGGGCGGCGACCCGAGGCGTGCTACCAGCCGCGTCGCCGGGGCGTCCTTCGCCCAGGTCCAGCGGAGCTGCACCCGGCACGCCGCCGTGCCGTCTCGCCCCTCGGCGCCCAGCCTCACGGCCCGGAGCTCGGATGGATCCGCAACCAGGCTGAGCGCAGCGGAGTGTCCCACCGTGAAGCTCCCCCCGAAGGCGAGCAGGGGGGTGTAGTAGCACACCCCGGCCGACGGGGGATGCGGGTCCTCCGCCCTGTCCGGACCCGTCAGGCCGATCCACTCGCCGCCCAGACGCTCGGCCTCGGCCGCGCCGAACTGGTAGCCGGGCGGGAAGGGCAGGGGCCGATCCGTCCGCAGGATACGGACGGCCCCTCGTCCCGGTTCGGCCCAGTCCAGGCGGACCCTTCCCCGAGCGTCAAGAGCAGCCTCGGAGCGGCGGGGGCCGGCGTGGGCGGCCGAGGGATCGCCGCCACGACGACGCCCGGCGAGGGGTAGCGCCTGCCGTCCGGCGTCCGGTAGATCGCGTAGATCCCGTAGTGATAGACCTCGCCGTCGCGGAGGTCGGTGTCCAGGGCCTGATCCAGCCCGGCCGCGATCCGGTCGCCGTCTCGCGGACCCGCCGGCGCGATCCCCCGCTTGCGGACCACCCGAACCTCGAAGGCGCCATGGGGCGGGATCCAGGAGAGCTCGACCTCCCCCTCGCGGGGCTCGACCCGGACGTCGTGCACGTCCGGCAGCGGGATGACGGGCCCGGCCGCGACGGCGGCGAGGGACTCGGCCTCCCCGCGCCTGCTGAGCACCGCGTAGCTGACCTCTTCCCCCGGCCTCGCCCTGCGGTCTTCGAACTCGCACGTCGAGACCTCGGCGATCCGCGTGCCGTCGCCGGGATGCGCCGGCAGGCCCCCTCGCTTCCGGAGGATGGCGTAGGTCAGCGGGCCCAGTCCGTCGGGCGGGGGGGGCGTCCAGGTGAGCCGTATCCGGTCGCCGTGCGCCTCCGCCCCGAGCCCGGAAGGCGGATCGGGCGGGCTGCGCCTCAGCCCCTCGATCGCCTCGGGCAGGTCGGCCGCGATCGCCAGGCTCTGGCGATAGAGCTCTCGAGCCGTCGGCGGGTGGACGCGCTCCTGCTCGCGCGCCCGAGCCGCGAGTTCCTCCGCCTGTCGGAGGCCCGAGCTGACGACCTTCCAGGCCTCCCGCACCTCCGGCAGGGTCGGGTCGACGAGCTTCCGCCAGGCCTCGACGGCCCGCTTCGCCGCCACCAGCCGCTTGCCCGCCAGGGCGAGGTCCGAGGCGGTCCGGGCCTGCTCGATCTCCGCCTCCTGCTGCCGGATCCTCGCCAGGCCGTTGCGGGCGCCCACATGGAGCGGCGCGTACTTCTGAACCTTCTCCAGGTGCTCCCGGGCCGAGGCCAGGTCGTGGACCCGGAAGGCGTGCTGCGCCGCGGAAAAATGCTGGATTAGCGGCTCGAGCAGCGACAAAAGGAACCCGCACCCGCACTTCGGCTCGTCGATCCAGTGCTGGCGGCGGCAGACCGGACAGTCCCACTTGAGCGAGGCCCCGCAGTGGCGGCAGCGCGCCGCGCCGGAGCGCCGGGCGACCGGACTGAGCTCGGTTACCCCGGAGCAGGTCCGGCAGCGAAGCTGCTGGTAGGCACCATTTGGGGCGGGCGCCGCGGCCGACGCGCCGAGATTGCCCGCGGGGACCGAGGTCAGGGGCGAATGATCCGGCTCGACGCCCGACTTGCGGCAGGCCCGCGCGATCAGGCGATCGGCCCGCCGCGAGCCGATGCCGAGCACGGCCGCCTCCTCGACCATCGCCGCGCGGGTGCCCCGATCGAGCCGTTTCAGGCCCCTGAGGGCGAAGGCGGCCACGACCTCGAATCTCTCCTCGGCCTCGAGCTGGAGCGTCCGATCGTACCTGGACCTGGACCTGGGCGAGCCGAGGTGGGACTGCGCGTGCGAGATGATCTCCAGCCAGGCGGTCTTCTCGGCGGTCACCTGCGTCTTTCGCATCCACCGCTGCCGCTCCTCGTCGGCGCGCGCGGCGATCAGCGAGCCCGGGGTGTCTCGCGGCAAGCTGAGGGCGTCGTACAGGTCCCGGCAGGAGAGGTGGTCGAGCGCGGCCTGGATCTGCCGGCGGGTCGCCGGGTCGAGCACGTCCGCGACTGCCTCCTCGTCGGGCTCCTCGGCGAGGTCGGCGACGTCGGTCCCCGCCCAGCTCGGGATCAGCCGAGTCAGCCGATCCAGGGCGTCCTCCGGGACCCCCATCCGGATGGCCTCCTCACGCAACAGCGAACGATCGTTCGGAGTCAGGCCGCCCTTGGCCGCGCGCAGGCGGACCCGCCGCTGCAACTCGTCGAGCCGCTTCTCGCGCTCCGCGACCTGTGCTCCCGCCAGCTCGGCGTCGTAGGCGATGCGCGCCTCCGGCCCGCTCAGGAGGGCCCGCCGCAGCGCGGGCACCTCATCGAGGTAGAGCTGATTGGTATGCCGCGTCTTCGGGTTCCGGGTCCCCATGGACCAGATCGGCTGCTGCTTGCGCAGCGCGGCCTCGATCTCTTCCGGGCTCGCGCCCGGATCAACCCCGAGCCTTGCGTAATAGTCTGGCACCATGCTCGGTCGCGTTCGCCTCGACTTGCCGCCGGTCCTGGTGCACTTTGCCCTCCCTGTCCCGCGCACTCGATCGGTCTTCGTTGAGACTATTGTTGAGGAGCGACGCGATGGCGTCCAGTCTCCGCACGCGAAGTGGCCGACACACCGCGATCTGCCCGACCCGACCGGCCCCCCGAGGCGCGGACGATCGCGATGGCCCTTCAGGGACCGGCCGGCTCTTCGCCGGCCTCGGCCCCCCCGGGCGCGGCGGCCGGGAGTGCCATGACCTCACGGATCCGCCGCGCGATCCAAACGTCATCGACGGACGGCCGCGAGACGGCGACCGAGCAGACGATGCGTGTCCCGGGGTCGGGCCCGAGGACCGGGACGGCGATCGAGCGGTCCGCGCCAAAGGCCCTCAACCATCGGCCCGAGCCGCTGTCGGGCGAGAGGGCCTCGACGCGCGAGACCGCCGGCTCACCTGATAGCGCGGCCACGACGATCCCCAGGCCCTCCTGCC
Source organism: Isosphaeraceae bacterium (assembly GCA_046349995.1). Classification (GTDB taxonomy): domain Bacteria; phylum Planctomycetota; class Planctomycetia; order Isosphaerales; family Isosphaeraceae; genus Aquisphaera. The sequence continues at coordinate 47,715 of JAXMBE010000023.1, read as the reverse complement.
GGATCGAGACTTCCCGGGTAGCCTCGGCGAACGCCCGCGCGACCTCCGGGTCGAGGCCAGCACCCGGCACGAAGGCGACCTGGATCAGCCGCTCACGCTCCGGATCGACTCGCCAGCAGCCGGCGGCCCTCGCCCCGATCTCGGCGCAGAGGACGACGACCCTCCGCAGGACGTCCTCGTCGCTCGGTTCGCGATCTCGGTCCACGGTGTCGAGTCTCCCGGCACGCCCTGTAGTCGCCCGGTCCATGTTCGATGATCCTCGCGTCGGTTGCCAGGGCCTCGCGGCCCTCGCCGGGCGCGCCCCGGCTCGGCTTGCGTGATCCCCGCCGAGCGGACTAACCTGATTCCTTCTCCCCGGCCGGGGACGCGGGCGATGGTAGCCGGGCCCGGCCGCACGGGAATCCCACGAGCCAGCAGAGGAGGATCGCGCCATGAAGCCCAGGGTGAAGATCACGGTGACCGAGCGCAACGGCCGGTCCTGCGCATCGTCGGGCTCCACCTGGGAATCGACGATCGGCTATTCCCGGGCGATCCGCGCCGGCGATTGGATCGCCGTCACCGGGACCGTCGGCATCGAGGCCGACGGCAAGTACGCGCCGACGGCCGGCGCCCAGACTCGCCGCGCCCTGGAGATCATCGTCGCGGCCGTCGAGGCGCTGGGTGGCAAGGTCTCCGACGTGATCCGCACGCGGATCTACGCGACCGACATCCAGCAGTGGAAGGAGATCGGCGAGGTGCACGGCGAGTTCTTCGACCAGGTGCGACCGGCCTTGACGATGGTCCAGGTCTCCAAGCTCATCGACGACGCGGCGCTGGTCGAGGTCGAGGCCGACGCGATCGTCCACCCGCAGGACAAGGAACACATCTAAGGGGAGGGATCCCGGAACTCGGCCGGCACGTCCCGGCCGGCGAGGTGGAAGGTGTAGGCGGAGACGGCGCGGAGCTGCGCGGGCTCGAGGACGGCCTCCCAGCCGGCCATCCGCGTGCCCTCGACCCCCTTGGCGATCACCCGGTAGACGTCTCCCGGTCGATCGCCGTGCTTCCACTTGCCGTCGCTGATGTTGCCGACGGGGGGCCCGAGGAGGTGCGGCGCAATGGGACCGTCCCCCCGGCCCTCCATGCCGTGGCAGGTCGCGCATCGGGCGAGGTAGATGGTGCGGCCCTCCATCAGCAGCGGGTCCTTCATCACCGCCGCCGAGGGCGGGGGCGGCGGCTTCCTCAGCAGGCCAAACGTGAGGGCGCCGACGAGCAGGAGCCCGAGCATGCCGAGGAAGATCCAGCGGGCCGCGGGGTTGCTCGACTCGAACGGCTTGTCATCGGTCGGGGAGGGGTCTCTCGTCTCCAAGAGCGGCGGGCTTCCGGCAAGGGCTGAGGATGGACCTTCGACGTCACCCCAACATAGCGGCGGGCGAGCGAGACTGACAAGGCCAGCGGTGCCTCAGCGTGCCACGTTGACCCAGCGCCGCGCGATCTCCTCAAGGTCCGGATCGCTGCCGTTGGGACCTGAGAAGTAGTGCCGCTCGAGCTGCGTGATCGACGCCGAAAGCTCCGCGAGCTGCGGCGCAGGCAGGCCGTTGTGCCGCTCGATGTCTCGGAGCAGGCCGAGGATGGAAAACGGGGTGACGACCTCTGGGACCCGGAACCGCGAGGCCCGGACCTTCCGCGGGCGGGAGCGGACGTACGCCACGACGGCGGCGATCGCCAGGGCCGCCACGAGCAGGCCCCCGGCCAGCCACCAGAGCCGCGCGTGGGTCTGCTCGCCGTAGCGTGCCTCGAGCTCGACGACGGGCCCGACCTTGGCCAGGTCGGCGTCCACGTACCTCTGATGGATCAGCTCGGCGACGTCCACCTTCGCCGGGGCGAACCGGAAGGTCTTCGGGGGCTCCTTCTCGAACGGCAGCCCGCGGTAGTGGATCAGCCACGTCCGCTCGGAGTCGATCATGGTGGCCTCGCTGTCCGGGTCGAACTTCGAGACCGATAGACCCTGGTCGTCGATCTTCTCGACCTCGAAGCCGGGGGTCGCGGCGTCGAGGATCGTCTCCAGGTCGGGGACCAGTCCCCGGGCCGTCGACTTCACCTCCAGGATCAGCTTGCCGTCCTTCGACTGCCGCTCGTCCAGCGTCTGCGTCACCTGGAGCTTCTCGAACGGTGAGGCGGCGCCCCTCGCGGGCGCGGCGTCCACCGGGAGTGGCGGTGATTCGACCGGGAGGATGACGTAACCCGAGGTGTCCATGAAATCGAGGTCGAGCCGCAAGGGGGCGATCCTGTCCACCTTCGGGCCCTTCGCCTTCAGGAGCAGGTAGGCATAGGGCGTGACCCGCCAGCCGTACTCGGCCGTGGCCCGGGAGTTGACCTTCTCGTCCTGGAAGGTCACCGAGAGGATCTCGAACTGCTCCTGGAGCGCCTGCTTGGCGATTTCCTGGAACTTGTCGCGATAGTTCTCGAGCGGACGCCCGAAATTGTAATAATAATATCCAGAATTGTTCTGATTCTGGAGATAGCGCCCGAACCCGCCGGACTCCCGCTCGATCTCGCGGGTGTGGCGGAGGTTCACGAAGACGCCGAACGGCTTCTCGTGGCCGACGACGTCCGTGCCGTCGATCTTCGTCTCCAGCTTGATCTCGGTGACCAGGTCCTTGTAGTAGTCGTAGACCTTGCGCGCGTCGTGAGCCTGGGGATGGTCGCCGACGATCTCGAAGCCGCCCTTCAGGTAGCGCACCTTGATCGACGGCTTGACCACGTTGAGCCGGGTGAACAGGGCATTGGCGAACTTGCCCAGGTGGCGTTCCCGGTCCTCGCCCTTGAAGGCCTCGAGCGACCGGCGGATGAGGGGGAATTGGCGATCGTCGGCGAGCGTCTCCTCGGTGACGTGCTGCAGGTCGCAGGCCCCGAGCCCCGCCCCGAACCACAATTCGTAGACCTGCGTGTTCTGCTCGTCCTGGGGGAGGGTCGGCGCGGCCGCCGCGTAGAGCCTCGCGGCGCGCTGGAACTCGGCGAAGGCCTGCTGCCGCCTCGGGGCGAACTCCGGCGACTTCTCGAGCTGCTGGCGGTAGTTGTTCTCGTCGTGGAGGATCGACGCCCTCGCCAGGACCAGCGCCCAGTGATCGGGATGCTTCTTCAGGCCCTGATCGACGACCGCGAGGGCGACCTCGTAGCCGCGGAGCACCTCGGCCCGGATGTCCTTCTCGCGCCGCTTGGTCTTCTGCTTCTCCTGCTCGTCGGGCCGTCGCCAGACGCCGATCAGGTTGCCGCGCATCTGCTGGATCAGCTCGGCCAGCGTCAGCGGCTTGAGCGCCTCGAACGACCCGAAGACCCGGTTGATCGCGTCCAGGCGGTAGACCTCGGCCGAGCTGTGGCAGGCCGTGAAGGCGCCGGTCAGCAGCTTCTCGTCGATCTCGCCGATCGGCAGCTTGCGGAGCCGCTTGATCCAGTCGCCCAGCTCGACGATGTTGCGCTCCTGTTTCGAGCGGGTCAGCGGGATGCCCTCGGCCCGCGACTCGAAGCCGTAGACGTAGAAGAATCGGCTCCGACGCAGTTGCTGGGAATTGGGGTCGTGATTCTTGGTCCAGGTCCTGACGAACTCCTCGGCGAGTTCCTTCGCCTGGCGGGGGTGGGTCGCCGACAGCCGCTCGATGAACGGGAACGCCTTCTCCTCCTCGTTGACCTTGAGGAAGAGCTGGGCGAAGACGGTGGCGAACCGGGGCCTGATGCCCTCGTCGAGGAAGGCCAGCCACGCGTCGCCCGGGCGGTTCTTGAGCACGTCGCCGGTGAGCAGGGCCTTCGGCATGTTGCCTTGCCGCTGCATCATCATCTCCGGAGACATCATATCATAATTCGAGTAATAGATGTTTCCGAACGGGTCGTACTGCATCCTCGGCCCGAGGCTCGTGGAGAAGTCGAACTTGTGCGAGAACTCGGCCTCCTTGAGCCAGGCCTCGGCCAGCAGGCCCAGGCTCGGGCCCCATTCCTTGCCGCGCCCGGGGGCCGTGCGGAGCAGGCAGTCCACGGCCAGCTTCTGGAGCTCGATCGACTTCGTGCGGAAGTCCGTGTCGAAGGGGTGGGTCTGCAGCCCCTGAGAAGTGGCGGCCCCGATGGCGGCGATGATCTCCATCCCGCGCTCGGGCCGCTGGGCGAAGCTGGACTCCAGCCAGGCCCGGCCGAGCTCCTCCTTGATCTTCGGGGTCAGCTCGACGGCCCGCCGGATCGCCTCGTCCTTCTGCTCGCGATCCACCTTCCCGGTGGCCAGCGCGTCCTGGGTCGCCGTCCATGCGGCCTCCAGGTGGACGGCCTTCTTGTCGCGATCGTGGAGGGCCAAGAAGTGCCGCGCGAGCAGGTTCAGCGCCTCGCGGTCGTCGTCCTTCACGGCCTTCTCGGGCGTCGGCAGGAACTGGCCGGCCTCGACGGGCGAGCCGGCCGAGAAGAGCAGCCTGGCCACCTGCCGCTCGGTCAGGGCCGCCTCGGCCGGGGGCTTCTTGAGCTCGACCTGCACCCTGGCCATGAAGTCCTCGACGGCGTTCCCCTGGTCGATCGACTGTCGGAGGATCTGCCCGAGCTGCTCCAGCCGCTGCTTGTCCAGCTCGATCGGTGCCGCGTGAGCCAGGCCGATGATGTCCATGCTGTCGAAGACGTTCCGCTCCATCGCGATCTGCTGCAGCCGGCCTGCATCGGCATGCCGTTCATCACGACCATCTGGCCGGGCATCATCCTCGGTGATGCCGGCCTGGCCGCTGGCCAGGGCCTGGATCAGATGCTCGTAGACCCTTCCTCGGCTCCTCATCTTTCTCGAGCTTCGCGAGGAGCTCTTTGACCGCCGGCCAGTCTCCCAGCGGGTGACGTCCAGCGCGCGGAGGTCGGTTTCGAAGGGCCGGGCTTCGCCGCCTCGGCCTCGGTCACCTGTCCGCTCGGGCCCCTCCTGGATGATCTGGCCGTTCCGGCCGACGTAGCGGACTGCGCGACCGGGCGCGATCGGGCCAGGGGAGGCTTCCGGGCCGGGCTTCGCCGCCTCCTTGAGGGCCTCGTCGCGGGGCATCGCCCAGGCTTGAGGATCGCCGACGGACGGCGATCGAACGTCAGTTACGATCCGCCGGAGCCGCTGCTGCTTCTTCTGCTGCTCCTCGGCCGCTCTCGCGGGGTCGGCGTCCGCCGGGGCGAAGACGCCGGAGGGGAGGTCTTCATCTGGGCGGGACGCGCTCCGGCTCGCAGCCCCGGGGTCGGCTCCCCCGCGGGGCGCGGCTGGCCGATTGACCCGATGTGCTCCCGCACGCCGCGACGAGGCCCCGGCGGACGAGACCAGGGCGGCCAGCTGCGCAGGCGATGCATGGCGATACGCTCGGCGGACAGACCTCGCGAGCGAGGTCGGGGGCCGAAAGACCGGCCCCCGCTCCTGATTCCTGAGATCCGGGACAGGCGACGATGTGATCAGGACCCCGAGTCATCGGGCGGCGGCCCGGAACCCGCCGCCCTGTGCGTCCTTCGGCTCCTGCTTGCCCTGGGGACCTTGCCCTTGGACTTCGACGGCTTGCGGCACTGGCCGCTCTTGCAGCCCTTGCACTGCTTGGGAATATCCAGCCCTTGAGCTCCGACAGATCGAGGCGTGCCAGTCGGATGGAACTTTCGAGATCCTCTCGAGCGCCTTGCCCCAATCCGGTCCCCGCGAGTCTCCGCCTGCTCGGCCAGCATGCGGTAGATCTGCCGGGAGCTTTCGATCTCGGGCTCCCAATCCGCGCGCCAAGGCCCTCGAGCGCATCAGCCAGGTTAGGTAGTACTGGGAATTCGCCAGGGCCTCGCGGGCTTCGTCCCGCAGCGCGACATCGGCCTGCTTGTCGGATTCGAGCTGGTCCACCAGTTCCTTGAGCGCGAGGTTCGCCTCGGGCAGCTGGCGATTCATCATCTGGACCTTCGCCTTCTCCAGGCGAATCCGCCGGGCCTCGTCCACTCGCCCCGACGGCAGGATCGAGAGCGCCCTGTCGTAGCGCGAGGACGCATCGGCCCACCGCTCCTGTCCGGCGAGGCGATCGGCCTCCGAGAGCAGTTGCGCGACCTCATCGAGCTGGAGCTTCTCCTGCCCCGGCCCGTAGTGATACGCCCCGACCAGCACGGGGATCATCAACCAGGCGAGCAGTGCCACCGTTCGCATCCCAGCCTCCATCGCGTCCAGGTGCCGAGCATCCCCGTCGGGGACTCTCACGTTCGTCAGAGGACCTGTTTAAAATTAGCGTTTTCCCGCTCCGCACGGTACTGGTATTCCAGGAGATCTCGTCCCGCGCCCGCGCGATCAGACGCCCGCGTCGACCAGCTCTCGGGCCGGCGACCTCCTGGCCGATTCGGACGACCTCGCCCCGACCGGGACGCCGGGCCTCCAGCTCGTGCCCCAGTAGTGGAGCAGGAGGGGCAGGAAGGCCAGCGAGCAGGAACCCAGGGCGCAGGCGATCAGGGCGTACTCCCGCCGCGTCAGCCGTTCGAACGCGCCTTTCCGCGGGATCACCGTGAGCTGGGCCAGCAGTTCGGAGCCCAGGTGCTTCTGATTGCCGTCGTGGTAGACTCCTCCCAGCCTGGCGGCGATCTGGCGGAGCGTCCCGGCGTCCTGTCGCGACATCTTGCCGTCGATGAACGAGCCGGCCCGCGGGTCGCCGACGCCGACCACCAGCACGTCGGCGATCGACGCCGGAAGCTTCGGCATCCCGGTCGCGGGGACCGTGTCGCCGTCGGAGAGGAGCAGCAGGAGCGTGCTCTTCGGCTGCCACGGCTGCGCGATCTTCACCGCCTCGGCCAGGCCGGAGAATAGGTCGGTCTTGCCGGCCGGGAAGGCGTATTGCAGCGGCAGCCCGTCGAAGATGTTGCGGACGACTTCCAGGTCCTTCGTGTCCACCACGACGGGCTTCGCCCCGTTGTAGCAGGCGATCACGCTCATCAGGTAGATCTCGACCGGGATCCGCTGGAAGAACGACTCCATGATCGCGGCCCCGCGTTTGGCCCGGCTCTGGTCGGCGTTCGGGCCCGCGTCCTTCAGGCGCATGCTCGGCGAGACGTCGAGTACGACCAGGACGTGCCGGCGTTGCTGGTCGGGGATCGTCTCCGCGACGTGGGTCTTCGGCGGCAGGACCAGGAGGGTCCCCAGCCCCCAGCAGAGCGCCGCGAGGGAGGCGACCCGCAGGGCCGGGGCCGCGCGGGCCCAGGGGGCGGGCCGCTGCCGGGGCCCGAATGCCAGGCGGGCCAGCCGCCGGCATCGACGGGCGTGCAAGACTTCGGCGAGGGTGGCGAGGAGCGCCACGGCGGCCGTCGCCAGCTCGACCAGGCCGATCGTCACCATGGCGTGTACCTCAGCCCGAAGAGTGCCAGCCCGACGGCCCCCAGGATCGACAGGCCCGCCATGCAGTACGGGGCGAAGTCGTCCAGCAATTCGGGGGCCGTCTTCTCCAGTCGCGTGGCCTTCATCTCGTCGATCCGGCGGAAGACCGCCTGGAGCGCCTGCGGGTCGTCCACCGGGAAGACCTCCCCGCCGGTCCCCCCCGTGATCGTGACGATCTCCGGCGGCGGGTCCCCGGAGGAGATGTGAATCGAGAAGACCACGATGCCGTTCTTCCTGAGCGTCTGGGCGATCGATTCATCATTCCCGTTGGAAAGGTCGAAGCTCTCGCCGTCGGAGACCAGGATGATCATCCGGTCGCCCTCCTCGCGGCCGGCGAGGATCTCCTTGCAGGCCATGAGCGCCTTGCCGATCATCGTGCCCCCCATCCAGTGCGGGACGTTCTCCGGCTTCATGAACGGCGGCGCGCAGCGGAGGGCCGAGGGATCGCCCGTCAGCGGGACCCAGTGGAGCACGTTGTTGCCGAAGAAGGTCAGCCCGAAGGCATCCCCCTGGCGGATCTTCAGGAACTCGTCGATCGCCTTCATCGAGGCGTCGTAGCGCGTGCCGTCCCCGAGGGGCGCCGTCATGCTGCTGGACACGTCCACGCAGAACTCGATGTTGGTCAGGACGCGGCGCGTCTTCGGGGCGCTGAGCTGCTGCGGCCCGGCCAGCAGGAGGATCGCGACGGCCAGGCAGAGCGCCGGGAGCGACTCGCACAGCTTCAGGAGGGCCGAGAGCAGGGGCGACTGCCCCCGTCCCCCGTGATCGAACGGCAGGGCGACTCGACCGCCGGAGCGCTTCCAGACCCAGCCGAGCAGGAGCAGGGGGATCACCAGCAGCACGAGGACCAGAGGATAGGCGAAGCTCATCGGGCCCTCCCGAGGGCGTGGGTCGGGAGGCGCCGGGCCGGCTCATCCGCGGCCCCCTCCTGGTCCGGGTCGGCGGGCAGCGATCGGTACGGTTCGAGCAGCGAGGCCACATCGACGGCCTCGGCCGACGAGCCGGCCGGCCGGTGCAGCCAGTCCTCAAGCCGGCGGATGAGCGGGCCGGCCTCCGGGTCCTCCTTCATCGCCGCGATCGCCTGAGCGGGACTGGCGTGATCGAGCTTCAGCCGCCTCCGCCAGTAGCCGATCAGCATGCGCTCCAGCTCGGCGTGCTGGCCCGGGCTGAGCGACCCGTCCATCGCCGCGGTGACCAGCGGCGTCAGCCGGTCGGCAAGCGTGAGCGGCCTGCGATCGGCCGCGACGAGATCCTCCGGCTTCCGCCGCCGGAGCAGGAGGATCGCGGCCAGGCCCGCGCACCAAAGCGAGCCGACGAGCCCGAGGACCAGCCGATAGCCTCCCAGCCAGGGGGCCGGCCGGAGGGTCAGCGGATGAGGCTCGATCTGGCCCGGAGGCAGGACGGGATCGACCCGCACCGGGATCGACGGGAGCTCGCCGAGGGCCGAGCCATCCTTGCGGATGAGGGAATCCTTCAGGTCATAGGCGCCCGGCTCCAGTCCGTAGAAGACGAGGTCGTAGCGCATCGCGGAGCCGTGGCGGTAGACCTCCGCGATCCGCACGACCATCGGGCCGCGGCGATCGTCGAGCGGCCTGACCTCCAGCTCCGAGCCCGGGAGAACGACGCCGGAGATCCTCGCCGGCATCCCCACAGTCGCGACGGCGCGGAAGGACCCGACTTCCTCGGCCCGCGTCCCGGGGGCGGGCGCCAGGAACAGGCCGACTAGCAGGAAGAGACCGGAGGCATCGCGAGCGAACTTCGTGCACCTCGTCATGATCAGCGGGCCCCCCTTCCCAGGAGGTCCCGGAGCCTGAAGAACTGACGGAACCGCGAGACGAAGGGCCGATCGGTCTCGATCAGCATGTGATCGATCCCGTGGCTCTTGAACTGCTGATCGATCCGCTCCTGATCCAGCCAGCGGGCCCGGCCCCGGACGACCACCGGGGCGCCGGTCTCCGCCTCACGGCCCCGGACGAAGCCGACTCCGCTGAGCCGGTCCTCTGCGGGATCCCGGAGTTGCAGGACGACCGCGTCGTGCTGCTGGGCAACCCTCCTGAGCGAGGGGATCGCCTTCGGGTCGTGGAGGTCGCTGAGCACGATCACCAGGACACGGTGGCTCAGGCTGGGGACCAGCTCCGCGAGCCGATCGCCCAGCGAGGTCGGCTCGTCGAAGCGGTACTTCCGCAGCTTGTAGAGCCACTGCATGACCTGGTCCTTCGAGAGGCTCGGCCGGATGTGCAGGTTGCGCCCGCCGATCCCCAGGAGCCCGACCGGGCTGATCCGCTCCAGGCAGGCCAGCGCCAGGCCGCCGGCGAGGAAGACGGCCAGCTCGTACTTGCTCCGGTGGTGGGAGCTGATGGTCATCGAGGCCGACGTGTCCACCAGCAGGTACACGGGCATCCGCTTGGGCGCCTCGTACTCCTTCACGTGGACCCTGCGGGTCCTGGCGGTGACCCGCCAGTCGATGAGCTTGATCGGGTCGCCGTACTGGTACGGCCGCGACTGGACGTACTCGACGCCCGCGCCCAGGAACGGCGAGCGGTCGGTGCCGTAGCTCAGGCTATCGGCCAGCCGCTTCACCGCCAGGTAGAACTGGCGCGAATCCAGGATGTCACGGTTCTCGATCCGGCCTTCCACAAGGCCCCCTCTCTAACCGCGGCTACGGGGAGCATCGAGTCATAGTGAATCACCGAAATCGAATGACTCTTGATATGCGACAATCTCAGGATACAGATCCAACAATTCAGGCGTAACGAGTGGCGTGTAGTCCGTCAGGGGAGGTGACAGCAGCTTCCGTCGGGTTAGACAGCCTAGCGACAATTGAAGCAACGAGATGCTCCGTGGAAACGACTCCCCCTTGAATGTCGAAATCTCCGCGTCAAGCTGTTCGATCGCCCTGGATGCCAGATCTTCAACATTCCTCCCTCGAGATCCTCGACTAGCCCTCAGCAGAGAAACGAGGTTATCACAAAAGCGTTGCCAGGTGCCGGGAGCCATTTCCGAAGGAATCAGCCCTGACTGGACAGCATCTTTGAAGTAGTTTTCCAGAGCTGCTCGAGCATGGGTGTCCGGCCACTTATGCTCAACAAGAACTTCAGCCGTTTCTCTGTAGGCCAAAACTAGACTGTCAAGCTGCTCGACCGCGGCCTTTAGCTGAGCAGCAATCCGCAGATTGCGCCAATCGACGCTAGATGCTTTATAAGCCAACGCATGAGTAGTAACTGCCCAGGCATGCTCAAAGGCCGTTCTCACCTGAACTTCAAAGCAGGTAGATACTATATCAGCATTTATCTCCGATACATCGGAAAAGCGGAGACGTCCGACAAATCGAGTTGCTTCAAACCTAAACACTGAGGGATCTTTACGCGCAGAGCCTCGCTTTCGTATTGCAGAGGTCTCAAACACCGACTCAAGGAACTCTACGACCTCCGATTCCTCGACCAAGGTAGGAATTATGATTGCGCATGCAAATAGATCATCCAAATCGGACCAGTTTCTGTATCTTCCGGTCTCAATCTTCTCCGCAAGACTCTCGCACGTTTTTTCCCTAGACGAGAATGCAAAACCCTTGTCGTTGCAGAACTTGAGAACGATCGAAGATACTTGATCCCCGATGTAACTAACATACGGTCTCGTTAGAGTGAACTTCTGGAGCACAGGACTTGGGATGATCATATCGTTTCATTGAGTATTATGCTTTTCAGGATGTTTACTCGAGCTTCTCTTGGACCCTTATCACTGGATGCCGATCGGGCCGCTTGATAATATCTGTTCGCGCTTTCGTTCTCCTTCTCTTCTCTTATGGCCTCGTCGTCCACCTTTTCGATAAACGATTCAAGTCGACTCCGCATGTCGTCCGGCGCCGGAAGCCTGCCTTCCCTGAGAAGCGCAACTATCGAACCTACGAGGGAATAGAAATCGGCCTGATTTCTAAGGCGGCTGCCGCTTAGGTCTATCCTCTCAGGAGGCATGGTTACGATTCTATTTATAACGCGGATACTCTCACGAAAGAGTTCCTCAACGACAGAGCGATGCTCCCAGGATTCATCTCGATCGGAGAATGCTTTGTCTAGTTCAGTCTGCGAGTATCCTTTAGGGCCCTCCTCGATTAGAAGAAGCAAGATTGCGGTGAACTCCACGTCCTTCATTTGCTTCTTTGACTGGGGATCGAAGCGAGGGAAGTTCCGCGGCAAATTTTCGCTCATCCACGAAGAAAGCTGTTCAGCCACTGAGATAAATTCTCCGTCCAAGCGAGCATGCCTAAGCTCTTGGGCCGTAAGCTTGGCCACATTTCTATTGATGCGATCAAAAATATCATTAATTATACTTTCGTCTCGATCTGGCATATATTCCACTAAGAACTGGTATGCCCAAATCTGCTTTTTCACTGTGTCGTCCAAGTCTTTGAAGTACTTGCCTCGAAGAGTCCCTTTGGGAGACGTGTCGCAGACGGGGAATACATTATCAATAAACTCGAATATAGTCATTAACCGCTGTTTGCCGTCTACCACGTTGTATACTGAACGACCATCGGCACTGATATCCTCGTAGAGGAAGATAGCAGGGGCTGGATAGCTCAGCAATATAGTATCTATAAAGTAATCCTTGAACTTCTGATTCCAAACACTTCTGCGCTGGTATGGTGGATCTAACTCAAGAAGTTTGCGTTTATTGAGATCATTGAACCAGCTTATTGTTTGAAAATTGTGACGGCGTGACAATGCAAGAACTCCTACACAATCAACTTACACAGCTGTAGCTAGCAGCTCGAATCCTACCTGAAGGACCAGTCAGCTAGCCATGGAGCCGCGACGTAACACATATCGGGCTGACATTCTGCTTCACTGGCGATCCCGATCTGGATACCCAATCACCTAATCACCTTGATATAGGAGGTCTTCTAGACACCGGACGAACGCCTTCCCACAACGATTACAGAAACCTCAAGATCGAGTCGCCTTGCTGTCAAATGGTACTGACCGGTGTCCACGATGTCGCCTCAGTGCTCCGGAGTTGCCGGTGGATCGGCTGGTTGGACGATCGACGAGATCAGCGGGCGTGCCCGTTGGTCGCCGCGGGGGCCTCGGCCAGTGACGACGGCCCGTAGGGGCCCAGGATTTCCCTCAGGACGTCGGCGCCGGTGCGGCCGTCGGCCAGGGCCTCGTAGCTGAGCCGGATCCTGTGGAGGATGACGTCCTCGGCCAGCGCGAAGAGGTCCTCCGGGATCACGTAATTCCGCCCATGGATCAGGGCGCGGGCCCGATGCCCCTGACCAGCCGCGATGCCCGGCGCGGGGATCAGCGCCGAGTTCCGCTGCCGGGTGCGACCGCGTCCGCTTGACGACCTCGACGACGTGGTCGGTGAAGGTGTCGCTCACGTACACCTCGTGCACGGCCTCCATCGCCCTGACCAGTTGCTCGGTCGTCGCGATCGGGCCTCCCTCCAGGACATCGAACTCCGTCCGGGCCACGGCGCCGCGGTCCTCGCGGCGGACCCCCAGCGCCGCGTTCCGCTTGAGGACTTCCTTCTCCTCCTCGGGCGTCGGGTAATCGAGGCGATGGCAGAGCATGAAGCGGTCGAGCTGCGCCTCGGGCAGCTCGAACGTCCCGCTCTGCTCGATTGGGTTCTGGGTCGCGATCACCAGGAACGGGGCCGGGAGCTTGAAGGTCTCGTTGCCGATCGTGACCTTCCGCTCCTGCATCGCTTCCAGCAGGGCGCTCTGGACCTTCGGGGCCGCCCGGTTGATCTCGTCGGCCAGCAGCAGGTTGGTGAACACCGGCCCCTTGTGGACCCGGAATTCGCTCGTCCGCTGGTCGAGGATCTCCGACCCGATGATGTCCGAGGGGAGCAGGTCGACGGTGAACTGGACCCGCGCGAAGTGCAGGTCGATGGTCCGCGAGAGGGTCGAGACGAGCAGCGTCTTCGCCAGGCCCGGCACGCCTTGCAGCAGCAGGTGCCCCCCGGTGAACAGCGCGATCAGCAACCGTTCCACGACCACGTCCTGGCCGACGACGACGGTCCCCACCCGGTTCCGGACCGAGCGGATGAACTCCAGGGTCTCCCGGGGGATGGGCGAGGTGCCGGAATTCTCCGCCGACGCGGCCGCGACGGTGCTCATCGTTAAAGCTCTCGAGACGTCGGCCTTCCCCGGTCGACGAACCGGGCGACGCGGCCTGACCAGCAGAAATCGGAGATGCCTGACAACCGTACGATTAGGCCCTCAGCCGGCGCCGGATGCAAGCCCTCCTGTCCGAATTCGATCGGAGCACCCGGCCGGTGGCGGCGTGATCAGAATGAGTCCGCCGAGACGACCTCCCCGCCGGCGCGAGTGATCAGCGCCCTGAAGACGATCGGGGCGATGCTGGTCTTGATGAACTTCACGGAGCCGTCGGCGAAACCGCAATTGAACCCGCCCGGATGGAGCGACCCGGCGCCGAAGAGCGACGGCCGGGCCTGCTCATCGAAGGGCAGGTCATCGGGCTTGGTCCAGGGGACGGCCTCCTTCGCCTCCACGAGGAAGATCGTGTTCGAGGTCCCGTCGGTGATGTCGGCGATCCGCACCTGCTTGCCCTTCTCGAAGATCGCGTTCGGCCCGCTGAAGCCGCGATAGGTCGTCGTGAACGGCTCGCCGCCCGTGACGTCGGGGCAGTGGAAGACCGCCGGCATCTCCTTCAGCAGCTCCTTGTTGTGCGGGCTGTCCCAGGGCTCGTCGAGCTTGAACCTGTTGTAGAGATCGGCCTGCTCGAGGAACGGCAGGATGGCGACGCGCCAGCTCAGCAGCGGCTTGCCGTCCTTGTCGGCGTAGTCCGCGGGGAAGTGACCGTTCGCCGCCTCGTGGTTGTGCGAGGCCAGGAGGATCTGCTTCAGGTTGTTCGTGCACTGGGCCCGGCGGGCGGCCTCGCGCGCGGCCTGGACGGCCGGGAGCAGCAGCGCGATGAGGACTCCGCTGGTGGTCGGGGAGGTCACGCTCGGCAGCGCCTCTCGCTGGAGGATCCCGATCCCGTCGGCGTCGGCGGAGACCGCCGTCGAGGCGGAAGAGGAATGCCCGCAACTGGTCGGCCGCGCGGCAGCTTCTCCGATCGATGCGGAGGCGTTGAATTCGGGGCCCGGGCGGCCTCGGCTGCTGGGCCTGGGCCGCCATCTGGGCGTTGAGCCGCCTGACGATCGCCGGCAGGTTCTCGATCAGGACAGGAGGGTCTCGCGGATCGGCGACGACCAGCGCGATCAGGTCGGGAGGAAGCCGCCAAGCCATCGGCACGTGCTCGCCCGTTGGCGACCAGGGCGGCGGTCGGCCGGACCATCGACGATCGCCAAGCGCCTTCCTCGGCTGCCGACGACCCGCTGAGGACGAGGTGCCCCTTCTCCAACGTGATCGTCGGCGAGAGCATGCCGATCACCCCGTCCGGGACCGATCCCGGCGGGAACTCGAACACGTAGGCGGAACGCGAGCCCGCCTTCTTGCGGAACTGAGGCGGGTCGACACCCTGGCCGCCCTGCCGCTGGGTGAGCATCCGGTTGATCCCCTCGATCAGGGTCTCGAGCGACCGGGCGAGGGCGACTTCATCCTTCACCTCGGCGACCAGGGTCAGGCCGGTGTAGGGCAGGACCATCGCCTCCAGGGGGTTGCCCGCCGGGGCGTGGGCGGGCGCCTGGCTGTAGACGGCGAGCCTCGGGCCGAGGTGCGCCAGCAGATCCCCGCGCGGGTCGAGCCCGAACGCCTGTCGGAATCCGTTCTCGAACGCGTCCACGTCGTTCCCGGCCGGGGACGCGCTCTTCCTCAGGGCCACGAAGCGGTCGTAGGCCGGGGCCGCATCGATCGAGAGAACCGCGAAGGAGGTCTGGCCCGCAGGGATCGGAGGCAGGGCGTTCAATTTGAACGTCGGCTGATCCAGCAGGCCAAGTACCCCCCGGCGAGGGGAAGGGGCCTGAAGCCGGACCGAGGTCATGAGGGCTTCGGACTGGAAGCCCCATTGGATTTCCACCCGCTTCAGCCCGTCGAATCCGAGCTTCACGGCGTCGGGAGGCATGGCCGGCAGGGCCGAGAGGTCGACGAATCCGTAAGCCACGGGCGTGAACCCTTTCGCCGGCTGCCTCAGGGCCTCGCGACGCGGATGCCCCGCGGCGCTGGGCTTCCTCCCCTCGATCACGTCGATCACGAGATCCACCGCGTCTCTCGTCGTGATGATCAGGTCATCCCCCTCGGCCCACCAGGCCGCATCCCGGCCGATGGGATGGAGCGTCCGGTTGCCTTTTCGGAGGGATTCAGGCTTGTGTCCCGCGCCTTCGACGGGGGACTCAATGGACTCCAGGAGCCGTAGCGATCCGGGGCGATTCCCCTTGCGGAAGGCCAGGACCGGGCGATAGTCCCTCGGGCCCTCCTTGAAGACGCCGGCCGCCAGGCCGTCCTCCGCGAGCTGCTTGAGCAAAGCCAGGTAGTCGGCCGGGGGGACGCGGCGGGCCGGGGGCGTGGATTGCTGCGCCAGGTCGATCATCTGCGCGGCCACGTCTTCCAGGAGCAGGCCGAGCGATGTTTCGTTCAGCGAGCGGTACGCCGCGGTCCCCCGCCAGGCGGCGGGATGGGCCCCGAGCCCTTCCAGCTCCCAGTAGGCCGCCAGGTCCTGGCGCGGCACGTAGCGGGCCAGGGGGGCGGCCGGAGCGGCGAGCGGCGACTGACCGCAGACCTCGGCGGATCGGCCCAGGGCCGCCAGCGTCAGAGCCAGAGCCAAGACGAGGTGTGCGGGCTCGCGCCTCGAGCCAGCGAACCGAGCTTGCCGGAGCGATCGCATCGTGAAGCCCCCGGTGGGAAGTCGCATCGTGCCGGCCCGAAGCCCGAACCGCGGGCGCGGTCACAGGACGAGCATAAGCATCCCTGGTGATCGGTTCCACGAAAAACTTCGTTGAACCGGCAGGCGCCGGGCCGCGTCGCGCCGGGGCTCACTTCCGGCAGATCGGCAGGAAGATCCGGAAGCAGGTGCCCCGGCCGGGACTGCTGTCGACCTCGAGCCGGCCCCCGTGGTCCTGGATGATGCCGTGCGTGATGCTCAGGCCCAAGCCCGTGCCGTCGCCCACGGACTTGGTCGAAGAAGGGGTCGAAGATCTGGGAGCACGTCGGTGGGGATGCCGCAACCGTTGTCGCTGATCTCGACCTCGACCTCCTTCTCGTCACACCTCGATTCGATCCTGATCCGTCCGTCCTCCCGGTGGGTCGCCTCGATCGCCTGGAGCCGCGTTGACCAGGAGGTTGAGGAACACCTGATTGATCTGCACGGGTGACGCGGAGATCTGCGGCAGCTCCCCGTGGTGCTGCTCGACCTCGATGTGCCGGCGGCTGAGCCGCCCACGGATCATCTCGAGGGCCGACGCGAGGGCGTCGCGGAGGTCGAGCTGGTCGGTCGTGGGGCGGTCGAGGCGGGCGAAGCCCCGGAGGTTGCGGACGATCTCGCCCATCCGCGTGACGCCCTGCCGGGTGCTGGCCAGCAGCCTGCTCAGGTTCTCCCTCAGGTAGGGGAAGTCGCATTCCTCGTTCAGCCGCTCAATCTCGGCCAGGTCCTCGGGGCGCTGGGCGGCGAGCAGGTCATGCGATCGCTCGTAGGCCGCCACCAGGCCCAGGAGCGCGCGGACATCGCGTTCCAGCACGGCGAGGTTGTTGCCGATGTACGCCAGGGGGTTGTTGATCTCGTGGGCGACGCCCGTACCAGCATCCCGAGCGAGGCCAGCCGCTCGGACTGGACGACCCGCGCGTGCATCTGCTGCCGCTCGATGAACTGGCCGATCTGGCGACCGAGGTTCGTCATCATCTCCAGGAGCTGGTCGTCGGCCGGGCGGAGCTCCCGCGAGAAGACCTCCAGGACGTCCAGGCAGTCGCCGCACCACGATCGGGCGCCGCCAGGCCCGAGCGCGGCCCGTCCTCGCGGCTCCTCCGGCCTGCGCGGGCAGCTCAGCTCGGAGCCCAGGTCCTCCACCCAGCGCCCGGCACGGTTGACCAGACCTCACCCTGGCAGCCCCTCGACGGCGTAGGAGAGCGTCCTGGTCAGCTCGGCGAACGGGGAACTCGTGGCCGGGGGACTGCCAGATCATGCCGCAGCGGAGCACCTGGGACCCGCGATCGACCTTCCAGAATCCCCCGTAGTCCCAGTCGAGATGCTCGCCGATGATGCCGAGCACCTGCGAGGCCGCCTCGTCGAGCGAGTCGACCTCGGTCAGCACCCGGGTCGTGGCGAACTGGACGGTCAGCCGCTTCTCGTCGTTCCTCCGCCGGGTCACGTCGTGGAAGACCACGAGGCCGCCCTGGACGGTGTCCTGATCGTCGCGGAGGGGGCGGGCGTTGATCAGCATCCAGCGCCCCTGGCGGAGCCTGTCGTGCGCGATGTACACCTCGACCTCGTCGAGCGACTCGCCGCGGATCGCCCGCGACAGCGGCAGGTCCTCGTGGCCGTAGGGCGTGGCGCGGTCGGCATGATACACGCCGTACTCGGGTCGCCAGCGATCGCCCTCCGCCGGCGCGACGCTGCGCCCCAGGATCCGCTCGGCCGCCGGATTGAACACGATCAGGCGGGACTCGCGGTCCGCCACGACGACCCCTTCCCGCATGCAGTCGAGGACCGAGCGGAGGATCCGGGTCTGCTCGCGCAACGCGCCTTCCGACTTGAGGAGCTCCTCCGCCTTCTTCTCGAGGTTGAGATTCAGCCGGCCGATCTCCTCGACCTGCCGGAGCCCGGAGAGGGCGCGTGCCGTGTGCGACGCCAGCGACTCGAGCGGCCGCAGGTCGACCGTGCGGGGATCGAGCGCGTCGGGGGTGGCCACCTGGAGCGTGCCGAGCACCCCGTCCCCCACGAGGGGCAGGATGATCTGGCCGCGGATCCGGGCCATGGCCACCGCCGGGAGGTCGCATCGGGGATCCTGCGTCGAATCGGCGATGACGACGGCCCGCCCGTCCCGGACCACCTGGGCGAGGATGTCGTCGCCCTCGAGCGGGCGGACGGTCAGCCCGACCACCTCCGCCATCGTGCCGGCCCCGCGGACGCCCCGGATCAGGCCGTGCTCGCGGTCGACGAGCGAGATCAGCGCCAGGCCGTAGCCGAGCTGATGGCAGAAGCGCAGCACGCTCTCGAAGGTGCGGTCGATGTTCTCGGAATCGACTCTCGATGTAAAAATATGAAAAAAGGCGTCGAGGAGGTCGCGGGTGGCCTCCAGGTCGCGCGTCCGCTCGGCGATCCGCGCCTCCAGGTCGCCCTGCGAGCGGGCCAGCTGCTCGGTCATCCTGGCGAACGCGGAGCCCAGCCGGCCGATCTCGTCCCCGGGCCCGGCCACGACGGTCGTGCTCCGCTCTCCCCGGGCGATGGCGTCCGCGGCCGAGGCGAGGCGGCGGAGCGGGGCGGTGTTCTGGCGGGTGATCAGGTAGGAGGCGGCGAGCCCCACCGCCAGGATCGTCCCCGCGACCGCCAGCAGCGCCGACCGCAGCCGCCGCACGGGGGCGTACGCTTCCTCGACGTCGAGCTTCGCGACCAGCCCCCAGCCCTGGTCGGGGAGCGGGCGGTAGGCGACCAGGACATCCCTCCCCCAGCGATCGACGGTCCGCGCGAAGCCGACCTGTCCGGAGGTCGCCCGGTTCATCGGCTCGGTCCGGTCGCTGGGGAACTCGGTCTGCTCGGGGTGATGCCGGGGGGGGAACAGGAATCGGGTCCGATCCCCCTGCTGGAGGCCGACGAGCACCTCGCCCGTCTCGCCCAGCCAGCGAGGATCCGCGAGTTCGGCCATGATGGACCCCACGTCGACGACCATCAGTAGTGAGCCGGCCGCGCCGTGCCTCCGGGTCCGCACCGGCATCCGGAGCAGGGCCGCATAGGTGTCCTTGACCGGCCTGGGAAGGCCGACGATCGCGGGCTCGCGGCGACTGGGGAGCCGGGTCGCAGCCGGGTCGCGGTAGACATCGATCAGCTCGCGCGGCCCGCCGGCGAGGATCATCCGGCCGGAGCCGTCCTCGACCCAGAACGCCAGCAGCCCCTCGGTGGCGGCTCGGATCTCCTCCAGTGCCGCGGGGCGCGTCGCCTCCTCCGGGAGGACGGGCGCGGAGAGCTGGGCGTCGAGCGTCTCAAGCAGGCGGTAGCGGCCGGCGAGGATCCGGGCCCGTTCCTCCAGCTGCTCCAGGCTCGCGCGGAGGAAGGCATGGCGATGATCGGCCGTGGCCGACAGGCGGTTGTTGATCTGGTCCTGGAGCATCTCGCTGGTGTACCGGAAGACGATCACCGTCAGCACGCCGGCGAGCGTCGCGAGCATCAGCCCGACGAAGATCGTGATCTTGACGACGATCGACTGATCCAGGAGCCATCGCACGATCGCGCCGGGTATCTGCACCAGGAGACTGCCAAAGTTGCCCATGACCGGGGGAAGACGCCCGGACGTCCAGGTTTCGGGGCCGCGGCTCGGGTCATTCCCGCGAGCTTCGGGAACTCGGTGATCCGGAGATCCGTGCAGCCGTAAGGTAAGAGGACCAGCTCCTCCGGCGGGTTGTCGCCGGGGGCGGGATCCGCCGGGGCGGCGCGGCGGCTCCGCTCGAGGGTCCAGCCCGGGACGGCCCCTGCACGCGGGCGATCACCGGGCGGCCCGGCGTGAACGGGTTCGGACCGAAGGGCCGTCTTCGAACGTCACCGACCGCTCCGGATGGTCGGGATCGACCCGGATCGCGTAGTTCCAGGGGCTGGTCGGGACCACCTCCCAGTCGGCGAATCGCGGATTGTCCCTGACCTTCTTCCAGTCGGCACCGACCTTCAGGCTGTAGACGAGCGGGCCGCGCTCGATCGCGACCGAACGGTTGTACCCCTCGATGAGCCGGACCGCCATCGGCAGCTTCAGGACGAGCTTCCTCGTCCCGCTCCATTTCCCGGTCAGCGCCAGGAAGTAGCCCGGCTCGCCAAACTGGAATTTCAGCGAGTCCGCCCGGATCGTGCCCTCACCGCCGACGAAGTCGACGTCCGGGGCCCGGACCTCCGCCTCGGGGGCCCAGGCCGGCACCCGCAGGTGCAGCGGGAAGGTCATCGCTTCCGGGACGGTGACCGAGATCTCGATCGAGTCGCGGAAGGGGTATTCGGTGGACACCTCCATCCGGACCGGCTTGCCCTGGATCTCGACGTTGACGATGCACGGCGAGTAGGCGATCGCGGCCAGGCCACCGTCGGGGCTCCTCATCCACAGGCCGGACGCGAACTTCGGCCATCCCTGATGCAGGTTCGCCGTGCAGCAGCCGAAGTTCGGCTCGAGCCCGAAGAGGTTCGAGTCCGGCCCGTTGTTCACGTAGACGTGCTCCCCGGCCCTCGTGCAGAGGACCTGGTTGGCCTGCTGGTCGTACTGGTGGGCCGTCATGTCCTTCTTGAAGGTGGCGGGCAGGGCGTTGAAGGCGAGCTTCTCGAGGCGGTCGCCGAGCCGCCCGTCGCCGACGACAGCCGAGGCGAGTTCCAGGGAGTACATCGCCTCCACCACGGTGCAGAGTTCGGTCCCCTGCGAGGGGTTGCGGCCGGCGAGGTGCTCGTCGCAGGTGAAGCTGCCGTTGGCCTGCCCGTGGTAGCGATCCAGCAGTTCGAGCATGCGGAAGACCGACTGCCGATCTTGCCGGTCGCCCGTCAGACGGTATCGAATCGGCCCGTATTTCAGGGCCATCCCGGTGTTCACGCCGTGGGTGTCGAGGTTGAACTTCCCCTGGGTCCTGCCCGTGAACTTGAAGTCCTCGAACTGGGCCCGCCAGTCGTGACTCTGGGCGAAGACCTTCCGGGCGAGCGGCAAGAGCCAGTCCTCGCCGGTCGCCGCATGCAGCCAGTAGAGGCTGACCGCGAAATCGGCGGCCCTCATCCTGGCCCAGCTATAGAGCGGCGTCTGATCGATGACCTGGCCGATCTTGCGGGCACACTTCATGAGGGCGGGGATGACCCTGGGGTCGCCCGTGGCCTCCTGGTATTGCGTGAGCGCCTTGAACAGCGGGAACAGCGGCCAGGGGTCGTAGGGCTTGTGGCCGGCCGTATCGCCGACCGGCCCGAGCCAGCCGTCGGGGTGCTGGTGGTCGAGGATGTGGTCAATGAACCGCTTCACCTTGGCCTGGAGCGCCGGGTCGTCGAGCAGGTACGCCAGCGGGACGATCCCATCCAGCCAGTAGGGGACCCGCTCCCAGCCCTCGGCCTTGCCGCCGATCCAGGCGCTGTCCTTGATGTCGGGCCAGAACTCGTCCAGGTGCCCGCTCAGCCCCGCAGCCTGGACCCTGAGCTGCGCCTCCAGCCACCCCGCCGGCCGGATCCGGCCCAGGGGCAAGGGGACAAACGCCGCCGGCCGGAGGACCGGCCGTGCTGCCCTTTTCTCGCCCTCCGCCTGCGCCAGGGCGGCCCCGGCCCCAGCCTGGAGCACGATCGACAGGCCCAGGATCGCCGTCGTGGTTGCACATCTCATGAAGGTTCACCCCCGGCTGCGGATCTCCGGCATGCCTCCGCAATTCTCATTCTAGTCTGGGCTAGACGTGGCATGCCAGTAAACCGACCCGCCGCAGGGAATCGCCCGCCAGGGTCCGCCGGTCAGTCTTCCGGCCACGCCCCGAGCGCCCTGCGGAGAGACACCAGCTGGCCCAGGTGGTAGGAGTTGTGGTCCGCGAGGAGGAGGGCTTCTCGGAGGATCGTCTGGCCGTCGCCGTGCGGGATGGGCTCGAGCAGGTCGGCACGGGGTTCGGCGACCAGGGCCATCATCGCCCGAAGGTCGTCCTGGAAGGCGCGGACACTCTCTTCCCAGGCGCCCGGAGTCGGCGGGGCATCGTCCTTCGGCCAGTATCCGTCGGGGAACTCCGGCGAGACGTGGGCGGGGTCGACGGAATAGCGCAGGATGTCCCACTGGGCGATCCGCATGTGCTCCAGCAGTCGCCAGGGAGTATGGGGCGACCCGGGCGCCCTGGCTCCGCGGAGGTGCTCGGGCAGGTCCGCGATGGCGGCTTCGAACGTCAGGTGGGCCTGGCCGCCGGCCAGGAGCTCCAGGACCGAGTCCCTCAGGCTTTGCTCGTTCATGCGGCGACTCCCAGGATGTTGCCGGGGTACACGGGTGGATTCTACCTTTCGATCCGGCGTCGGGCCACGATCCGGGTGGCCGGGCCGCCCGGGCATCCGGCCCCGATGATTGAGGTGCCCGCGATCTCGCGGAGCGCCGACCGGTCCGTTATCCTCGTCCTCAGGAGCGATCGGGCCTCCAGGACACCCCCGGGTGCGAGGGCGATGGACCATCACGACCAGTGGGATGCGGGCGACCTGGCGTGCGGGCCGATGCTCCTGCAATTGAAGGGGCGCCTGGAGAAGTTGTCGCCGGGGCAGGTCTTCCGGGTGACCACCCGCGACGAGGGGGCGCCGGTGGATGTGCCCGCCTGGTGCCGGCTGACGGGCCACGTGCTCCTCGATGCGTCCCATCCGGTCTATTACCTGGCTCGTAGAAAGGACTGAAACCTCATGGCGGGGAAGTTCTGCGTGTCGCTGACTCGATCCGTCGACGATTGCGACCGGGCGACGGTGGCCTTCGTGATCGCCAACGCCGCGGTCGCCTCGGGCCAGGAAACGATGGTCTTCCTGAGCATCGAGGGCGTCCGGCTGGCCGTCGCCGGGACGGCCGACCCTGTCCACGTCGAGGGGTTCCAGCCGCTCAAAGAGCTGATGGCCAGCTTCGTCGAGGCCGGGGGCACCATCCTGGTCTGCTCGCCCTGCTTCAAGAAGCGGAACCTGGATGCCTCGAACCTCATCCCGGGGGCGACGATCGTCGGCGGCGCCCGCCTCGTGGAGTTCCTGAGCCAGGGCGCAGCCTCGGTCAGCTACTGAGCCGTCGAGTTCCTCGCGAGTCGCTCTCATGAGACCTTCAGGATCGGGGCAGGAATCCCGACATCCCTACGAGCCGGCCGGCCGGTTCGACGGCGGCGACCTGGATTGCGGGAGCGGGCTGCTCCTCAGGATCCGCCGCCATATCGACCCGCTCGAAACCGGCCAGCTCCTGGAGCTGCTCTCGACCGAGCCCTCCGTGGCCGAGGACCTTCCGGCCTGGTGCCGGATGACCGGCAACGAGCTCGTCTCGACCTGGCATGACGAGACGCGGACTCGCTGGAGCTTCCTGATCTCGAAGAACCGGTTCGACCCCGATCGGCCCTCATCCCGGAGGAAGGAGGCCGAGCTCCCGGCCTTCGTCGAGCAGTCCGGCACCGAGCGAAGCGCTGCCGCGCCGCAGGCGGCCGGGAGAGTTGCCGAGGTGGCACCGCTCTCGGTCATGGGCATCGGGAGCTGGCCCCGGCCTCCCTGGCTGCTGCGGGCCCTGCACGACCGCCTGGAAGGACGGCTGCCGGAGGCCGAGTTCGAAGCGCTGGCCGATCGCGCCGTGGCCGAGGTCGTGCAGGCCCAGATCGATGCCGGGGTGGACGTCGTGACCGACGGGGAGCAGCGGCGCGACAGCTACGCGAGCTTTATCGGCGCCCGCCTGGAGAACTGCCAGCTCATCCCGGTCGTGGACCTGCTGGCCTACGTCGAGCATCCCGACGAGTTCGCACGCGAGCTCCGGGCCCTGGATGTCCCGGCCGAATCGGTCCGGCACCCCGCGGTCTTCGGCCGGCTGCGGCGCGACCCTCGGCGGCCGCTCGCCGTGCACGAGCTCCAGGCCGTCCGGAGGATCACGGACCGGCCGGTCAAGGTCGCCCTCCCCGGCCCGTACCTGCTGACGCGCACGATGTGGCTGGAGTGCGTCAGCGACCGCGCCTACGAGACGCGAGAGTCGCTGGCCGAGGACATCGTTCGCGTGCTCCGCGAGGAGATCGAGGCCCTGCTCGCCGCCGGTGCCGCGATCGTGCAGCTCGACGAGCCAGTTCTGACCGAGGTCGTCCACGGGCGGCCGTCCGGGTCCGCGCAGCGATCGTTCATGTGCGGGGCATCGGCAAGCGGTCGCCGAGGAGCTCGCGCTGGCCCGGTCGCTCGGCGCGTACGCTCGACGGTCTGCCGCGCGAGCGGCTCGCCCTCCATGTCTGCCGCGGGAACTGGACCCGCGACGAATCCGCCGCCCTGGCCGGCGACTACGCCCCCCTGGTCCCGCTGTTCGCGTCGCTGCCCGTCGGCACCCTGTTCCTGGAGCTGTGCACCCCCAGGGCCGGCGACCTGAACGTGCTGGGGGAACTGCCCCCGGGCGTCCGCATCGGCGTCGGCGTGGTGGATCAGAAGAGCGACCGGGTGGAGACGCCGGACGAGATCATCGCCAGGGCCCGCCCGGCGATCGACCTGTTCGGCCCCGGGCGCGTGCTCCTCAATCCCGATTGCGGCTTCGCGACCTTCGCCGACAGCCCGATCAGCGGGTTCGAGATCGCGCAGGCCAAGCTCAGGAGCCTCGTTCAGGCGAGCCGCCGGCTCCGCGAGGAGTTCCCGGCGCATCCTCCGCAGGAGGCGAGCGACTGATCGATCCCCGGGTCGCGCCTCACTTCGTGAGCGTGAATCGATCCAGCTCCTCGCCAGCGCGATCAAGCTGGCGAACCGTCAGCTTCGAACCCTGCACGTCCGCGACGGTCAGCGAGTGGACCCTGGAGACGAACTTGCTGGTGAACTCCTGCCAGCTCGAGGGGTCGTCCTGCTGCTCGGGATTGTAGAGGGAGGCCCCGCCCGCCCCGGTCACCACGTAGATCACGCCGTCGGCACGGGTCCTGGTCGCCCCGTCGAAGGCGCGGTCGAGCTTCCATCGCCCGAGGATGATCTCCTTACCGCCGGGCGGCCCGCTCGACTCCCGGGGATCGATCTCGAATCGCAGCGGGAATGTCCGCTGGTAATTGTGCACATGGCCGCAGAACACGACATCGACGCCGCCTTCCTGGAAGAGATCGGAGAGCCGGCGCATGTTCTGCTCGTCGGCATGCGCCCGGGCCGAGCTGAACCCCGGTTGGTGCAACGCAACGAATCGCCAGGTGGACCCGGAGGCCGCCGCGAGGTCTTGCCGCACCCAATCTCTCAGCCTCGGGTCCTTCCAGTTGACGTAGGGGTTGGTGTCCAGGATCGTCCAGTGGGCGTTCCCGTAATTGAGCGAGAAGTTGCCCATGCGCGGATAGGACTCGCCGGCGGATTGTCGGAAGGCCCGCTGGTGCTCCTCCGATCCGACCAGCGGCGGGACGTGGGCGCTGCCCTCGCCCCCCGGCGGCCCGTTGAGCGGCTGCGACCAGAACAGGAAGTACGCCAGCGCGTCGGGATACTTGTCCAGGTCTCGCGTGGCGATGTCGTGGTTCCCGGGGGCCGCCAGGAAGATCGTGGAGCGCAGGAGCGGCGCGCCGACGGCGGGATCGGCCCGGTCGGCGTTGTAGATGGGCCAGAACTTCTCGCGGTACTCGGCGACCCGCCCTCGGCTATAGACAATATCGCCGGTGATCATCACATAATTCGGATTCAGTTCATGTGCCCGGTAGGCGATCTCCCTCTGTTCCTTCGTGCCCGCCCCGCAGTCGCCGAAGACGACGAACCGATGGGGCTCCCCTACCGGCCCGGGTGCCCGTCCCTCACCGGAGAAGACGACCGATCCACGTCGCTTGACCTGATAGGAGAAGGCGGCACCGGCGCTCACGCCCTTGATCGCCGCCCGGCAGACACGGTGAGGCGGGACCCCGGCCACGGCGATCCGCCGCTCCTGGGGGGCTTCCGCCGGACGCCAGGCCTCTTCCGGGCCGGTGCGGGACTCGAGGCTCCAGTTCGAGTCGGCATCCTCGGCATGCCAGAGCACCTCGATCCCACCGTCGGGGCTCCAGTCCGCCTCTCGGCCCCACTGGAGATACGGCTTTGCCAGGAAGACCTGTTCGGCTTGATCGGCCGGAGTTCTCGTCTCCGGAGAGGGCTGAGCTGCGGATTGGAGACACCCCGCGATCGAGGCAAGCAGGCAGGCCATGGCGGTCTTCCGGATCAGACTCATCGTGCACCTTCCCGGGCGACATCCCGCCCACCGCTCAACTCGAACCGCCCCGTTCCGTCACAGGTCAACGTGCCGTCTCCTCTCGGAGGAATCCCGCCGCCGACTTCCGCCGTGGCAGGAGCGAATTCTCACGGTTCTCAGCCCGGATTGCCAGGGGAACCTCCGAGAGCCTCACCCCCCATCCCTCCAACGCAGCCGCTCCGGCCGTGGCCAAAGTCATCACCGGGCCTGGCGGTACAGAATCGCCACGGCGCCCGGCATCGATCGGACCTCGATGGGCAGCCCTCGCTCGACCAGGTCCTTGCCCGGATGCCTCGAGGAGCGGCCGGAATCGAGTTCAATCACCTCGTAGGCGGTCGCGGGGTCGAGCCCCCGCAGCGGCACCTGGATCGAGGGTTCGCTCGCTTGGGGCCGGCGGAACGCCTCGACCAGCCCGTCGCCGGACTCCGGCCGATCGAACTGCCAGGCGAGCCATTTGGCCTCGTCACGGCTGTACGGCGTCAGGGCGTAATAGTCGCCGAGGTAGTAGGGGACGATCGTCCGCCATTCCTCCGCGAGTCTGCGAAGCGACCGGTAGTCCAGGTCCTTCCGCCTCATGTCGTAGCCGAGGACCATGTTCGGGGCGTGTCCGCTCCGGAATGCGTAAGGATCGACTGTGTCCACCGGATTCGTGTTGGAGCCGAAGCACGGCAGCCAGCGGAAAAGGCTCGCGTGGAACGCCTGCTTCGCCGCGAGGTCGGCGTAGTTGTAATCCGTCGGATGCAGCGCGATCGCGCGTCCCATCGTCTCGAGGTCGTTTCGTCGTCCGCCCGAGGCGCAACTGTCGATGATCAGCCGCGGGTGCCGGTCGCGGAGCGCATCCCAGTAGGCGAGGTAGCCCTGAACATGGTGATTCTCGGTGGCGCCCTGGCGATCCTGCGGATCGTGCTTGCGCCAGAAGTCGAGCGGATCCATGTTGAAGTCCTGGCGGTAGAGGTCGATCCCCTGGTCTCGGAGGACGCGATCCACGTGGCCGGTCAGCCAGTTCCGAGCCTCGGCCTTGCCCAGGTCGAGGAGCGTCCCGCCAAGCAGCCACTCGGGATGATGGCTCGCCAGCCAGGTCCCCTGGGCCACGCGCTCGGGCTCGAACCAGACGAGGGATCGGATTCGTCGGGTCCGGGCATGGTCCGTAATGGCCCGCAAGCCCCCGGGGAACCGCTTCAGGTCGGGCTCCCACGTCCCCGTCCTGGGCCACTGGCCGTCGCACGGGTACCAGCCGGCGTCCATCCACCAGAAACTGATCGGGATCTTCTCTTCAAGATATCGATCGATGAAGGCGATCTGGTTCTCTCGCGTCGCGTTGCACATCTCGTTGAACTCGAGCGACGTGTTCCCGAGGAGGAGGGCAGGGGGGGCCCCGTCGCGGTCCCGCGGGACCTGATGGGCCCACATCCAGCGCCTCCACAGATTGTGGGACCGCGCGACGTCCTCCCCTCTCCAGAACATCAGGGCGATCAGCGGCGTGCGCACCGACTCGCCCGGGAGGAGTGACAGGCGGGTGAGTTCCTGCCCCGCCCTGATGTGCAGGCCCCGCGAGGAATCGCGGGCGAACTCCGAGGCCCATTGGCCGGGCCAGCCGATCGCCATGATCAGCCCGCCGCCGGGCATCGCGAGGTTGTAGTACGGGAACGCTCCGTTGCTGCCCCGCCCCCCCACGGGGGCGAATCGCTCCAACGCCCCGGGCCCGAGCGGCTTCTCGAAGGGCTCGTACAGATCGGCGGCGAACGTGTCGCCCTTGCAGCCGTGGAGCCGGAACTCGCCGATCGAGTCGCGCGTCAGCGTGACATCAATTCCCTGGATCTGCTCGAGGACCGGCGACTTCGCGCCGGCCGTATTTCGCAGTGAGACGGTCCATTCCACGACCGGGAAATCGGCGAAGACGACCGCGCGACAGGCGACGGCCAGGCCTCCCCCGGTCTCCTGCCACATGATCTCGTGCTCCGTGCGAGAGGCGTCGACCTGGCGGTCCGCCGTCGTTCGCGGCCACCCCTGAAGCAGCTCGCCCGACGGCTTGCCCGAGTAGACGAAGGAGAAGGGCAGTCGCGGCTTTGCGTCCAGCAGGTGAGTCCTGATCCACTCCGACGCCAGGTCCTTCTCCGCGGGGGTGGGGCTCGTCGCGGCTCGAACGGGGCCGATCACCAGGAGCAGTCCCAGCGCGATCCAGGACGATGGCGTCCGATGGTGGCAGCGTCGATGGCACATTCGTGTCTCTCCTTATCCGGGCGGGGGGCACGCGTTTGGGGTGCGTCGCGGCCGGCGAAGGCAGGGCGGGGAACCTCGGGGCAGGGTGGCATCGTCGCCACGGTGTCTTCGCGCAGGCTAGATCCGGCGGGCGTCCGAATCAAGTCCCTGGAAAGCCCGGCAAGGCGCCGGGCCGCTCAGTCGAGGTAGAGGAACTCGTTCAGGTTGAGCAGGGTCAGGCAGAGATCGGCGAAACTCCCGCCGCTTCGCAGGAAGTCCCGGGCCAGGGCGAGTTCTGTTTCGTCGGGCCGACGCGCGAGGGCGATCATGTAGGCTCGCCGGACCTGGCCGTCGCGGTCGGTACCGGCCTCATCGGCGACGCGGCGGGCGAGGTCGGAGGCCGCCCCGACGGCGAGGGGGCTGTTGAGCAGACTGAGCGCCTGCGGGGCGATCGTGGTGACCGGCCGGCGCGGGCAGCTCGCGTTCGTATCCGGCCGATCGAACACCTCGAAGAGAGGGTACCGGAGATTGCGCCTGACGAAGATGAAGAGGCTCCGGCGGGCGTGGTCGCCGACCAGTGGTGAGATCGGCCAGATCTGCCCCTTGCTCGACAGCCTGGTTAACTCTTCGGGCAGTGGAGGGAAGACCCCCGGGCCACCCAGGGCCGGGTTCAGCCTGCCGGAGACGACGAGCAGCGCGTCTCGCAGCGCCTCGCCGTCAAGCCGGCGGCGGTTCTGCCTGGCGAGCAGGAGGTTCTCGGCGTCCTGATCCGGTGTCGGGGTCGTCGAA
The DNA here is from genome assembly GCA_046349995.1 of Isosphaeraceae bacterium. Lineage (GTDB taxonomy): Bacteria > Planctomycetota > Planctomycetia > Isosphaerales > Isosphaeraceae > Aquisphaera. The sequence continues at coordinate 18,434 of JAXMBE010000023.1, read as the reverse complement.
CGTTGCCTGTACGTGGCACTGGTGACGATCAGGCGGTGCAGCGACTTCATGCTCCACCCGCTTGCCATGAACTCGCGCGCCAGCCAGTCGAGCAGCTCGGGATGGCTCGGGGCGTCACCCATCTGGCCGAAATCACTCGACGTCGCCACCAGCCCGCGGCCGAAATGCCCCTGCGAGATCCGGTTCACCATCACCCGGGCCGTGAGGGGATGATCGTCGCCGACCAGCCATCGCGCGAGCTCCGAGCGGCGGCCGGACGACCGCGCCGTCCTGACGATTCGCGGAGGACGCGTCCCGAACACGGCCGGGAACGCCGGCTCGACCGCCGGCCCACGCGCGGTGAACTCTCCACGCTTGAGGAAGAACGTCGGGGGAGGGTCGTGCCCGGCCTCCTCGGTGCCCCGGGCGGTGGGGACCTGCGCAGGCGCAGACTTCTCGATCCGTTCCAGGCGATTGAAGAGTTGCTGACGCCGAGCGAGCAGCTCCGGACTCGCCAGGCGCGGCCAGTCATGGGCCCTGATCCGCCCGTCATGCCGCAGGTGCTCGAAGACCATGCGGACCTCCGCGGGCGTCCGCTCCGCCTCGGGCTTGCGGTGGGCCGCCACGGCCTCGTCGAGGGCGCCCATGGGCAATCCCGGGGCCACCCGATCGCGGATCGGCTTCTCCAGTCGGAGGATCTCGGCTCGCACCGCGGTGAGCTCGGATTGCCAGGCCGCGACCGCCTTCTCATGAGCCCTTCGCCGCTCGGCGGTCGTGATCGGGTAGTCGTCGCGGAAGTGCACCGGCGAGAAGAACGCCTGAAGGCGGTAGAAATCGGCCTGGCCGGAGGGGATCGAACTTGTGGTCGTGGCAGCGAGCACAGCCGATGGTGAGGCCCAGGAAGACGAGCCCGGTCGTCTCCGTGATGTCGTTGAGGGCGTTCTGTCGCCGGAGCCCCTGGTCGTTGAGGTCGACCATGTCGGGGTAGCAGCGATTGAATCCGGTCGCGATGAAGGCCTCGGGGTCATCCGGCTCGAGCTCATCACCGGCGAGCTGGAGGGCGACGAACCGGTCGTACGGCAAATCGCGGTTGAGGCTGGAGACCACCCAGTCGCGATACCGCCAGGCGTTGGGTCGGGCCTGGTCGAACTCGAAGCCGTCGGTGTCCGCGTACCGCGCCAGGTCCAGCCAGTGCTGGGCCCATCGCACCCCGTACTGCGGGCTCGCCAGCAGACGATCCACAAGCCGCTCGTAGGCCAGCGGCGAGGTGTCATTCTGAAAGGCCTCGACCTCCTCGGGGCTCGGAGGAAGGCCCGTGAGGTCGAAGCTGAGCCGGCGGATCAGGGTGTTTCGGTCCGCCTCGGCGGCGGGGCCGATGCCGGCGGCCTGACGGCGGGCCGCGACGAACGCATCGATCGGGTTGCGGACCCAATCTCTGGCCGCGACCCGCGGGACCTCCGGCCTGGCGATCGGCCGGAAGGCCCAGTGCGCCCGCTCCTCGGCGGAGATCGGCCGCTCGGGGATGCGATCGTCGCCCGCGACGGACAGGCAGGCCAGCAGGACGACGCCCGGGATGAACAGGGTCTTCATGATCCTCACGCTCATGCCAGGATCGCCTCGATGACCCGGCCGGCCGTGTCGGTCAGCCGGTCCTCGCGGCCGTTGTGGAGGAAGGTCAGGCGCGTGTGGTCGATGCCGAGGAGGTGGAGGATCGTCGCGTGGAGGTCGTGGACGTGGACCGGATCGACCGCGGCCCGGAGGCCGACGGCGTCGGTGGCCCCGTAGACCGTCCCGCGCCTGACTCCTCCGCCGGCGAGCCAGGCCGTGAAGCCGTGGGGGTTATGGTCCCGACCCTTCCCGCTCTCGGACATGGGCATGCGGCCGAACTCGCCGCCCCAGATGACGAGCGTCTCGTCGAGCAGCCCCCGGCGGCGGAGGTCCTTCAGCAATCCGGCGACGGGCCGGTCAGTGCGGCCGCACATCCGGGCGTGATTCGCCTCGACGTCGTCGTGGGCGTCCCAGCCGGTCACGTCGCCGGAGTAGAGCTGGACGAACCGCACGCCCCGCTCGATCAGCCTCCGCGCCAGCAGGCAGCGGGTCCCGAACTCGGCGGTCTCCTCGCGATCCAGGCCGTAGAGCCGCCTCGTCTCCTCGGTCTCCCGCGACAGGTCCACGGCCTCGGGCGCCTCGGCTTGCATCCGGTAGGCCAGTTCGTACGACGCGATGCGCGCGGCCAGCTCCGGGTCCTCGCCGCGGGCCCGGAGGTGCCGCTCGTTCAGCTTGCCGGCCAGGTCGAGGATCCTCCGCTGAGCGGCCGGCGACATCCCCGCGGGCGGCCTCAGGTCGAGGATTGGTGAAGGCCCAGAACGCATCACGGTGCCCTGGTGACTCGCCGGCAAGAACCCGGCACCGTAGGCGGGGGGACCGCCCTTGATGCCGCCGGCCGGGTCGGGCAGGACCACGAACGCGGGGAGGTCCTGGTTGACCGTCCCCAGGCCGTAGCCCACCCAGCTCCCCAGGCTCGGCTTGCCCATCAGGATCGAGCCGGTGTTCATCTGGTAGACGGCCTGGGGATGGTTCACGCTGTCGGCCCAGCAGGAGCGGATCACCGCGAGCTCGTCCGCGCACTCGCCCAGGCAGGGGAGGAAATCGGAGACGGGAATCCCGCTCTGCCCGCGGGGGCGGAACCTCCGCCGCGTGGCCAGGAGCGGGTTGGACCCGACCTGGCGACGGGTGGCTACCTTCCCAAAGCTTGCCGGCAGGGGCTGACCTCCGAGCCGTTGCAGATCCGGTTTCGGATCGAAGGTCTCCAGATGGCTGGGCCCGCCGTGCATGAACAGCGAGATGACCCGGGTCGCCCGTGGCGTGAAATGGGGGGCGAGGCTCGATCCTCTGTTCGGGTCGCCGGCACGGGCCTGCTGCTGGTCGAGCAACCAGCAGAGGGCGATCGCGCCGAAGCCGCCGCCGGCCTCTCGGAGGAATCGCCGTCGGCCCAGTCCGCTCTCGTTCTCGAAGGGTTCCTCATCCAGGGCTTGAGCCATGGTGCGCCTCTCGCGGCCCTGAAGGAATGCGGTCGTGGGAATGAGGCCAGGTTACCAGATCCCGATCCGTCTGCCCACACGCCGAGAGACATTCTCCCTCGATGGCCGCCGGGCGCTCAGGCGCGTGACGCGCTCACGTCGCGCAGCGAGCCCAGCCGCGTGAGGCTCGGCCAGCGATACATGACCCCGAGGACGACCAGGAGCGTGCCGATTCCCCCGCCCACCACGGCGGCCACCGTGCCGAATGCCGCCGCGGCCAGGCCGGACTCGAATTCGCCCAGCTCGTTGGAGGAGGCGATGAAGATGGTGTTCACCGCGGAGACGCGGCCGCGCATCTCGTCCGGCGTGAGCATCTGCACGAGCGTCTGCCGGACCACGACGCTGATGTTGTCCAGCGCGCCGCTCGCGAGCAGCATCGCGAAGGACAGGTAGGGATTGCGGGAAAGCCCGAAGAGGATCGTGGCGACGCCGAAGCCGGCGACCGCCCAGAGCAGCGATTTCCCCGCCTGCCTCAGGGGAGGACGGTGCGCCAGGACCAGCGCCATCGAGAACGATCCGATGGAGGGTGCCGCCCTCAGCCAGCCGAGCCCCGTCGGGCCGATCGCGAGGATGTCCTTCGCATAGATCGGCAGGAGGGCCGTGGCACCGCCGAGGAAGACCGCCAGCAGGTCGAGCGTGATCGTCGCCAGGATCAGGTCGGTCCTGAGCACGAAGCGGAGCCCGGCGAGCAGCGACTGCACCGAAACGGGTTGAGAATCCCGCTTCGTGGCCCTGGGTCGCAGGGAAGCGACAAGGACGATCACGACGGCGGAGCACACCGCGTTGAACACGTAGCACGCCGTCGCGCCCCTGGTCACCGCGATCACCAGCCCGCCGAGCGCCGGACCGGCCATGGCCGAGACCTGCCACGAGCTGGTGTTCCAGGTCACCGCCGAGAGCAGGTGATCGCGGTCGATGAGCTGCGGCAGGATCGCCCACCGCGCGGGACGGTTCAGCGCCTGCCCGACCCCGGAGAGCACGAGGAACGCATAGGTTAGCCAGACGGGCCCCCGGTAGAGCGACAGCACCCCAAGCCCGGCCGATGCCGCCATCAGGGTGACATGCGCCAGCACGATTTGCCACTGGCGGCTGTAGCGATCGGCCGCGTGGCCCGACGGGATCGCCAGGAGCAGCACGGGGAAGACCTGGGCGAGTCCCACCATCCCCAGCGCGAACGCGGAATGGGTGCGCTCGTAGAGTTCCCAACCGACGGCCACGCCCATCATCTGGTTGCCGATGGTCGCGACCATGCCGGCCAGCAGAAACCGGAGGAAATCCCGACTCCTCAGGACGTCGTAGGGATCGCGGAAGGCAGGGGCCGGCTCATTCCGATCCGCAAGGCGCTCGCTGACAGATGCAGCCCGATCCGGCTCACCCGCCTTCTCACTCGTGCTCGACCCGGAATCGTCCTCTTGCATGTGCTTGTTAATCCTGACACTCCCCGGATCATGATGCGCCTCGTGTCGGCAAGGTCCGGTCCCTGGCGGGCGGGCGGACGCCATGGGGACGCAGCAAGTTCAGTATCCGGGCGATGCCCCGCCTCGGGCAAGGCCGGAAGCCGGCCGTCGTCGCACGGTCGCCATCCCCTGGTATGCGCCCGCCTGGCGGAGTTATCCTGGGGTCAGCACGCCGACGAAGACACGTCGGTCGCCCGGAACGATCAGCCTCCGAAGATCCGACATCGACGTGAGGATCGAAGGAGCAAGACATGATCAGGATTAGCCGGCGACGATTCCTCAACCGCGTTCCCCGGGCTGCGGCGGCGGTCCTCCCCGCAGTGGCCTTCCGGGTCTCGCCGAGGGCCCGAGCAGGGGCTCGTCGCTGGACGATGAGGCTCTCCGCTTCATCGATCGCCTTCGCCGGACTCCCCGTCGAGCGGGCGTGCGAGCGGATCGCCCGCCTGGGTTTCGAGGGGATCGACATCTGGTCCGCGCATGCGGGCTGCCCGCACCTGGACGACGTGCAGAAGCGGCTCGGCGGCCCTGGGCTCCGGGAGCTTCTCGACCGGCTCAAGCTGCGCCTCAATGCGTTCTCGGTCTACGCGGGCGGATATCCGCGCTACGCGGAATTGCTGGGGAAGTCGGGCGGAGGCGTCGCGATCACCGGTAGCGCGGCCCCCTGCGAGCCCAGGGACCTCACCCGCCGCATGAGGGCCTTCCTCGAAGGCCTGAAACCTCAGCTCGAGCTGGCCGAGGCGTACGGATCCTCGCTCGCGATCGAGAATCACGGCCAGTCGCTGCTCGACTCGATCGACTCGATCAGGGCGTTCGTCGACCTGAACCGGAACCCGCGACTGGGGATCGCGCTGGCGCCGTTCCACATCCAGGCCCGCGGTGAGTCCGTACCCGCCGCGATCCGAACCGCCGGCCCGAGCCTGTTGTTCTTCTACGCCTGGCAACACGACCCCCTGATGACACTCGAACAGCTTCCGGGCCACGGCCCGGCGGATTTCACGCCCTGGATCGCGAGCCTGGCAGACGTTTCGTATTCGGGATACGTTAATCCGTTCTTGCACTCGGAGCCCCCGCCCGATCGGACCGAGGCCGCCCTGGCCCGATCGCGAGACTACCTCAAGACCTGCTACCGCAACGCCCTCACGCCCGCGTGAGGCGTCGCTCCGCCACGCCCCTCGTCGCTCGCCGGCGAGACGATTTCGAGCCCTGATTCTCGCCTTCCACCCGCCCGCCCGAACGATCTCCGCCTCGATCTCGCCTCGCCCCTTGCGACCTGCCGCCCTTTTCCACTTTGCGAGAGGACTTGCCATGAGATCTCCACGATCTTCGCAGGGAGACCGCCAACCATCACGTCGAGACATGATCAAGCAAACCGGGGGCGTCCTGGCCGGCTCGGCGCTGGCGGCGACGTCGGTCCCGATGGTCCACGCGGCCGAGAAGAACACGATCCGCCTGGCCATCGTGGGCTGCGGTGGCCGCGGCACCGGCGCCGTGGCGGATGCCCTCTCCACCGAGGGCGGCCCGGTGCAGCTCTATGCCATGGCCGACCTCTTCGAGGACCGCCTCCAGTCCAGCCTCAAGAACCTGAGCGCCACCTTCAAGGAGAAGGTCGACGTCACCTCGGAACGCTGCTTCCTGGGGTTCGACGCCTACAGGAAGGCCATCGACTGCCTCTCGCCGGGCGACGTCGTGCTCCTGACGACCCACGCGGCGTTCCGGCCGATGATGTTCGAGTACGCCGTGAAGAAGGGGGTGAACGTCTTCATGGAGAAGTCGTTCGCCGTCGACGCTCCCGCCACGCGACGGCTGCTCCGGGCAGCGGAGGAATCCGAACGCAAGAATCTCAAGGTCGGCGTCGGCTTCATGTGGCGACACTCGAAGGCCCGCGACGAGGCCATCCGGAGGATCCACGACGGCGCGATCGGTGACGTGCACACTCTCCGGATCTACCGCGTCCACGGCCCGACCGTCTGCCCCAAGCTGCCCCCGGACGTGAATGAGCTGGAGTTCCAGATCCGTCACGCCTTCAGCTTCAACTGGCTGAGCTCGAGCTTCCTGATCGACTGGCACTGCCACAACATCGACGTCGCCTGCTGGGCGAAGGGCGCCTGGCCGGTCTCCGCGCAGGGCATGGGAGGACGCTGCTATCCCGAGGCCGGCAACCTCCTTGACCACTACACCGTCGAGTTCACCTTCCCGGACGGCACGAAGCTCTTCTCGTTCTCTCGCCACATGAGCGGCTGCTGGGACACCTACTCCGATTATGCCCACGGCACGAAGGGCTCGGCCGTCCTGATGACAAACCTCGCCACCGCCGACACCCGGATCTACAGGAGCCAGAACATGACTGCCGAGAACCTGGTGTGGCGATTCGGCCGGAGCGAGCCGAACCCCTACCGCGTCGAATGGCAACGGCTCCTCGACGCGATCCGCGACGACCGTCCCCACAACGAGGCCCGGCGCGCGGTGGAGGCGAATTTCACCGCCCTCATGGGACGGGCCGCGGTACACACAGGGCAGTTCGTCACGATGGACGAGATCAAGAAATCCGATTTCGCTTACGTGAAGGACATCGACCGGATGTCGTTCGACACGGCACCGCCGATCCGCGCGGGCGGCGACGGCCTCTACTCGGCCCCCCAGCCGGGGATCACGAAGGAGATCTGAGCCGGCGCGGGGCCCCGACCCGGGCAGCGGTCACGAACCCCGAGTCCCGGCGGGACTCGGGGCCTTTTCGTCGTCCGGCTTCTCGATCCGGTGCATCCCATGACAGTCGGTGCAGATGGCGGCGGGCCTGGCCGGCAGTTTCCGTTCCAGAAACCGCTCGACGACCTTACGGGCGGGCACGTCGTGTTCCTTGTGGCACGTCGCGCAACCCTCGTCAACCTTGCCCCGGGGATAGGTGATGTCCGGTTTGGTCGCGCCGATGTGCTCGTCGTTGGCGTGAGCGACGCTCGGGCCGTGGCACTTCGTGCACGCGACTCCGTTCTGCTGATGGGTGCGCGCCAGCTCCTCCTTCACGAAGGTCAGGTGACAGACCAGGCAGGCGGCGTTCGCGCCCAGGACGTCGGTGGCGTCCTTCTCGTCGTTCTCGGCCTGAGGCGGCGGCTGGCTCGCCGACGCGATCCTGGGGACTCGCCCCGGGATCGCCGGCAGAACCAGGATCATCGCCACGACGGCCAGGCCGCAGGCTCGCTTCAGACGTACTCCCAGTGTCGCAGCCACTGATAGCCGGGCGTCAGGTGGGCCAGGTAGTTCCGGCGGCATTGCTCCAGGATCTCCTCATCGGCCGCGGTCTTCGGGCGGTCTCGCTCGTACGATCCCTGGACATTCAGCTCGAGCTGCTGGGGGATGTTGACCCCGGGAATGACGGCGGAAATCCGCGGCTCCTGGAGCATCTCCCGGAGCAGCACGGGGGCGCGGCGGTCCACCTTGCCGGTGATCTGCTGGGGCCTGATCCCGAAGGTCGTCCCCGCCCCGAAGGGCTTGAGACCGATCACGCCGACGTCCTTCTGCCGCGCCAGCGCGAGCAGGCTGTCGCCGCCGAGTTCCCTGGTCAGGAACAGGTAGGGGAAGATGATCACCGAGAACTGGGGATACTCGCCGAGCACCCGCCGGAAGACCTTCGGGTTGTGCGCCGAGATGCCCAGGTGCCGGACCTTCCCCTGCTGCCGCGCCTTCTCGAAGACTCCGACCACCATGTCGAGCGTCTTGCGGCTGACCATCAGCAACGTGTTGATATTGTTCTGGCCCGGCCCCCAGGTCGCCCCGACGGGCCGCCACAAATCAAGCATGTCCGTGCGATAGGAGCGGAGCCGGGCCTCGATGTTCTTCATCATGCCGGCGGGCGTGAGCTCCTTCTCGTACTCCTCGGTGACCTTCTCCGGCCAGGAGGCAAAGCCGATGAACCAGCGGTCTCGGCGAGCGTTCTTGCACCGGGCCATCGCGGCGCCGTAGAGTTCGCACTCGGCGTCGATGTTGTTGTCCACGTAATTGATGCCGAGCTCGACGGCCCTGTCGAGGACGGCGATCCGGTCCTCGACGCTCGACCCGCCGTGCCCTCCCAGCGAGATCTCGGAGATGTGGAAGTCCGTCTTCCCCAGCCGGCGATAGCCCATCCGGGGATGTTCGTTGAGGATCTTGGGGCCGTTCGCGGCCCCCTCTGCGGCCGGGCTCGCGCCGGGCCAGGAGACGGCGGTCGTGGCGGCGACCGCCCCCGTCGTCTTCAGGAAGTCTCGCCGCGAGTTGCCTGGATCCACCATCGCTTGGCTCCTCCGCTGGGCAGCATCGGTGAGGCGGCTCGGCTCGGCGTCGCCGCCGGCGGTCTGCTGGGGATCGAGCTTCTATAGGGGTGACGGCCGGGGCGATCGCGTCGTTGCCGATCGATCCGGGCTCTTCCATCATTCCCGCCCGCCCGGCGATCCAAGTCAAGGACCTGGTCGCGCAAAGCCGGGATGCAGGCGGGAAGGCACCTCGGTCACGGCTCGTCTTCCTCGAACCGATCGGTCTCCGCAATCTCTGCCGGCGTGAGGGTCCGGAGCTTGATGTCGCGGATGGCGCCGGCGGTTTCCCAGGTCGCGAACCCCAGCGGCTGACTGCGGCGGGACTCGATCCGCGTGCTCACGCGCCGGTCCTGATGCTTGACGGCGACGATCTCCTTCTCGTCGATCCAGCAGCGGACCATCTTCCCCGTCACGCGGACGCGGAAGCGGTACCACGTCTTGTCCTTGTAGCGAACCGAATGGCTGGTCTCGTTCTCCGAAGCGTCCATGCCGTCCAGACTCGACAGCCCCGTGATGCTGCCGCCCCAGCCGCCGTTGACGAAAGTCAGGTAGGACGGACCCACCGGGAACGTGGCGGCCGCGAAGAAGTCTGTACCATCCAGTTTCATCGCCTGGTAGGTGAGCTCGAAATCGGCCCGGGGCAGGTCACCCCGCGTGGACGTGATCCTGGTCATGGAGCGGCCGGCCGCCATCGCGATCGATCCATCCTTGACAGTCACCTCACCGCCGCCGTGGAAATCGGTCTTCTTCCAACCATTCAGGGTCTTTCCGTCGAACAGGGTCAGGTCACCGGGCGCATCTCTTCAGCGACCCTCGACTTCGTCTCCCTGGCCCGGGACGGTCGGGACGAGCAGGCTCGTCGAGAGGAGCAGAGCGAGCATGGTCGGCGTGGCGAGTCGCCGGATCATCCTGGAGATGACATCCTGGCAATATCGGCTCATCGGGGCGGCTCCATTGAGGGAAGCTGTCCTCGGGAACTCGGGGGCACTTACGACGATGCTAAGGCGTCCGGGCGGCGGCGTCGACCTCCCGGTCGCCGCCGCCGGTCGCGGCTGTCGTGCAGGTTCTTCACCCTTGCTCTTCCTCGACGGTGGACGTGAGATGAGGAGCAGAGCCCCGGCGGTCCGCCACCGACGCGCCTGGAGCGGGACCGGAGGCGTCGGACGACCGGGAGTCACTCATCACGGAGCCGAACATGAGCGAGACCAGGATTCAACGCATCCTCAACGAGGCGGGCTCGCTGGCCGTGCCGGGGGTGTTCGACACGCTCTCGGCGAAGACGCTCAGCGGGCGGGCTTCCCCCGGGCTTCGTCTCCGGTCACTCGGTCGCGGCCACCGCCATCGGCGAGCCGGATACGGCTTGCTGACGCAGACCGAGATGATCGAGCGGGCACGCCGTATTCGTGCGCAAGCGTGCCGATCCCGATCATCGTCGATGCCGACACGGGATACGGCAACGCCCTGAACGTGCACCGGACCGTCCGCGAGCTGATCGCGAGAAGCGCGGCGGGTGCTTCCTGGAGGACCAGGTCTGGCCGAAGCGGTGCGGCCACATGGCAGGCGCGTCATCACCCGTGGCGAATATGTCCAGAAGATGCGGGCGGCGGTCGACGCCTCGGGGCTCGCACGATTTCTTCATCGTGGCCTGACCGACGCCCCGAGGATCCACGGGCTCGACGAGGCGGTCGAGCGGGTCCGGGCGGCCCGGGAAGCCGGGGCGGATGCGAGCTTCATCGAGGCACCGACCTCGATCGCTGACCTGGCGGAGATCGGCCGGAAGTCCCCGGAGCACAACGTCACGATGATCGAAGGCGGAAGACCCCGTCCTGGAGCGCGGGATTCGGCTGGTGGAGCTCGGGTTCCAGCTCATCCTCTATCCTCGCGACGGGCCTGTTCGCGGCGGCCCGCGCGCTCGATTCGATGTATCGCCTCCTCCGCGATGCCGGACGACGCTGAGCCGCTCGCACGAACTCTCCAGCTTCGCGGAATTCAACGACCTGATCGTGCGGAGGAGCGGCGGCCGCCCTGATGGACTGCTTCGGCGAGGAATCCCGAACGACGTCGCGCCCACGCACCCGGCCTGTGCGGCTTGCGACCGGGCGCGTTCATGCCGGTGCTTCAATCGTCGTTCGGCTCGTCGGCCACGACCAGCAGAGGGGGATTGGGATTTCCGCCCCAGCGCGCCGGATCCTGTCGGTAGAAGGATTTCAGCTCCCGGTAGAGCTCGGGATGCCTCCTCTCCAGCACGAGGGACTTCTCGAAGAACGCCTCGGTGGCCACCGCGAAGAACTCGGCGGGGTTCGAGGCACCATACTTGTCCAGGACGGTGTATCGCCCCAGCGACTCGTCACGTTTCAGCCGTTCGAATTCCCACTCGAAGGTCTTCGCCCAGCTCGAGAGCTGGGAACGCGATTCGAGCAGGGGCGTGCCATCCAGGCGACCGTCCTCGAGGTCCAGCAGGTGGGCGAACTCGTGGAGGACGAGGTTCCAGCCTGGCGTGGTGCCCCTGGCCATCGCCCGGAGTTCCTTCCAGGACAGGACGACCACCCCGCCCTTCCATGCTTCCCCGAGGCGGATCTGCTCCCCTTCAAGGACCAGACCGTCACCGAGCGACTCGGCGGCGTTCGCGCGATAGGCCGCCGGGTAGACGAGAATCGTGATCAGCCGCGGGAAGTAGTCGGTGTCGCGATGGAGCAGGAGCACACAGGCATGGGCCGCGACCGTGACCTTGATCTCCTCGCTGAGATCGAGTCCGCCGCAACCCTCGAAGTGCTTCTCGGCGAGGAAGACCTGGATGTGTCCTTCCAGCTCGCGGCGGTCGTCCTGCGGCAGCCGGTGAAAGATCGGCACGTTGTTCGCGACGATGTCACCCCAGGACGGGGGGAAGGGAGAGGATTTGTACCGACGGCGGCGCCGCCGCTTGAGATATCCGAACATGGGTCGCTACGCACCCGCAACCTACCATCATCATGCGCGTCGGCGGGCGGTCCGTCAAATCGGCCGCGGCACGGACGTCTCGTGACGGCGGCTCGGCCGGTCTACGATGGATGAAGACGGCGACGTCCACGCCTCGTGAGGAGGGCGTGTCTCACAGCGAGCCATCACCATGCTCCCCATCGACCAGGCACAGAAGCGGTACGCTCTCGATGTCGCACGCCGCAATCTCCTCTCATTCCTGGAGCGGGGGGAACTGGTCGGTCATGAGTCCGCTTCGCCCGGGTTGCTCCAGCGACGGGCCACGTTCGTCACCCTGCGCAGGCGGGACACGGGCGACCTGCGAGGCTGCCGGGGCGAATGCCGGCCCTCCCGCCCCCTGATCGAGTCCCTCATCGCCCAGGCAATCAACGCCGCGACGGATGACCCGCGATTCCCTTCGGTGACCCTGGAGGAGATCGCCGTCATCACGCTACGGATCAGCGTCCTGACCACCCCGAGGCCGATCCGGCCCGATCAGATCGTCCTCGGGCGGCACGGCCTGATCGCCATCCAGGAAAGTCGTTCCGGGCTGCTGCTCCCCGAAGTGCCCGGGCACTTCGGACTGAAGAGTGCTCGGGAGTTCCTCGCCGCGGTGCTTCGCAAGGCCGGCCTGTCCGAGACTCGCCCCGAGCGAGGCGAAATCGAACTATATGGATTCGAGACGATCGCCTGGGGAGACGAGGATCTCGACTGAGTAGGCCGGGCGAAGGCGGGCGATTCTGGGGACGCAAGGCGCCGCGGCAGCCCGGGAGCTCGGCCGCCGGGCGCCCTCGCGGCCTCACTCGCCGTGAGGCTCCAGCCCGCGATTGGCCGGGGCATTGATCAGCTCGCCTGAGCGATCAAACCGTGAGCCATGGCAGGGGCAGTCCCAGGTCTTCTCGGCGGAATTCCAGGCGACGATGCAACCGAGGTGCGGGCAGACGGCCGAGCATTCCCGGTAGAGGTCCTCGCCGTCGCGATACACGGCCAACTTCTTCAGCCCGCGACGGATCACCGCGCCCTCGCCGACGGGGATCTCCGATCGGTCGCTCACCTCGCCGCCGGTCAGCCATCGGGCGTACTGCCCGGCGACATTGAGATTCTCGCTCGCGAAGTCGCGGGCGGCGCCGACGGGCTTCCGCGAGGGGTCGTAGAGCTTGGCCCAGGGATTTTCACGGCCGAGGATCAGGTCCGACACGATCATGCCGCCGATCGTGCCGTGCGTCATGCCCATTCCCGAGTCGCCGGTGATGATGAAGACGTTCTCGCGGTCGCCCGGGTTCCGACCGATGAAGGCAAGCCCGTCGATGGTCTCCATGACCTGGCCCGACCATCGGAACGGGACCTCCTCGACCATCGGGAATCGTTCCCGGGCCCATGCCTCGAGGCGTCCGAAGCGTGCTTCTTGGTCGTCGGCCTGCCCCGTCTTGTGGTCCTCCCCGCCGACGATGAGCAGCTCCCGGTCCTGGGCGCCCTCCCGGGAACTCGACTCGCCGCCGGAAGCCATCGGCGCCAGGCGGACGTAGTGATAGGGGTCGAGGGTGTCCCAGTAGAGCCCCTTCGGGACCGAGCCGAGCGGGACGGCCGCCCCGATGGCGTACGTGAGGTAAGGGGCCTGCTTCGTGTGGATCGCGACCAGGTCGTTGAACGGGCTGTTCGTGGCCACGACTACGAACAGGGCGCTCACCACCGGGCCGGCCGCGGTGCAGACGCGCGCGATGGTCCCGCCATCGATCCGGTCGACGTGTGTGTCGGTATGGATACGGCCTCCGTCACGGAGCACGGCGCGCCCCAGGCCGTCGATGTACCTGAGCGGGTGGAACTGGCCCTGGTCCGGGAACCGCAGGCACGGCCCGGTCTCGAAGGAAGGCCACGGCGCACGGGCCATCTTCTCGACCCCCGCCAGGCCCGCGGCGTGCGCGGCCGCCAGCTCCCTGTCGAGCAACTCCGGGGATTCCCCCGCCGGGACGAAGAGATAGCCGTCCAGGCGTTCGAAGTCGCATCCGATCCGTTCCTGCTGGACGATCTCCTCGATGCGGCGGATCGCCCCGGTGTGGCTCTCGGCCGCGAGCCGGGCCCCGTCGCTCCCGTGGATACGCTCGACCTCGACGTAGCGGTCGTCGATCGCATTGCTCAGGTGGGCCGTGGTCCGCCGGGTGTTCCCCCCCGCGAGCGGGCCCTGATCCAGCACCGCGACCGACTTGCCCGCGCGCCGCAGCAGGTATGCGGACGTCATCCCCGCGAGGCCACCACCGATCACGCAGACGTCCACCGTGACGTCTCGTTCGAGCGGGTTCCCCTTGCGTTCGGGGACATCGGCCATCCAGGCGGAATCTCGGCTCTGCATGGAGGTGTTCACCTTTGGTGTCGTTCGGTCAAGCCACTCATCGCCGCCCTGCCGGGCGCGGCCGGGTTGATCTCGAGGCGGGGCTGCGTCCTGGCTCAAGTTCTCGGCGACAGATTCCTGAACGCGAGTTCATGAGAAAAGCAATACTCACGTCAGGGAACCACCTTGCCCCGGGGTCGTCCGGAAGGGCTGCACTCGCCGGGAACTTGCTGCCGAGCGTCACTCCTCGTCGGTCTCGTCGTTCTGGACTGCCCTGGGGTTGATCTCGCTCTCGGCGAGGCTGGTGAGCTTCTCGTCGGTGTCGCGTTCTTCCTTGAGGGTCTGCTCGAAGACCCTCGCCGCGCCGGCGTGGCCGAGCGTCTGGGCGAAGCTGCGGAGGGTGCCGTAGGCCGCGATCTCGTAATGCTCGACCCGCTGGGCCGCCGCGATCAATCCCGCGTCGAGGACCTCGGGGGCCGGCTCCTCCTCGATGATCTCTTTCCCCTCGGCCACCAGCCCTTCCATCGCCGCGCAGGTCTTCCTTCCGACCTTGATCCCGAGCTCTTCGAAGACCTTCTCGAGCCTGGAGATGTGCTCCTTGGTCTGCTCGAGGTGCTCCTGGAACGCGGCGCGCAGGTTCGGAGAACTGGCGGCCTTGGCCATCTTTGGCAAGGCCTTCGTGAGCTGTTTCTCGGCGTTATGCACATCTCTCAACTGGTCGATGAACAACTCATTGAGGCTCTGCACGTTCTTTCCCTCCAAGGAGCCGCGAGCCGGGCCCGCTCGGGACGAGGCACGCGTCATCGGCGTGGCCGATGGAACACCCAACGGCCGCCCCGAACGCCCCGAGGCCAACTTCCCCAGTCGCTCGCGCCCGGGCACGTCCGACATGCTGCGACTTCCGTGCCGCGGGCCGTCACCGGCTCGGAGGATAATCCCGGAATGCGTACGCCATGAACGTCCCTGCGAGATGGCTTACCGGTCCTTCCGGAGGTTTCTGGGGCGCACCCGCGAGGAATCTCCGGCGGACCGATCACTCCGGCGAGGCGTCGTCCCCGCCGGTCGCCGGGGTGATCTTCCCGACCGTCATCGCTGGATGAGGAATGGCGACCTTTCCTGAGTTTTTCTTCATTTCCCCACGTCGCCACCCGTGATGGCACGCGAGATGGTTGCTCACCTGGCACAAATTCATTAGGAAGAGTTGATCTCGCTGGAGAAGTTGCTCATGGAGGGGCACGACGGTTAAGATCGACGTTACGAACGATGTCGCAAGTGTTCCCGGGGAATCGATCATGCCACAGGATGCCAAAGTCCTCTCCGTGCCAGCCGCGGTGCCAGGGACGGGGACGCTGACCGAGCCCCCCCCGACTCACCAGCGGGTCCTGATCGTGGAGGACAATCCGGACACGGCGGAGGGCCTCCGCCAGACCCTGGAGGCGGCGCTCGGCGTGACCGTGGACCTGGCCGCCGATGGCTCGAAGGCCCTCCAGTCGCTGAAGGATCGCCCCTACAGCCTCGTCGTCACCGACCTGCGGATGCCGCGGATCAGCGGCATGGATCTGCTCCGTGAGATCCAGTCCCAGCAGATGCCGGTCACGGTCGTGGTGACCACAGGCTACGGCAGCATCAACGAAGCCGTGGATGCGATGCGCTTCGGCGCCTACGACTTCCTGAGCAAGCCCGTCGATCCGGAGCACCTGACGTTGCTCGTTCAGCGGGCCCTCCGGGAACGGGCGCTTCAGGATGAGTTGCGGGCCCTCCGCCTCAAGGTCAAGGATCAGCAATCACTGCCGGGCGTCGTCAGCAAGAACCCGAAGATGCTCGAGATCTTCGAGCTGATCAAGTGCGTCGGCGACACGTCGACCACGGTGCTGATCGAGGGCGAGACGGGGACGGGCAAGGAACTGATCGCCCGGGCGATCCACCAGACATCCAGCGGCCGCCGCGACCGGCCCCTCATCGTCGTGAATTGTGCCGCGCTGCCGGAGAACCTGCTGGAGAGCGAGTTGTTCGGGCACGAGAAGGGCTCGTTCACCAGCGCCGTGAGCCAGCGGAAGGGCCGCTTCGAACTGGCACAGGGCGGCACGCTCTTCCTGGACGAGGTCGGCGACATCCCGGCCTCGATGCAGGTAAAGCTCCTCCGGGTGCTCCAGGAGCGAGAGTTCGAGCGGGTCGGGGGGACGGAGAAGATCCAGGTGGACGTGCGGGTCATCGGAGCGACCAACAGGAACCTCCAGACGATGGTCAAGGAGGGCAAGTTCCGGGAGGACCTGTTCTACCGCCTCAACGTCTTCAAGATCGACCTGCCGCCGCTCCGCGACCGGACGGAGGACATCCCCCTGCTGGCCACGCACTTCATCGAGAAGTACGGCCGGCCCGGCCAGCCCCCCTGCCAGATGACCCCCGAGGCCATGGAGATGATCCTCTCCTACCCGTGGCCGGGGAACATCCGGCAGCTCGAGAACGCCATCGAGCGTGCCGTCGTGACGGCGAAGGAGGGGATGATCCGGCCGGAGAACCTCCCGGCGGAGCTGTCCAGCCCCGCGCCGCGGAAGGCCTCGTTCCCGGTCGACCTGAACCGGCCGCTGCCGGACCAGTTGAACGAGCTGATCGCGGATTTCGAGTCCCGATATCTGCGGCGTGCCCTCAAGAAGAGCCGCGGTCACGTCGGCCGATGCGCCCGCATCAGCGGCCTTTCGCGTCGCAGCATCACCTCGAAGATCGCCCAGTACAAGATCGACACTTCGTTGTTCAAGCGAGATTGAACGCCCAGGGACCGCGAGCCGGTGTCCGGGAGTCTCGTCGCACGGTACGACGAGGATGCTCCGGACACCCGCCTGCGCCCACGGGCGACGGCCCGAGATCAGCGCATCGAGAGCGACTCGGGGAGATACTCGGCGACCTTTGAAGGCAGCCTTCGAAGTCCCGAGGAGAGATCCTCCATCGAGGGCAGCTTCCGGAGCCCGGAGGAGAGATCTTCCAGGGAATGGCCGGAGAGCTTCTTCGCCTTCTCCCAGTAACTCTCCTCTTCCCGTCCGAAGATGGCGACGGCGAGGACGCCCAGGCCAACACCCACCCCGAAACTCGCCAGCAGCGAGGTGATCGGGTGCCGGTCGACGAACTCGCCGACGCTGTATCGAACCTCGTCGACGTACTCGTCTCCGGCATTCGTCCAGGAGGAGATCCGAGATTCATGCCCTCCCGGCTGTGAGTGTGCATTCCCCTGCCGGAACCCTTCCGCCGTCTCGCTCCCACGCGTCATCCCCTGGCCCTCACCTCGTCGATTCCTACGAGACATCGATGTTCCTCGCTAATGCTTGAGCACATGAAAAGGCGATCCCTGCCGAGGAAGGCGTCTTGGCTTCCTGAGTACCCCGACGCGTCCGGTTAACATCCGGTCCGCAGCTCTCCCAGCCTTGCCGACCGCTCGATCTCGCTGAGCTGCGCCTGGAGGACCCATCGGACGCAACATCGATGCCGGGGAGGATGTCCCGCGAGGAATCCCCGCGATCCTCCGAGGCGGCATGGCGGTTGCAGAACTCTAATCCGACCTCACCGGGCTGTACTGCCATGGTTTTGCTGAGGATGCAAAAGGCAGCGGCCCGGATCACAGGGAATGGAAAGGACAGACACGATGAGGATTCGACGATTGCGTTCCGTGTTGCTGATCACGCCGTTCGTACTCGGTTTCGCTGGCTGCTCCGATAAGTCGACGGTCGAGGAGCGGACGAAGGTCTCCACCCCCGACGGCACCACCACCGTCAAGAAGGAGACCACGGTCGAATCCAGCGGGAGCAATCCACCCCCCGCGAGCACCGGGAGCCCGTCCGGCGCGCCTCGCTAGGCGCATCGGACCAGACGGTCTCGCGGAGCCGTCATCGATCGAACCAGGTTGTTCGGGCCAGGTCTTTCTCGTTTACAGGAGCACACATCCATGGTGAATACCCAGCAGCTTCAGGGCACGTGGAACCGCGTTCGCGGTGAGATCAAGGAGAAATGGGGGAACCTCTCGGACGATGACCTGCAGCTCCAGGGCGGGAACATCGACCAGATCGTCGGCAAGATCCAGCAGAAGACCGGCGAGTCCCGGGAGGCGATCGAGGAGTTCCTGAACCAGCTCACGTCCCGCGGCGGCTCCGCCATCGCGCAGGGTGCCGAGGCCGCCGGCCAGTACGTCCAGCAGGCCGGGCGCCAGGTCCGCGAGCGATTCCAGGACGTCTCCCACCAGGTGAGCGAAGGCTACGAGAGCATGGAGCGGGTCGTCCGCCAGCGGCCGACCCAGTCGGTGGCCGCCGCGCTGGGCGTCGGCCTCGTCGTCGGCATCATGGTCGGGCTGGGGTTGAAGTCGCGCTGATCG
>JAXMBE010000022.1:0-116625 GCA_046349995.1 Isosphaeraceae bacterium | reverse complement strand
CTGGCATTTCTGCGTGCCGGAGGACATGGGCATGCCGGGCGACCCGAACGGCGCGTTCTACCACGATGGGCGGTACCACCTGATGTACCTCTACAACCGCAGCGGCTCGGGCTTCTGCTGGGGTCACATCTCCAGCGCCGACCTCGTGCACTGGCGGCACCATCCCGACAGCATCGGACCGGGACACGGCGATGAAGGCTGCTTCAGCGGCGGCGCGTTCGTGGACGACGACGGCACGGCCTATCTCTCCTACTGGATGCTCTGGGGCGCGAAGGGCATCGGCCTGGCGAGCAGCACCGGCCCCGGCTTCGAATCCTGGAAGAAGCTCGCCGCCAACCCCGTCATCAGGTCGACCGAGTGGGGCGTCACGGAGACCAGGGACGCTGCCGGCCGGCCGTCGTTCCTCGGATCCGCGGACCCGTCGAACGTCTGGAAGAAGGACGGCCGCTACTACATGCTGACCGGGAACCTGCTCGTGCTGAACAAGGTCGGCCGGGGCGTTGACGCCCCGTTGTCCGAGCAGGGCGACCGGCTCTACCTGTTCTCATCGGACGATCTGAAATCGTGGCGATACATGCACGTGTTCTACGGGCGGAAGCCGGAGTGGACCGACCGCAGCGAGGACAACATGTGCCCCAGCTTCCTCCCGCTGCCGTCGAGCCCCGACGGCGGGCCGCCGAGCGGCAAGCACCTGCTCCTGTTCATCAGCCACAATAAGGGCTGCCAGTACTACATCGGCGACTACCGGGACGATCGCTTCTTCCCCGACCGCCACGGACGAATGACGTGGGTGGATAACACCTACTTCGCCCCGGAGGCGCTGGTGGACGCGCGAGGGCGGCAGATCATGTGGGCCTGGCTCACCGACAACCCCTCCGGCGAACCGCAACGGGGATGGTCTGGCGTCTACGGCCTGCCTCGCTCGCTCTGGCTCGGAGACGATGGCACCCTGCGCATGGCGCCGGTGAAGGAACTGGAGAGCCTCCGCCGCCACGAGAAATCGTGGGGGGACCTCTCGCTGGCCGACGGGGAAAGTCGGACGCTCGACGGCGTCGTGGGCGACTCCTGCGAGCTGGCGCTCGAGCTCGCCCCGGGTTCGGCAGGTCGGTGCGGCCTCAAGGTCCGCGCCTCCGGGGGGGACGAGGAGGAGACGCTGCTCTACTATGACGCGGCCAGGCGGGAACTGGTGTTCGACTCCACGCACAGCGGCCGGGAAGGCCGCAAGGTGGTCGAGCGGGCGCCGTTCGCCGTGAATCCCGGCGAACCGTTGAAGCTGCGCGTGTTCGTGGACAGGTCGGTGGTGGAAATCTACGCCAACGACCGCCAGGCGATCGGCCGCCGCGTCTACCCCACACGGGCCGACAGCCTCGGCGTTCGCGTGTTCGCCGGTGGAGGCGCCGCGCGGTTCAGGGCGATCCGGGCCTGGGAGATGATGCCGAGCAATCCGTACTGAGATGCCGTTTAGCCCGAATCCGGGTCCATGAGCCTCCGCGAGGATCCCAGGGAAGGCGGCTTCATCCAGCGAACGCGACGAAAGGATGGGGGAATGGTCCAGCTACTCACGATCCTCTGGCTGTTCCGACCGACCCAGCCCGCGCTGAGCACGCTGACCGCCAAGTCTCCCATGGCGGAGTTCGCGGCGCCGGCGAGTGGAGGCCACGGCTTCACGGTCAGGTTGACCGCCGACTTCGCGAAGTTGGCCGGCGATCGGCGCATCCTCGAGATCCCCGGCGTGCTCGAGGTCCGGCTCCTCCGGGACGCTCCGCCCGACCGCGCCCGCCAGAATTACGCGGCGTTCCGGATGCGCGACGGCACGATCCCCGCCCTCGAGGCCACCATCGAGCTCCACTCGGCCGAACACCCCGATTGGGGGAAGATGACCATCGGCATCCCGCTCGCCCTGTTGAAGCGGCCGGAGGGCGAGCATGATGTCGTCCTCCAGTTCACCGGCGTCCGCTGGACGCTGTACGTCGACGGCCGGCTGCTCGATAACGACTTCCCCTTCGGCTATCCCAGATGGGAGGCCCGGCCGTCGTGGAGACTCGATCCTGAGCGCGTGAGGACGGCGACCATCCACGCCCCGGCCATCGAGCCCGAGCCGAAGAGGCCTGCGACACCCGAGGCCTCCCCCCGGATCCAGTACTGGACTCCCCACGGGCACAACAACTGGGTCGGGGACGTCGTCACGTGCTTCCACAGCGAGCGTTATCATGTGTTTTATCTCTATGATCGTCGACATCATCAGAGCAAGTTCGGATGCGGCGCGCACTACTTCGAGCACCTCTCCACCACGGACTTCCGCACCTGGACCGAGCATGAGGCGGCGACCCCGCTGGAAGCCCAGTGGGAATGCATCGGCACGGGCGTCCCGTTCGTCCTCGACAACAAGCTCTGCCTGAGCTACGGCCTGCACACAACCCGCGTCCATCCGCGCGACCGGACGACGCTGCCGCTGCAATGGGACTACCTGAAGAAGAACGGGCGCACCCGCGGCTTCGAGAGGGCGACGACGACGGGTTTCCCCGCGGGGTCGACGTATGCCGTCAGCACGGACGGCGTCGCACGCTTCAGGAAGTCGAATATCATGTTCCATCCGTGCGAGAACCCGAGCGTCTATATCGATCCCCGCGGCCGGCTGCGGATGATGGCGAACTACGGCTCCGACGGCATCTGGGAGTCAGACTCGATTGACGGCGGATGGCGCTGTGTCAACCCAGGCTTCCCGCCCGGAGGCGACTGCACGTTCTTCTTCCGCTGGGGCAGGTTCGATTACATCGTTGGCGGCTTCAAGGGAATGTGGTTCAAGCCCGCCGATGCCCCCGACTCGGCGTACGAGGACGTGGTCCGCAAGGGGCTCGACTTCTACGACGGCCTGGCCGTCCCATCGATCACCGAGATCCCTGGTGGTCGCTTCGTGATGGCGGGCTGGATCCCGATCCGCGGCTGGGGCGGCAACCTCGTCTTCCGCGAGCTGATCCAGTCGCCCGACGGCCGCGTCGGCTCGAAGTGGATGGAGGAAGTGACGCCTCCGGCGGAGCCGCCGAAGGAACTGGCCGCGCAGGTCGCGGACACGGTGGCATCCCCCTCGTGCGACCGGCCATTCCTGCTCTCCTTCGATGTCCGACCTACCAGGACGGCCGCGGGTCGAGTCGGCGTGACCTTCCTGCCCGACCGGGGCGAGCAGGCGGCCTGTGAGTTCCAGATACGCCTGGACGATCGGCGTGCCCAGTTCGGTCCCGGTTCCCTGACCGGCTTCGCGGGCCGGGAGAAGACTCTGCGCGAGGGTGGCGGACCTCACGCGATCGAGAATCTGACCGGCATCGAGGCACCGTTCTCGGTCCGACTGATCGTGAACGGGGACTCCAAGATCGGGGGCTCACTGCTCGACGCGGAGATTGCGGGACGACGAACGATGATCTCCTATCGCCCCGACCTGTCGGTGAATCGGCTCCTCTTCCGCGTGGAAGGAGCGGAACTCAGGAACCTTCGGATCGCGCCCTTGAAGGGTCAGGTCTCGCCGACGGTGGAGGCTCAGCCAGCCAGGGTCCGACCGCTCGCGTCGCTGGAGGACTCGACCTCAGGCTCCTGAGATGAGCGAGCCTCGGCTCGTAAACGCCGGGAGGCCAGTCGTGCGCGAAGCACTGTTCGAGTCGGCTCCGCATCGATCAGCCTGCGGCAAGTGGCATTTTCGCTTTCCTGGCCTGCAACGACCTGCTTCGCGCCGCCGGTGGCGATGCTTGCGAGTCCCCGGTCCCCGTCCGGCCGAACGGGCCGGGTGCGCTCGCGGGTGGCGGCGGCGGGGGGATCGCGGGGGGGAGTTCCGATTCCTGGTCGGGCTTCCCTCCGGGACGGCGGGTGGCGGGCGCGGAGTCCTTGTCGCCAGGCTTCGCCCCCGCAGGAGGCGCGTCCGGCATGGAGGCCTTGTCATTCAGCGCCGGGGCGGGCTGATCGAACCGGGGCATGACGAACTCGTCGCGGACGTTGAGGTGATCGCGATAGGGGACGACTCCGCAGAGGGAGTCCCGGAGGGCCCTGAAGTACTTACCGGACGCGAAGTGGTGGCCCGAGAGCGACCAGAATTCCCCGTCGCTGATAGGCGTGTACGTGTGGGGGATCGGATGGAGCAGCCGATCCCTCTGGGCCATCGACAACAGGGCCCCGCCACCGAGGGCCTGATAGACGCGCACGGTAGCGGTCAGCTCCTGCTCCTTGGTGTCGATCAGGGCCGTCCTCGCGTCCCTGAGGTCGCGCTGGGCGGTGAGCACGTCCAGGTACTCGGTGCGGGCGAACTGGAAGAGCTTGATGGCAACGTCGACCGCCGACTCGAGGCTCGACAACTGTTGCTTCCTGATTGCGACGCTCTGGCCGTAGTTCCTCACCGCGGCCAGGCGGTTGATGACCTCGGTGAAGGCCTGGAGGACCGTTCGCTGGTAGTCGCAGATGGCCTGGATCTGCCGGGCGTTGCTGGACAGGTACTCGGCCCGGATCGCCCGCCTGTTGACGAGCGGGCCGATGAAGCCGGCGGCGAGGTTGCCGACCACCGCCTGCGGCATGAACAGGTAGGAGAGGTTGAAGGCCTGGAGGCCGGTACCGGCGTTGAGGATGAGCTGGGGAAAGAAATTGACGCGGGCGACGGCCACGTCCAGCCCGGCGGCAACCAGCTCATGCTCGGCCTGGCGGATGTCTGGCCGGTTCTGGAGCAACTGCGAGGGGAGCCCGACGTTCAGCGTGTTGATCTCGAGGTCGAAGAATCCTGCGGAATTGCGCTCGACGGGCTGCGGGAAGCGATAGGCGAGGAAGTTGATGCGGTTCTCAGCCTCGATGATGCCCTGGTTGATGATCAGCTTCTCACTCTGATTCCGTCGGATCTCGGCCTCGAACCGCAGGACGGCCAGCTCGGTGTCGCGGGCGGCCTCCTTCCTGGCCCGGGCGACCTTGAGGCTCTGCTCCAGGAACTCGAGGATCTGATTGAGGTTCTCGATCCGCTTGTCGAGGGCCATCAGCCGGAAGTAGTTCTCGGCGATGTCTGCGACCAGGCCGATCACGAAGGTGTTCCGCCTCTCGATGGCGGCGACGTAGCGCTGGGCCGCGGCGTCCCTGGCATTCCGCAACTGCCTGTAGATGTCGATCTGCCAGGTGAAATTGGCTCCGATCAGGTAGTTGCCGTGCGGATTCGAGAAGAACCTCCCGGGCAGATACTCGTCGTCGCGGATGGCGGCCCCCTCGATCGTGCGATTGCTGGGCCGCTGGAGCCCGACCTCGGGCCCGAGGGTGAGGAACGGGAGGTAGGCCCCGGACCGCGACAGGATCTCGTTGCTGGCGATCTGCACCGCCTCGTTCAGGATCCTCAGTTCCCGGTTGGTGGCTATGGCCTGATCGATCAATCTCAGCAGCCTCGGATCCTGGTAGAATTCCTCGACGCCGAGCCGGGCCGAGTTCTCCGCGCTGGCCGCTCCATTAAAACTCTCGGGAAGCTGCGGTGCCCGCGGCGCCTTGCGAGTCGGGGGGATGCCGCAGGCCGGCAGGGCTAGCAGGATGAGGCTGCAGGCGATCGCGCGGGCGATTCGGTGGATCCCGTGCCGGACGTTCGGAGATCTTGCCGGGAGGGCCATGAGCCTCGCACCTCAGGAGTTCAAGTTCGTCGGCAATTCTGCCCGTCGGGCTCCAAGCACCTGGACATGGTCTCACTGCACTTTGATCCCCCCCACCCAACCCTCCCCCACCAGGTGGGGAGGGCATGTAATGCATTCCCTCACCCTTCGAGGGTGAGGGTCAGGTTGGGGCACCTGCTGTGGAAGTGAAAACCAACTCAGGCCAGATGCTTGGGCGTCAGACTCCCCGCATGCCTGCCGGGAACACGAGCATCCTCTGCGAATGAACGGTCCGAGGACGCGGGGAGACTTTTAAAGTGATCGGGTTGTGCGGGGTGTAACTTAAGGACCGGCATGCACGATGAAAGCAACTTAATGCCTGGAAGGGGCGAAACCGCCGACGCTTGCCGAATTTGTAAGGAAGAACTCAAGAAGCGGGAGGTTGAGAGCCCTTTCGCGGTTGGCGGGCGTTCGCGGGAGGGAGCGTTGGAGGTGTTTCCTTGACGCGGCTTGCGACGCTGACGGCGCCCACAACGGGATCAAGCCACGCGCGGCATCCCTGGATGACGGCGCCTCGATCCGAGGACCAGTGGAGGTCGATGCTCGCAAGGGTAATGGCGGAGGGTCCGCTTCAAGCTGCCACGGTCGCCTTGCCCGACACGCCAGGTTTCGTCGGCGTCCCAATCGCCGGGAGTCCAGGGCAGCGATCGGCTGATGGCCGTGAGGGGCGCGCGAGGCGACCCCAAAGACGGCCGCAACCGCACTCCTGTGCAGCTCATGCGAGATGCTGGTGGACCTCGCCCGGTCGATCGTCAACTGGACGTTCCAGAATCTCGCTGACCGGTTGATTCGTCTCGCCCTGGAGCAGGCTGCGGCCGTCGGCTAGGCTGCCGAACAGGTAATAGAGGCCGGGGATGATCAGAACTCCGACGATGGTTCCGACGAGCATGCCGCCGGCGCCCGTGGTGCCGATGGTGCGGTTCCCGATGGCCCCGGCGCCGGTGGCCACGACCAGCGGGAGGAGGCCGGCGATGAAGGCGAAGGAGGTCATCTGGATCGGCCGGAAGCGCAGCTTCCCGCCCTCGACGGCCGCATCCTTGAGGGAGGCGCCCTCGTTCCGCCGCTGGACCGCGAATTCCACGATCAGGATCGCATTCTTGCCGAGCAGGCCGACCAGCATGACCAGGCCGATCTGGGCGTACACGTCGTTCGCCAGGCCCATCGCCTGGAGGCAGAAGAAGGAACCGAAGAGCCCGACCGGGAGCGAGAGGATCACGGCCAGCGGGAGGATGAAGCTCTCGTACTGCCCGACCAGCACCAGATAGACGAAGGCGACGACGATGAGGAAGATGTAAATCGATTCATTCCCCTTTCTCGATTCGTCGTAAGCCAGGCCCGACCAGCCGATGTCGAAGCCGCGGGGCAGCGTCGCTGCGCCGACCTCCCTGATCGCCTGGATGGCCTGCCCGGTGCTGTATCCGGCAGCCGGCGCGCACTGGATGGCGGCCGAGGTGTACAGGTTGTACCGGGTGATCTCGTTCAGGCCCTGCTTCTTCTCGAGCTTCATGAATGCCGAGTAAGGGACCATGTCCCCCTTCTCGTTCTTGACGAAGATGTTGTTCAGATCCTCCGGATAGCGCCGGAACTCCGGCTTGGCCTGGACGAAGACCTTGTAGAACTGCTGGAAGCGGATGAACCCCTGCTCCCAGGTGCTGCCGATCAGGATGTTGAGATTGTCCATCGCCGTCTTGATGGACACACCCTTCTGCATGGCCACGTCGTTGTCGATGATCAGCTCGTACTGCGGATAGTTGGCGGCGTAGAAGGTGAACAGGTTCGTCACTTCCTTGCGCTTCCGCAGGTCGGCCATGAACTTGTCGGTCACTTCCCCGAGCCGCTGGTAGTCGGCGGAGGACGTCTTGTCGAGGACGAGCATGGAGATACCGCCGGCGGTGCCGAACCCGGGAACCGCGGGCGGCTCGAAGAACTCGAGCTTCACGTTGCTGATCTTCCGGCTCTTCTCCTCGAGTTCCTCGATGATCTGGCGCGCGGTCCGGTTGCGCTTGGTCCACTCCTTCAGGTTGACGATGCAGGTCCCGGAGTTCGAGCCGCGGCCTTCGGTGAGGACCTCGTAGCCGGCCAGCGAGGTGACGGAAGTCACTTCCTGGATCTCCTTGGCGATCTCCTCGAGCTCGTGGGACTTGGCGTTCGTGTACTCGAGCGTCGAGCCCGGGGGCGTCTGGAGGACGGCGTAGATGATGCCCTGGTCCTCGCCCGGGATGAAGCCCGTCGCGAGCTTGGTGTTGACGCCGACGATGCCGGCCGCGAAGGCCCCGACGACGGCCAGGGTGAGCACGCGGCGCGTGGCGATCCGGCGGAGGATCGCGGCGTAGGCGCCGGTGACCTTCTCGACGGCGCGGTCGAAGGGGCCGCGCACGAACGGCAGGAGGATGAGCCCGAAGCCCATCGGCCCCCACAACTCATAGGCCAGATACGTGATCCCCCCCAGGACCGCCAGGCCCCCCAGGGCGATGAGCAGCCTGGCACCGAGCCCGCGTGACCGCTTCCCCCGACGCCGCTCGTCGTCCGCGATCGTCTGGACTTCGGCGTCCACCTCGCCGTTGGTGCCGTGGCCGTGGCCGTCGATCGTGTCGTGGTCGGTGTGGGCGTGGGGCTTGAGGATCATGGCGCAGAGGACCGGCGTGAGCGTCAGGGCCACCAGCCCGGAGAGGATGATGGACGTGGCCATCGTGATCCCGAACTGCCGGTAGAAGGTGCCGACCGCCCCGGGGATGAAGGTCACCGGCACGAAGACCGACGTCATGACCAGGGTGATGGCGACGATCGCGCCGGAGATCTCGCGCATGACCTCCATGGTCGCCCGGTAGGGGGAGAGGTGTTTCTCGGCCATCTTGGCGTGCACCGCCTCGACCACCACGATCGCGTCGTCCACGACGACGCCGATTGCCAGCACCATGGCGAAGAGCGTGATCAGGTTGATCGAGAGCCCCATCAGTTGCAGCACGAAGAAGGTGCCGACCAGCGAGACCGGGACCGCGATGGTCGGGATCAGGGTGGAGCGCAGGTCGCCGAGGAACATGTAGACGACCAGGGACACCAGGATGAACGCCTCGAGCAGGGTGTGCAGCACCTTCTCGATCGACGCCTCCAGGAACTTGGAAACGTCGTAGGCGAACTCGTAGTCCATCCCGGGGGGGAACGATTCTTTCTTGATCTGTTCAAGTTCCTCCTTGATGGCGTCGATCACCTCGGCCGCGTTGGAGCCGGGGGCCTGCTTGAGGACGATCGAGGCCGCGGGGTGCCCGTTGATGTCCGAGTAGATGTCGAAGAACTGCGGCCCCAGCTCGACGTCGCCGACGTCCCGGAGGCGAAGGATCTCGCCGTTGGGATTGGCCTTCAGGATGATGTTCCCGTACTGCTCCGGCTTGTTGTAGCGCCCGACATAGGTCAGCACGTACTCCTTCGATTGCGACGTCCTCCCCGTGGCCTGGCCGAGCCGCCCCGGAGAGCCGATGATGCTCTGCTCGGACAGCGCCTTCATCACGTCCTCGGAGGAGAGGTTGTAGGCGCGCATGCGGTCCGGATCCAGCCAGACCCGCATGGCGAAGACCCGGTTGCCCAGGTTCCGGGGGATGCCCATGCCCGGGATCCGCTTGAGCCGGGGCATGACGTAGACGTTGGCGAAGTTGAAGAGGTCTTTCTGATCGGCGTTGGGGTCCGTGCTGTAGATGTTCACGTACATCAGCATGCTCGGCACGACCTGGCTGACGAGGATGCCCTCGCGCACCACCAGGGGCGGCAGCTGGAACAGCACGATGTTGACCCGGTTCTGCACGTTCACGACGTTGATGTTCGGGTCCGTGCCGGGCTCGAAGTAGATGATGATCGCCGCCTCGCCGGCGCTGGTCGCCGACGAGGTGATGTAGCGCATGTTCTGGACCCCGTTGATCGATTGCTCCAACGGGATCAGGACCGAATCGACCAGCACATTCGCACTGGCACCGGGATACGAGATGGAGACCATCACGGTCGGCGGCGCGATGTTGGGGAACTGGGCGATCGGGAGCGTCTTGATCCCCAGCACCCCCAGGAACAGGAGGATGATCGAGATGACGATCGCGAGGGCCGGTCGATGGAGAATTTTCGTGAACATAGGTCGCGAAGAGACTCGTTGTGCTCGATGTGGAGAACGCCGATAGGCGGCCGCTATTCCGCGTGGAATTTCTGGTTCTTGAGGGCCACTTCCGCCTCCCGGAACTCGAGTTCCACCTTCTGGCCGTCGTGGACCTCGCGGACCCCTTCCAGCACGATCCTGTCCTTCACGTCGAGTCCGCTCTTGACGACGTAAATGTCCTCCAGTTCGTGCTGGACGGTGATCAGGCGCTGGTGCACCACGTCATCCTCGCCGACCACCCAGACGTATTGCTTGTCGAGGAGATCGAAGGTCGCCCGCTGCGGGATGACGACGGCATTCTCCTGCGTCCGGCTGATCAGCACGGTCCCGGTCTGGCCGTGGCGTAGCAGGCGGTCAGGGTTGGGGAAGTCCGCGCGGAAGGGGATGTTCCCGGTCTCGTTGTTGAACTTGGCCTCGATCGCGCCGATCTTGCCGGTCTGCGGGAACTTGCTGCCGTTGGCCAGGACGAGCTCGATCCGCTCGTACCGGTCCCGGCCGGACATGTAATCGAGGTAGGCCGCCTCGGGGACGTTGAAGTAGACCCACATCACGCTGTTGTCGGACAGGGTCGTGAGGACGTCCCCCTCCTTGATCAGGCTGCCGAGCTGCTCGTGGAGGCGGTCGACGATGCCATCGAACGGCGCGACGACGTTGGTGAAATTCAATTCAGCCCTGGCCAGCTTCACCTTGGCCTGGGCCTTGGACAGCTTGGCCTGGAGCAGCTTCACCTCGTTCTGGGAGACCACGTTCTGCTCCGCCAGCCTCCTGGTGTTGTTGAACTCCAGCTCCGCCAGCTGGGCCTCGGCCGACTCCGCGTCCAGCCTCGCCTGGTAGAGGGTCGGGAGGATCTTGAACAGGAGATCGCCCTTCTTCACCGCTTGACCCTCCCTGACCAGGATCTGCTCGAGATACCCGCTCTCCAGCGCGCAGATCTCGATGTGGCGCCGGGAGTGGATCTGGCAGACGTACGGCTGGGTGAGGGTGACGTCCATCGCCTTGGGGCTGGTCACGATGATCTTCTGCTGCTCGTGGCGCGACTGCTCCTCGGGCTCCTCCGATGTGAAATACCGCCTCAGGTGATCCAGCAAGGAACCGATCCCGGATGTGTCGAGCGATGAAACCGCTTCGACCCCAGGTTCCTTGAAGGCCAGTACGGCGCAGGATGACAGGGCTAAGACGACCAGGAGCGTCGAGATGGGCCGGCGCAACACGAGGGCAAACGGATTCATGGGCGTAAATCCTCGGACTACGAAGTGTTCATATCGCGGGACTTGCGCGGCGCGGGGATGGTCGCGGGCCGTCAACGACGGGCGGTCATCGGCGAAGCCTCACGGCAAGCATGCGACCGTTGCGACGGCCCATGCTCAGCGGGCGGTCGCACCTCCCGGCCGACGCGCTCGCGTCATGGGTCAATCACCAGGCATGTCCGGACGGCGCGCCAGGAGACGGCGCGGCGAAGCCCGGAGTCAATTCGGGTCGGCCTCAGAAGGCCCGTGGAAGAGATCCCGGAAGGGCGAGAAGGATGCTAGGGGCAACCGCACTTCAACAGCGGAGAGGGAGGGCGACGGTTCGAGACGGCGATTTGCCTGGGGGTGAGTCGGACAGGAACCGGAGTGCCCCATCCGGTCTGATGAGCGCGGGGAGGACGAGGCAGGTCAACGAGTAGGACGACTTGTCCTCTTCTTCCTCGATGATTTCGGAGCGACAGGCATTGAGGATCGAACCGTCCGGCGTGGCGGATGTAAGGCCGACCCCTCGATCGCCGGAAGTGATGGCGAGCCTGCGGGAACGGGCGTTGGGGTTTACGCGGGCCTTGGCTGCCTGGGACGTTCCCATCGGCATCGGCAGGGTGCACAACAACAGTGCCATCCCGCAGATGATGGAGTACCAGCAATTCGTCCCTATTGGAAGCCGCACTACTTGCTCCTCCTCCCATCGACTGTACGAAGAGAGTCAGACTCATTATACAAGGCGGGCTGTCGTGTCAAGTCCCACGCCTCCGGGCATCAGGGGCGGACCATCAGAAGGGCTCGGCGTTCGCCCGGAGAGAACTCGTATCATACACGAATTGACCTTTGATTGCATGAGATTGATCCTGGTCGAGCTTCGATGTGCGTCCCTCTGGCGGTCAGATGGCCATCATCCGGGCGAAGCGCGCGGGCGTGGCGGCTTCCGGGAGCGGGACGAGGGACTCAATGCCGACCGGTGCCCCTTGTTCGTCGGCCGGGTAACCGGTCACACCCCGGATCTCAGTGAGGGGACGGGTTGACCAGCGTGGTGGGCCTGAATCGCGACGGTCAGGTATTGGAAGCTGTTGCGAGGCTGTCGATGGCAGGTTTCGACGACGGTCAAGATCGTCTCGGCGAAGTGGCTGCCGTGGGCGCTCTGAGAGACTATCCGGTGACTTTCCCCTGCAATTCCCGGTATTTGAACGGTGCCGACTGCATCGAGTTATTCGGATTCAATCTTACGAGCATTCGATGAATCGAACTGATCCTGACCATCGCCGCGCTCGATTCCGTGAATCGCTCGTAATCGCGGCTGTGCCGCCGATACCGGCCCAACCGCGCGAACGTCCGTTCCACCACGTATCGCTGCGGTTGCTTCACGAACCCGACGCTCCCCGACGGGCGGCTGACCACCTCGACCACATAACCCGCTTCGCTCCGTACCAACCACTCGGCGAGGTGGTTGTTCCGGTACTTCCCGTCGGCCCAGATGCTCCTCAACCGGGTCTGGTGCTCGGCCGTCAGTCGGCCCAGCACCTCGGGGGCGATGGTCCCGTCGTCGGCGGAGGCCACCGTCACCAGCACGACCAGCAGCAACCCCAGCTTGTCCACGACGATATGGCGCTTCCGGCCGGTGATCTTCTTCCCCCCGTCGTACCCCCGGCTGTCGGCGACCTCGGTCGCCTTGACCGTCTGGCTGTCGATGCTCGCGACGCTCGGATTGGGGTCGTGACCGCCGGCGACGCGGAGCTTCTGGCGGAGGGCGTCCATGATCCTCTGCCAGGTGCCGTCGCCCCTCCACTGGGCGAAGTGGTCGTACACGGTGCTCTTGGGCAGCAGGTCGTGGGGAAGCATGTCCCACTGGCAGCCGGAGCGATCGAGGTAGAGGATCGTGTTGAGCACCTCCCGCATGTCGACCTTACGGGGCCGCCCGACATGAGGGACGGGGATCAGGGGTTCGATGATCGCCCACTGTTCGTCGGTCAGGTCGGATGGGTAAGGCTTGCGCATCGGGGTATGCTCCGTCGTCGTTGTCTCTGCCGAGCCTCCTGTGCAGGCAACATGTTACGGACAAACGGGATTACCGGATAGCCTCTCACTCATCTCACGATGTCGGAAGCAGCCAATGAGGTGGTCGTTCACCAGCCCCGTCGCCTGCATCATGGCGTAGCAGATCGTCGTGCCGACGAAAGTGAAGCCCCGCCTCTTGAGATCCTTGCTGATGGTCTCCGAGAGCGGTGTTCGGGCCGGGACATCTTCCAGGCGGCTCCAGGCGTTCTGGATCGGACGGACATCGATGAACCGCCAGATGTAAGGTCGAAGCCGCTGAACTCCTCTTGCACCCGCAGGAAGGCACGGGCGTTCTTCACCGCCGAGGCGAGCTTCAGCCGGTTCCTCACGATGCCGGGGTCGGTCAGCAGCGCCTCGATGCGGGACTCGTCGAACTTGGCGACCGCCTCCGGGTCGAAGCCTGCGAACGCCGTCCGATAGGACTCCCGCTTGCGAAGGATCGTGTCCCAACTGAGCCCCGCCTGCGCTCCCTCCAGGATCAGGAACTCGAACCAGCGGCGATCGTCGTGGACGGGCACGCCCCACTCCTCGTCGTGGTAGAGGATCGCCAGGTCGTTCTTCGCCCAGCCGCAGCGGTTCATGGTTTCGATTCCTCAGGCCCCCGCTCATCGTGCCCATCAGCATCGAATCGAATCGGGCGTGACTCGCCTCCCGCTACGCTGCAAGTCCCCCGTAGAGGCGAGCTTGCTCCCGCTCGATTCGTCGCTCCAGGAACTCTTCCCACTCGCCATTGAGGTATAGCGCCCGGACCTGCAACATCGCGCGGGCGCCCTCCACGGTCCAGCGCATCCCCGTCTGTTCCATCCGGTCCTTGACCAGGTGGCGGCACGCCCCCTCGGCCACGCCGCTGCCGATCGGATAGCCCGCCGCCAGGTATTCGTCGTACCGCATGTGCTCTCGGTTGTTGCTCAGGTACTCCACCGCCGAGCGGACGACCCGGCGACGCTCCCCCTTCAGCTCCCCGGACCTCAGCCGCCGCCTCAGCCCGGCGATCACGTGGGCGACCCGCCCCTGCAGCAGGTCCCGCAACCGGTGCTCCACGAACTCGGCCGCCCCCGGGCTGCCCTCCTCGTGGAAGCAGTGGGCCACCGCCCAGAGCCGCTCCAGGACGTGGAACAGGTCCAGGATCCCGACCGCCTCGGGGAAGTAGACCCGCCGCGCCTCCCACAACGCCCGCTCCCCGTCCAGCAGGCAGACGACGGGTGACTCACCGCTCGGATTGCGGGCGGCCAGCTCGTCGCAGAGCCGGCAGAACACCGCCTCCTTGGCCGTGACCGGCACGCCGTCCACGTCGTGGGTCATCTCGGCCCAGACGTGCTCGTGCCGGGGCCGGGGCCGACTCTCGGCCTTCCGGTGCCGCAGCACCTCGTCGAGCAGGTCCTCGGCCGTGCGCACGAACGGCTCGATCGAGTACACCGCCCCCACGCAGGCCATCTGCTTCTTGTTGGCCTTCTCCCCCTTGGTCCGGCGATGGTGCGGCCTCGGGCCCGGCACGGGCTCCCGCCGCATCGGCACGCCCTTGCCGTCGGCCGTGACCACGAGGATCGGGCCCTCCTCCTCGGCCGGCGGCGATTCGAGGGTCGCCCGGAAGGCCGGGGCATGCTCGGCCATCGCCCGGTTCATGTGCTCCAACGTCCGGCGCCCCGGCCGCAGGCCCAGCAGCATCTCGAGCGATCCGCCGGCCTCGGCGAACGACTCCTTCAGGCAGAGCCGCTGGGCCCAGTCCTCCAGGACGTAGGAGAAGTCCCCCTCGGGCAGGCCCAGCCGCTCGTCCAGCGGCACCCGCTCGATCCGCTGCCCCTCACGGGAGCCGTAGGCGACCCGGCGGATCGTCAACTCGCCGAAGATCGAGACGTAGCGACGCTCGTGGGGCTCGGGCAGCCGGCGGATCGTGGCCCCTTGGGCCGTCGTGCTCTCCGGCCCGCAGTCGCCATCACCCTGCCGGGCCACGTAGGCCGTCAGCAGGCTGTGGCCCAGGGACAGCAGACTGTGCATCAGGTCCCGTTCCACCGTGTCGATCCGCTCGCCTCGTTCGGCGGCCTGCCGGACGAGGTCGATGATAAGGTCGAACTGCCCTCGAGCCTTGAGGATCGCCTGTTCCGTGGCCATCATGCCTGGGGCCTCCTTGGTGTAGTGCCATCGGGAAGGGGTATCCGATGTTCTGCACCAAGGCAGGCCCTCCTGCCACCCCAATCCGTCATAACGCCTTGTCAGGCCATCAGGTCGGCACGAGCGGGAGGCGAGTCACACCCTTTCGATTTTCGACCGAACGTAGGGCCCGGCGCCGGGCATGACGACTTCTGTTCCTGCCGGAGCCACGTCGAACAGTAAGAGCAGCAGATACACCGGCTGCTGCACCTGATCCGTGGCTCAAGCGACGGAGCGATGCGCAGGGAGGCCGTCCTGCTTGGCCAGCGAGTGGTCAAGCTGGCGGACCTGCTGCGGAACGAGATCGCCAAGGCGGACCCCACCAACAAAGTCCAGAAGCCGAAGAGTCCAGGCCGGATCGCCTGAATCCTGGAAGGATCAAAACATGCCGAAACGGCGACTAGCCTCAGATAGTGGGTTCACGCCGCTGCAAGAACGCACCGCGTTGCTGATCGCATCCGGCATGCCGATTCGCTCCGTTGCTCAGGAGGTCAAGGCAGCGGAGCGAAGCATCTACGCCTGAACGAGCGATCCCGAGTACCGACGACTCGTCAGCAAGCATCGCGAGCGGTTCCTGGACGAAGCGCTAGGCCGGCTTGCCAGCGTCGCCACCAAGGCCGTGGACAAACTGGCCTCGCTTCTCGACTCGGATCAGGACCGGATCGTCCTGCAGGCCGCCACGGCGGTCCTGGACCGCCTGGCGACATTCCGCGAGCACATCGAACTGACGCAACGACTGGATGAAGTTGAAAGGAGGATCTCCACCCGTGGGAAGCACCCTGGGCGCTAGGCTCAATCGCCTGATCGACAGCATGCGCGACGATGGCCGGCTCTTCGACGGCCTGACGCTCGGCGATGGCGTGCGAGCTGGATTCTGGGACTTCAGCAAGGACGTACCCGACGCGGTGAGGCGGCAGCGCCTCTTCGTCGCCCTGGTCGGCGCGCAGCATCTTCTCGACATACCGGAGACGGCCGCGATGACGCGCAAGATCCTGGGCTTCAGCCCGGATGAACCGATCGACCCGGCCACGCTGAAGCTGCGGTGCGAGGCAATGGCAGCGCACCACGGCTTCAACGAAGCCGAGCTACAGCGCCTCGAGACGTACCTGGATCGACCGCCGCAGCGATTTCACAACACCCCAGGGGAGGGCGACCGGTGAACAGCGTCGGATCTCGCCTAGGTCGTGTCGAGGGCCAGCTTGACTCAGACATCTTCGGGGACATGGGCCGCGACGTGATCCGCGACGGTCTCTGGACGTCTCGGCGCGATGTCCAGGAGGGCACTCGCCGCGCCAGGATCGCGATCGGGCTGTGTGTGGCCGGCAACCTTGTTCGTCGGGCGGATCGCCCCGGCGATGAGGGCACCAAGGACTACGCGGTGAAGGCGCGCCGCCTGCTGGGCTACAGGGAGGGCGAGGCCGTCGAGCCGCAGGGACTGATTGACCGCTGCCTGGAACTGGGGCGGCGCGAAGGACTGACCGCGAAGGAACTGGATCGTGTCGAGCAGTTCCTGAGAGCCCGTGACCGGTGGAATCAACATCAACCGAAATGAAGAGGCGCCCCAGGACGGCCAGGTCCTGAGGCGTCGGCAAGGAGCGCCATGCACTTACCGAATATACCCACCTCGCCAAGTCCCTGTCATGACCACCAGCCCCGGAATAGCGGCCACTCGTGCGCATACTGTGGGCAGGGACGTACCTACCAACCCGCAAGTCCTGAGCCCTTCAGCGATTCCGGCCCGCCGAATCCGGTCAGCCTAACCGATGATAGCGCCGTGGCCGTCTGTTTCACAAAGAGGAGCTTATGCGAGTGGCTGAGGATCGGCACTCGTACCTGGGACTGACTGGCGGCCGCCGGCCTGACACCCGCGCCCGATCTCGTGGTCGGTCAATCCGCTCGCTGGGCCCCTGAGACGATCTCCAGGTGGCTGAAGAGCAAGCCCCGGTTGAAGGGAAGGAGGTCGTCTTGATTGAGCCGCGCGATGCGTGGGCGCTGCGCCGCGTCCTCATCGGTCAGCCCCTGAACGGAGAGCTGGAAGGTATGGATCAGCCCTGGCAGGGCATGGCGAAGCACCTGCTCGGGCTGGACCTGAAGGTCCGCATGACCACCTGGGACACCATGCTGATGGCCCGGCATGAACGGGAGGAGTTGGTCAGGACCCTGGCCAATCAGAACCCCAACGCACCGATGCCGGACCCCGGCGACGACGATGCCGACCCCCAGGCAGCGATACCGATGCCTGACTGGCCGGCCCCGCCAGCGCCGGCTGCGTTCGTCGGGATCTCCGGCGAGATTGTCAATGTGATCGAGCCGAGCACGGAAGCTGACCCCGTGGCCCTTCTGCTGCAGTTGATCGTGGGATTCGGCAGTGCCTTCGGACGTGGGGCATGGCTCGAAGCGGACGGCCAGTGCCGCCACGAGAACGAATTCGCCTGTGCCGTCGGCGACACGAGCCGGGCCAGGAAAGGAACGAGTTGGCGTCGGGTGCGTTCGGTCCTTGGCCAGGCGGAACTGGCGTGGGCCAGCAACAAGATCACGGGCGGCCTGTCGTCAGGCGAAGGTTTGATCTGGGAAATCAGGGATCAGATCACGGGCGAGGACAAGAAGTTCGGCCAGCCCGTGGTGCTTGACCCCGGTGTTGACAACAAGCGAGTGCTCTGCATCGAGACCGAATTCGGCAACGTCTTGCGTTGATTCGCTCAGGAGAGCTGCACGCTGTCGGGAGTGCTCAGGCTTGGCTGGGACGGAGACGACCTCCGCACGATGACCAAGAACAATCCGGCCCGCGCGACGAGTCCACACGTCTCCCTAATCGGGCACATCACGAAGCAGGAGCTGGCGAAGTACCTGGCCGATGTCGAAAATTTCAACGGGCTAGCAAACAGAATCTTGTGGGCATGCGTGAAGAGGTCAAGGCTGCTGCCGTTCGGTGGAGAGTGCGACCTGAAGCGGCTCACCAGACTGGCCAACGACCTGGCCGGCGCCGTCGAGCATGCCAAGGCCCTGGGCGCCGTGACATGGGCTCATTCGGGCCGTGATCTCCGGCAGAGCGAGTACACCCGTCTCACCGAGGATCGCCCCGGCCTGTGGAGCGCGATCACTTCCAGGGCAGAAGCGCACGTCGTGCGACTGGCGCTGAACTACTGCCTGCTGGACAAGGGCAGCGAGGTGATGGACCGCCATGTCCAGTCAGCCCTGGCCCTGTGGTCGTTCTGCGACCGATCGGCCGCCCACCTCTTCGGGAAATCAACCGGCGACCGAGATGCCGACGCGATCCTGGCCGCGCTTCGAGCCAAGCCGGACGGGATGAAGCGATCCAAGATCCGGGATGAGATCTTCCAGCGGAATCGGTCGTCCGAGGATATCGGCCGCGCCCTGGGACTCCTGAGCCGCTACGGATTGGCGACGCGAGAGACGGTCCATGCATCGAGACGCCCCGCCGAGAGGTGGAAGGCTACCGGCTAAATGTACGCGGAACGCGATTAACGCGATTCACGCGGTTGCTGGCGAACAAGGGCGTTGAACGCGTTAACCGCGTTAGGGCGTTCCTGGCAGGGATTCTGCGCGCATCTCGCATCCTGCCCAACTTCCAGGACACCACGAACATGAAGATCACGGCTCATTGGAAGAAGACCGTCCCCGGCCGGAGGATCGACTGGCCGTCCTTGCGGGAGCGGATCGACCTGGGCGCGGTCGTGATCAGCTTGCTGGGAAGAGCGCCCGGCAGGAATGGAGAAGGTGGAGCGCGCCTCTGGTGGCGATGCCCATTTCACGCGGATCGCAACCCGTCCTTCGCCGTGGCGACCGGCCGTCGGTGCTGGCGGTGTTATGGCTGTGGCCAGCAGGGTGACGCCGCGACGTTTGTCATGAAGTTGAATGGGATCTCCTTCCCGGAGGCGGTCCGCTGGCTTGACGAGCGGTACGGGACCGGCGCCGGCCCTGTCCGTCATTCTGTCGCTCAGACGGTCAAGGAGCTGGCCGCCCACGCTGCGAGCAAGGCCCCTGATCCTTCGCCAGAGCGATCATCGGGACTGGCCCCGGACAGATGCCTCCACTCTGGCCAGGGAAGCCGCAGAGCGGCTCTGGAAGCTCGAGGGACGGGAGTGTCTGGAGTACCTGAAACGGCGTGGACTGACCGACGAGACGGTCAAGGTCGCCTCGCTCGGAGCGATCGAATCCACCCGGATTCCGACCAAGGACGGCACCCGAAGCTATCCAGTCTCGGGAGTCTCGATCCCGTGGCGCGCGTCCGGCCACCTTCGCCTGCTGAAGGTTCGCCAGCTTGATGGTCGCGAGCCGCGATACGCGGAAGCCTTCAGGGACAGGCCGGTTGTCTACCCTGCCCCTGAGGCGTTCGAGCCCGGCCGGCCCCTCATCGTGTGCGAGGGCGAGCTGGACGCGCTCCTCCTGGCCCAGCAACTACCCGAGGCGAGCGTCATCACGCTGGGCTCGGCATCCGGCAAGCCGGACGGCGCGGTCCTATCCCTGCTGCTGGCTGCATCGCCCTGGTACGTCGCCCACGATGCCGACCCGGCCGGCGATCGGGCCGCCGCCGAATGGCCGGCGACGGCGATCAGGGTGCGGCCACCCGGACCCGGCAAGGACTGGGGCGACGTGCATGCCGCTGGTGAATGCCGCATCAGATACCACTGGGGACGCCTGCTGAATCACTCGCTGCCCTGGAGCCAACTGACACCGAAAGGTGGCCTGGAGTGAGAATCTGCCGATGGTTCCCGCGATGGCGACACCCCCTGGCCGGGCAACTGTGTTTTGCCTGGTTCGACTCGCGGACCCCGTTGTTCCTGGACGATCCAGTCAGCCCCAGGCCGGCAGGATTCATCGTCCAGCCCCGTGTGCGTCGGCCGGCCCTGGCCCGTACTGCTGCCTCGCCTGAGCGAGAGATCACGATCGACCGCCTGATCCGCAGGAGAGCGTCCTGCTGCCAGTGCGCGACCTGGCCGGCGCCCTGTGACCACCACGTTGGCGGCCGCCTCCTGCTGCTCTGCCGTTCCTGCCGGGGCCGCCCTGACTCGCTGGCCCGTCTCACCGAGCTGGTCACCGTGGACTGGCAGCGGACCCCGGAGAAGGCCAATGCCGGTTGGTACTCACAGATCACTGTGATATGATCGAAGGCGAGAGGCGGGGCCGCTTGCGACGGCCCCGCCTCCCTTGATCGATCACCTGAGCAACCAGGAGACGACCCATATCCAGCTTACGCAAGCGCGAGATGTACTGGTACATCAGATACCGGACTCCCGACGGCAAATCGACCGAGCACAAGGCGTCCACTGACAAGAGCGTCGCCAAGTCGATGCAGCGCGACCTGGACGCGAAGCTGCAGCGCATCAAGATGGGGTTGCTCGATCCGAGAGAAGCCAGCGCGATGGAGGCTGAGGGCCGGCCCGTTGCCGAGCATGTTCAGAACTACCTCGCCCACTTGACAGCCAGGGGGAACACTCCAGAATCCGTCGATGGCGTCCGGCGACGCCTGACCTGGCTCCTGGAAGAGACCAAGATCAGCCGACTGTCCCAGATTCGCCCCTCGCTGGCCCAGTCTGCCCTGAAGACCCTGAAGGACGCCCACAAACCTGATCGGACGCTCTTCCACTACGCGGCTGCCTGGAAGGCGTTCACACGTTGGCTGAAGAAAGACCGAAGGGCGCAGGAGGATCTGCTGGCCGACCTGGATCGCCCCACGGTCCTGGAAGAGCGGAAACGCGACACCCTGACCCCTGAGCAGTCCGTCAAGCTGGTCCAGGCAACCCGCAGTGGCCCCGTCCGGCGCGGGATGACCGGCGAGGATCGGAGTTGGCTTTACGTCCTGGCCATGACCACCGGCTTCCGCCGAGGGGAACTGCAGGCCCTGACTCCAGAGTCGCTCAGCCTGGAGGGCCCTATCCCGACCGTGGCCCTGCCCGGCAGTGCCACCAAGAACGGCAAGCCTGCCCTTCAGCCCCTGCCCGCCCACCTGGCCACTGCCCTGAAGGACTGGCTCTTCGGTCGCCCCCCTGCCCCGCCCCTCTTCCCGGCCGATCGGAACTCGGCCGTGATGATCCGCGCGGATCTCCGGGCCGCCGGCATCCCGTCCAACCCGTACACCTTCCACAGCCTGCGACACTCCTACGTCAGCCGGATCACCGATGCCGGGGCGACCGTCAAGGACAGCATGGAGCTGGCCCGGCATTCCGACCCGGACTTGACGTTCAACCGGTACAGCCACGCCCGGCTGGAAAGCCTCGCAGCAGTGGTCAACAGGCTGCCCACGCTGATGGCTGGGAGCTGTGGGCAAGCGATCCCTTATGCGAATTTGCCCACGGTTTGCCCACCGTCGCCGTCTCAGGGGGACTCTGCCAGCCCAACAAAAAACGGCCCTGGCGAGACTCGCAAGGACCGCATGAGACCGTCTGTACAGTATGCCCGACAGGATTTGAACCTGTAACCTTCGGCTCCGGAGGCCGACGCTCTATCCAGTTGAGCTACGGGCACATTGACACAGTTCATTTCAGCCGGCGATCCGGCCGTTGTCAAGCCATGACGCG
The DNA here is from genome assembly GCA_046349995.1 of Isosphaeraceae bacterium. Taxonomy (GTDB): domain Bacteria; phylum Planctomycetota; class Planctomycetia; order Isosphaerales; family Isosphaeraceae; genus Aquisphaera. Next base: position 94,853 of record JAXMBE010000022.1, on the reverse strand, counting down.
CCGCCGATCGAGCCTCCGGATCCGCTCCGGGCCACACAGCCTCTCACCGAAAGGCCTTCAGGGCGGCGGTGCGGTCGTCGTAGATCGCGAAGAGCGAGTCGAAGTGGCCGATCCTGAAGGTATCGCGGAGGACGGGGCCAAGTCCGATCAGCTTGAGCTGCCCCTTGGCCGCCTGCACGTCTTTCTGGAGCTTCGCGAGCTGAGCCAGCATCGTGCTCGACAGGTACTGCACGCTGCTGAAGTCGAGCAGGAGCCTGGTCTTGCCCTGGTCCCTGAGCAGGCTCTCCAGCTCGTCGCCAATCTGCTGGACCAGTGCGGCCTCGTACATCAGCCCGGAATCCACGAAATCGACCACGGCGACTCCGTCCACGTCCGTCACTCTGAGATGCTTCTGGACTGGGGCCGACATGGGCTGCTCCCTCCCGGACGATGGTCCGATGCAAGGCACCTCGGCCGGGCCCCTTCACGGGGAGGCTGGCCGTGGGATCCTCTACAGCTCAGCTTAATCTTTACGGCCCCGGACAAGTACCGGCGGTGCGAGAATTCCGGCTCGATCGTCGTTGTTGACCCCGGAGGCAGTCCGTCGGTTCGGACGATCGGTCCGAATCCTGCCGCTCCCCGGATGCCGTTCACCGGCCCGACCCGTGGGTCACCCAGTCCTCGTCGAAGGCCGCATGATTGACCACGGTCCGGCGGTCCGACGTGAACACGACGTGGATCCGGCCGTCCGCCGCCTGGAAGGCGATCGGGTAGCCGTAGTCGTTGTCTCCGCTCCGGAGGTCCCGCCTGATGGGCCAGGTCCGGTCCTGATCTGAGGATAGCGCGAGCGTCAGAGGGGTCCTTCGGTTCATGCTATTGTTGTAGACCAGCAGCAAATGACCGTTCCTGAGCTTCAGGAAGTCGACGGCCGCGTTCGGGTTCGGGAAGGGCGAGTCCTTGCCCTCGGACCACGTCCAGCCGCCGTCGTGCGACTCGGACCGCACGATGTATCCCATCGTCTCGGGCCGGTAATCGCCACCGCGCCGGCAGTAGGCCACGAGGTCGTGGTCGCTGAGCTGGACCACGGCCGGCTGGATGTTCCCCTTCGGAGAGCGGATCGGCCCGGTCTTGACCCAGCGCCGGTCCTTGAGGACATAGCGAAGGAAGAATGAATGGCTCTCCGGGCCGGTGGACTCGGTGTCCTGGCCGGTCTCGCGGTAGAGCGGCAGGAGGTAGTCGCCGTTGCTCAGGACGATCGGCCGGTTGCGCACCAGAGTGCCCTCGTCCAGCACGAGCATCGAGGCGTCCGACCAGGTCTCGGCCCGATCGTCCGAGACCTTGCACTGGACCCGCGACGTGGACCAGGTCTCGCCGTAGCGGACGACGTAGAAGAGCCAGACCAGGCCGTCGGGCGCCTGCCAGACCACGGCGTTGCCGGTCGAGCGAAATGGGTCGTGCGCGATCCTCCGGGGCGGCGACCATTCCTTCGAGCCCCTGGGCCGCCGGGAGCCGAAGACGCCGGTGTCCACCGCGTACTCTCCCGTCCCGCCGTAATAGACGAGGTAAAGGTCTCCGTTGTCCAGCTCGGTCATGCAGGCCGGGTGCTTGTAAGGGCCCGTCTTCACCTCCGGGCCAAAGACACGCTCGACCTGAAGATCTCCGGCCCACGTGGGGCCCGGAAAGGACGCCATGACGGCGACGGAGGAAGAGAGGCAGCAGGAGATCAACCAGGTGCAGCGGCACTTCATCGGCCAGGACCCCTCGGGGCAAGTCGGCGGTCGGTCGGAATCAGGAACTGGCCATTGTGAGTGGGGGCAGGTCACGAGGCAAGTCCATCGAGGCATGGGGAAGCTCGATCCGGACCGCGAGGCCGGGATAGGCGTTGCTCGCCCGGATGGTCCCCTGGTGCAGGGCGACGGCCCTGCGGGCGATCGACAGGCCGAGGCCCACGCCGCCACTCGCCCGGTCGCGGTCGTCCTCGACGCGGTAGAACGGCTTGAAGATCACGTCGAGCTGATCATCCGGCACGCCCGGCCCTCGATCCCGCACCGAGACGATTGCCTCTGTGCCGCGAAGCTCGAGCGACACCTCGACGGGCGTGCCCCCGGGTGAGTGGCGGATCGCATTGCGGACGACGTTCTCGACCGCCCGCCGCAGCAATTCGCGATCACCCTCGAGATTGACCGGACGATCGGCCCGCAAGTCAAGCGGGACACCTCGGGCCTCCGCCTCGAGCTCGCAATCATCGGCGATGTCCCGGAGCAGCATCTCCAGCGCGATCGGCTGAAAGACCCTGGCCTCGGGGTCGCCCTCGGCGCGGGTGAGTTGTAGGAGTTCGTCGACGAGGTCCGCCAGACGTCGCGACTCCTTCCGGGCACGGGCGAGCGCCGCCTCCCGGTCTACGGCCGTGCGGGCCAGTTCCAGCGCGAAGCCCAGCCGTGTCAGGGGCGTACGCAATTCGTGCGACACGTCCTGGAGCAGCCGGCGCTCGGCGGTGAGCAGTGTCTCGATCTGACCGGCCATCTGGTCGAACGAGCGGGCCAGTTCGCCGATCTCGTCACGACGTCGCGAGCCGATCCGTGCCCCCAGGTCTCCCCTGCCGAAACGCTCGACGGCCAGGCGCAGCGCCCGCAGGGGCCGTGCGATCAGCAAGGTGAAGAGGTAGCCGAGGACGACCACCGCCAGGACGATCCAGATGAAGTAGGGCAGGAAGTGATGCGGCCCGAACGGCGGGGGAGGAAGATCAGCAGTCGGTACGCCCCGTCATCGGTCGTCCGGCTGAGCACGACCTCGCCCTCGTGCATCTCGGGAGGGCCCTGGGGAGGGCCTGCAAGCCGGAGCAGGTCTGATCGATCGCTGCCGTCGACGAGGTTAACGCCGTTGGCGTCCAGCAGGACATGGCGAGCCCGATAGAGTTGGTCCAGGCGATCCAGGTACTCCGCCAGCTTCAGCGGGCCGCCCAGCTCATAGAGCTGACGCGCCGACTCGAGCTGGAGCTGGTGCGTCTGGGAGATGAAGTCCATCCTTCCCGGCAAGCGTGCCGAGAGCACACGCGCGGTGACCAGTTGCCCTGCCATGGCCAGGGCCGCGGTGCCGGCCAACCAGACCAGGATCTTCGTGAACAACGATCTCATGGCGCCGCCCCGCCCGGGTCGGGGGTGTCGGCGCAGAAGAGGTAGCCCACTCCCCGGACCGTCCGGATCAGGTCGCCCCGCGGCCCGAGCTTCCTGCGGACGTGGCTGACGTGGACGTCCAGGACGCGGTCGAAGGGCGAGGCCGGCCGCTGGTAGAGCACGGCGGTCAGCTCCTGCCGGGAGACCACCCTGCCGGCCGATCGGACGAGCACCTCCAGCACGTCGAACTCCGTCGTGGTCACCTCGACGGGCCGGTTGTCCACGTGCACCTCTCGCTTGCCGGGGCTGAGTCGCACCCCGCCGGCCTCGATGGTCCCGGCCGGGACCGGGATCCGCCCGCTGCGCCGGAGCACCGCGCGGATCCTGGCGAGTAATTCCTCCGGCCCGAACGGCTTCGGCAGGTAGTCGTCGGCGCCGGCGTCAAGACCGCCCACTCGATCCGCCGGGGCATTCCGCGCGGTCAGCATGATTACCGGGACCGAGCTCCGCCGCCGCAACTGCCGCAGGACCTCCAGCCCGTTCAGCCCCGGCATCATGATGTCCAGCAGGATGAGATCGTGGTCGCCGCTGAGCGCCCGATTCAGCCCGCGACGGCCGTCGTGCACGGCCTCCAGGCGCATGCCATGCTGGCCGAAGAACTCGCGCATCAGGGCGTCGAGCTCCACGTCGTCGTCGATCAGCAGCACCGAAACCGGGGCATCCGCCTTCCGACCCGGATCCTGCCCGCCTGGTCCCATGTCTCGTTCCTGATCTTCGCGAGATCGGCCCGGGGCCCTCTCCCCCCCTGCTCGATCTGTCGGTGCCTTCAGTCCACGATACACTCCGGCTGGCCGAAGCGGACTCCCTCGGTCGCCAGGGAAGGCCGATCGTCGGACGCCTCCCGGCCTCCCGGCACGCGCTCCGGAGACCGCGCCAGCTTCAGGGCCCTGCCCGGTCCGAGCCAGCGTACCAGCGGCGTCGGCCTGACGAGCAGCTCGTACAGCAGCAGCGCCGCGCCCGTGCAGAGGCTTGATGCCAGCAGCGTCTTGAGCCACCATGGCATCCCCAGGGGCACCAGCCACTTCAGGAACGGAGCCAGCAGCGGCTGATGGACCAGATAGACCCAGAATGCAGTTTCGGCCATGTAGGTCCAGGCGCGGCTGGGTCGGTCGAAGTACCGCTGGAAGACGCCGAGGAATCCGGCCGCGGTGTAGGCCGATCCCACAGCGTAGAGCGCGAATCCTGCGAGGCGGATCAACCCGGAATGGGGTAGATCGACCCGTCCCGCGAAGGCCCCCGACAGGACGGAAGCCAGGGCGTGGGCCACCAGACCTATCGCCAGATGCGGCAGCCAGAGATTTGCGAATTCCGGGAGCATCTCCCGCGTGCGGTGGAGCCACCAGCCGGCCAGGAAGTAAACCAGGTAGAACGGCATGTCCGGCTCGAGACGCAGGAGAAAGTCGGGGAACCCGCGGCCGATCCCGGAGGCCATCCCGAGCGACCAGCCGAACGGACCGGCCGTAGCCAGGAGCGCCGGGACGCTGAGCAGCCCCAGGACCAGGGGTCCGGTGCCCCGGCGCAACGCCTCGCCGAACCGGGCATCCGCGTCTCTCAACCCGCACAAGCGGGCGGCCCGCTCCAGGGCCATCGCGATCCATGGGACGGTGGAAGCAAATACGAGCAGGTACCAGAGGAACCAGAGATGGCTCAGCGTGAAGTAGCGTGCGTGCGAGCCGAGGAGCCGCTCGCTGATGGCCCCCGGCGGGCCGAAGGGGGACGGTCCTCCCGGCCCGGGCCCGGGTCCCGGGAAGCCTGTCCTGGCAAACCTGTCCCTGGCCCTGTCCCACTCGTCCTTGTCGAGCGATCCATCGCCATTCGCGTCGAACTCTCGCAATGGCGGCGGGACGAAGCCCGGCGGCGGCGGGGGCAGGCTCGCGACGTCCATCGCCCCGGGCGGGCCCGGCGGCCCTCCCCCCGTCGGCATCCCCCGGGGCGGCCCTCCCATGCCCGGCGGAGGCCCCCCCTGCCCGGCGGGCCGGGACCCGGTCCGCCGAAGAATTCGAAGCTCAGGTGGTAAAGCGGTACGAACGTGAAGAGGCCAACCAGGAGCGGCACAGCGATGCGAGCCCAGCGTCGATAGAGGTACTTCCGGACGCCGTACTTCTGTAGCATCAGGCGGCAGAAGAACCCTGAGACCAGGAAGAACAAGGGCATCCGGAAGCTGTGTAGCCAGTCCTGGAACCGCATCGCCGAGGGCCCCCCGCCCATCGGCCCCGGGCCCCCGCCGACCATACCGGCGAAGAGGATGCTGTGGTAGTAGACGCCCAGGAGCATCGCCGTCGCCCGGACGCCGTCGAGGGCCTCGAACCGTCGAGAGGAGCCGGAAGTGTTCATCGTCTAAGCCTCACCGGCGCGGGCCTCGTGCCTCATCGGTCGCCGGCATTCAAGACCATGACCGGTCGGTTGGCCGCCGACAAACCTGCACGTGACCGACGGCGCATCGGCACGCCGATGCGGCCATCATGCCGGCACCATCGCCTCCGACCCTGCGGACCGGGAGGCCGGTCAGCACGATGCGGGCACATCGATCGGCGCCGGCGGACTGCACCCAGGGCGCCGGCGGCGAAGCGCCGTCATGACGTGAGGAAAGCAATCCTCGGTTCGATCACCGACGGATCCTTGCTCACTGGGTGGATCTTACGGCCCCCGGTCACGGTCGTCCGTTAAGGACTGTAAATTCCCGTGTTCGCGAGCGCCTCCGTGGAATCACGCGCCTGCTCCACCCGTCGCCGGAGCGTCTCGAGCCAGTCCTCCCCGAAGGTCCGGGAGCAGAAGTCGCGGATTTCCCTGGCCTGGCGGGAATCCTCGGCGAGCGGCGTGGTGAACTGGCCGCGCAACTCCGGCGCCAGGTTGGCGAGCATACCGTACTTCCCGCCGTCCATCCCCCTCGCGTACACCGAGACGGCGTCTTCCACGAGGCGTTTCACCAGCGCGTTGAACTGCCGCCGCTCGACCTCGGCCGGGAAGGCATCGGGTTCGGTGTCCAGCATCGCGGCGGTCGCCAGGGCGAGGATCGACCACTCCGCGGCGGGGGCCGTGACGGCGTTCTTGATCCCGAGCTTCTCCTCCATGTAGCTATGGTTCTCCAGGCCGATGCGGCCGTCGAGGACATGATAGGCCAGTTCCTCCGCGATCAGCGCCACGTGCGCCTTGCTGAACCGGGAGTCATTGATGTGTGTCCTGGCGACATCGCTGCTGCGGAGGCCGCGGGGGAGCCAGCGTCGCAGCTTCGCCTTGGTAAACCCCGGGCTGAGGCGGATCTCGGCGAAACTGCCATCGCCCACGTAGATCACGTCATACCCGGCCGAGATCGACTCCCCCCGAGCGTTGCGAATCAGCGAAGACATCCCGTGGAGTGACTCGTGCGCTTCGGTGGTCGGGTCGAGATAGGTCTCGTCCTCGCGGAGCTTCACATAGTGTCGGTCCTTCGCGACGACCGACATCGCCTGGTCGTAGGCGCGGCCCATGTGCCCGGCGTAAAACGCCTTTGCCGGCCGGAAATTCCCCGACTCCTCGAGCTCGGCAATGACCTCCGCTGCCGACTTCAATTTCAGCGGCGACAACGGCGGACGCTCGCGGCTTACCCCGGCAGTGCCTCGTGATGTGTCATTCGTTGCCTCTGCCTTGCGGTCCTCGGCCGCTTCCAGCACCACGCAGAACGGGATAAATAACGCCAATAGGGCCAAACGCCCAGAGTTCCGGGTAATATGCAATCCGCGCATCCTTCCTTGAGCATGGTTGTCCGTCGACCGGAGATAGGAATTCTTCCCTGAATACGTCATTGATAGAGCAATTGTGCTGCTTCTTCTATGCTACACATCCGAACTGTGTTCGACGGGTCGGCACGGATTCATGCAGGTTTCATTCCCCTCGCGCCCGGATGAGGTTTCGCTGATGATGAATCATTCCCCATCGATCCGTGTGGCCGGTGTGCAGATGGAGCCGAAGCTGGGAGAGCTTGGGGAGAATCTCTCCAGGATCCAGTCGTGGCTGGAGGCCGCAGCGTCCTCGGGGGCGAACTTGGCCGTCTTCCCGGAGTGTGCGCTCTCAGGGTATGGGTTCGGCAGTCGCGAGCAGGGGCTGGACCACGCGGTGGCCATCGACGGCCCGGAAGTCGGGCGGATCGCCGATCTCACCGAGCGGACCGGCTGCGGATGTCTCTTCGGCTTTCTTGAGCGGGACGGGAACCGGCTGTTCAACGCCTGCGCCCTGATCGGCCAGGGGAAGTTGCTGGGCAGCTACCGCAAGGTCCACCTGCCCTTCCTGGGCGTGGACATGTTCGCGGATCCCGGCGATCGGCCGTTCGCCGTCCATGAGTATCTCGGCCTGAGGATCGGGATGCACATCTGCTACGACGGGTCGTTCCCGGAGGCGGCTCGCGTCATGACCCTGCTGGGGGCGGACCTTCTGGCCCTGCCGACGAACTGGCCAACCCACTCCGAGTGCGCGGCGGAGCACATGATCCCGACGCGGGCCATGGAGAACACGGTCTACGTGATGGCAGTCAACCGGGTGGGAGAAGAGAGCGGATTCCGGTTCATCGGGTCCAGCTCGATCGCCGACCCCTCGGGCGCGATCATCGCCCGGGCGGGGACCGACGCCGAGGAGTTGTTCTTCGCGGAGATTGAGCCGGCGCGGGCCCGAAGGAAGCACCTCGTTCGCGTCCCCGGCCGCCACGAGATCAACCGCATCGGCGACCGTCGACCCGAGTTCTATGGCCTGCTCGCGACGCCGATCGTCCCGGGCCGCACGATCGCGGCGGGATCGCGCGAAGCCGGGGACCGGCCCTGACCCCGGTTCATCTCCGGGTCGGGAAGACGACCTCGGGGGGAGGGACCACGATGCGGGGTTGCGGGATCGCCGGTCTGGTCCCGCCGGTCCTGGCCACAGCCGGATCGCCCGGGCCCGGTCGGTCGCTCGGGAGGCTGCGCTGGGGTATCGGCGGGGACGTGGCCGCCACGGCCTCCGCCTGCTCAGCCTGATCGAGTCGGGCGAGCGCCCGCCGGGCGATCTCGAGGTTGGGGCGAAGCGCCAGGGCCTGGAGGTACTGATCGCGGGCCAGTCGTACCTGGCCGGTGGCCGCGAGCAGGTACCCGAGGTTCGCGTGGCCGATCGCGTCGCCGGTGAACTTGCTGAGGATCGGCAGGGCCTCCTTGGTGCGCCCCGCCGCCGCGAGCGTCAGGCCGAGGTTGGTCTGGATCCGCGGGTCCTCGGGGGCCAGCCTCTGGGCCGTCCTGAGGAGCCGCTCCGCGTCCGCCCAGCGGCCCTGGAGATAGTAGCTGTAGCCGGCGTCGTTCCACGCCTTGGCATCCCGCGAGTTGCACTTGATGGCCTTCTTGTAGTGCATCTCCGCCTGCGCGAACCGGCCGAGGCGGTCCAGCGCGTTGCCGATCCGCCGGTGGGCGAGGGCCTCGTCGGCCGAGCTCGTCCGGCCGATCCCGCGGCGCTCGCACGCAGCGAGGCCCTGCTGGTACTCCATCAGGGCCGCCTCGAAGTTCCCCTGGCTCTCAAACACCCGGCCGAGGTCGAGGTGTGTGTGAATCCGCTGTGCTGGGGTGAGGTTACGCCGGAATTTCGGTCCATCGGCCGACCGGCTGAGGTCCACCGAGACGGTGTTCGGGTCGGCGCCGTCGGGCAGGGTCGGAGGGGGTTCCTCGCGCGACTTCCGGGGGGGCCCGGCCAGGCTCGAGGCCGCGGCGAGGATCAGGATTCCGGTCCCCATCAGGATGAGCCGTGAGCACTTGGAGCCGAGGCCGAACCAGGACGGTCGACGCCGCGAGTCCGATCGCACATGACAATCCAGCGTCCTCATGTCACTGTACCCCCTGGGACGTGCTGTAGGCATTGGCGCCCGACTGAGGAGACGGCGGGTAACTCATGGCTGCCTGCTGGCTGCGGATGATCAGCCCGTTCAGGTTATTGACCGATTCGGTGCCGGGCAGGCCGCTGATGGTCGCTCCCGGATAGGGCGACGGGCCGATCAGGACGCGATCCGGGGTGATCGGCCGGCCCGCCCGCTGGAGCGTCGCCAGGACGGCCTGGCGGCGGGAGTCCGCGAGACCGGGCTCGTCCGGAGTCCATTCCACGGTGACCGGCCCCATCCAGCCCTCGAGCCGCGAGTACATCAGGTTGAATCGCGAGGCCCCGGTGGGCGAGAAGCGGTCGGTGCCGGGCAGGAAGTCGCTGCGGTAGAGCGTGAACCGGTGCGGGTCCGCCTTCGCCACCTGCATCGAGAACTGTTCCCGGATGTAGTATCCCAGGGGTGGCTCGATGAAGGTGTCCGGGTAGCCGATGAACCTGTCGTGCACCGTGTGCGCCGAGTGGTGGAGGAAGCGGTGGAAGACGCCCTTCCGCTCACACGGCTGCGGCTGCGATCGCGGCAGCGGAGCCTCCGGGGACTGGGCCCACACACGCCCGGCGACGAGGCCCGAGGCCACCGAGATCGCCACGCTGGCAAACCAGAAAATCCGGGATCGGTCGCGATTCATCGTCTCCCCCTTGGCCGTGCCCCTCGGGTGGGGCCTCCGTCCTCTCCGGGCCCGCCGTCGCTGATCGCCGGCCCGCCCGATCTCCAGCCCGGTCCGCGCCTGGGCCTGCTTCGCTCAGCCTCTGAACGTATCGTTAATCGGCGTATCCGTGCGGCCCCGCAACCCACTGCTGCTCGCTCTGGAAGTGCTTCATCAGGTTCAGCGGGTCCTGCTCGGCGACGGTGGCCCGGAACTCCCGGCCCAGCTTGCCCTCGATCCGGCCGAGGAAGTAGAACTCGGCGTCGCTGGGCTGGTAGACCCGGTCTCCCGGCGCCTCGGTGACCTCATTCTTCTCTAGCGGCGAGACCAGCTCCGGGGTCACCAGGATGATGGTCTCGGTCTCCACCGTCTCGATCCGGTTGTCGCTGAACCACGGCCCGACGAGCGGCAGGTCTCCGAGGCCCGGGATCCGCGAACTCGTCGCATTGGTCTCGAGCTGGAGCAGGCCGGCGATGGCCAGGGTCTGGCCCTCGCGAAGCTCGACGATGGTCCGGGCACTGCGCTCGTCGATGGAGGGCACTCGCCCTCCGTTGACGTCCGTCCCGCGGACGAAATTGAGGCGGCTGACCACCGGCTCGACGTCGAGGCGGACCACGTCGTTCGGGAGGATGTTCGGGATGAAATTGAGGATCGTCCCGAACCTCCGGAACTGGACCGTCACGACCGCGGTGCCGCCGGGGATCGACGAGCTCTGAGGGACCGGGAACGGGAAGACGCCGCCGACCAGGAACCGGGCGGGCTGCCCGTCCATCGCCACGAGGTTGGGCTCGGCCAGCACCTTGGCCAGGGCGTTCTGCCTCAGGGCGTTGATGAACAGGGAGAAATGCCCTGAGTCGAACACCCCGAAGAGCGTCCCGCCGCTGGTGGAGGCGCCGTTGGCCGTGAACGCCGAGACGACCGGGGAGAGGAAGCCGATCGGATTGGCCGCACCTGTCGAGTGCGAGGCCGCCCCCGTGGCTCCCACGTTCCCCGCCCCCGGAGAGTTGGGGGCGGAGCTGCCGATCGTGGAGCCGATGATCGACTCTCCCCGGGTGTTCAGCCAGTTGATTCCAAGTTGGCGGATGGCGCCGCGGTTGAGCTCCGCGATCCTCACATGGAGCAGCACCTGCCTCGGGCCGGGGACGACGACCCGATTGATGATCGTGATGCCCCCTCCCGTCGCGCCTCCCGCGGCCATACCGCCGCCCATCCCGCCTCCCATGGCGGCCCCGCCAGTGACGCCTCCGGCCCCCGCCCCGCCTCCGGCCGTCCGGATCCCGCCGCTGTTCCGGACCGTTGCCTGCACCACCTGGAGGATGTCGGACATCATCTTGGAATCCGGAACCTGCCCGTCGAGCACGAGCTGCGGCCCGATCTGCCGGACCTTCACCTGGGCACCTGGGAACGTCTGGTTGATCCGCCCCTCCAGCTCCTTGGTGTCCAAGGTGACGCGCACCAGGAAGGAGACAGGGCGATCATGCTCGTCCCAGAGGGTCAGATTCGTGTTTCCGAAGGACTTCCCGAAGAGGTTCAGGAGCCGGGGCTCCGGCTGATCGGCGAGTAGCTCCACGTCCGCCACCGCCGGGTTGGCGATGACCACCCGGGTCAGCGGCTTCCGCGTCCGGATGATCTTCGATTCGCCCATCACCACCGCGATCTCGCCCTCCGATCCCTGGATCGACTCGATCATGCTCGAGACGTCCTTGGACACCTCCTGATTGCCCGGTGGGGGGGGGGGGCGGGGGGGCCGGGGCGGGATCAGGCCCGTCGAGTCGCGGCGCAGGTCGAGCACCCTCGGAGGTGAGGCGGAAGCGGTGGCGTGCGGGGCGGATGGCTCGAGCGTCAGCACCCGAGGGATGTCCTGCCCGGGAGCCGGGGGGGGAGGGACCGCGCCGCGGGCCGGGCCGCCTGGAGGGGTGATGACCCTCGGCTCGACATCACCCGCCCCGGACTGGGACGCGTCGTCCAGGTCGTCCAGTGCTCCCGGCAACGCAGGAAGCGTCGGGTCCGCCATGGGGACCCGCCTCGCCGCCCCATCCGGCGTCGGGGTGATGATCCTCGCGCCGGAGCCGGTCGTCTGAGCAAGGCCCGCCTGCGATAGCAGCGGACAGCAGGCCAGGCCGAGCAGAGCGGAAAAGGCCCGGGACATCCTGCGATCCCGGCGTCTCTGGTGGCGGAACTCGGTCTTCACGGCTCCATCCCTCACCATTTGAGCCACTATCGATCCATGCGAGTCAGCACTCGATCAAGCCGGGCAGTGTTTCGGTACGTCCCCGGACGACTGCCCAGGCGACGGCCCTGCGGATCATGCAGGTCGGTCCGGATTCCCGGGTCTTGTGGCATACTTCGGCATTATCGACCCTGAGTTTTAACTGATATGGAGGGGTTCCCTCGGTTCTCTTGCCGCCGGGGCCCGAACCGGAGCACAATGGAGCCCTTGACGAGACAGTCTGGGGGTTCCGGGAAGCAGGTCGGGGATCGGATGACGAGAACGAGACAGCCCTTCGGGATCGAGGCATTTGATCGAGAGCTGGGCGGAGGGCTCCTGTCAGGGACACTGACCGTCGTGGCCGGGGCGACCGGCATCGGCAAAACACAACTCGGACTCCGCTGGGCGAATTCGGGGCTCCTTGCTGAGGGCTCGCGTGGGGTGATTTGCGACTTGACGAGCCGGGGAGATTCCCAGAATCACCGGGCTTACGCGGAGCACCATTCTCAGTGGCTGCTGGAGAGTTACCCGGTGAGCCAGCAGCCCGAGCTCGAACAGACCTGGGATTGGAGCGAGCCCCTGCCGGAGTATTTTCACCCGATTGAGCGGACCGGCCGCCGTGTAAGCCGGGCCTACGTTGATCCGGACGCCTGGCACGAATGGAAGTCGGATCTTGCACGCATCCTTCGATGCTCGGTGGGCTTCTTCTATCGCCATTTCATCCGTGGCGTTCGCCGGGTGGTCTTCGACGGACTGGAACCGATCGAGCGGTTCAGCGAGTCAATCCAGTTCGAGTTCTTCGAGTACGTTTATCACCACGTCCTCCGGAAGGATAGCGACTGGGCGGCCCGGGAGTGGTTCCGCGAGCGGTTTCGCGAGAACGCCCCGAGGGTGGCGGCCCACCCGTACAATCACCTGAGCATCGGGTGCGTCTACCTGTACACCACGCCGCATGTCATGCTCGACGAACTGCTGGAGCAACCGATCGGGCAGGGCGACATCTTCTCAAACGCGAACACCATCATCCTGATGGGACGGACTCGCGAGGGTGGCCGATTGGGCCGCGCCCTGGCGATCGCCAAGCATCGAGGCAGCGCCCACGGCGAGGAGATCCTCCCTTATCGGATCACCGAGCAGGGCCTGGAGCTCGGCTGACCCCCCCCGCCGACTTACACGAGCGCCACCGGGGTGGGGAGCACCACCCCATACGCAGCAACTTAAGCCTCAGATTCTATACAAAATATCAGGTCATGAGCGTTCGGAGACTTCCGCCGTTTGTCCATCCGGGCGGCGAGATCCATCAGCTGACGGGCATGACTCAAGACGCCGCGCAGAGCGGTGAGAGATCGCATCGCAGTCGCCAGGCTCATCGCCAATGTCCTGACGATCTCCGCCGCCTTGGTCAGGCTCCGCTCCCGCCGCGCCCAGGCCCCGACCACGATCATCCAGTGGCCCACCACCTGCGCCAACAGCTTGCCATAGACCTCACACAGCACGGCCTGCGGACGGGTGCCGCGAAAGGTGGCGACTCCGCCCCGGCTCTTCCAGAGCTTGAAGATCAGCTCGATTTGCCAGCGCATCCGGGCCAGGGCGATGGCCTCCGTGACGCTCAGCAACTCCCGCGGTACGTCGGTCACCAGGACCGCCCACTCGCACAACGCCAGACTCGTCGCACTGGGGCGGTTACCCCGGTCGGCGCATTTGTCCAGCAACCGGCGGCGTCTGAGGTCGGCCACCTCGGCGGGGACCCTCCGGGCGATCAACCGACAGGGCAATCGGTGTTGGCTCCCGAGCCGGATATCCAGGTCGACGTCGGCCGCACCGGCGGCCCGGAGGCGGGCGACCAGGTCGACCCGTCGGCCGTGCTCGTCATGGACCTTGGTGCCGCTCTTGAGCCGCGACAGCCAGTAGGCGCCGATCCCCTGCCAGTCGGCGAACTTCTTGAGGCAGAAGTAGTTCAGGTCGGCGATCTGCAGGCCGCCTTCGGGCGGGGCGGTCTGGGCCAGGGGCGCCTTCAGATCACCCGTCCGGCCGTCGCTCAGCTCGGGTCCCCGCAGCGCGCCTGTCCGGAGCTCCAGACCGACGGTCAACTTGACGGACGCCTTGGCGACGGCGGCCTTGGCGCGGCCGCTGTGGCCGCCGCGGTAGGTGCCCGCCAGTTCATCGGGCAGCGCGATGACACTGCTGTCGAGGACCTCGACGCCGGTGAACCGCTGCAGCAGCCGGATGAGGACCGGGGTGGCCACGACCTTCTCGACGGCGCGGCGGAGGAGGCCGCGGAGGAACTCGGCCCCGCGGGCGTCGAAACGCTTCTCGATGGCTTGCCGCGAGGCGGTGAGCCCGGTGGCGGCGGCGAACACCTGGAAGCGGCTCCGGGGCGCCTCGGAGTCGGCCAGGGCGGTAAAGACGACCGCCTGTGCGAAGTTGGGGCCGGTGATCTTGCGCTTCCTCCTGACGAAGCCGGTCTGTGCGGCCGCTTCGTCAGCTCCCGTGCTCAGGAGTTCTTGCATCGCATCGGCGAGTTCGGTGAGACTGGTCAAAGGTGCCTCTCGTGTCAGAACAGGAGGGTTCGTGTTCAACCTCCAATCTGGCGTGAGAGGCACCGCTCTGTCATTTCCGGCACACATGTACAGAATGAGAGCTTAAGTTGCTGCGTATGGGGTGGGGAGCACCACCCCAGCTCGGAGCAGGGTTACGCCCGCAACCGGAGCGAGCGAGAATAGGGGAGTCCTCGCACCGTTGCCTCCGAGCCGTTAGAATCCTCGGCCCGGCCCGTTGCGGGAAGTGTGGTTGCCGTCGGAGAAGACAGATGGACGACGCCTCTCTGGTTGCCGGGGCCGGTTCGGAGAACGCTATCGAAACGCGGTCTTGCCCGGGTCTCACCTGGCATCCCTCCGTGCGAATGGTCCCGCTGGCTCGCGGATGGGACGCCGAGGCCTGCGTGGTGGACTGGTGGGGGACGGGCGAGCCGGATCTCCTGGTCACCTTCGGCGGGGGCTCGCCACGGCGATCCGCATGGCTCTACAGGCCATCTACGGACGACCCGGAAGGGTCTCCGCGGTCCTATGACGCCGGAACAAGGATCCCGGGGCTCGACGGCCTCAGGGCGCTCTGCCCGATCCCTTCGGGAGCCGGCTCTCGGTTCGGGATCGTCGGACTGGGCGAGGAGGGACTGGTCTATCTCCCGAATGAAGGGTCCGCGAGTGAGCCGGCATTCGGCCGGCGGGTGGATCTCGGGCTGGGGACCAACCTCGGCGCCGCTGGCGTCCGGATCGTCCAGATGGTCGCGGTGGACTGGGACCAGGACGGCCTGACCGATCTGCTGGTCGGCTCCCACGACCTGACGGACTACTGGCCCGAGGCCGGTCGTCTGCCCGCTCATCAGCTCATCGGCCTGAATCAGTCGGGCTCCCATCCCGCGTACGATCGCCACGGCCTCTGGCGAGGCGCCGCGCCGGCCGGTCGGATCTACTGGCTGAGGAATGTCGGTGACGTAGGATCGCCCCGTTTCGAGCTCCAGCCGGAGATCCAGGGGGATTCGGGTCCCCTGGACATCGGCCTGCATCCGGCCCCCCTGGCGGTCGCCTGGGGAGGTCGGGGGAACCTGGAGCTGCTGCTCTCCGACCATCGCGGCCTGCTTCGCGTCTACCGGAACTTCGGCGGCCAGCTGCCCCCCGTGCTGATGGAGCCGAGGACCCTGACCTGCGGCGGCAGTCCGCTCCAGCTCCACCCCGACCGGATCTCCCTGACGGTCGGGGACCTCGACGGGGATCGTCGGCCGGAGCTGCTGTACGGCACGTCCACGGGCCACCTCTTCGCGGTGCATTGCGGCAGCTCCCGCAACGATGCGAAGACCCCGGCCCCGATCCTCCAGAGGGCCGGAGAGGTCCTCCTGGGCGGGCACGCCGCACTCGTCGCCCGGGATATCGACGAAGATGCCGACCTCGACCTCCTGTGGGGCGACGGCTTCGGCCGCCTCCACTACCTGGAGGATCTCGGCTCCGGCGATGACCACCAGTACGCGCATCCCGCCATCCTGGAGGCGGGGGGGGCTCCGTTCCGCATCGAGCCCGGCCCGGACGGTCGGCTCTTCGGCCCGGAGGGCCGCGAGCGGGGCTTCGCCCGGCCCGCGCTGGCGGACTGGCTGGACCATGGCCGCCTCGACCTGATCGTCACGGGAGCCGGTGGGGACGTCTTGCTCCTGCCGAACGACGGCGCCGTCTCCCAGCCGAGGTTCGGCCACCCCCAGCGCATCGGCCTGGGGGAAGACGCCCTGATCATCCCCCCCCGGGTCCAGCCGGCCATCGCCGCCTGGACCGACCCGGAAGGGCTGGACCTGATCGCGCTGGATCTCCAGGGCTTCCTCTGCGCCTACCCGCAGATCGGGCGATACGAGGTCGGCCCGCCCGTGCGGATCGTCGACCACCTGGGCCGGCTGATTCGCCTGGACGGGAGCTTCGCCCTCTCCGGCGGGTGCTCGATCTGGGCGGGCCCCTGGACGGCCCCCGGCCGGGTCGACCTGCTCGTCGGCCTGCCGCTCGGGAATCGCCACGTGATCCCCGCCGTCTCGGGCGTCCCGCTCCGGCAAGCGGACGCCCTCCCCACGGTCCTGCTGTTCGAGAACCTGGGCCGGGACGGCGTCGTGCCCCGGCCGCTCCGCTTCAAGGACGGTTCCCCCGTCGTGGGAGGTCACGAAGGTTGCTGCCCCCAGGGGGTCACCCGGGCGGGGCAGGAACTCCCGGACCTCCTGCTGGCGACCGACGAGGGATGCCTGCGCTGGATCGCGCGCGAGGAACTCCGCTGGTAAGGTGAATGGGTCGGCCAGGGGAACGGCGGGGCGGGCCGCTCTGGACGCCGTGCCCCGGGATCACGCAGAATGGGATTTCCGCGAAAATTCTTGAACTTTTCAGACCCGGCGCCCGGTGCACCGCAGGCCGGATCATGGAGGCCTCCCCCGGATGAACGACCCGACGTCAAAGCCCGGGCAGCCGAAGGACGCGGAGATCGCCGCCGCGGAATGGCTGCTGGAAGAGGCACCGGCGCCGGTGGCGACTCGCCCCGCCGGCCCGGTGCTCGTCCCCTCCACCGAGGAGTCCTTCGACCTGGCCGAGCCGGACTCCGTCGCGGCTAGCCCGGTGCCTCGGTTCGAGGAGCCGGCCGAGCAGGCGGCTCCCCGCCGGTCACGCGGCCGGATGGCCATGCCGCAGGCCCCGGCCGTCGAGCAGGTCTGGACGCGCACGGCCGAGTGGGGGCCGTCGCTTCTGATCCTCGGCGCCTGGGTCGTCGGGACCCTGTGGCTGCTCTACCTCTGCCTCGGGGCGGAGTCCTATAGCCTGGCCGCGATTGTCTTCGTCGCCGGCTGCCTGGGCGGCATGCTCCTCTGCTATCCGATCCTGATCACGCTGGAGCGTCCGGTGCGGATCACCCCGGAGCAGGCGGCCCGCGACTTCTTCGGCTCCCTGTCGCACCACCGTCCGCATCACCGCAGGATGTGGCTGCTCCTCAGCGCCCGGGGCAAGACTTCCGCCGACTTCGCGACGTTCGAGGGCTTCCGGCGCTACTGGAGGAAGCGACTCGCACAGCTTCGCGACGGCCATGCCGCGGCGTTCGCCCCCCTGGTCTTCCAGGTCGAGGACTTCCGCGCCGAGAAGAGCGCGGGGAGGACCGACATCGAGGCGAAGTTCCAGCTCCGGATCTTCGTCCGGGGACGCCGCGACCAGGGGCCGATCTGGAGCTTCCCGCTGGAACGCACCTTCGCCCGCGGCCCCGACGGCATGTGGTACCTGGACGACGGGACGCTTTCCCTGGGCCGCTCCCCGGACGGCCAGCCCAGGGCGTCGTGATTCCCGGCCTCCGTGCCCGTCGCCGACCTCCGGGTTTACCCCGAGTCGCCGGCCTTCCACCACCTCCAACGGAAGCCCAGATAGGCAATGGTGATGAAGACCAGGCTGAGCGGCGGATAGGCGAGCAGGAAGACACTCCACGCCGGCAGCGCGAACGACTCGGTGAAGCGGATCATCACCTCTGGGGCCACGGACAGGGTCTGACCCGTCCAGTTCTCGACGCGGCCGGTGTGCATGGGCACGTTCAGCGCGGCCGCGAAGGGACTCGTGACCGTGATCGTCGCGAGCTGCTCGGGGGTGAGCGCCCGGTCCTCGGTCATGCCCTCGAGGTACCACGAGAGTCCCATCGGTAGGACGAAGAGGACGAGGAGCGTCAGGTAAGTCAGGACCATTGCGGTGGAGGTCTTCCGGACCAGGGCGGAGCACATCAACCCGATGGATGACGTCGCCAGGCACGTGATGGCGATGATCAGCAGGAAGATCAGGAGCGTCCAGAACCGGTACCGCAACTCCGGCAGGAGGACGTAAGCGAGCAGGAGCTGCTCCGTCAGCAGGAATGTCAGCACGGTGGAGACCCGCAGCGCGGCGATCAGCTTGGCCACGACGATGCGGCCGGGCGTCAGCAGGGTCGTCAGCAAGAGGGCGAGCGTCTGGCGCTCCCGCTCCTGGGTGATGCTGCCGGCGGAGAAGACGGGGCCGACCAGCAGGTTGAACGTCAGGACATAGGTCACGTAGTAGGGGGCCTTCTCCGACTTGAGGAACAGCAGGCCGGCCATCAGCGGGATCGAGAGCAGCATGCTGACCTGGATGACCACCCGGAGCATCAGCGTGCCCTGGCTGAAGATCTCGCTGCGGAGCTCCTTATCCAGGACCGGGTTCGTGCCGTCGGGCATCAGGTCGGTCCGCTTGGCGGGGGCGAAGAGCTTGTCGGGGAAGAGGTCCCGGTCGATGACGACGCCGATCGCGTACCTCATCTCCTCCTCCTCGTCGACGACGTCCTTGCCCTCGCTGCCGACGTCCGGCGGATGCAGGAGCCTGCGGTTGATCAGGATCTCCAGCACCGTCCAGGCCGCCAGGCACCAGGGCGGCAGCACGGCGATCGACACGAAGTCCCGCGTGGTGACGTCCTCGGTGCGGGTCAGCGCGACGCAGAGAACCGCCAGCGGGAGCGTCACCAGGTAGCTGACCACCAGCGCCGAGCTCGTCCGGCGGAAGTAGCTGGAACAGGCGACGCTCAGCAGCCCGAAGGTCCCCGCCGCCAGGATCAGCACCAGGTAGCTGCGCGTGATCTCCGAGAGCAACAGCCCGCCCAGCAGGTAGCAGAGGATCATCAGAGGCAGGCTGGAGAGGATCAGGATGATCAGGTAGGAGAGCGAGCTGAGCAGCTTGCCGATGAGGATCGTCCCCGGTCGTAGCGGGCTCGCCAGGAGCATCTCGTAGGTCTTCCGCTCCTTCTCCCCGGTGATGCTGCCCGCGGCGAAGGTCGGCGCCATCAGGGAGACAAGGAAGAACTGCCCGAGGAAGAAGATGTCGAAGAGCCGTCGCGCCACTCCGGGGCTGACCTGATGGGTCCCGTCCTCGCCGCCGGAAGGCCAGTAGAAATAGACCAGCGCCCCGAGCGCCGCGACGTACAGGAACTGGAGCACGAAGGCGCGCGACGACCGCAGGTTGACCAGCAGCTCGCGCGTCAGCACCGGATTGTCGCGAAGGAACATGGCGCCTGGTCATCCCCCAAAGTCGCGGGCCGTCCGCCCGGCGGTCCCCGATCCGATCAGCTGACGATGCCCTTCGTGATCCGCATGAACACTTCTTCCAGGCTCAGCGGCTCCTCCTCGAACGACTGGACGGCGACCCCGGAGTCCATCAGCCGCCGGAGCAGGCGGGCCATGTCCTCGTCGACGCCCTCCAGCTCGGCGGTCACGGTGTGGTCGTACGATTCCACCATCCGGATCGCCGGCTCGTCGCGGAGGATGGCCTCCGCGCGGTCGGTCGAGTCGTCGAGCAGGCGGATCTTGAGCACCCGGTGGGAGCGGATCTGCTGCTGGATGTCCTGGATGCTCCCCGCCGCCAGCAGCTTGCCGCGCTCGATGATCCCGATCGACGTGCAGAAGTCGGCCAGCTCCGAGAGGATGTGGCTGGAGATCAGGATCGTCTTGCCCATCCGGCGGAGCTCGTTCAGGAGCGCCTTCATCTCCAGCCGCGCGCGGGGGTCCAGCCCGGAGGCCGGCTCGTCCAGGATCAGCACCGGCGGGTCGTGGACCAGCGTCTTGGCCAGGCAGAGCCGCTGCTTCATGCCCTTGGACAGGCCGTTGACGTAATCGTCCCGCTTGTGGGTCAGGTCCAGCAGCTCCAGGACCTCGCCGATGATCCGCTTGCGCGAGCTCCGCGGGATCTCGTAGGCGACGGCGAAGAAATCGAGGAACTCCCAGACCTTCATTCCGTCGTAGACGCCGAAGTCGTCGGGCATGAAGCCGATGACCCTGCGGACGGCCATCGGGTCGGCGGTGACCGAATGGCCGGCGATGCGGCCCTCGCCGGAGGTCGGCCTCAGGAGCGTGGCGAGGAACCGGATCGTCGTGCTCTTGCCCGCGCCGTTGGGGCCGATGAACCCGAAGATCTCGCCCTTGCCGAGCGAGAAGCTCAGGTTGTCCACGGCGACGAACTCGCCGTAACACTTCGTGAAGTTGATCACCTCGATCATCGGCCGGCCCTCGCGATCGGTCGGACGGGACAGCAACCCGCCCCGTGTTGGCTCGTGCTCATCGCGGGCCCCTCCCCTTCGAGCGAGGGGCCGCGACCGCCGGGCCCGGCGCGAGGAGCTGGGCGCGGACCCCGGGGTCCATGAACTCGGGCATGGCGGTCGAGCTCGGCATCACGGCGGTCGCCGTCCCGTCGGCGGCAGGGCGCTCGGCCCGCCCGCTCGGGGCGGCCAGGAGGTTGTACCGCGGCCCGTCGGGGGAAGGCGGATTGCCGTAGCGGAGGTGGACCAGCACGGCGGTCATGCCGCGATGCCGGTCCAGCGCCGGCTCGAACGTCTGCCCGACCACGGGCCGCGGAACCCATGCCACCAGCCTCAATTCGCCCTCGTTCTCCGGGCGCTCCTCGCGGTTCTTCCGCAACTCTTCCAGGAACGGCCCGGGGGCGGGGCCGTCGAACCCGGGTGCCGGAAGAGCGGCCGGGCTCGCAGGCTCCTCGCCGAGGTCCACCGAGCCTCCGGGGGGAATCGTCCCCAGGGCTCGCTCGTTGCGACGCCCCGGCGCGGGGTAGTCCACCAGCACCGCGTCCCTCAGCTCCAGGTCGCTGTCGTTCCGGATCGTCCGGCGGCCTTCGCCGTCCTCCAGGCGGATCGTCCCGGACAGGCCGACGATCTGCTCGGCCCGGAACATCGAGAGGCTCCGCGGCTGGACAGCCATGCTCCTCAGCGCGGCGACCGGATACGACTGCCAGACGGCGGTCGTGACCTCCTCGCCGCCGATCGAGCGTTCGTTGTCGAACGGCAGTGCCAGCGCGGTGGGATCGTCCGGGAAGGAGATCGAGTAGCGGGCCCGCCCGGTCGTGTAGAGCGAGGCGAACCGCGTCAGGTGGGCCCTGGGATAGCCCGCCTGCACCTCCAGCAGGTCGATCTCGTCGCACGCGGAGTCGTACCCCATGTCGTACGCCGCGACCCGTTCGACCCCCACCGCGAAGCCCAGCGCCAGGAGCGGCACGATCAGCCAGGCCCACTCCCGGCGGCGGAAGAGCCCCCGACAGAGCAGCCAGTTCAGGGGGACCACTGCGATCATGTAGGCCAGGATCACCTTCAGCACGAACGGCTTGCCGGGGACCGTGATCCCCGAGGCCTTCTCCAGGAGTTCCCGGCTGAGCCGGGGCAGTGCCGAGGTGTCGCGCCATTCCGCAACGCCCACCCGCCGGCTCACAGCGTCCTCGGCCTCGGACGTGAAGGTACCGCCTCCGGCGGCCGGGGTCGCGGACGGGGCCGTCTTCGGCTGGTAGCGACCTCCGGCGGGAGTCGGCGGACCGCGTTCCGGTTGGGGCCTGGGTCGGGACGCAACCGTCAGGCCCTTCGCGTCCCGGCTGGTGATGCGGTACCAGGTCAGGTCCGGGGCCTCCAGCGCCGGCCCGGGCGGCTGCGGGTTGCCCGAAGGGTCGAGCTCCATGGCCCTGGGCGGCGCCTCCTCGGGCCGTCGCAGGACGACCCGCCGGATCAGTGTGTCGAGGCCCGGCCACGCCGTGAGCGACGGGTCGTTGGGATTGATCGTCAGCATCGTGACGCGGCCCCGGCCCACTCGCCGTTCGACGGCCAGCAGGTGCGGGCTCCCCTCCCCCAGCGGGATGGTCGAGGAGCCCGGCAACGGCTTCACTCCGGCGACGATCAGCGGCCGCGACGGCAGAGTGCGGATCGGGACCGGCGGCCTGTACGGCCTGCCGCCGAGGGCTTCCACGTCGAACCTGGGCGGGGCCACGGGCTGCTCCTGCTCGCCGACGCTGTGGAGCCGGGCCGGCGGCGGATAAGTCTCGGCCAGCGGCCTGAGCTCCGCGTCGCCCACCGACTTGCTCTCGCCGGTCGGCTCGCCGGGCAGGTACGGCCCGAGGAAGCTGTCGCGGAAGATCGAGAAGGTCGGGCCCGCCCCCCCCATGATCACGATCTGCCCGCCCCAGTGCAGCCAGTCGAGCATCGCCTGCTGGTGCGCGACCAGCAGCGTGTCGGGCGGCAGCCCGTCCCAGAGGATGTGGCTGATCGGCGCCCAGGTCAGCGGGTGGGGCGACAGGAACGGCTTGTCCGGTTCCTCGGGCAGCACGAGCCGGTAATACCGCTGGAGGTCCAGGGACATCGGATCCTCCCGGTCCGTCCCCCCGGGGACGAGCGCGGGGAGCCGGCTCCAGCCCACGTACTGGCTGGACGACTCCTTGCTCAGGACCACCACGAGCATCTGGTGCGGCGGCAGCAGCCGGATCGGCACCTGCCAGACCTCGTCGAACCGGATCGCGCCGGGCTGGAGCAGCTCGACCGGCAGCTCCTTCTCCCTGGGCACCCGCGGGATCAACATCTGGACGGCCAGGCGCGATCGCTGCTCCTTCACCAGGCGTGCCTCGCGGGCGTAGATCATCTCCTGCGGCATCCCCTCCAGCTTCACCGGCAGCGACTGGAGGACGCCCTCGTAGTCGCCCAGGTTGGAGCGGACCTCCAGGATCACCGTACTCCACTGGTGCGGCTTCACCATCGGCAGCACGTCGAAGGGGGTCACCTGCGACCGGAAGAACTCGAACGGTGCCCGGGACTTGTCCTTCTCCGCGGTCTTCTTCAGCGCATCCGGGTCGCTCAGGATCTGGAGCCGCTCCTCCTCGGAAGAGTTGAGCTGGGCATGAGCAGGTCGCGAGGACGCCATCACGGCCACGCCGACGAGGACCACCAGGGCCAAGCGGCTTCGGAGGTTGAATCTCACGTCGCAGACCCCGCGCTCTGGTGCCCCTGGATCCCCGGTCCCCGAACGCAGCCTCGCGGCATGCGTCGGACTCTCGCTGCACGAGTCTAACAGGCGCCGAGTCGGGCCGGAAGATCCGCAGCGAAGGCCCGGACCCCGGCCACCCCTCGGCCGCCGTTCACTCGCCTGGGACAAGTGTAATAAGAACCGCCTCGATCCGGCAACAAGCGCGGCGACTGGCGGCGACAGTGAGTCGCCCGGGCGATCGTGCTGGTCGTACGCCGGCAGGACGGACGTGGTGGGCGGGTTGCTGTTGACAGCGCTTTCGCCACGCAATCAAGATAAGGGTCCAATTCCGGTCGATCCGCTCGGGCCGCGAGCGGCGAGAAGGTCGATGCGGCGTCGCCCCCGGCGATTACTCGGATAAAGGACCCCCCTCGGATCATGAGTGAATCGCCGACGCCGGCCGAACCGTCTCGTCGTGCCTCGTGGCTGCCCGTGCTGGCCCTGGTCGCGGTCGGGGGGATCCTGGTCGCCGCACTCTTCCGCACGCCCTGGGAACAGGATCGCATCCTCCCGCCCAGCTTCACCGCGACCGCCGTGCCGTCGCGCCCGGAGTCCATCGATTTCTCCGGGTATATCGGCGAACAGAGCTGCGCGGAATGCCACCCCGGCGAGGCCGCGGCCCATTCCGGCTCCGGCCATTCCCGGACCCTCTGGCCCGCCGGCGAGGGGGCATTCGCCCGCTGGCTCGCGGGGCAGAAGGTCCGCGACCCGGAGCAACCGGCCGTCGAATGGTCGTATCAGCTAACCGGCAAGGACCTCGAGGCCCGGCGGCATGAGGGGGCCGATATTCAGAAGATGTCGCTGGAACTCGGCGTCGGCTCGGGTAAGCACGGCGTGACGTTCGTCACCATGGTCCCTGGCTCCGCGGGTCCCCTCGGCCCGGCCGCCCTCGAGCATCGCTTCTCCTACCTGAGCCCGACCGGCAAGATGGAGATCACGCCCGGCCAGGAATCGGCCGACGCCAAGAAGCTGAAGCTCCATCTCGTGCCCTTCGGCCGGATCCACACCCCCGAGCAGATCATCAAGTGCCTCGCCTGCCACTCCACGCTGACCTCGCGGGTGAAGCTCCAGCACCTCGACCCGGCGACGATGGTCCCGAACGTCACCTGCGAGCGCTGCCACGGCCCCGGGCGGGACCACATCGAGGCCGCCCGACAGGGCCGCACCGACGACCTGAAGATGCCGATGACCCTGCTCACCGAGCCCCGCTACCAGGTCGAGCAGTGCGGCGAGTGCCATCGCCTGCCCAAAGACATCGGGCGAGCCGCCCTGTATGCCGGCAATGCCGAGCTCTCGCGGTTCCAGTCCGTGGGGCTATCGATGTCGGCCTGCTTCGCCAAGGGCCGGGAGATGAAGTGCAGCACCTGCCACGAGGTCCACGGCCGCACCTCGCGCGACACGGCCGGGTACGAGGCGGCCTGCCTCGAATGCCACCGCCAGGGGGCTGCCCACCGGCCCTGCCCCGTCAACGCGAAGGAGGGCTGCATCGGCTGCCACATGCCCAAGAAACAGGTCCCCGGCGGCTGGCTGTTCAGCGACCACTGGATCCGCAAGCCGGGCGACGACCCGGGCCCGCCGCCGACGGTCGTCCCGCCGCGCACGACCTCGACCACCCGCCGGGGATCGCCTTCCCCCGCGGAGGCCGGCCGGAGCCAGCGGCCATCCTGAGCCCGGATCGTCGAGAAATGCCAGCGGAGCGCGGGGCGCGATGACCACGGAAGCGACACCCTTCGACCCGGCATCGGCGATCACCATCCGCGGGGCCAGGCTGCACAACCTTCGCGGTATCGATCTGGACCTCCCCCGCGACCGCCTCGTCGTCTTCACCGGTGTGAGCGGCTCGGGCAAGAGCACCCTCGCCTTCGACACGATTTTCGCCGAGGGGCAGTGGCGCTACATCGAGTGCCTCTCCACCTACGCCCGCCAGTTCCTCGACCAGCTCGACCGCCCCGACGTCGACCTCATCGAGGGACTGCCCCCCACGGTGGCCATCGACCAGGACGCCGGCCAGGTCAGCCCCCGCAGCACCGTGGGCACGATCACCGAGGCCTACGATTACCTGCGGCTCCTCTACGCGCGGCTGGGCACACCCTATTGTCCGAGCTGTGGCGCCTCGATCCAGCGGCAGACGCCCGAGCAGATGGTCGCCCACGTCATGACCTTTCCGCCGGGCCAGAAGGCGATGATCCTCGCGCCACTGGTCCGGGGCCGCAAGGGCCAGCATCTCGAGTCCTTCCAGGCCATCCGCCGGGCGGGGCTGATCCGCGCCCGGGTCGATGGCCAGATCATCGAGGTGACCGATACGCCCCCGAAGCTGGCGAAGACGAAAGCTCACCAGATCGAGGCCGTCGTGGACCGCCTCGTCATCCGGGAAGGGATCCGGCCGCGGCTGTCCGAGAGCGTGGACCTCGCCCTCAAGCTCGCCGACGGCGTGGTGGTGGTCGCCGCCGAGCAGGACGGCTCGTGGCAGGACCACATCCTGAGCGTCCACCTGGCCTGCCCCCACTGCGGGACCGGACTCCAGACGCCAGAGCCCCGCTCGTTCAGCTTCAACAGCCCCGAGGGCGCCTGCCCCGCCTGCCAGGGCCTCGGGGTCGTCGCGGAGGCGACGCCCGGCGAACCCGGCCGGCTCCCCTGCCCCGCCTGCGGCGGCTCCCGGCTGCGGCCCGAGGCCCGCGCGGTGAGGATCCAGGGCCACTCGATCGACCGGGTCTCCGCGACGCCCGTCGCGGAGCTGCGGCGGTTCCTGGAGGGCCTGACCTTCGGCACGGCCCAGGAGCCCGTGGCTTCGCCCCTGGTGCGCGAGATCACCGGAAGGCTCGGCTTCCTGGAGGACGTCGGCCTGGGGTACCTCACGCTCGGACGCGGCTCGGACACCCTCTCCGGCGGCGAGCTCCAGCGGGCCCGGCTGGCCACGCAGCTTGGCGCGGGGCTAGTGGGCGTCTGCTACGTCCTCGATGAGCCGACCGCCGGACTCCATCCTCGCGACACCGACCGGCTTCTCGACTGCCTGCGGCGGCTTCGCGGCGAGGGCAACACCGTGCTCGTCGTCGAGCACGACGAGGCCGTGATTCGCGCGGCGGAATGGGCCGTGGACCTCGGGCCCGGCGCCGGACCGGACGGCGGCGAGGTCGTCGCCACGGGCAGGCCGGAGCGGCTGGCCGACTGCCCCGCCTCGATCACCGGCCGCTACCTCGCCGGGTCGCCCCCTAAACTCGGATCTCGAGTGTCTCGCCTGAATGAGGACTCGGCCTGGATCACCATCCGCAACGCCACCGGGAACAACCTGAAGTCAGTGGAGGCCCGGATCCCGCTGGGCGCCCTGACGTGCATCACCGGGGTGAGCGGCTCGGGCAAGAGCACGCTGGTGCACGACGTCCTCGCCCGCGAGTATCGCCGGCGACAAGCCGACCCGGCGGCGAGCACCGCGGGACGCCCCGTCGTCGACGGCCTCGACGCGATCGACGCGTTGATCGAGGTGGACCAGTCGCCGATCGGGCGGAATCCGCGCTCGACGCCCGCCACTTACACGGGCGTCTTCGACGAGATCCGGAGGGTCTTCGCGGCCACCCGGCAGGCGAAGGCCCGCGGCTACGGGGCGGCGCGGTTCAGCTTCAACGCGAAGGGGGGCCGCTGCGAGGCCTGCGTGGGGCAAGGCCGTCGGCGGATCTCGATGCAGTTCCTGCCGGACCTGTTCGTGACGTGTGACGAGTGCCGCGGCCAGCGGTTCAATCGCCAGACGCTGGAGATCCGGTTCAAGGGCCGGTCGATCGGCGACGTGCTCGACCTGCGAGTGGATGAGGCGCGGTCGTTTTTCGCCGCCCAGCCCCGCGTCCTACCCGGCCTGGAGGCGCTCCACGAGGTGGGCGTCGGCTACCTGGCCCTCGGCCAGTCGAGCACCACGCTCTCCGGCGGCGAGGCGCAGCGCATCAAGCTCGCCGCCGAGCTCGGCCGCACCTCGAGCGGGCGCTCGCTCTACATCCTGGACGAGCCGACGACGGGCCTGCATTTCGCGGACATCGACCGCCTGCTGGCGATCCTCCACCGGCTGGCCGACCGGGGCAACACGGTGGTGATCATCGAGCACAACCTGGACGTGATCGCCTCGGCCGACTGGGTCATCGATCTGGGCCCCGAGGCGGGCGACGCCGGCGGCGAGGTCGTCGCGATGGGGCCGCCGACCGTCGTCGCCGAGGTCCGGAGGAGTTGCACCGGGGCCTACCTGCGGGCCCGCCGCACCTCCTCTCCCCGATCCGGATGACACCCTGGGGAGCCGGGACGTGACCATGCGCAGCGACGACCGGGGCCCGCGGATTCCTGCAATGCTCGCCGCCGCACTGGCAGCGACGCTGACGCTCGTCGCGTGCGGTCCGACGCGCGGGGGGCCGCCGGGGGCCTCGCCCCCGAACCTGCTGATTATCGTCGCCGACGACCTGTCGTCGCTCTACCTGGGATCCGGCGGCGACCGGCGGGGCGCCACGCCGCACCTCGACGCGCTGGCCGAGCGGGGCGTCTCCTTCGAGCGGGCCTTCTGCAACGCACCGCTCTGCACGCCGAGCCGGCAATCGTTCATCACTGGGCTCTTGCCGCACGCGGTCGGCGTGACCCGGCTGGAGTCGAAGCTGCCGGAGAACGCCCTGACGCTCGGCGCCTGGCTGGCGCGTCACGGCTACCGCACCGCGGCCTTCGGCAAGATGCACTTCAACGGTCCCTCGCACCACGGCTTCCAGGCCCGCCTCGACCTGCCCGACTGGGCCGAGCATCTCCGCCGCCATCCCCCGCCGGGGGGCGACCGCCGCAGAGAGTGGCGACCCTTCGTCGACCCGCCCGCGGGCTGGCTGAACGCCCGCTGCGAGGACCACGGCCTGCCCCTGGCCGCGATGGAATCGACCTTCATGGTGGACCGGGCGATCGCCTTCATGAGGCAGCCGCGGGACCGGCCGTTCGCCCTGGTGGTGAGCCTCTACGAACCGCACGCCCCCTTCGCCTTCCCGCGCGAGTGGAAGGGCCGGTATCTGCCCCGCGACTTCCCGGCTCCGCGGCTGACGGCCGGCGATCGCCGCGATCAGCCCCGCCTCTTCCGGCGGCTCTCGGACGACGACTTTCGGGGCGTGCAGGCGGCCTATTACACCTCGCTCGCGTTCCTGGACTTCCTGGTCGGTCGGCTGGTCGTGGGCCTGGACGACCTCGGCCTGGGGGGCGAGACGCTCGTGGTCTTCATCGGCGACAACGGCTACCTGCTGGGCCAGCACGGGCGACTGGAGAAGAACTGCTTCTACGAGCCGGCCGTCCGCGTACCGCTAATCTTCCGAAGGCCCGGCCGGTTGCCGGCGGGGAGGCGATTGCCGGACCTCGCCGAGCTGGTGGACCTGTTCCCCACGGTCTGCGGCCTGCTGGGCGTTCCCTCGCCCCCCGCGCTGCACGGCCTGGACCTGACGCCCCTGATCGAGGGCCGCCCGGACGCCCGGGGGCGAGACGCGGTGTTCAGCGAGTACCCCGAGGCCGAGGAAGCGATGATCCGGTCATCGCGATACAAGCTGGTCGTGGGCTCCGGCCGCCGGCAGCGGCGAGACCACCTGGAGACCGGCAGCCCCCTCTCCGGCCCCTATGTCCGCCTGCACGACCTGGAGCGCGACCCGGGCGAGACGATCGACCTGGCCGGGGTCCCCCACCTGCAGCCCGTCCGCGACGACCTGCTGCGGACGCTCCACGACCGGCTCGTCTCGACCTGGACCGGCCCCAGCCCGGTCCCCCGGGGCCTCGCTCCGCTCGACGCCATCTTCTGGTGCCTGCGGCCGAGGGATTGACGCTGGGCCTCCGTCTGTCCGGATGCTGGGGATCCCCGGGTACAGCCAAGAAATCCTGAACCCGGCTACTCTCCTCGCCTCGGCTTCACGAGCGCGTCGCGGATCGGCTCGATCCATTTGCCCGCGAGCACGTCGTAAACGATGAAGTCGCCGTCGAACTGCCAGTAGGCCCAGCTCCAGCCGCGCTTCTCGGCCTCGCGGGCGATGAAGTTCGTGTAGCGTGCTCGGGAGGGCATCTCGGCCCTGCCATAGGCCCCGAACTCGCCCAGGTAGATCGGCCGGCGTTCCTTCTCGGACCAGGCGCGTACCCTGTCGAAGTCGCGGCGGACGGCCTCCTGCTCCTGCGGCGAGGCCGTCCATTTCACGCCGAGCTTGTCCTTCATGTTCGTCCAGGATGCTCCCTGGTGCGTGAAGGCGAACGGGTTGTAGTAGTGGACCGTGGCGATCAGGTTGCGGTCGTCCGAGGGGAGGCTCAGGGTGTCGAGCTTCTCGAACGAGTTCCACTGGACGGGCCCGACGATCACCCCCCGGGTCGGGTTGCCCCGGCGGATCACCGCGAGCGCCTCGCGGAGGGTCTCGTTCCACAGCTCGGGCGTGTACTTCGCGTGCGGCTCGTTGAGGATCTCGAAGAGCACGCCGTCGGGGCGGTTCTTGCACCGCTCGGCGAGTTGCGACCAGAAGCTCAGGAAGCGCTCCTTGAGCCCGGCCGGATCCCTCGACATCGCCTGGAATTCGTGGAAGTCGAGGACGACCAGGAGGCCCGCCTCCAACGCGTGGTCGACGGCCCAGTCGAGGGTCTTCCACCACTGGTCGCGGATGTCCCCTCGGTTGTCGCGGAAGGGATGGAGGTTGATCCGTAAGTGATCGAAGCCCGCATCCCTGATGAGCCGGAAGTGCTCGGCCCTGAACCGGCCGCGCTCGGGGTGCCTCCAGATCGGATCATACCCGAGGACGTTCACACCCCGGCCGAGCCGCTGGTTCAGGGCGAAGGCGTCCGGGGCGTCCGCCCCGCGAGGGGTCGCGGCCGACACCTCGACGGAGCCGGGACCAATGGCCGCCGACAGCAATGACGCCGCGAGAAGCACGGCGGATCGTCGCTTCATGGGTACGTCCCCACATGGGTGAATCCCCGGCGAAACGCCGCGGCTTACGGCAATCCCCCGGAGTGGGTGTGGAGAAATTGTGGCGGCGAGAAGGGCGGGCCCGCCGCCATCCGTACCATGGAGTCTAGCACGCCAACAGGAGCCGGCGTAGGTCCTGCTCCCTGCTCCTCGACCGGTGGTCTGTGACGTCGCGGTCAGGGATTCACGCGGACGGTCCCCGAATCGTCGACGTCGAAATTGACCGTCTGCGAACCTTCGACCTTGACGATGATCCCGGACTCATCCGGCCTGGAGAACTTCATGGGGACGACGTATCGGTACTTCTTGCCTCCCTTGTCGGTGAAGGTCTCCTCGTCCTTCTTCGGGACCGCCCGAGCGGCCTGCGCGGCCGCCTTGGCCTTCGCCTTCATGTAATTGGCGGCATCCTTCTCGGGGTCGACCTCCGCCCCGCCGGATCCGGCGATGGGCTCCACTCCCGTGATGCCGACCTTGTGGTGACCTACGATGACGCCATCACCTGTGGTTTCCGTGGAAAGGGTGTACGAGCCGTCGGAGGTGATGCTACCGGGCCGGAGGTCCGACCGTCCCCTTGGACTCGTCGGGCATGAAGAAGACCGTCCCGTTCGTGACGGGCTGTCCCTTGTACGTGACCTTGCCGGAAACCCTCGCCGGGTTCAGGCCGTTGCCCGGCCCGCAGCCGGCCAGGGCCGCGGCAAGGCGGCCATGAGCCAGGCCCGGTGGCCCGGCCTCAAAGTCTGAGGTGTGGACACTTCAAAATCTCCGAAAGAAAGCGCGCGGGAGACCCGGCCCGGGGCGGGGTTATGGAGATCGCACGATCCCGGCGCATGCGGCGGGGCCGCATGCGCCGGGATCCGCAGATCAGTAGGAATCCGCCGAGACGATCTCGCCGCCCGCCTTGGTGCCGAGCCCGTTGTAGGTCCTCGGGGAGATCGTCTGCTTGAGGAACCTCACCGAGCCGTCGGCGAACGCAAAGTTGGCCCCGCCGGGGTGGTAGCTCTTGAAGCCGTAGTTCGTCGTCTGGTTCCGCCAGCAGTGCAGGGCCTGGGTGAAGTTGTTGAGCTGGCCGAGGTTGCAGGTCGTGCCGTCGGTCGGGTCGACCTGCCCGTCCTTGAGCTCGGTCTTCCAGTTCAGCGGGACGACGGTGGTGGCCCAGATCCCGTCGCCGTTGACCCACGCCAGTGCGCCGTTCATGTTCGGCGAGGATTCGCCGACCAGCAGCGTGTTGCTGGTGCCGTCGGTGATCTCGCGGAGCGACGAGGACTTACCGTCGCTGCAATCGCCGAACATGCCTCGGAACTTGCCACCGCAACCCCATTGCGGGCCGACACCCGGGAGGCTCTCGCCCGAGTAGAGGTCGAACGTGGTGTTGCCCGTCTTCATGTCCCCCAGTTGCCGACGTAGCAGGTGGCGGCGGCCGTGTAGTTCGTGCCGATCAGGCTCCAGTCGCCGCCCTGCGTGAGCCAGGAGAGATTGTCGACGAGCCCCGTGCTGGCGACCGGATCCGAGGGGCAGAGGTAGCTGTTGATGACGGACTTGTAGGCCGTGACCTGGGGATCGTTGGCGGAGTTCGCGTAGGGTTGGTTGATGTTCTGGAGCGAGAAGTTGATCGCGTTGTACAGGGGCGACTGCTCCATCTGCGGCAGGATGAACGCCGGCCAGCCCCACCAGGTGCCGACCCAGCCGGGCGTGCTGATCCCCCCCGGCGGGAAGCTACCCACGGCGTCGTGGTAGTTGTGCATGGCCAGGCCGATCTGCTTGAGGTTGTTGGTGCACTGGGCGCGTCGGGCGGCCTCCCGAGCCGACTGCACCGCAGGCAAGAGCAGGGAGATGAGAACCGCGATGATGGCGATGACGACCAGCAGTTCGATCAACGTGAACGCATGCCGAGAACGTGGCGCACGAGGCATGATCCGGACCCTCGGAATTGAGCAATCGATCGGATGAAGTAAGGAAGTGAGCGTGCCCGGACCCGCATCGAGTGGATTCGCTTCATTGCGCACGCACGACCAGGAGGCCGGGCTTGGGCCGGGCCTCGAGTGGAGCGACGGGGGTGATCCGGACGCGATCCACCCTCACCTTTAGACGATGGCGACGGCGAAGTCAAAATAAAAAAAGGGGCCGACGCTTCGAAATCCCGAATGCCTTAATGGTCCCATGCGCCACGCCGGCCCGCAGTCGCTCACCCCCGGGGAGGCGAATCAGACGAGGGGGTACTTGAAGCTAGATGTCAGCTCGACCCGGCGGCCGGTCTCGCCGGAGGTGCGTGCCGCCTCGATGACCTCGACGATGTGCAGCGCGTGCTCGACGGTGATCAGCGGTTCCTTGCCGGTGGCGAGGCACTCCGCGATGACCGCCGCGCCCTGCTCCCAGACCCAGCCCTGCGACTCGGTGCAGAACCGCTTCGGGGCGGGCTGGTCGAGGGTGGCGAGGTCCACACCGTGGGGCGCCCAGTCGTAGCCGACGAGTTCCATCAGGCCCGCCTTGCCCACGATCGAGATGCTATGCCGCTCCAGCTCCGATCCGTCGTGGCCGTGCGGGTCGAAGAAGTTGAAGCCGCACTGGACGTGCGAGAAGGTGCCCTTGCCGTGGTCGAGCATCACCATCGTGTTGTCCTCGGCCTCGACCCTGATCTTCCCCTTGTTGTCCACCGTTCGCGCGGGCGTGATGATGCCGGTGAGCGCCACGACCGCCTTCGCCGGGCCGAGCAGGCCGGTGAGCGTCGTCAGGTTGTAGACCCCCAGGTCGGGCATCGATCCGCCGAGCTTCTCGTAGAAGAAGGCCGACCAGGTGGGCCCGAGGTGGCCGTAGGTCGCGTGGGCGGCGGCGACGTGGCCGAGCGCACCGTCGCGGATCAGCCGGGCCATCTCGGCGAACTGCGGGCTGGTGACGACCGCCGGGGCGCCCCAGATCCGCACGCCTTTCTGTTTCGCATGCTCGAGCAGCGCCTTGCCCTCGGCGTACGAGTTCGCCAGCGGCTTCTCGCTCCAGACGTGTCGCCCGGCCTCGACCGCCTGCTTGTTCAGGCGTCCGTGCTCCTGCATGTCGGTGAGCGTCACCATCAGGTCGAACGGCGCGCCGGCGAGCATCGCCTCGATGTTCGGGTAGTGGTTCGGGATCTTGAACTTCGCCGCGGCCTGCTCTGCCCGTTCGGGGATGATGTCGCAGGTGCTGACCAGCTCCACGAACGGGCAGGCCGACAGGTTCGGCAGGTACTTCCGCGATACGCTGCCGCAGCCGATCACGCCGACGCGGACCTTTTTCGCCGGCTCGACAGCCCCCGCCGGCCGGGCCTGTGCGGCCGAGGCCGCCGCTGCGGCCGCGCCCAGGGCGGCTCCCTGCGCCAGGAACTCACGACGGTCGAGCGATCGTCTCGGCTGCATGATGCACTCCGGGTTGAGAGGTCCGGGACCGGCCGGGAAGTCGGAGTCGGCGGCGGTTCCCCGGATCCAGGCATTTCATGGCCCGCTGAACTCAAAGTCAAGCCGCTCGCATGACGGCCGCCTTCGCCCCTCGTCAGCCCGATCCCTGCACGCTTATCATGTGACGTCGGCTTGAGGATCTCGATTACCGACAGTTCCACGGGAGACGACCATGGCGCTCGACCCTTCAGTCACGGACCGCCGCCGCGGCGCGATGCTGGGGCTGGCCATCGGCGACGCCCTCGGCGCGGCGGTCGAGTTCCAGCCGCCCGGCTCCTTCCCGGAGGTCACCGGCTACCGAGCGGGAGGTCCGCATGGGCTCGGCCCCGGCGAGTGGACCGATGACACCAGCATGGCGCTGGCCCTCGCCGATAGCATTGCCGAGGTGGGCTGGGACCTGACGGACCAGGCCAAGCGGTACGTCGCCTGGTGGACGACCGGAAGTACTCGGTCAACGGCCGCTACTTCGACATCGGGATCACGACTTCTCCAGCGTTGCGGCGGTTCCGGGAGAACGGGCAACCCGATGTCTTCCGGCGACCCATCCTCGCGGGCCAGCGGCGGCGGCTCGATCCGCGCTACGGCCAGCGCCGTCCCGGCAGCCTACCACGGGCTGTTCCCCGACGAGGTCGGCCTCCTGGAGGAGCAGCTCGTCCAGTCCGGCAATGCCGACCCGCCTCGCATCAGTAACCTGTCCGCCTGTACTTATCTCGGCGTCGTCCTCTGCGGACTGATGAGTGGACTATCGCGTGAACGGTGCTCTCGACCCAGATTAGGAACGGCTACCAGGCCAACCGACGCCGCCGTTCATGCCGAGAGTCCCTGGAGATCGTCACGGCAGCTTCGCGCAGCAGCCGCCCGAGATCCGGGGCTCGGGTTACGTGGTGAGGTCGCTGGAGGCCGCGGCGCTGGGCCTTCCGGCGCGGCCGACTTCCGCGAGGCTGTGCTCCGGGCGGTCAACCTGGGGGAGACGACGCCGACACGGCGGGCGGCGCCCGTCTGCGGCCAGCTCGCCGGGGGCGTTCTTCTGGGAGTCGGGAATCCCCGAGGAGTGGCGGGCGGCCTCGCCGGACGCGAGATCCGTGACCGATCCTCGAGCGGCTCATCCAGTGATCCCGCACTTGCCGTCGAGATCCCAGCACGTCCACCGGGCGAGGACTCTGATCGGCCTCAGGCTGATCGCTGGCATTCAAGCTGGCTACCGCCGCGGCTCTCGCTCGCGATGGGCTTCGGCCTGTTGCGGATCTTCCACGGCGATGTCCCGGCCGCCGCCGGATCGTTGATACGCGGCCTCAGGCTGGACCCGCAGAGATCACCTCGTCCACGCGGTCCTGTGGCGGCTCACCCGGGTCGATCGCCGCCGGTTCAGATGGTTCGAGGCCGGCACCTTCGTTTACGCGTTGCTGCATCTCGTGGAGGGGATCGGCATCCTCGGGGGGAGGCGATGGGGAGCCGTGCTGATCGTCGTGGCCACTCTTTCGCTCATCCCGATCGAGTGTTACGAGATCGCCCGGCGTCCCACCGGCCTTCGGACGGCCGCCCTGGTCCTGAACACCGCGATCGTGATCTACTTGCTCAGGAATCGAGACCGGCTCCGGCGAGGGACCCTTCCATGTCGGCGGGGAGCCGGACCGGAAGTGCAGCGGAGTTGAGCGATGTCGGTTGTGCTGGGAACCCTCGCGGCCTTGCTGATCGGCGTCGTGCTCGTGGACACGTTCGAGACGATGCTCCTGCCTCGTCGCGTGAAACGGCAGTATCGGTTTGCCCGCCTGTATTATGTCCATTGCTGGAAGCCGTGGGCCGCCGCCGCACGGTGGATCCGTTCGGAGAAACGACGAAGTTCGTACCTCAGCGTGTTCGGGCCGCTGTCGATCATCATGCTCATCGTCCTCTGGGCGATCGCCCTGGTCGTCGGCTTCGCGGTGCTTCACTGGTCGCTCGGCACCCCGTTGGGCGGCAAGGTGCAAGAAACGAGCCTCGCCAGCTACGCCTATTTCAGCGGCGTCACGTTCTTCACGCTGGGCTATGGCGATCTCGTCCCCAGCCTGCCCCTCGGCCGGTTCCTGGCCGTGCTCGAGACCGGGATCGGATTCGGCTTCCTCGCCATGGTCATCGGCTACCTTCCGGTGCTCTACCAGGCGTTCTCCCGCCGCGAGGTGACGATCTCGCTGCTGGACGCTCGCGCCGGCTCGCCGCCGACGGCCGCCACGTTCCTGTCGCGTCTCTCCCGGTTCAGCGACTTGGAACGCCTCGATCACTTCCTCGTCGAGTGGGAACGCTGGGCGGCCGAGTTGCTGGAGAGCCACATCTCGTTCCCGGTGCTGAGCTATTACCGCTCGCAGCACGACAACCAGTCCTGGCTGGCGGCGCTGACGGCGATCCTCGACACCTCCGCCCTGGTGCTCACCATCGTCCCAAAGAACGACCGCTCGCAGGCGTGGCTGGCCTTCGCGATGGGCCGTCATGTCGTCGTCGACCTCGCCCAGGCCTACAACGCACCGCCGGTCGAGCCCCCCATCGATCGCCTCTCCGAAGCGAGCTGGAGGGCGTTGCGAGAGCGTCTCGCCGACGCCGGCCTCACGCTCAGGGAGGGTGAGGGCCGTGGAGCAGACGCTCAGGGAGTTGCGAGGGATGTACGGGCCGTTCATCGCGGCGCTGTCGATCCGATTCTTGCTCCCCCTGCCACCGATCATGCCGGACGGCGAGCCCGTCGACAACTGGCAGACCAGCGCCTGGATGCGCAGGACTCGGGGCTTCCGCCAGCTCGCCGAGGCGCCTTCGACCGACGATCACGACGACTGAGCGTCCAGCGGTCGGAGCCCTGAAGGACGAGGGCGGCAACATGAGTCGGGGGCATCCTCGACGCTCGACCCCGGCTCAACGGAGCCCGGGCGAGAAGTCGGGCTGCTCCACGACGCGGGGGCACTCGGGGAGCGAGGAGAGGAACGTTCGGCCGTAAGGCTTGGTCAGCACGCGGGGGTCGAGGATCACGACGATCCCCCGGTCGGTCCGGGCGCGGATCAGCCGGCCGAAGCCCTGCTTCAGCTTGATGACGGCCTCCGGGATCTGGTACTCGACGAACGGGTTGCGGCCCCGGCGGCGGATGTCCTCCAGGCGGGCCTCCAGCAGCGGGTGGCTGGGCACGCTGAACGGCAGGCGGACGATGATCACGTTCGAGAGGGCCTCGCCGGGGACGTCCACCCCCTGCCAGAAGCTGTCGGCCCCGAAGATCACGCTGTTGATGTCGGCCTTGAAGGCGTCCACCATCTTCGAGCGGGGCATGCCGTCGCTCTGGGCGAAGAGCGCGATGTTCCGCTCCGCCAGCCAGGGCGTCAGCGCCCGCGCAGCGGCGTCGAGCATCCTGTATGAGGTGAACAGGACGAACGCCTTGCCCTGCGTCCGCTCCAGGTAGTGGGCGATGGCCTTGATGGCGGCCCGTTCGAAGTCCTGCGCCTGCTCGGAGGGGTCGGGCAGGTTCCGCGGCAGGTGGATCGTCACCTGGTTCGGGTAATCGAACGGGCTGCCCAGGGCGTGCGTCTCGGCCGCGGTCAGCCCCAGCCTCGCCTTGAGGAAATCGAACTTCGGGGGAGTCCCGACGCAGAGCGTGGCCGATGTCAGGATGCAGGTGGGGACCTGCTCGAAGAGGAGCTTGCGGAGCGTCGGGCCGACGTCCAGCGGGGCGGACGCCAGGCGGATCCGCTTCCGGGCCCGCTCCTCGAGCTCGATCCAGTAGACGTGCTCCTCGCCGGTCTGGCGAGTCCACAGCGCGATCTGATCGGCCAGCCCCAGGCACCGCGTCTGGGCCGAGACGAGCTCGATGCGGTCCTCCGGCCGCTCCACCGTGGCCGCCCCTTCTCCGATGGCCAGGGCCAGCCGGCGCAGGGCGTGGCCGAGGTGATCGGGCCAGGGGACGATCCGGCGTACTCGCCCGTTGAAGCCGGCCCCCTGCTTCTCATACCATCCCGCAACCTCCTCAAAGAACTCGTCGGCGACGGCCCGCGCCGCGAGGACCAGGTCGCAGGGCTCCTGGAGTTGATGATAGGCCAGCAGGCCCTTGCCGGTGCGCTCGTTGTAGAGCCGGGCCAGGGTGATGTCCACGCCGACGTTGGAGACCTGCAGGCCCATGTGCTCGCCCGCGACGGACTCGAGCGTGTGCGCCTCGTCGAAGATCGCGACTTCGTACTCGGGGAGCAGCCCGAAGCCGCCGCCGGCGCGGAGGGCCAGGTCGCTCATGAACAGGGCGTGGTTGACGATCAGGATGTTCGCGGTGCGGGCCCTGCGCCTGGCCTTGAAGTAGAAGCACTCGTTGTGTCTGGGGCAGTTCCGGCTCAGGCAGTTGCCGTCCTCGCTCTGGACCGCGTCCCAGACGCTGGAGAGGGGCCGGAAGTCCAGGTCGGAGCGCGAGCCGTCGGTCGTCCGGCCGGCCCAGAGCTTGATCTCGGCCAGTTCGTCGAACTCCTCTTGCCGCTGGAAGGTGCTCACCTGGCGGGCGACCGCGACCTCGAGCCGGCGGAGGCTGATGTAGTTCGATCGCCCCTTCACCAGCACCGCCGAGAACTCGTGCGGCATCACGGAGCGCAGGAAGGGGATGTCCTTGCGCAGGAGCTGCTCCTGCAGCGCGATGGTGTGGGTCGAGACGACAACCTTCTTGTTCAGCTCGACAGCGGCGAGGATCGCGGGGACGAGGTAGGCGAAGCTCTTGCCGACCCCCGTGCCGGCCTCCACGATCAGGTGTCCGGGGCGTTCGATGGCGCAGGCGACGGCCTCGGCCATCGCGAGCTGTTGCGGCCGGGACTCGTAGCCGGGCATCCGCCGGGCCACGGCGCCGCCGGGTCCAAGGGTCGAAGCGGGGTCGAGTCGCGCCATCCGAACCTAGCCCGGGCCAAAGGGAATCCACCGGCCGCCCGCGTCAGTTCCGCCCGACCATGCCCTGGGTCGGGGAGGATGCCGTGGCGTAGAGTTTCCGCGAGATCCGTCCCGCGCCCGCGGCGAGGTAGCCCGCCTCGACCGCCAGCCGCATCGCCCGGGCCATCCGAAGCGGGTCCGCCGCGCCGGCGATCCCGGTGTTGAGCAGGACGCCGTCGCAACCGATCTCCATCGCGATCGCCACGTCGCTGGCCGTGCCGACCCCGGCGTCCACGATCACGGGATAGCCCGGGTCGTCGGCCTTGAGGTCCTCGAGGATGATCCGGATGTTGTTCGGGTTGAGCACGCCCTGGCCGCTGCCGATCGGGCTGCCGGCGGGCATGACCGAGGTGGCCCCGACCTCCTTCAGCCGCCGGGCCATGATCGGGTCGTCGCTGGTGTAGCAGAGGACCTGGAAGCCCTCCGAGACCAGGACGCGGGTCGCCTCGAACGTCGCGATCGGGTCGGGCAGCAGCGTCCTCGAGTCGGCCAGGACCTCGAGCTTCACCCAGTCGGCCCCCGGGTTGCCGATCCCCTCGAGCAGCTCGCGGCCCAGCCTGGCGGTCCGGAGGGCCTCCTCGGCGGAGAAGCAGCCCGCGGTGTTGGGCAGGATCGTGTATCGCCGCGGGTCCAGGAAGTCGAGCAGGCTCCGCCCCTCGCGGTCGAACAGCCGCTCGCGCCGGACGGCGACCGTCACCACCTCGGCACCGCTCGCGTCCAGGCAATCACGCATCATCTCAAGCGTGGTATACTTACCCGTGCCGACGAAGAGGCGGCTGCGGAAGGTGTGGGTACCGATGGTGATCGGAGGGGTCACCGAATCCGCCGAGGCGTCCGTGCCGCCCCCGACGAGAGTGACGATCTCGAGCTCGTCGCCTGGGGAGACGACGGCCTCACCGTGGCGGGAGCGCGGGACGAGGGCGCGGTTCAGCTCGACCGCGACGCGCTCGGGCTCCAGTCCCAGATGGGACAGCAATTCAGCGACGGTCATCGGCGTCGGGAGGTCGTGGCGCGGCCGTTGAGCGTGATCTCCAAGGTCATTCCCACTGCCCCGGGGCCGTGCATCGATCGGGACGCTGCCGCACGCGCCCGGGCAGCCCCGGCCGATTCCACGAACGCCGCCTGGATGACGTTCAGGCGGGATCGTCCCGCCCGGACGCCGGTTCCCGGCCTCATGCGGGCTCATGGACGTCATCGTATCGCGGGGAACGATGGGGGGTCAAGTCGCGGAGCGCGGGCCCCAGGGATGACGAGAGCCCCGCGGGCGCATACCCCCGGGATCGCGGCACGCGGGCACCCCTCAGGCCCGTGCGGGCGCCCCGATCGGCAGGGCACCCGCACGTCCGCGCGAGGGACAACACGCGCCGCGATCCCGGCGGGGATCGATCGCAAGTCGTATTTTAATTGATGATATCGATCTTCGAAATTGTTGTTTTTTTCTTGACCGCTTTGCTTTCTCCGCCATAATCGAGACGGCTCT
The DNA here is from genome assembly GCA_046349995.1 of Isosphaeraceae bacterium. Taxonomy (GTDB): domain Bacteria; phylum Planctomycetota; class Planctomycetia; order Isosphaerales; family Isosphaeraceae; genus Aquisphaera. The sequence continues at coordinate 54,919 of JAXMBE010000022.1, read as the reverse complement.
CATGGACGGGCGGGCACGGTGAGCCTCCCTCGATACCCCCCCGGCGACCGGATCGGCCCGAGCAATTCGCAACTCCCCGATCCTCGACGCCCAGCTGTCGCTCTACCTGATTGGTTACCGGTTTTTCGAAACCGCGCCTCGGTGGGCCCCGATTCCGCGAAGAAGTTTGCCCCCGGGGCCGCCGGCGGGCGGGTGGCGCCCCCATCGTGGGTGGGCACCGGTCCGGATCTCAGATCCATCGGAGGAGGGTTTGTAGCGATGAGACCGCATCCATGGTGGCGCGGCCGCCGGCCATCGCCGGGCTTCACCCTGATCGAGCTGCTGGTGGTAATCGCGATCATCGCCGTGCTGATCGCCCTGCTGCTGCCGGCGGTCCAGTCGGCCCGCGAGTCGGCCCGTCGCGCCCAGTGCGTCAACAACCTGAAGCAGATCGGCATTGCGATCCATAACTACCACGACGCCAACGGCATCCTGCCCCTGGGGAGCCAGCAGTTCGGGGCCTGGGACAAGTCCTGCGGCTACTGGCCGTCCGGCCACTCGCTGTTCACGGCCATCCTGCCCTACGTCGAGCAGGGGGGCACCTTCAACGCGGTGAACTTCTCGTTCGTCGCCAACGCCGATACGCCCCAGTCCGGCGTCTTCCCCGGTCAGGTTCAGGCCACGGCGCTCCAGACGCAGATCGCCACCTACGTTTGCCCGTCGGAGGTCTCGCCGATGACGTATCGTTCCAGCTACTATCCCTCCTCACAGACCTCGTACGCGGCCGTCCTGGGCGTCAAGGATACGGTCCGATGGTGGATCGACTGCCCCCAGCAGATCCCCCCCGACGGCATCTTCGGGCTCAACCACGGATCCAAGCTCAGCGCCATCACCGACGGGACCAGCAACACGCTCATGGTCGGCGAGGCCAGCCGGTTCAGGAACGAGACCGAGGACTGGTACAACGAATGGTCGAGCGCGCTGTGGTGGGGCTCGGCGATCGAGGGCGTCTCGCGGTTCGCGGCGATCGCGACGACGGCGCCCAGGCTGAACGCGAACCTCCAGATCCCCGACCCCGAGCCGACCTACACCTACACCGGCGACGTCGATAGCTGGGCGTACGACCCCAATCCCGCCGTCAATGCCCTGAACGCCGGCCAGTTCGGCTTCCGCAGCCAGCATCCGGGCGGCGCGAACTTCGTCTTCGGTGACGGGTCCGTCAGGTACCTCAAGGAGTCGATCTCGCCGGCCGTCTACCGGAACCTCAGCACCAAGGCAGGCGGCGAGGTGCTCTCGGCCGATGCTTACTGATCCGGCCTGGTCCGGCCGGGGGTCCTCCCGCCCGGCCCTTCTCGGAGGAATCCCAGCAATGTTCCGTCACGTACTCTCGTGGATCGTCCTGGCCGCCGTCGCCGGCCTGCTGGGCGGATGCGTGCCCAGCTCCCCAGGGCCCTCGATCCCCACGACCCCCAGGACGTACGGCTCGACGCCCTCGTTCGCCCGCCATCAGGAAGAGGCAACCCAGTCGGAGAAGCCCGCGAAGAGGAAGTTCGGCAGGCGGACGCTGGTCAAGGCTCAGTCGACACCCAGGACGCGCAGCCCGGAACTGGAGGACGGGCCGCGATGACGAGGAGGGGTGAGTCCGCGGCCCCGCCATCGTGGCCCGTTCACTGATAGCCCGAGAGTCCGCGGGTGTTCCGGCTGACCTGGAAATGGCAGAGGGCCAGCGCGCAGGCGTCCGCGACGTCGTGCGGTTCCGGCAGCCGGTCGAGCTTCAGCTCGGTCATGATGGCGTGCTGCATCTGGGGCTTCGGCGCCCGCCCGCTGCCGGTCAGCGTCTTCTTCACGCGCGAGGCGGCGTAGCCGAAGACCGGGATCCCCCGGGAGGCGACGGCCAGGACGATCACCCCCCTGGCATGGGCCATCAGGATCGCGGTGCGCGGGTACTTGACCCGGCTGTGCACCCGCTCGATCGCCACGGCGGAGGGCGGAAACGCATCCAGGACCTCGCTGATCCCCCGGTGGAGATAGGCGAGCCGCTGGCCCATCGCCGCGCAGTGGGCGGCGGGGCGGACCACCCCGGCCTCGACGACGTACGGGCCGCGCGGAGACGGCTCCACGACCGCGTAGCCGGTCACGGTCAGCCCCGGGTCGATGCCGACGACGCGCTCCAGCGTCAAGGACGCCCCGTCGCGAGTTCGCTGGGCAAGGCGGTCGAAATCGGGTTCGGATTCGCACGATCGGAGGGCCATCGCGTCCACCACCCTTTCATCCGTGAGAGGGTCGCCATTCGTCGAAGCTACCGTCGCGGCTCGACCCGCCAGCGGGTGCCGTCAGGCCGGTCTTCCAGCACGACCCCTAGCGAGGTCAGGCGGTTCCGCACCTCGTCGGCCAGGGCGAAGTTCTTCTCCTTGCGGAGACGCGCGCGGAGCTCGATGAGCAAGTCCAGCAGCGGGCCGGTCAGGCCGTCGGCGCGGGCCTCGGGTCGGGCCTGCGGCCGGAGGAAGATCCCCAGGATCTGGCTCAGTTCCTTGAGCACGACCATCCCGGCTCGGTACTCCTCCAGGCTCTCACGAGGCGACGCCGGTGACAAGCCGCCGCCGGCCCGATTCAGCGCATGGACGACGTCGAACAGCTCGCCGAGCGCGCCGCCGGTGTTGAAGTCGTCGTCCATCGCGTCCAGGAAACGCTGCCGGTGTTCGGCGATTTCCCCGAGGAGCTCGGAGGAGCCCGGGTCCAGGTCCCGTCGGCTCGAGGGCGCCTCGAGCTGGTCGAACCGGGTGCCCGTCAGCTCGTGGAACCGTTCGAACGCGCGGTAGAACGTCTGGAGCCCGCGGTCGATCTCGTCGAGCCGATTCGGGCCATAGTCGATCGGTCGTCGGTAGTGGCTGGAGAGCAGCAGGACGCGGAGCGTGTCCGGCGCGTGAGCCTCCAGCAGCTCGCTCATCAAGACGATCGTACCGGGGTCGGACTTGGAGATCTTCTTGCCCTCCTTGGTCAGCAGCCCGTTATGCAGCCAGTAGGAGGCGAAGGGCCGGCCGGTGAACGACTCGGACTGGACCAGCTCGTTCTCGTGGTGCGGGAAGACGAGGTCCAGGCCGCCGCCGTGGATGTCGAAGTGCGGGCCGAGGAGCTTCATGCTCATGGCCGAGCACTCGATATGCCACCCCGGCCGGCCCGGCCCCCACGGGCTCTCCCAGGCCGGCTCGCCCGGCTTGGAGCTCTTCCAGAGGGCGAAGTCGCCGGGATTTCGCTTCAGCGAGGTCGGCTCGATCCGGGCGCCGGCGAGCAATTCCTCGGGGTCGCGGTGGCTCAGCTTGCCGTACTCCGCGGCACGCGTCACGTCGAAGTAGACGTCGCCGGCGGACTCGTAGGCGAATCCCTTCTGGATCAGGCCCTCGGTGATCGCGACGATCTCGGCGATGTGCTCGGTGGCGCGGGGCATGTGGTCGATGCTGTCCACCCCGAGCGCTTCCAGGCAATCGAGGTAATCGCGGGTCACCTGCTCGGCCAGCTCCTTGACCGTCGTCCCGTCCTTCTGCGCCTGGACGATGAGCTTGTCGTCGACGTCGGTGATGTTGACCACCCAGGTGACCTCGTAGCCCAGATAGCGGAGATATCGCTTGATGGTGTCGAAGATCACCGGCCCGACCAGGTGGCCGATGTGGCTCTTCGAGTAGACCGTGGGCCCGCAGACGTACATGCCGACCTTACCGGGGACGACGGTCTGGAAGGGCTCTTTCGCCTGCTTCAGTGTGTTGTAGACGCGTAAGGGCATGTGATTCTATGGATTCTGGATTTGTTTAGGTTCGTCGCCGGCACTCCGCGGGGCTGTCCAGGCCTGCCGCAGGCCAAGGCCACGGGTGGTCTCGGGCCGCGCCGGGGGTCGTGGGGCTCACGGCCGCTCGATGAGGACCACGGCGTGGCAGGAGATCGCCTCGGCCCGGCCGATCGGCCCGACGTGCTCCCCGGTCTTCGCCTTGACGTTGACGTCCGTCTCCTGGATCCCCAGCAGGCGGGCGAGGTTCGCCCGGATCGAGGCCTTGTGCGGACCGAGTTTCGGCTCCTGGGCGTGGACGATGACGTCGCAGTTGCCAATCTCCCAGCCCCGGCCGCGGACCTGCTGGACCACCTCGGCCAGCAACCGCGTGCTGTCCAGGCCCTTCCACTTCGGGTCTGTGTCGGGGTAGTGCTCGCCGATGTCACCGAGCCCGGCCGCGCCGAGGATTGCATCCGCGACGGCGTGGCAGACGACGTCGGCGTCCGAGTGTCCCGCAAGCCCGCGCGGATGGTCCAGTTCCAGGCCGCCGAGGATCAGCGGACGGCCTTCAACCAGGCGATGCGTATCGTGTCCGAGACCCACTCGCAAGTGTGCGTCCCCCTCCTCGACCCTTCGCGGCAGTTCGTGATCGGGCCGCCGGCTCACCCGCGGTCGGATCATTCCGGCCGATCGTAACCATTCTCCTGGTGTCTGCCTATCCCGGGCCGGACCAGAGAGGTTGTTCCCTTTTTTTCTGCGGGGACCTGCAATTTGGGAAGAAATGTTTCAAGTGCTAGACAAGGGAACAGAAATTCGTGCATGCAGCCAATTTCCAGGATCTTGACACAACCTCCTATCAATATTAGCTTTAATACAAACAACGTGCATTCGCTATTGAACTTGGCATGGGTACTGCATAGGTATTCTTGCGTAGACGCGGACCGAGCAAGGATGCCCCGGACGATCTTGGCAGAACGCCGGACCGGGCATTGCAAGGGATGCGATGTGTGGACAAGACGCCCAGCCCAGAGCAAGGAGGATTGTGATGTTGGTTCTCAGCCGCAAGGTCAATGAGAAGATCGTGATCGATGGCGGGATCGTGGTGACCATCGTCAAGATCGAAGGCGGTCAGGTTCGCGTCGGGATCGAGGCCCCCGGTCACATCAAGGTCTACCGGGAAGAGATCCTCCAGAAGAGGAATGCCGAGTCGACCGACAAGTCGCTCGTGGCCGCCGGGGTCTGACCGGACCCCGGCCCGGGGCCATCATTGACTCGCTTCTTTTGTTCTCGACTTCTCGCGGGCCCAGCATTAGCTTGAGTTGGGAAAAGTCCGAAAGGTACGGCCAGGGGAATGCCGTCCAGACATCCGCGAGAGGAGAGATCTTGATGCACGATCAGCACGAGGATCGCGAGTCCACGCCCACGGACCTCCGTCGCCGCGCGTTTCTCGGAGCCGGGGCTGTCGGCGCCCTTGGTGCCGCCCTGCTCGATCAGGTCCCCGCCGCCCAGGCCCAGGAAGCAGCCAGGGGCAAGGATGCCGCGCGGCCCCGCGACGCCGTCCTGCCGAGGCGCGTCCTGGGACGCACCGGGGTCGAGGTCACGATCCTGAACCTCGGCACCTGGAAGAGTGTGGGCCTGGATCGCATCCTGCGGTTCGCCTGGGCCAACGGCGTCCGGTACATCGACACCGCCCAGAGTTACGGCTCTGAGCCGGCCATCGGCCGCTGGCTACAGGCCAATCCAGAGGTCCGCAAGCAGATCTTCCTGGCCACCAAGGACCATCCCGGCCGACCGGGAGACATGCTCAGCCGGGTAGACGAGCGGCTGTCCAAGCTCCAGACCGACTACATCGACCTGCTCTTCTTCCACGCCCTGGGCAGCAGTCAGGTCGACTGGCCCAAGAGCAAGGAGATGAAGGAAGCCGTCGAGGCGATCAAGAAAACCGGCAAGGTCAAGTTCGTCGGCTTCTCGACCCACGACCCGCGCAGGGCCGAGCAACTCCAGGCCGCGGCCGAAGGCGGCTTCATCGACGTCATCATGATCCAGAACAACCCCTGGCTGGCCGAGCAGGCGCCCATCAACCGGGCCCTGGACGCCTGCCACAAGCGGGGCATCGGGCTGGTCTCGATGAAGCAGATCGCCGGGCAGACCGACACCCGGGAGATGGAACGACGGCTCCCCGAGCTGAAGGAGCAGGGCCTGACCCCCTATCAGGCGCTCCTGCACGCCATCTGGTCCGACGAGCGATTCTCCGCCGCCTGCGTCTCGATGCGGAACACCGACCAGGTGCGGGACAATGCGGAGGCCGCCCGGAAATTCAAGCCGATGACCAGGGCCCAGATCGAGCGCCTGCGCGACGCCTGCATCGCCGCCGGGCCGACCTTCTGCGCCGACTGCGACGGCCGGTGCAGCCGGGCCGCCGGCACCCATGCGGAGCTCGGGAACCTGACTCGCCTGCTCACCTACCACGAGCACCATGGCTACCGCTCCGAGGCGCGACGGATCTACGGCGAGCTGACCGACGAGGCACGCCGCTGGGAAGGTGCGGACCTCGCGGCCGCCCGCGAGGCCTGCCCGAACAAGCTCGACTTCGCCGGGTTGCTCCCGCGCGTGGATGAGCTTCTCTCCTGAAGTCGCACTCCGCCTTCCGATCACTGGTGGCCGGCCTCGGTCCTTCGGGAGGATCGGGCCGGCCTCCCGCGCTTCGAAAAATGTGCCGGCCCCGGCGTGGAACAGACACCTCGCCGCGGCCCGGCGCCTTCCTCTTGCACCCCCCCGGTGTGGACCTCGTCGAGATCGCACGCGGGTTCTGGCGTGTTCTGCGAGCAATTGTCGTTTCGGGCTCTTGGCGTGGTTCGGCGTCAGTGGTATACTTCGAGATTCACGCCGTGATGGAGGGCTCAAGCTGCGCCTTGGCCTTCCGGGTTCGTGATGTCGGCCCAGCTTGAGCGTGGTTGCCAGTCCGGTCATCCGTCATGCGGATCGGCTGACCGGGCCCGAGTCTATTCAAGATGTGTCCGTTGCCCCGGAAACCGCTGGCGAGGAGAGGAACGCGACTGTGGTGAAGTTACGGGTCCGAGCGGGAGAGTCCATCCAGGAAGCGGTCCGTCGCTTCCGTAAGCTCTGCGAGCGAAGTGGCCTGCGCAAGGAGATGCGGCGCAAGGCCTACTATGAGAAGCCGAGTGAGCGCCGACGCCGCGAAGAACTGAAGCGGCTGCGCAAGGCACGCCAGCATCAGACCTCTCGGGTCTGATCCCTCCACGCGATCCGGCGTGTGGCATGATGCAGGACACACCCCGCCCACGAGTCCTCTCCGTCCTCAGACGCGGACCTCGGAGGGCCGCCTGCGTCGATCGGGAAAGCGGCGGCGGATCGGCTCAACTTCCTTCTCGATGAATTGCTCGACCTGGCGAGGAGCCAGTCCCACGAAGCGGGCCGGATCCATCACCCGCTCCAGGTCCAGCGGCGGGAAGGCCGGATCCCGGCGGATCCGCTCGATCAGGTCGTTGTCCGCCGATCCCGCCTTGAGGCGCTCGGCGGCCGCGATCGAGTGGACGCGGATCCGCTCATGAAGCGCCTGGCGGTCGCCCCCGGCCTGGACCGCCGCCATGAGCAGGTTCTCGGTGGCCATGAAGGGCAACTGCTCGGTCACGTGGCGGGCGATCACCGCCGGATGCACGACCAGACCGGGGACCACGTTGCCGTAGAGGCTCAGGAGGGCGTCCGCCGCCAGGAAGGCCTGGGGGATGATCAGGCGCCGCACGGCGCTGTCATCAAGGGTCCGCTCTAGCCACTGCGTCGCCGCGGTCTGCGAGACGGCCGCGGGCAGCGCGCATGAGGAACCGGGCCAGCGAGCACATCCGCTCGGCGCGCATCGGGTTCCGCTTGTAGGCCATCGCCGAGGAGCCGATCTGCTCGGCCTCGAACGGCTCCTCGAGCTCGCGCTCGTGGGCCAGCAGGCGGAGATCCATCCCGAAGCGGTGGGCGCTCTCGGCGATGGCCGCCAGCGCCGAGATCACCTGCGAGTCGATCTTGCGGGAATAGGTCTGCCCCGAGACCGCGTAGCTCGCCTCGAAGCCAAAGGCCGCGGCCACGCGGCGGTCGAGCTCCTCGACCTTCGCCTCGTCGCCTCCGAAGAGGGCCAGGAAGCTCGCCTGGGTGCCCGTGGTCCCCTTGACGCCCAGGAATCTCAGGTCGGCGACCCTGCGCTCAACCTCGACGAGATCGAAGATCAGCTCCTGGCACCAGAGCGTCGCCCGCTTCCCCACGGTGACGAGCTGGGCGGGCTGGAAGTGCGTGTAGCCCAGGCAGGGCAAGTCCTTCCATGCGGCTGCGAACGCGGCCAGGTCGTCGATCGCCGCGACGAGCGAGTCCCGGACCATCCGCAGGGCGTCGCGGATCAGGATCAGGTCCGTGTTGTCGGTCACGTAGCAGCTCGTGGCGCCCAGGTGGATGATCGCGCGGGCCTCCGGCGCGGCGTCGCCAAGGGCATGGACGTGCGCCATCACGTCGTGACGGAACCGCCGCTCGTAGCCCTCGGCGGCGGCGAAGTCGATCTCCTCGACCGTCTCGCGGAGCGCGGCGACTTGCTCCGGACCGATCGGCAGCCCGAGCACCTGCTGGGCCTCGGCCAGGGCCACCCAGAGCCGCCGCCAGGTCGAGAATTTCACCTGGGGAGACCAGTGGCGGGCCATCTCCCGGCCGGCATACCGGACGATCAGCGGATTGTCGTAAATCTGGTAGTCAGTCATGTCTAATTATAGATGCTGTGCAAGGATGCCGGTGGTGCGGAGGGTGCCCCGGTGACGGCCCCGAGGCTCAGATCCCCGCCAGGGCGTGGGCCCGGCTGACCCGGGTGATGGCTCGATAGAAGGCGGCGGCCCGCAGGCTGATCTTCTTGTGCTCGGCGATGTCGTACATGTCGTGGAAGGCGTCCACCAGCCGCTTCTCCTCCTCGCGCTGGATCTGCTCCAGCGGCCAGCGGAAATGCTGGAGATTCTGGACCCACTCGAAGTAGCTGACGATCACGCCGCCCGCGTTGGCCAGGATGTCGGGCACCACGGGGATCCCTCGTCGGTGGAACACCTCGTCGGCCTCCGGCCAGGTGGGGCTGTTGGCCGCCTCGATGACCATGCGGGCCTGCACGGCCTCGGCCAGCTTGCGGTCGAGGACGCCGCCCAGCGCGGCGGGGATCAGCACGTCCACCGGCAGGACCAGCAACTGCTCGTTGGTCGCCGCCTCCCCGCCCTTGAAGCCGACCACCTTGCGGGCCAGGGCGACGTGGCGGTCGAGCTCACCGATGTCCAGCCCCCCCGGATTGGCGACCGCCCCGTAGGCGTCGGAGACGGCCACGACCTTCGCGCCCTGGCGCCACAAGTAACGCGCGGTGTGGCTGCCCACGTTGCCGTAGCCCTGGATCGCGAAGGTGCAGCCGGCGACCGGGCGGGATTGCCGCGCGAGCATCTCGCGGGCGACGATCGCCACGCCGTAGCCCGTGGCCGCCTCGCGCCCCTCCGAGCCGTGCAGCTCCACCGGCTTGCCGGTCACGCAGGCCGGGTTGAAGCCCTCGAACTTGCCGTACTCATTCATGATCCAGGCCATCACCTGAGCATCCGTGCCCATGTCCGGGGCCGGGATGTCCTTGTGGGGGCCGATCATGTCGTGGATCCTCTCGATGAACTTGCGCGTCAGCCGCTCGAGTTCCCCGCGAGAGAGCTTGGTCGGGTCGCAATTGATGCCCCCCTTGGCCCCGCCGAAGGGGAGGTCCACCAGCGCGGTCTTCCAGGTCATCAGGCTGGCCAGGGACCTCGCCTCGTCCTGGTCCACCAGCGGATGATAGCGCAAGCCCCCCTTGAACGGCCCGCGGGCGTCGTCGTGCTGCACGCGGTACCCGATGAAGTTGCCGATCTGCCCCGAATCCAGCTCGATGACGACCTCGACCCGGACTTCCCTGTCTGGGGTCACCAGGAGCGTCCGGATGTTGTCCGACAGCTCCAGGAGCCTGGCCGCCTGGTCAAAATAATGGCTGGTGGCCTCGAAGGCTTGCATCGGGGCGTCGATCCAAGGATAACGGACTGGGGAGACCGGGACGGGCCGATCCGACCATCCCGATCCTAACGGACCACCCACCCCCCCGCAATGGGCCGAACGCCCCCGAGGCCCGCCGTCCCCGGTACGCGGCCCCTCGACCGCGCCGGCGGGCCCGCCCCCACGCCGAACCCTCAAGGGATTTACACTTATGACTGATTGCCGACTTGCGGATATGACCTATGGTCAGATCAAGGGCGGCCCTCCCTTTGAGGTGGCGGTGCTGCCCCTGGGGGCGACCGAACCGCACAACCTGCACCTGCCCTACGGCACCGACACCTTCCAGGTCGACGTCATCGGAGCCCGGGCCTGCGCCCTGGCGGCCGAGCGGGGGGCCAGGGTCCTGCTCCTGCCGGCGATCCCCTACGGCACCGAGACCAATCAGATGAGGTTCCCGCTGGCCATGAACCTCAACCCCTCCACCCTCGCCCGGGTGATCACCGACCTGGTCGAGTCGCTCCAGGCCCACGGCATCCGCAAGGCGGTCCTGCTCAACGGCCACGGCGGCAACGACCTGAAATGGGTGCTCCGCGAACTGCATCGCTCCACACCGGTCCAGCTCTTCCTGTGCAACTGGTACAAGGTCGCCGCCGACGGCTACGAGGCGATCTTCGAGCACAAGGACGACCATGCCGGCGAGATGGAGACCAGCATGGGCCTGGCGCATTTCCCGTCGCTGGTGAAGCTCGCCGACGCCGACGCCGGCTCGGTCCGGCAGAGCCGCTTCGAGGCGGTCAACAAGGGGTGGGTCGAGCTCACCCGGCCCTGGCACTTGCTCACCACCAATTCCGGCTCCGGAGACCCCCGCGCCGCGACCGCCGAGAAGGGCGAGGCGATGACCGAGCGGGTCTGCCAGCGGATCGCCTCCTTCCTCGTGGACCTGGCGCGGAGCCCGCTGGACGAGACGTTTCCTTTTTAGACACGTCCAGCGCGGGAGGCCCCCGGCATCACTGGATCGGCACCGGTTAGGGATCGTGAGGCGGCCATGAATTTCCACGTCATTCATCCACAAAGCCGAACATCCGTTGTTCTGGCCCTGGGGGCACTCCTCCTCGGGGCGGGATGTACCCGGACCGCCGGCCCGGAGGGTGGGGGCGGCGCGGCCCCAGGGGAATCGGGCATAAATGCCGCGTCCGGCAAGGTTTCCGCCGAGACGGTCCAGTACAAGCTCGTCGGCGAGGTCCGGCGGATCGACAAGAACGACCGGGAAGTCACGATCCGGCACGAAGCGATACCCGGATTCATGGACGCGATGACGATGCCGTTCCGTCTGGACGACGCCGCGGCGATGGAGGACCTGAGCGTGGGGGACGAGGTCGAAGGACGCCTGGAGGTGACCCGAGAAGCTGGGCGGACCAGGAGCTACCGGCTCTTCGACCTCACCGTAACCCGCCCCGCACCGGCAACGTCCCTGACGCTAAACCTCTCGGGCGCGACTCCCGAGCTGCGGGCCAGACCCAGGCGGCTCCAGCCGGGGGAGGCCGTCCCCCCCTTCGAGCTGACCGGGCAAGACGGCAAGCTGTTCCGGCTCTCGGACTTGCGCGGGAAGGTGGTGGTCCTCACGTTCATCTACACCCGCTGCCCGATCCCCAATTTCTGCCCGGCGATGGACCGTCGGTTCGCGGATCTGGCCGCCTCGATCTCGGCGAACCCCGGCCGCGCCGAGCAGATCCGCCTCCTGTCCGTCTCGTTCGACCCCGACCACGACACGCCGGACGTCTTGCGCAAGCATGCCCAGATCCGAGGGGGCGTCCCGCCGCTCTGGTCCTTCGCGGTGGCCTCCCACCAGGAGCTGGCCAGGGTCGGGCCTCTCCTGGGGCTGGTCTACGGCCCGGGGAAGAATGAAATCATACATAACCTCTGTACAGCCGTCATCGACCCGGAGGGCAGGCTGGCCCGCCTCGAGGTCGGGACCCGGAGCAACGAATGGACATCTGCCGACCTCCTGAAGACGGTCTACGGGCTGACCCCTCCGGGCAAGAAATGACCGCGCAAGCCTGCAAAGCTGCCTAAAATGAACTCGATTCGTTTGTTGCAAACACATACTGCTAAAAGCCTTCGTCAATCCGGGCGCCACGCGGCATCCACTCCGACGCCCCGCATAACGAATCGACGAATCTAAGCCATTAAAGATTGCAAATTGTGGTTGACATTTGTTAGAGTCTTTCTAAGATGTCGACAACCACCCACGTTGAGATACGTTGGCGCAAGGTGCTGATCGTTCCGTCGCCGGATCGAGGGCTTGCCGCCGAGATCCATCGAATCAATGCTGCATTGATGGATGGATTCGGCTGCCGAATCGCTCGGGTACGACGCCTGAGGATTGCCCTTGCGCGCGTGATCCCGCCGCGACGACTCCGGGGCGGGCAGGGGCCGAGGTGGCGGCATTCACCGGCGGCATGAGCACACGAAGTTACGCTGAGGAGAGCACAATCATGGCAGTCGCGAAAGCTAGCCCGAAGGCCGCAACTCCCGCGAAGGCGGCCGGGGCAAAGGCCAAGGCCACCAAGGTGGCCGACCATCGGTTCCAGCAGGCGAAGCGGGCGTCGATCCTCCTGAAGCACGTCAGCGACCCGACCCGGCTCCAGGTCATCCTGATCCTGGCCGAGGGCGAACGGCACGTCGGCGCCCTCTGCGCCCAGCTCAGCCAGAGCCAGCCGGCGGTCAGCCATCACCTGGCCCTCCTGCGGCACGGCAACATCATCGCCCCACGGCGGCAGGGGAAGAATAACTTCTACAGCTTGACCGAGACCGGCGCCGACCTGGCCCGGGTCGTGAAGAACCTCATCGGCTGATCGACGGGGGCCGCGGGACGCCGAGGACGACCCCGTCCCGAAGGTCTTCAGGGCAGCAGCCTCTGCCCCACGGCGGTGTTGACCGCCAGCATGCCGCGGCGGTGGCGGACCACGGTGTCGTGATAAGCCTTGACGTTCTCGTTGTAGGCGCGCTGCGCCTGAAGATAGCTCAGGACGTTCGCTTCGCCCCGGCGGAAGAGCGTGAAGCGGTCGTCGCGGAAGGAGACCGAGGCGGGCAGGATCTGGGTCCGGATGCGATCCACGATCTGCCCGGTCACCTCGTACTCCCTGGCCGCCTGCTCCACTTCCGTCACGACCCGCCGTTCGATGCTCGCGAGCTGGATCTGCGACTGGGTCACGTTCAGCCGCGCACGCTCGATGTTACCCTGGTTGCGGTTATAGACCGGCAGCGGGAGCGTGACGCCCACCGACCAGGACGTCGCGCTCTGCTTCGCGAAGGGCGAGTTGTCCTGGTAGGTGAAGGGCTGGTAGAGCAGGTAGGCGTCCTGGAACCGGTTGGCCTGGGCCAGCCGTAGCCCGGAGCCGGCCACCTGGAGCCCCAGCCGGAAGGCGACCACGTCGGGCCGGCAAGCCAGCGCGATTCGCACCATCTCGTCGGCCGGGGGTGGTGGGGGTCCACGATCCTCGATCGACCCGCGCACCTGGAGCGTCGCCGCCGCTTCCGGCGGCAGCCCCACAATCAGTGCCAGCGTCCGAGTGGCCCTCCTCAGGTTCTCCTCGGCGTCCAGCACCCCCACCTCTGCGATCGATCGCTGCGCCCTGACCTCACTGACATCCGCACGTGAACCGCCGTACTCCTTGTAGAGGATCTCGGTCGCTCTGAGCAGCCGGTCGAGCCCCGCCACGCTGGCCCTGGCGTAGCGCAGGGTCTGCCGGGCCGCGAGGACGTCCACGAACGCCGTGTAGCAGTTGTTGATCTCGACCCGCACCGCGTCCTGGTACAACGCCTCGGTCGCCCGCGACGCGCGCGAGGCGAACTCGATCCGAGCCCTCCGCTTGTGCGAATAATCGACCGGGTGAGAGATGTTCAGATCGTACTGCGTCGGCCCCCCGGGCCGCCGGTCGTTGTACGAGCCGTAGGGCACGAGCTGGGCGTCGGCGTAGAGGATCGGGTTGGCCCGCAGGCTGGCGGTCAGGATGTCAGCCCGCGCCTGGGGAATCTCCATCGATTTGCTGCGCAGGTCGAGGTTGTTTCGCACCACCAGCTCGATCGCCTGGTCGAGGGTCATCCCGTCCGGCGGGCCCTCGGAGTCCCCCTCCGTGGGCAGGGCCAGTGTTCCATAGAGGGGGGCGCGAGGCACCGGCAGAGGCTCGGGCGCGGCGACGCCCCGGGGACGAGGAAGTCCTTCCCCCTGCCCGGGCGTGGAGATGGCCGCCGGGGCACGCGGCCCGGCGGTGCCGACTCGCCCGAGCAGCTGCTCGTCCCGTCCGGGCTGGATCCCCATGTCTACCCCGGCACCGGGCACACGGCCCAGCAGCGATTCCGTCGACCCCGGATCCGCCGGCAGAGCCGACGGCGTCTCGGCCGACTCGATCGTCGGCTGCTGGGCGCGGATCGGCCGGCCGCTAGCGACTAGCGCCAGGACCAGGAAGAGGGATAGAGGCCACCGCGCCGGTTGTCCGGCACGGATCCTCTCGCCTTGCAGCACCACGATGACTCGCCTCCGCGACACCGATCACCACGCCGGATCCGGCCCCCCGACTCGCACCGGGATCACCGATGGTCTTATCGGATGAATCGGTTTCCCGGGTGAAACCAATGCGATCCGGCCCTTCCCTCCGGACCTCCTGCGCGAAACCGACGGTGTCGCAGCCTGCCGATCCGGCAGACTCAGCCCCGCTTCTCAGCGGACGGGTCCTTGAGGTTCGCCCCCTGGCTCCGGCGGAAAAGGGAAAGGCCCTGTTGCGGAGGCGGCTGCCGCTGTATTTTTGAACGCGGAGCGGTCAAGGGAACGAGCCAGGAAGCAACCGTCGGGGGGAGGGGATGACGATGATCTCGATCGGCCGGGGAACTCATCAGTCGTGCTCGGGGATCAGGCGGCGCGATTTCCTCCGCATCGGCGGCGTCGGCCTCGGCTCGCTCGGAATCGGGGTGAAGGGCCTCGAAGCCGGCGAGCGAGACCATCTGCCCGGCGACCGGTCCGTCATCCTGCTGATGCTCGTGGGCGGACCCAGCCAGCTCGAGACCTGGGACCCCAAGCCCGACGCCCCGGCCGAGGTGCGCGGCCCGTTCGGCTCAATCGCCACGCGGGTCCCGGGTGTCCGCATCTGCGAGCACCTGCCACGGCTCGCCTCGCGGAGCGATCAATTCGCGCTAATCCGTTCGCTCCACCATGATTCCGCCCCGATCCACGAGACAGGCCTCCAGCTGCTCCAGACCGGTCGGGTCTGCCGCCTGGAGGACGAGGAGCCGCACTTCGGCTCCGTCGCGGCGCAACTCCTGGGGCGGAGGGGGTCGCTGCCCCCCTTCGCGATCCTCCCAGGACCGATCGCGAACACCGGGGTAAACGTCTCGCATGGTCAAAGCGAGGGCTGGCTGGCCGAATCGTGCAGCCCGTTCCTGCTGAACGACGATCCCGCCTCGCCCCGCTTCGATGGCGCGAGGGCATTCGAGCGTGCGCAGCGCTGCCTCGAGGCCCTGCCCGGGTCGAGCGCCGATCTCGGGGATCTCGGACGGCTCTTCCGCCCGGCGACGCGGTCCGCGTTCGACCTCGGCTCGGAGCCGGCGGACGTCCGGCGTCGCTACGGCGAGAATACCTTCGGGCAGAGCTGCTTGCTGGCCAGGCGGCTCGTCGAGCGGGGTGTGCGCGTGGTCACCGTGAACATGTTCGAGAGCGTGTTCAACAAGGTCACCTGGGACTGCCACGGTTCGGCGCCGTTCAGCTCGCTGGCCGACTACCGACGGGATCTCCTGCCGACGTTGGACTGCGCGCTGTCCGCCCTCCTGGACGACCTGCGCGACCGGGGGCTGCTCGAGTCCACGCTTGTGGTGGCGACCGGCGAGTTCGGCCGGACACCGAAGCTCAACGCCACCGGAGGCCGCGACCACTGGCCGGGCGTCTGGACCGCGCTGGCCGCCGGCGGCGGCGTGCGGGGCGGCCAGGTCATCGGCGCGAGCGACGACCAGGCGACCGCCCCTGACGTCCGCCCGGTCCGGCCGCAGGAGCTGCTCGCCACGATCTACCACTGCCTGGGGCTGCCGGCCGGCACCTACATGCAGAGACCCTCGGGCGAGGAGCAGACCCTCGTCGAGGACGCCTCGCCGATCCACGAACTTCTCGGCTGAGAACGATCAGAGGACGCTCATCGTGTCGCCTGCGGCCCGGGACGCTTCAGTCCCGGGGCGGCGAGGATCGTCCGCAGCGGCTTGCCGTCGGCCGTGGACCAGAGACGCACCTCGCCGTCCCAGCTCCCGGACGCGAGGGTCTTCCCGTCAGGAGAGAAGGCGACCGAGTAGATCCAGTCCGCGTGTCCCGAGAACGTGTGGATCGTGGCGCCGTTCTCGACCTTCAGAAGCCGGACCGTCTTGTTGCCGCTGCATGCCGCCAGCGTCTTGCCGTCGGGCGAGAGCCGGAGCTTGAAGACCGGGCTGCCGAACCCGCCGGCCTCCCGGACCTGCTTCACCTCGCCGTCGAACGTCCAGAACCGGATGGAGCCATCCTCGCCCCCGGTCATCACGGACTTGCCGTCGGGAGCGAATGCGACCCCGTACACCGGCTGGCCATGCCCGGTGAACGTGGCAAGCGATTCCTTCTTCTCGACATCGAACACCTTGCTCGTCTTGTCGCGGCTGGCGCTGGCGAGCTTCTTGCCGTCGGAGCTGAAGGCGATGTCGAAGATCCAGTCGGCATGGTCCTCGATCTGGACCTGGAGGGCCCCGCTCTCGGTATCGTAGACCCGGATCACCCGGTCGGCGCCCGCGGTGGCCAGGCGTTTGCCGTCGGGGCTGAAGGCGACGGCGAAGACCACGTCCTGGCTCTCGGACAGCTCACGCACGGGCCTGGCACCTCCCTTCGGATCGAGGGCCCAGAGCCTGGCCAGCCCGTATTGCCCGGGGTCTCCGCTGGCCGTGGCGAGCCATTTCCCGTCGGGGCTGTAGGCGATCCCGTAGACCCGCTCGCACAGGCCGCGGAGCCGGTGATCGAGGGCGCCGTCGGCGGTCTTCCAGAGCGTCAGTTCGTGGAAGCCCGAGGCCGCGACGCGCTGCCCGTCCGGGCTGAACGCCAGCGCCGTGATCGGCACGGCCACGGGATAGGCCTCCGGGATCGTCACGTTCCGCGTCTTCCGGAGGAGGAATGTCCAGTCTTCCTTGGGGTCCTTGCCGTCGTACTTCGCCCCTTCGGTCACCCATCGCTGCAGCAGGGCGATCTCCTCGGGCGGCAGCGGGTCGAGCTTGTACGGCATCCGCGGCTGGGCGTCGGGCTCGAGCAGCTCGAGGAAATACGAGTCGTCCGGCTTGCCCGGGACGATGGTCGTCCCTTCGCCCTGCTTCCCCCCCTTGGCGAGCTGGGCGAAGGTCGTCATCACGTACTTGCTCTCGCCCTTCTTCGGGTTGTGGCAGGCGATGCAGTTCCGCACCAGAATCGGGGCGACATCGCGCATGAACCCGACCGATTTGACCTCGGCCGTCTTGGCCGCCACCCCGGGCTTCGGCCCCGAGGCGTCCTGTGCCCGCACCGAAGCGAGCGAGCCCTCCCGCTCCACGGCACCCAGGCTCAGGAAGAACACGAGGAGGCGTGAGAACCACCGGGAGTCCAGGCGGCTCGACAGATTGAGCTTCGGGCGATGGCGCATCGGGAACCTCGCTCTCAACGGGCAGGAAGGACCTTGACGGTCAGCGGCAGCGGGGGCGTGGGATAGTCCTTCTTGTTCACCTGGTAGGAAATGGCCAACTGGGCCGTGGCCGTCGCCGCCGGGGCCTTGGGATCGGACTGGATCTTGATGGCGAACTCCGAGTCGCCCGGGGCGATGACCACGGGGTCGGCCTTCAGCCCGCCGGGCAACCCGTTGAGCTTGACCGTCACGGGATCCTTGAAGGGCCCTCGGCGGACGAGCTTGCCCTTCGCCTCGGCGGTCGCCCCGGCCTTCACCTCGATGGCTGCGGCGGCCAGCGATGCCTCGGCCGGGCGGACGACGTTCAGGGTGACCGCCGGGATCGAGATCGTCCGCTCCCCGTCCGGGAGCTTCCCCTTCGCCACCAGTGCGATGGTTGTCTGGCCCAGGGCCGCCTCGACCGTGGTGTTCACCGGCACGGATCCCGCCGACGACTTCTCGGCGAGATTCGCGGCGGGGACCGCAAATCCGGGCGGCAGCGGCAACGGCGTGACGGCCAGGGCCGCGTCCGCGCCCTTGGATCGGGTCAGCTTCACCGGGATCGCGGCCCCGAAGCCGTGCACCACCTCGATGGGCTCGGCCGGGGCGTCCAGGGCCACGGGCGTCGGCAAGGCGGGTGCGGCGAACATGACGGTTTGAGTCAGGGAGTTGGTCGGCAGGGTGCCCTGCTGGGCGAAGACCACCGATCGCGTGGCGTCAACTTCGATCGGGCCGTTGGGCCCTTGCGCCCGGCCGACCAGCCGGAGCGGCACCGCAGCGAAGGTAGCCGTCGGGCTGGCCGCGATCGAGAGGGCGCCGACCGCCTGGCCCGGCGCGATCGTCCCGGGACGCACCGTCAGCCCGGCGGGGGGATCCACGACCGTCAGTGAGATCGGGCCCGCGTAATCCTTGCGGGTCACGGCCACGCCGATCCCCACGCTCCCCCCCTTCGGGATGCTCACCTGGGCGTCGCTCGCGGTCAGCTCGAAGCCGGGTACGATCGGTGTGACCACCATGCGGTAAGGGAAGCCGATGCCGCCACGGCCCTCCAGGTCGCGGAGCACGAACGTGATCTCGGAAGATCCGCCGGGGACGGTCACGTCGAGCGCGGGATCGGGATAGACGAGGGTCCCCTGCCCCGCCGGCTGGCCCGGCACCTGGACGTTCGTGTCGTCGGCAGTGGCGATCGCGGCCCCCTTGGCGTCGAGCACCTGGAGGACGCCATCCAGCGCGGAGCCAACCCGGGAGGCTTCGACCGCCACGTGCAAACGCTGGCCGGGTGTAGCCGCCACGACAAACCGGTCCTCGTCGCCGGGCGGGTCAATCCTGCCATTGAAGATGACCGGGCCGGCCGCTCGAATGGCCGGCGCCGCCGGGTCCGCCGGCTCGCGCAGTTCCGGCACGGTGTCGATCAGCCGGGGAGCCACCGATTCGACGTCCCGCCCGGCCATCCCGCCGGAGGAGAGCCCCGCCATCTCGCAGGGGATCCGGGGCCAGTGGAGGGACGTCCCCTGCGCGGGGGTCAGCGTCGCCGCCGCGATCCGGGGCCTGCCGAGCGTCCCGCCGCGCAGTTCCAGCCCGACCGTTTCTCCGAGCCTGCCTCCCAGGGGATAGACTTCCTCCGCCAGGGGCACCGGACCGACGAGCAGCCGGTAGACCGGACGACCTCCCCCCTGGTAGCGAGAGTCGGACAGCTCGATCACGTATTCGCCGTCCTCGGGAAGCTGAGCGATGATCCTGGCGTCGGTCAGGAGGCCGAGGGTGTCGTCGGCGGAGGCCACGAAGCGACGCGTCGCGGAGGCCGAGGTGAGGCGGATCGACGGATCCACCCCGGAGCCGATCCGGTTACACGCAGCGTCGATGACGATGTACTCGCCCTTCTTGCCCGCGAACCGGAAGTAATCCACGTCGTTCCCGGCGGCCTGTCCCTCAACGATCACGGGCGTCGCGGCAAGCGGCTGGGCGGCCTCGAACGT
The DNA here is from genome assembly GCA_046349995.1 of Isosphaeraceae bacterium. Taxonomy (GTDB): domain Bacteria; phylum Planctomycetota; class Planctomycetia; order Isosphaerales; family Isosphaeraceae; genus Aquisphaera. Next base: position 35,489 of record JAXMBE010000022.1, on the reverse strand, counting down.
GCTGTTGTCTTCCTTCTCGAGGATCTGGGGATACTGCCCCACCGCGAGCAGGAACGGATTGGAAACGCCGTCATCGGTCTGGATGCGGACCGGATACACTCCCACCGCGACGTCTTCGGGGATCTTCAGGTTGAAGGTCCACGCCGTCGCGCTGCTTTTCTTCGCATCGACGGCCTCGACCTGGGCCGAAAATGGCGTAATGAGGCGGGCGTTCCCCGACAGGCCTTCACCCTGGATCGTGACTGCTGATGCCTCACCGCGGCGGACTCCGGCCGGGCTGATGTTACCGATTTTCGGGGCGACGGCCAGGGCGACGGAGGACATCCATGCAATCAACGAGATTCCGAGGAGAACCGCTGCCTTCTGGTGACCGATCATCGGGGTTCCTCCACGAAACGGATCCGCGCCGCCGGCTGAATCAGTCCATCATAACGGCGGACAGCCCCGCAACGGTGTGCCTTCGTGCGGCTCGTTCTGAGGATGTCGGGCTCAAGGGCCGGCTTGCCGAAAATTCAATAATTCTCCAAGGCAGGTTCAACGTCGCATTCGGTCGGCTGCTTGTCAAGCGGCCAAGCAGAACGCGGAATCCGGGCGTCGCCGCCGCGGCCCCGCTCGCGTTCGACTTCCTGAGAGACGATCGGGAGCCGGTCCCCGGAGACGTCGCTGCACGACTGCGCCGGAGGGAATTGTTATTGGAAGGGGACGCCCTCAGGGGTATAATTCGGCGAAGGCGAGTCATAAGGGAATCACCTCAACCTCTTGGCTTTCAATGCCCTGGAAACAGCCGGCGAGCCTCCTCACGACCGTCCTGCTGGCCCTGGCGCCGGCCCATGCGATTGCGGCGGCCGAGGCCCCGGGCAAGGCCCAGGACGTGATCCTGAAGGGGAAAGTCCTGACGCTTCCGGCGGCCCTCGAGGCGGCGAAGCTGGGGGTCAGGGTGGATGCTGAACCGATCGCCAAGCAGGTGGCCGTGGTGGGAGATGACGGCTCTCTGACGCCCCTCTGGTCCGACGAGGCGAGCCGGGCCCTCTTTCTCGACGAGCGACTCCGCGGCCGACCGACGGAGCTCCGCGTGAAGCGCGTCGCAGGCGTGCCCTACGTCCAGGTCATCACGTTCAAAGTCGAGCAGGACGGCGAGTTCCGCACGCCCGAGTATTACTGCAACATCTGTACGATCAGCGTCCGCTATCCGCAGATCTGCCCCTGCTGCCAGGGCCCGATGGAATTGCGGATGAAGCCGCAGCGGGATTGAAGGATGGGTCGGACGATCCAGTCCTCGGGTCGTGAGCGTCTCGCCCCCTCGGCTGCCCATCCCGGCGGGGAAGTGCTTTGGTGGGAGTGGCGGCCCGGCGAGGGCGATCCAGTCCGTTCGATGATGCCAGGATTTCGGCGAAACTCATTCAGGAAGGCTGAGGAAGAATCGACATGCCGACCCCGATCAATGTGAACCTCCTGCTCGGCCTTGTGGCGGTGCTCGCCGTCCTCTCCTCGATCGCGGGGATGGTCGCGCTGGCATGGCTCACCCGTCGGGGACGCGGACGACACCTGCCCGATTACACACCGCCGGTGACGATCCTCAAGCCGCTCAAGGGGCTCGACGAGCAGCTGGAGGAGAACCTCCGGAGCTTCTTCCACCTGGATTACCCGACCTATCAGCTCCTCTTCGGCGTCGCCAGCCAGGACGATCCGGCGGTGGCCGTGGTGGAGAAACTGATCCGCGAATTCCCCGCCAGCGATGCCCAGCTCGTGATCGGCGCGCCGGTCTTCGGGCTCAATCCGAAGGTCGAGAACCTGGCGAGCATGGACCGATTCCGCAAGCACGACGTGATCCTCATCAGCGACTCCAACGTGCGGGTCCGACCTGAGTATCTCCGAGAGACCGCGGCCTATCTCTCCGAGCCCGGGGTCGGGCTGGTGACGAACCTGTTCGCGGGCGTGGGCGAGTCCCATTCCGGGGCCGTCATGGAGAACTTGCAGCTCAACGGTTACATCGCCGGGGGCATGGCGCTGGCATCCGTGATGCGGATCACCTGCGTGGTCGGCAAATCGATGCTCATGCCCGTCAAGGTGCTGGAAGCCATCGGCGGCTTCGCTCGCGTCCGGAACCTGCTCGCCGAGGACCAGGTCATCGGCGTGCTCGTGCGCAAGGCGGGATATTCGATCCGGCTCAGCCACCACGTCATCGACAACGTGAACCATCGCCGCGGCTTCAACTGGTTCCTCAATCGCCACTCTCGCTGGTACAAGATCCGCCGCCAGATGGCGCTGCCGACCTTCCTGGCCGAGCCGATGGCGAACCTGGCGGTCGTGGGCCTGGTGTGGGCGTTCTCCGGCGAGTCGGGCATCGCCTGGGGCGGACTGGCCGGGCTGGTCGGCCTGGGCGTCGCGCGAGACGCGATCCAGACCCGCTGGCTGAGCGGCCGCTTCCCCCGGCTCCGCCATCTGCTTTTCTCGCCGATCAAGGACATCCTGCTGCTGCCGGTGTGGTTCGACGCGATGGTCAATTCGCGGGTCCAGTGGCGCGGCCACCGCTTCCATGTCGGCCGGCTGACTCGACTCCGCGAGGCCCGCGTCCCCCGCCATGTCCGCCGCCGCGTCCGCCGCGTCCGCAAGTACCGCTCCCAGCAGCTCCCCGGCGGCCCGGAAGCCGGGACCACGCCGCGCCCGCCCATCGACCTCGGCTCCCGCCTGAGGTTCTGGTCCGAGGATCCGCGAAATCGCCGCTCCCCCGAGAAACCCTCTTGAAGCGGGACGCGTTCTGACGAATGATTGAAGTCGGCGCCGGGCGTGCGCGCGGTGATGGAGATCCTCTCGGCCGGAGTCGCGTCGCCCGGTACGAGATGCCATGCTTCGAACCGATCGCCCGGACCTCGTATCGGACTCGACCTGTTCCCTTGAGGCCCCCAGGGTGGAAGAGGTCTCTTGATGGAAGGAAATTCCGGTGCATCGGAATCCGATGCAGGCTCATGCGACACCTCTGATCTGGACCCCGACCCCGGTCGATCCTCCGGCCCCTCCCCGTCCGTGTCCTCCCGCGCCCGCCCTTCCGGACGCCGACCCGCCACCTCCTCCTCGCACGCTCGAATCCTCCTGATCATCGCCTCGGTCCTGGCCCTTACCCCTTCATGGGCATTCGGCGAGGGGCTCGGCCAGGTGCAAGCCTCCGGGACGCTCCGCTACGGCAGCGACATGGAAGGGGGCGGCCCGTATGCCTATCCCAACCCGAGCGCCCCGCGCGAGGTGACGGGTTTCGAGGTCGAGTTGATGGAGCTCCTGGGCAAAGAACTCGGGGTCCGGACCGAGTTCTCGCAGGGGCAATGGGACAAGCTGCTCCAGGTGATGGACTCCGGGCGGCTCGACGCGGTGGTCAACGGCTACGAATGGACCGAGACACGTGCGGCGCAGTACGCCGCGACCCGGCCGTACTACATCTATCAGCTCCAGCTAATGGCTCCGCGGGGCTCGGCCATTCGCTCCTGGGCCGACCTGAAGCGGCCGAGGGCCGACGGCCGCCCCTGGACCGTCGGCGTGCTGGTCGGCTCCTCGGCGGACACCTACGCCGCCGAGGACGGCGGCCCGCACGTCCGGGTGGTCCGCTTCGACGGGGCGACCGACGCGATGACGGCCGTCCAGAACGGCCAGTACGACGCGACGCTCCAGGACCTCCCGGCGGCGCGGTACTATCGCGATCGCTTCCCGGGACTCGAGCTGGCCGGCCCGCCGGTCTCGCGCGGCTATTACGTCATCTACACCCGCGCCGGGGAGGCGACGCTCCGCGACGCCCTGGATCGCGGCCTCGGGAGGCTGATCGCCGGGGGGGACTTGCGGCGGATCTACGAGAAGTATGGCATCTGGACGGACCTCCAGGAGGAGCTTGGGGCCTTCGACGGGCCGATCCAGGCGGTCTCGAGCCGGGCGGGCCGGCACGGCTGGCCCCTGATCCAGCAGTACGCCCCACGCCTGGCCGACGCCGCCCTGGTGACCATCGCCCTGTCGGTGGGCTCGTTCCCGCTGGCGGTGTCCCTCGGACTCTTGATCGCGGTCGGGAGGATCTACGGCCCGGGCCCGCTGCGGACGGCGCTGACCGGCTACGTCGAACTGATCCGCGGCACGCCGCTGATGCTCCAGCTCTTCGTCCTCTTCTACGTCCTGAAGCTCCCGCCCTGGGTCGCGGGGATTGGCGGCCTGGCGATCAACTACTCGGCGTATGAGGCCGAGATCTACCGGGCCGGGCTGCAGGCGATCCCCCCGGGTCAGATGGAAGCCGCGCTGGCCCTGGGGATGTCCCGCTGGCTGGCACTGCGCCGGGTGATCATCCCCCAGGCGGTACGGATCGTGATCCCGCCGGTCACCAACGACTTCATCGCCCTGTTCAAGGACACCTCCGTCTGCTCGGTCATCACGCTCGTGGAACTGACCAAGCAGTACTCGATCCTGGCCAACAGCACCGGCGGGGCCGTCGAGTTCGCGCTCGCCGCGGCCACGCTTTACATGTTGATGAGTGTGCCTCTTTCCTGGTTCTCGCGGTGGTCCGAGCGGCGGCTGGCCGGCGGCGGGGTCAAAGGGGGTGCGGTGGCATGAGCGTTCCCATGGGTCCTCTGTCCGGGGGCGGCCGGGCGGCCGACTCCGGTCGACCGATGATCGAGGTTCAGGGCCTGGTGAAGTGCCACGGCGACTTCCGGGTCCTCCGTGGGGTGAGCCTGGAGGTTGCGCGGGGCGAGGTCGCCACGATCATCGGCCCCTCCGGCAGCGGCAAGAGCACGTTCCTGCGCTGCCTGAACGGGCTGGAGCCCTTCCAGGCGGGCTGCGTCTGCATCGACACCCTCCGGGTGGAGGCTGACGCCCCGCCGGACGTCCGCAGCCGGATCCACCGGCTGGTCTGCCTGCGGGTCGGCATGGTCTTCCAGACGTTTAACCTCTTCCCACACCGCACGGTCCTGGAGAACGTGATCGAGGGCCCGGTCTATGTGCTCGGCCAGCCGGCCGAGGAGGCGAGGGAGAAGGCCCGCAGGCTGCTCGCCCGAGTCGGGATGGCCGACCGGCTGGATGCCCTGCCCCGCCAGCTCTCCGGCGGGCAGCAGCAGCGCGTCGCGATCGCCCGCGCCCTGGCGATGGAGCCGCAGGCCATGCTCTTCGACGAGCCGACCAGCGCGCTCGACCCGCGGATGACCGCCGAGGTGCTCGCCGTCATGACCGACCTGGCCGGCGACGGCCTGACCATGGTCGTCGTCACCCACGCCATGCAGTTCGCCCGGAAGGTGTCGCACACCGTGCACGTCTTCGGCGAGGGGCGGATCGTCGAGTCCGGCCCTCCCGGCCAGATCTTCGACGATCCCAGCCACGAGGCCACCCGGACGCTGCTCTCCGAGGTCCTCGCGGCGTGAAGGCAGGTTGGCCATAAAGGCAAATTGGCCACAGATGAACACAGATAAGAATTGAATCAGATTCCAACAGCCGAGGAACCTGTAGCTGAGGGAAGGTGTGGCATTAGGAAATGCTCCCCCCAGATTCCTCTCCTTCTTTCTATTTGTGTTTATCTGTATTCATCTGTGGCTCATTCTCTTCTGTATTACCTCCTCAATTCCACCGGGCGATCTGTCGGCGGGCGGCCGCCAGGAGGTTGGCGATCGTCTCGGCGTCGTCGGCCTTCGGGCGGACCCGGAGATACTCCTCGAGCGGGTCGATCGCCTCGCCGACCTGGTCGGCCTGGAGGCAGACCATCCCCAGGTCGCGCCGCTCCTCGGGTTCGTCGCTCTCGAGTGCCGCGAGCCTGCGCTGGACCGGCAGGGCCGAGGCGAAGTCGCTCATGCCCACATAGATGGCCTTCAGGTTTCGGAGCATCCGGGCCACGGTCACCCGGGTGGAGCACGGGGCGAGTTGCGTCTCCGAGAGCGCCACGTGAGATCGGGTCAGTGCGGACAGCCGCCGCTGACAGCCGCCCTCGTCGAGGAACTCGCCGGAGTGGAACGGGTCGATGAACACCGCCCTGCCCGGCTCGTCCAGACGCAGCATGAAATGCGCGGGAGTGTTCACGCATTCCAGGGTCACCCCCAACCGCGCGGCCAGGCTGAGGTAGAGCACCGAAAGGCTGATCGGGATGCCCTTCTTGCGGTCGATGACCTCGTTGAGGTAACTGTTCCGGGGGTCGAAGTAGTTCTCGCGGTTGCCCTCGTAACCCTCCTCCACGAAGAGGGCCCAGTTCACCTGCCCGAGCACGGCCCGCGACTTCGCCTTCGGCCCGCAGCGGCCCCGGATCCGATCGGCCAGTCGGTCGACCTCGCCGACGTAACGCGCGGTATCCAGCTCCGGGTAGGCATCCCGGGCGATTTCAAGGGCGATGGCGAGCAGGTTTGGCCGCGGCTCTCCCGCGAGCAGCTTGTGGAACTCCGGGCTCTCCTGGAATCGATCGGACAATGAGACCACTCCCCGGCGGGGATCATCAGGCGTGCCCCGCTCCGCTCCGCCCAGTCTGATCGATCCTCCAGAAGGGGACAAGGCGCCTCGACTCCGGATCATGGCGAGACGTCCTCACCGGATCCCCTGCTCGGCGTCTCGGAACGGGAGCGAGGCGTCATAGGCCGGGCTACCGACCTCTCCGGTATCGAAGCGGCTGGGTGTCGTCGTGGTGGTCAGTCCGCTGCGCGTGTTCAGGGACAGAATGGTCGCATCCCCCTTCAGCTCACGGCCGGCCGGGTCCGGACTCGGCCCGGGCGGCAGGGGCAATTGGGGGTAGGTATCGGAACGGGGCTCGAAGAGGTCCGCCCTGTCGGCGAGCCAGAAGTGCAGGAACGGGCACGATAGCCCCACGTTCGCCGGGGTGGAGTAAATACTGGAGGGCACCACACGGCCGTCCGGGCCGAGCAGGATGTCCACCTCGCCGGAGAGCGGGTTGACCGGCAGGCGGGAACGTTCCCGCGAGCTGCCCCAGGTCGTCAGATCGATCACCACGCCCGAGGGGAGCGTCACATCGCGCGTTCCCGATGACCGGACAGGCCGGCGCGAGATCGTATACGGGGCGTTCATGATCACGACGTTCGCCGGGCCGCCGACCCAGACCTCGGGCTCCCATTCGGCCACCTCGTCCACCAGGCCGTCCTGGTTGTTGTCGATGCCGTCGAAGCCCTCGTCGATGTAGCCGTTCTGGTCGTCATCGCGGCCGTTGACCAGGAACAGGAACTCGACCTCGACCACGCGATTGTAGCAGAAGCGCAGCAGCGGACTCTTCGTCCCGCGGAAGTCGACACCCGGCCGCCCGCAATTGACCAGGAACTCGGAGTTGGGCACGGTCATGGGGCCGACCACGGTGTACCAGATGCCCGAATTGCCGATCCGGATGCGATCGCCGATCCGGACGTTCCAGAACCAGCAGGTCGGCGGGTTCACCAGCCCGGTGTCCATGTCGCCGGCACACTCCTCGACCATGAGGACCTTGCTCGGCCAGGGATAGACCTCCGACGACGACCCGAAATAGGAGGGCGGGAAGCCCGGGAGTCCCGGAGCGGTGAAGCCGATGTTGACACGCCCTTCGGCATACGCGGGAGCGGACTCGATACTCACGATCCGGCTGGCGCAGAGGATGGCGGAGGGATCGATCTGATTGTTCGACAGCCTTCGGAGCGGGAACGACGGGTCGGGAACCAGCCGGATGCCCCGCGGCCGGCCGCTGCCGATGGCGGCGTCCCGGGCCCCGGCGATCGTCCCCTGGAGCAGCCGGGCGGCCTCGCGCTGGGCGATCGAGCCGTGCATCAGGACGGGCCCGAGCAGGGCCAACGTGATGGCGATGATCGTGATGACGGTGAGCAGCTCGATGAGCGTGAACCCGCTCGCCGTCCGGGTGCGCATCCGCGCACGGGAGCCTCCGCGGCTCATGGGCGACCTCCTGAGACTCGGATCCTTCAGGAGCCTGCCGGTCCGGCGTGGGCCGGCCCGATGTCGCTCCGCTGGCAACCTAGGACGTCGTTGCCAGCGCGGCAAACCCTATTCGAGCACAGGATGGCGAGATCCGCAAGGACCGAGAGGGGAATAATGGCTATAATAAAGAAGTGAGGCGAAGGAGAGAGGAGCCATGGGGCGGCAGGCAGGGGACCAAGCCACGAAGTCATCCCGCGAAAAGAAAACCGCCCGGAGGCATGCTCAGAGGCATGCTCCGGGCGGAGCTCATGAAACCCGGTCGTCGGTCGAATCGTCTTACTGGGCGAACTCGTCCTGGTTGACGGGGAGCTGCTTCAGGCCGGTGAAGCTGCTGCCCGCCGCCGGAGGCAGCTTGCTGCCGGCGGAGCTCACGAGCTTCGCGAAGACGGTCCCGCTGATGTTGTTGCGGATGAAGTGGACCGAGCCGTCGCACATGGCGACGTTGAAGCCGCCGGGGTGGCCGCTATTGACGAACGGGAACCCGCCCTTGAGGAGGCCGCCGCTGAGGCCATAGCCGATGTTCTCGTAGGTCCCCAGCTTGTTGGCGAAGTCCCAGCCGCCGCCGTCGGTCTGGCCGCCCGGGGCGTTGACCGGGCCGAGGTTGGCGCTGAAGCAGGAGCCGGAGGTCCCCGCGCCGGACGGGTCGCAGACGTTATCCGACGCGAAGAACGAGGTGAAGGACGGGTGCGGGCAGGCCCAGTTCGACTCGATATCGGCGAAGATGCCCTGCCCGGGGGCCGCGTAGCCGGCCGTGGTGCTCTCGCCGATCAGGATCGTGCTGGAGAGACCGTCCTGGATACTGCTGAGGGTCGTGGTCACGTTCCAGGGGAACTTGGTGCTGCCGAGGGCCGTGCCCGTCGTCTGCGTGCCCGACGCGATGGCGCCGGGGAACATCACGCCCAGCTTGGTGCCGATGCTCTGGGCCGTGGCCGGGGCCTCATTGGAGGCCGTCCACTGGAGGCCGAAGTTCGCGTTCTGGCCGCTGGCCACGCCGCCGTTCCAGGCGATGGGGAAGAACGGGACGCGGGTGAAGCCGCCGTTGCAGACGTAGCTCAGATTCCCCTTGCCGTCCTGGGCGTTTAGGTCGTCCGGGCAGCGGAGGATCGCCAGCGCCGTGCTGCCGATGGTGTAGTTGCTCGCCTCGTTCGCGGCGGAACCGGCCGGGGGGCTCTCCAGGTAGCTACCCTCGAGGTTCCAGGCGTTCGAGAGGTCGGCCTGGTCGAGGTAGGGCAGGATGGAGACCACCCAGCTCCGTGCCCAGGTGTAGACCGAGGACTGGGCGGTGATGCCGGAGGGCGCGTCCTGGAGCTTGATGGCCTTGAAGAGCGAGGACTTCGTCGGGTCCTGGAGCGGATTGCTGTTGACGAGGTCCTCGAAGAAGATGCCCGAGTTCGGGAAGGCGTTCTTGGCGGTGGAGAACTGGGCCAGGGCCAGGCCGACGTTCTTGAGGTTGTTCTGGCACTGGGCGCGGCGGCCGGCCTCGCGGGCCGAGTTGATGGCCGGCAGCAGGAGCCCGACGAGGACTCCGATGATGCTGATGACCACCAGCAGTTCGATCAGGGTGAAACCCTGGCGACGGGGACGGGACTTCATGAGCGGTCCTTTCCTGGGTAGAGCGACGGGTTCAAGAACAATAGTATCCCTCAAGCGTCGAAATCGACAATACGTTCCGGATTTCCGGGGGGTGCTGCCGGGCGGCCGCCGCGCGGCCCGATTCATCACGTCATCGTTGCGCTCCTCGGGATCCGATCCACGCCATCGTGACTTCATTATTCGATGCTCTGCCGATACAGCACGGCCGGGCGGAAGCTCCCGGGCGTGTTGGGGTCGAAGCCCGTGAGCTGGAGCCGGTCGACGATGAAGAAGCCGCGGTACCGCGTCGTCTGCCCGGAGGCCGCCCCGAGCTCGGGCCCGAGGATGTCGAAAGCGAGCGACCTGAGGCTGGCGTCGTCGCTGCCCAGCATCGCGAGGTCCCCCTGCCGCTTCACCTCGAAGAACCCGATGGTGACCCAGACCGCGTACTGGTGCGTCCGCACCGTCGTCAGGTTCATCGCCTTCTGGAGCATCTCGGTGCGGAAGTAGGGATGCTGCTTGGAGTCGATCCGGGGCGGAGATCCGCCGGAGTTGGCACCGAGGTAGGGATCCCGGATCCCGGGGGGTCGCGTCGCCCCGGCCGCCCAGGAGAGGTTCACGACCGGGAAGGTCGGCGTGTAGCCGGCGAAGAGCGGCAGGGCCCCGGTGTAGGCGGTGGCCGCGACGGGTGCCAGGTTATTCAGATAGAAATCACCCCTGTCACCCGCGTTGCTGTCCGGGTTCGCGTCCGGGACCTGGAAGAGTCGGCGAGGGGGGATCGCCGGCGGCAGCAGGAACGGCGTGGTCCCCGCCCCGGTCGCGGCGGGTGTGCTTTGAGGAACGCTCCCGACGGGAGTCGCGGAAAAGCCGGTCGTGAAGCCCTGGTAGAGCGCGGGGTTCCGGAGGCCGGGATCGCCGATGTAGGCGTTCGAGGTGGCGTTGTACCCCGGCGGCCATGCCAGCGTCGCCAGCGGAGTGGCCACCGGGTCGCTCCTGGTCGACGGGGGCAGCGCCGCCGGCCTCATGATCGTGTAGTTGATGTCCGGGAACGACAGCGAGCGGAACGGGCGGTCGGCCGGGATCGGGCTGGTCAGCGGATCCCCGGCATTGGGATTGCCGGTGACGACCGTCGAGTTCTGCCCGGTCTGCCCGCTGCCGTAGCCGAAGACGTAGCCCGAGCCGCCGTGTCTCAGCGAGAGGAACTGGGCGAAGGCCCACTTCAGCCGGTTGCTGAACGTGTTGCCGGCGGCGGGATCTTCGGCCAGGGTCCCGACGTTGGTCATGGGATAGGCGGCCGCGGGCGACCCGTTGGCGGTCGTCGCCGTCACGACCATCGGAGGAGGCGACGCCCCGGCCGGCAGCGGCAGGTTGAAGGTGGGGGGGTTCTCGGCCATTGAGCCGCCGATGGTTGTGACGACCGGGGGAAGCTGGGAAAAGTTCAGGAGTTGCTGTTTGAAGTTCGAATCCTGCTGGCCGAAGACACTGAAGAAGGCCTCCTCGTCGATGATCAGGTTCAGGTTGAGGAGTCCGGGCTTCGAGTCCTGGCGGGCCCAGTCGAAGTTCATCCCCTGGGCCCTGGGCCCGATCGCTCCGTTGGACTGACTGGGCACCTCGAAGAACTCGAACATCCGGTACCAGCCGTCCCCGCTCTGGTCTCCGAAGGCCGGATTCGTCGGGACCGTGGCCGGGGAAGCCGCCGTGTAGAAGAACCTGTCCACCAGGTAGGGGAACGCGTGCGGGGTCGCGGAGGCCACGCTGAAGGGCTGGGAGGCGTTCGCGGGCGCGGCGAGGGTGGCCACCGAGGGCGTGGTGAGCGGTTGCACCTTGCCGAGGTTGTTGGCCACGTTCTGCTTGGATGGGGCCAGCTCGGCGAACTGCTTCGTGAACAGCCCGGGCGGGCAACCCGGGACCAGGAGCAGTTCGGCCACGCTCGTGAAGTCGCGGTCGTTGAACGGGAAGTAGTCCCAGGGCTCGATGAGGGAGTACGGAGAGGTGCTCTCCTGCAGGGTCCCGTCGTTCGGCAGGCCGAGCGTGTGGAAGATCTGCTGGGTGATCTGCGGATTCGGCTCGGCGTTGTTCCCGAACCTCCCGAAGTTGCCGCTTGCCCTCACCGGCACGGCCACCTGGTCGCTGTAGCCGTAGCGGGGGTCGAGCGCACCGGGGACGCCCGGCATCGGCACCGCGTGCCCACCGCGATACGGCTGGAGGCGCTGGTAGGAGTAGAGCTGGTTGCTCCCCTGGGTGACATTGTCCTTACCGCCGGAAGCCGTCCCGATGGTCGCGCTCCCCTTGCCCTCGAGATACGGGAAGCGCATGGCGTCGACCACGATCATCGGGTTGGTCGGCGAGACCGGGGCGAACGGGTTCGCGGGGCGTCGGAGGCAGACCCAGTAGAACTCGGCCTTCCCCTCGCCTCCGTTCGGGGGATTGGGCACGGTCGACGGCAGTTTGGACGGGTAGGTGAGCACCGCAGGACCGCCGAGCGTCGTGGGCGGGAGGACTCCCGGGATGGGCAGGGCGGTCTGCGACGGGGGGTTGACCGTCCGGTCGACGGGATCCCAGGCTCCTCTCAGCAGGTAGCTCGGGGTGAAGGGCTTCTCCTCGGTGGCCGCCCCGCCGTCGGAGGCCGGCAGCGGGTTGCCGATGGTCATGAAGTACAGATTGGGCGTGCCGGCCGTGGTCGCCAGCGGGGGATTCAGGATCGGTGTCTTGCTGGGATCCCCGGTGTAGAAATTGGAGTAAGGGACGGCCGCGGTGGTGTTCGGCGCCTGCGGCAAGGGGAAGAGGACCGGATCCCCCGAGGGTGGGGCGGGAATGGGCGCGGGCGAAGGGGCCGCTTCGAACACGGTCTGCACGAGGGGGATCAGGCCGTAGTAGCTGCCGGCCGGCTGCAACATCCCCGTGATCGGGTCGGGACGGCTCTTCGGATCGTCGGCCGTGAAGACGAGGTCCCAGCAACCGCCGAGCCAGGGATTCTGGTTCGGGTTCGATGTGTTCGACTGGAAACCGGAAAGGTCGAGGACGCTGGCGTTGTTCAGGGGCACCCCGACACCGGGATTTGCCGTCGTCCCCAGCTCCGGGGACGTGAGCGTGTTGATCAGCTCGACGAAGAACCGGGGGGTGGCCTTCAGGGCATTGCCGCTCTTGCGCGAGAACGAGTAGGCCAGCACCTCGTTGATGGCCACCGGGTTGTATTCCATGCCGTACTGATCCAGCCGCACGTCGGTCGAGGAGTTGAAGCTGGACGCCAGCACCGGGAACGGGGCGGCCGTGCCCGTGCTCAGTCGGAGGACGACGTCCGGGTTCCGCCAGTGGGTCATCGTCGCGTCGGTGTCGCGGAAGTCGACGATGTTGATCACGTACTGGCTGAGCTGCGCCAGTTCCTCGGCCGAATCGACGGCGCGGGGCGGGAGGATGGACTTGAGCGTGTCATACGTCTCGGTGATCCACTTCTTGCGGATCGCCTCGTCGGGGTCGTTGGAGACCGGCAGCGGGAAGTTCAGGTTGATCTTCTTGTCGCGGTGGGTCACGCTTTGCGAGGGGATCCCCGACATCGGAGGCGGTAGCAACGACGGCGTCCAGGTCTGGAACCCGGCATCGACGTTGAGCGGGAACCGGCTGTTGTTCGGGAAGGCGCCGGCCGGGTTGTCGTTCGTCCAGGCGTAGTTGATGGGCTCCCAGCTCTCGGTCGTGTACAGCCGGCGCCTCCTCAGGCTGTCCACCGGGTTATCGAAGCTGATCGGGGCGAGCTTGGCGAGGCGGCTGGTGAGGGAACTCCCGTCAAGGTCCTGCCTGCGGTAGAGCCACTCCAGGTCGCTGAAGCTGTACGGGGCGTCGAGCTGGGGATTCCGCTGATACAGGTTCTGCTCGTCGGCTTCGTTCAGGCCGTCGGACCTGCCGTTGGCCGCGGCGTCGTAGGTCGGGAGTTTGCCGGGCAGATAGGGGAAGTTCGGGTTCGCGTTGAGGTTGACCGGGGCGCCGCCGGCGTTCTGGGGGGAGAAATTCCCCGAGTACACCAGGTTGGGGAACCGGTGCGCCTCATGGCCGTGTAGCGGATTGCTGTTGGCCAGCAGGGTCCCGACGACCCCGCCGACCGTGCCCGTGCTCACGATCGTGGTGGGATACGCCTGATCGGCCGCCCATGGGAAGGTAACCGGGGTCGTAAGCGGGCCCCCGAGGGGCGGGGTCGGGGTGACCACGCCGGGCAGGCCGGGCGGCCGGAAGTAGCTCGAGTACGCCACGCGTCCCCACTGATCCGCGCCGAGGTCGGGGCCGGCCCCGGGGTTCACTCCGTCCCACTGGACGATCCGCCCGGATCCGTTGATGTCCGCGGGGGTGACGTATCGCCGCATCCGCTCTACGGGGAGCAGCATCCCGCCGGCGGGATCGAAGAAGTCGGAGTCGCCCACCTCGCCGATCCGGTTGCTGCTGGAGAGGAACGGGAACGGGTCGAACGAATTGAAGTTGTCGTCGGCCGCGTCGCGGGGGACGCCAAGGCCGAAGGTCCTCCGATCCGCGGAGTAGCCCGCGCGCACCCGATTGGTGTAGTTCGGCGCGATCAGATTGTAGGGCGATTCGCCGGGGGACCGGTTCGGATCGTAGATGCCTTCACCCGGAACCAGCTGGGCCTCGCCCCAGCGGCCGGGGATGGGTGCGATCTCCATCCGCGCCCGCAACCAAAACTGGTAGTCCTCGCCGGTATCCCACTTGCCGTTGGGCAAGAAAAACGGGATCGGCGTCGGGTTGCCGTTGACGTCGGGACGACTCGGATCCACCCCCATCTGGACGAAATTCTGATCGCCGTAGTAAGCGCCGACCGGCGGAGTCGGCTGGTAGGGGAAGGTCGGGTTGTAGGCGATGTCGTAGGTCCTCGTCCCGGCGAGCAGGTTGCGCAACTGGGTCAGGCGGACGTCCACGCCCGTGTTGTCCGCCTGCCCGTAGATCGGGCCGACCGCGTTCTGGAGCCCGTAGGTCGGGTCCACCTCGCTCACCGAGTTGCCCAGGTGGGTGGCGTGCGAGGGGCCCGAAGCGGGGCCCGTCCCGGGGATCGATGCAGCCAGGTTGCCGGCGGTGTTCAGCGGGATCCGGCCGTTGAGGCCGATGACCATGAACGCGAAGAGGGGCTTGAAGAGCCGGCCCTGGGCGTTGCGCCGGGCGGGATAGCCCAGGTCGACCCAGACCGAGTCGGAGATGCCGTCGCCGTCGTTGTCCACGTCGTAAGTGATGCGGCCGGTCGCGTCGGGGACGAGGTCCGGGAAGGTGGTCGCGTCGTGGCCGTCGGCCCTGCGGGGGCGGAGGATCCGGGCCGTCGAGTCCGGCGCGGTGCCCAGCCAGTCGTTGATGGCCGCACCGCCCACGCCGTTGGGATCGTAGCGGACGGCGGCCGGCCGGTGGAACGAGGGGATGACTACCTGGCCGTCGGCGCTCTGCATCGCCAGGAACCAGTTCTCCAGGTCCACGGCGTCGTAGTCCTCGTCCATGCCGACGGCGCCCGGGAAGATCCCGTTGTACCGGAAGTTCCCGTAGACGGCGTTGGTGGTCATCCCCGGGCCGTTGAACGCGTGGAGCCAGCGGCCATCGAGGACGAAATGGTAGGTCGCCCCCTGGGGGCTGACCAGGTACTGGGCGGGCTGGACGGTGACGAACCCGTTGGGGTAGTTGGGCGCCGGGGTCCGGTTGACCAGCGTCGTCGAGAGCTCGGTCGGATTGATGTTGACCAGGAAGACGCGATAGGTGCCGTCGTCGGACTCCCGGAGGATCTCGAGGCTCTGGTCCAGGACGGTCGTGACTTCCGGATTCCAGCCGGCGACCATCTTCACCCGGAGGGTCCAGCGGGTGAAGTTATATCCGTAGAAGGCCGAATCATCGAGGCGGATGTTCGTGACCAGGTTGTAGCGATTGCCGGAGTCGGCGACCACGCGGTTGATCCGGAGCGGGCCGCCATCGGAGTTCGTGGCGATATAGCCGTTGTTCCGGCCGTCGTGACCGTACATGTCGCGGGCCAGGCTGTGGCCGCGGATCGCCGAGCGGACGTCCGATGTGTCGCCGATGAGCTGGGCCAGCGCGTAGTCCATCAGCTCATCCCGCTGGGGCTGGATCACCGACTGGGCGAAGTTCCGCGCGCTGATCCGGGACTGCCCGGAGAACGTGGCGAAGGTGACGCCGATCAGCGCCATCAGCCCCAGGATTCCCAGGACGAGGATCAGGATCACACCCCGGCGGGCCCCCCCGCGCTTCGGCTGTGTCCGGACGAGCATGGTCGAATCTCCCCTGACGGATCGGCGACGGCCGAGCGGGCGGCTGCTTACCCGTGGTTCCCTGGTCGCTGACGGCGGCACCTCACGCCCTGCCACCGGCAGGTACGCGGCAGGTCGGGCCGCGTGTCAGTGCACGCTTGCCGATGAGATCACTTTTCTGGAATCATGCATGACTGTTTTCATGACATCCCCGGACCCGATCGCTCTACAGCTTGTCGGTGAAATCCTGACGGATGGTCAGGGTCTTGATCCGCTGATTGCTCGGGTCCACGACACGGATCTGGATCTGCAATCCCCGCAGCGGCGCCGGGTAAGGCGGCGGATACGACGGATAGACCGGCGGCGTGAACGGCGGCCCGGCCGGGAACCCGTTCGGGAACACGCCGCTTGCCGGGGCCTGGGTGTACGCGGTCGACCAGGAATCCCAGACCCGCCGGAGGCGGAAGACCACGGGATTGTTGTCGCCGATGTTGCTCGAGTAACTGGCGAAATCCGGGTACTGCGGCACGAAGTTGCCGTTGGTGCGGTTGTACGTCGGGTTCGGGTTCGAGGCGTCCAGCCGCATGTCGGTCACCAGCGGCGGCATCCGCCCCTCGTGGGCGAAGGTCTGGCTGAGGGTGTCGAACGCCCGGGCCCGAGGGTCCAGGTTGGGATTCAGGGGCGGCCAGAACGTCACCGGCGGCGTCGAGGCGAGCGCCGGGGTGGCGGGATTCGGGAACAGAGACCCGTTGAAGTTGGAGTAGGGGACGTACTGGCGGTAATCATCCCCCCACCCGAGGTCCACGAAGTCGGCACGGCTCTCGTCGTAGGCCTTCACGTCGAAGCTCCGGACGCCCGTCATGATCAGGTCGTCCTCCCAGCTCGCGGTGCTCCAGAGGGGCGCGTTGGGCGAGAAGAAGCCGCTGTTCCTGCCGTATGTGTCGGTGTAGGGCTGGGGATTCAGGCGGTAAGCCGCGGTCATGGCCGGCAGCAGCTCGGCGTCGTCCACGTCGATCGCGACGGTCGCGTTCTGATAGCGAAGCCCGAACGGCTGGCGGGCCGGCAGGTTGAGGCCGAACTTGGGATAATTCACGCCCGAGACGGGGTACGTGGGGTCGGTCCAGGAGGGCGAGATCGTCTCGCGCCAGGTCGGGAAGCCCCACCAGGTCTGCAAGAAGCCGTCCTGACTCGCCGGCAGGCTGAGGTTGTCCCCGGCGTCGATCGGGTTGTGATTGAGGTGGTTCAGGTAGTCCAGCGTCGTGCCGTTGGCGTTGCCCTCGAAGGGCACGGGGACCGGGGCGTACGGGTCGCCGATATTCACCTGCGGGCTGGGGGAGTGGATCCAGCCATAGGCGGCATTCGACAGGAACTGCGGCTGCGAATAGGCCCCGGGATAGACGAAGGGGAAGGCCATGAGGTTGATCAGCGGAGCGCGGTTGAGCGCAACCGGCTCGTAGATCAGTTGGATCGGTTGATTGGCCGGGTCTCGCGCGTCCTGGACCGTCGGATACATCGTCGGATAGAAATCCGGGACCGCGTCGAGATTCGCGTCGTCGGGCAGCCCGTCGGGATACCCCAGGTCTCCGAAGAAGTCGTCAGCGAAGCGCTGGTAGGCGAAGCGGTTCTCGCGATTCGAGAGGTCGCCGAGGGTATTGAGGCGAACGGCGGTGTTGAGCAACGGAGCCGCCCCTGCACCCGACTGGAGATGGGAAGGTCGTCCCCGCGAGACGGGTCGAGCCGAGAGGTCGTTGACGCCCTGCCAGCTCACCCGGTTGCCGGTGAAGTTCAGCGGGTTGCCACCCAGCGCGATCGGGAAGAACCCGGGGCTGTTCAGGTCCGGATTCTGGTTGTTCATGGTCGGCGGCAGCGACGACTGGCGTTCCGGGGCCACCAGCAGGACGCGGCGGTAGAGATTGCCGTTGCGGAGGAAGTAGATGACCTCGGCGTACTCGCTGGTGATCGTGATCGGCTGGGGGAGCTGGTTGGTGGGGGTATACAGCGAGTAGACCCACGCCCGCCCGGTGAACGGCCGGCCGGCGGGGGCCTTGGCGGTGAACCGGATGTAGTCGTCGCCGTCCTCGCCCTGGTTGTCGGCGAACTCGTTCTCGCCGTACTCGAAGTAGCCGGTGTCGTTCGCCGGGTTGTTCGGGGGCGTCATCTTCGCCGTCACGCCGTTGAGATCGGAGCGGATGGTGACGTCGAGCTGGCGGAGCTGGTTGTCGAGCTGCTGGTAGACCTGCGCCGAGTTGAGCGAGCCGGTGGCCGCCTGGAAGATCTGGACGACGGCCGTCATCATCAGGAGCAGGATGGCCAGCGTGACGAGCATCTCGACGAGGGTCACGCCGCGGCGGCCGCCAGGGGCCATCGACTTGTCCCGGAGAGTGAGTTTCACCGCACAGCCTTTCCCGATTCTCAAGCGGTGCCGCGAGGCACCTTGCCCTGCCTCCGCCCCGGCGCTCAGGCCGCGGCGGGAAGATCATGCTCACGGTCAGCGAACGAAGAATGTCTGGGGGACCACGTTGACCACATGCGGCGAGACCAGCGCTGCGTTCTGGACGACCGGCCGCCCGTTCCCATCCAGCAGCGTCCGCGCCTCGAGCTTGCGATTCACGTACACGATCATCGACCGGTGGCCGGCGATCTGGGGATCGACCACGGCCGGAGTCACCTTCTGCACCTGGTACCAGAAGCAGCGCTGGGCCGGCAGGTTGTCCCACTCGAAGTTGTTCAGAGGGTTGGGGACGCCCACCAGCACGGGAGGAGCGGCGGTCGAGAATCGGCTGTAGACGAGTTGCTGGCTCCGCTCGTAGGTGACGTCGGCGATCCAGTCACCGACCTTCACGACGGGGTCCGCCTGGGTGTCCGCCCAGCGCAGCAGCACGCTCCGGTCGGCACCGGCACCGTAGCCCGGCCCGCCGGCCGGCACGACCGTCGCGCTGAAGCCGAAGACCCCCTCGACGACCGTCTCCCCCGCGACGCCCGTCGCGTCGACGGCGAAGGGCCGGTTCTCCATGATCACGATGTTGCCGTCGAAGGTGGACGCGCTGGCCGAGTTGCTCTGCCGGGCGGTGATCATCCAGGAGTACCGCCAGTCGTTGCTGGGTTGATAGGTCGGGTTGCCGCCCTGGTCGAAGGTCATGCTCAGGTCGGGCACCACGGTGCTCGGGGTGCCGACGGGGGTCGTCGTGAACGCGACGTTGTAGTTCGGGTTCTCGGCCTCCTGCCAGACGATGTCCTCCGGCGAGACGAAGAGGCCCCGGACAATGTCGGCCGTGGGCATGACCGGCACGAACCGATTGTTGATGTTCACGAGCCGACCGTTGAAGTTCGTCAGCCTCTGGAGACCGTGCGCGCTCGCGGGGTAGTTATCCCCCTCCTGGCGCATCGACTGGATGCCCGAGGCGAAGCGGGCCTCCGGCGTGGTGTTGTTGACCGGGTCCGGATAAAGCCCCGTCTGGTATCGCCAGAGCGGGTCGTAGGCGAAGGGCAATCCCTGGCCCTCGGGCGCGGTGATCCCCTGGTTCACGCCCGGGTTGTTGATGTCGAAGGGGACGAACTGCCCGTAGAAGCCCGAGTCCTGGATCAGCGGATTGTAGCCGTTGTGCATGTTGGCCGCGTTCGGAAACCACGCGGTGAGGTTGTACCGGAGGTTGAGCAGATCGGCATAAATGAACGAGTTCTTGTTGAACAGCCCCCGGGCCGCGACGTCGGCCGCGGCCGACTCGACGAGGTAGGCCGAGCGCGTCGAGCGCTGCGCCTCGCGGAGCCGCAGCAGGCCGATCGGGAAGAGCGTGGCCAGCGAGATCAGGCCGATCCCCATGATGAAGATCGCGATCAGGATCTCCGTGAGCGTGATTCCCGCCCGGCTCCGGACCGAGGATGAGGGGGCGCCGAGGGTCATGGTCACTGTCCTCCCCTGACCCCTTGCTGGGGCTGCAAGAAGGGCTGGCTCGTGTTCCGCACGTCGAACGGGGGGGCTTCGGTCGTGATCAACTGGCCGGTCCGCGTGAAGAGGGTCAGGATGCGGATCTCGCCCTTGAGGACCGGGAGCGTCGGGTTCGCGGCGACGAGCGTGTCGTAGGCGTTCGGGAGATTGTTCGTGGCGTCGGCCGCCCCGTAGGGCATCGGCAGCCGGAAGGGATAGCCGTTCAACAGCGGGACCGTGTTACCCGTCGAGGGGTCGATGACCATCGCGTGGAGGTCGCTGCGCTCCGCCAGCCAGAAGTGGTAGAACGCCGAGTCCATCCCGAAGGACGACGGGCTCGAGTAGGTCGTGCTGGGCACGACCTGGCCGTTGGGATCCAGCAGGATATCCACGATGCCCGTCACGGGGTTCACCGGGAGCCGCGACCGCTCGAGGATCGTCGGCACGTTCACGGTGGCCGGCGCGTAGGTGAGGTCCACGAGGACGCTCCCGGGCAGGGTCGTCTCGCGGGCCCCGGGCGCGACCACCGGCCGGCGGGTGATCGTGTAGGGGACGCTGACCGCCCCGCCGCTGAAGGCCGCGCCCCAGGTCTCGAACTCGATCCATTCGGCCAGCTCGTCGAAGCCGTTGACCCCGTTGTTGTCGACTCCGTCCCAGCCGTTATCGACGAACCCGTCCTTGTTGTCGTCCAGGCCGTTGACCAGCAGGAGGAACTCGGGCCTGGTGGAGATCGTGTTGCCGTTGACCAGGATGGTCCGGAACATCGGCGACTCGGTCCCGGGCGGCCCGACGTTGACGAAGTACTCGGAATTGCCGGCCTCGGGCCCCGCGACCATCGGGCCGACGATCGTGTAGTACGGCCCCGTGTTGTTGATCTGGATCCGGTCGCCCAGCCGGACGTTCCAGTACCAGCTCGTGGGGCTGTTGAACATCCCTTGCCGATTCCGGACCGCCTGCTCGAGGACCAGGACGCCGCTCTTCTCGTACAAAGGGTACGCGGGCATGAGGGCCACAAAATTGCCCCCACCGAAGGCCTTGGGGTACGCGGGGGGGAAGAATTCCGAGTAGGGCACGTTGCCCGGGTCGGCCATCGGGTAGATGCTCACCGCGCCCTCCGAGTAGTCCGGCGCAAGCTGGATCGGCACGAAGCGGTTGGCCGCGAGGATCTGTCTCGGATCGACCTGGCCCGTCGCCGGGTCGACCCGGATGAAGTCGGGATCGGGCAGCAGGCGGATGCCCGCCGGGGCGTTGGTGCTGATCGCCAGGTCGCGGGCGCCGACCAGCCCCGCCTGGAGGATCCGGGCGGCCTCGCTCACCTCGCGATGGCTGTAGGCCGAGATGACCGTGGGCAGGGTCGCGGCGCTGACCAGGAGGATCAGCAGGATCACGACCAGCAGCTCAACCAGTGTGAAGCCGCCGCGGCGGGTGCCGTCCCGGAGTGGTCCTCTCATGGTCAGGGTCCTCCCGTGCCGACGCCGGCCGTCGTGTTCTGGTTGCTGATGTCGTCCTTCGCCGCCTCCCGCAGGGCCGCGCTCGTCAGGGCGCCGAGGTCGTAGGCCAGATTATCGAGCGGGATGGTGGTGCCGGCCGCGACCGTGTAGGGGGAGCCGGAGTCGGGGACGAACCCGAGTGCGTTGTTCTCGACGGCCAGGAGATTCGCCGTGTTGATTGCTGGCTGCGGGAGCAGGTAGACGCCCGGCAGCTTGTCGGGCCCGCTCGAGACGATGAGCGGCCGGAGCTGGAAGGCGCGACGATACGGGAAGGTCGCCCCGCGATCCCAGTAATACAGCGAGGCCGCCGTGTCGTGGGTCAGCGGCTCGGTCAGGCGGTGGAAGAAGTGCTCGAACGCCAGCACCCCGCCGCTGGCCCCGAGCGCCGCCGCCGGCCCGCCCAGGCTCGCGAACGGGGAGTTCGAGTTCGCCGCGGTGTTGCCCGACCACCAGGCCGGGGCCATGAGCTGCTGGTTCGGGTCCAGGGGGCTCTGCTCGCGGGCCTCGAAGACCGAATCGTACGGCGGGGCGAAGGTCGGCAGCCCGCTGGACAGGTCGTCGATGATCCGCTGCCCCTTCTGGGCCTGGGAATGGTGCAGGATCGGCCAGCGGAAGAATTGCAGCGGCTGCCCCCAGGCGTCGACGAACTCCGGCAGGCCGTCGCCGTCGGTGTCCCTGACCTCCCGGTCGGTGAAGTCGTCCCGGTTGAAGACCGAGCCGAGCGGCCCGACGCCCTCGACCAGCACGGCGTAGAGCGCCTCGGCCCGCGCCGTGTTGTGCTGGTGGGCACTCAGGTTGGCGGTCACCTGCGTGACGACCGCGGCATTCGCGCTCGAGTACGAGGGCGGCTCGTTGACGCCCTCGGCCCACTCGTCGATCGCGCCATTGCCGTTGTTGTCCACGCCGTCGTAGCCGGCCGGCAGGTAGCCGAGGTTCTTGTAGAAGCCCGCCGCCGCGTTGTACGACGCGCCGAAGATCCCCGTGCCGGAGGTGTTCGACAGGTTCCCCGCCCCGTAGCCGGCGGGGAGCGGGCCCGCGACCGAGTTGCCCAGGGGGAGGATCCAGCCGCCCAGGCTGTTCGCGTCGATTGGCGTCCCCGGGAACAGGTTCGCGGCGAAGTTCAGCGGATAGGGGCCGGTCGTGTTCTGGACGAAGAACACGTCGGGGAGTTCGCTCTTGATGAAGTCATACCAGGCGATGACCTGCGCCCGGGCCAATGCCGAGCCGAGCGGATACGGCCCGAGCGGGGTGAGGTTGTTCGCCCCGTCCGTCGTCCCCGTGTAGATCCCGGCCATGTAGTAATGAGCCCCATTCGGCTCGGGCTGCATCTGGAGCAGGGCGTCGAGCCGGTCGTTGATGCCCCCTCCAGCTTGGCGATCAGGGAGAGCGTGGCCGCTTCTCGACGCGGCGGCGGCCGTCGGCGGCGGCCAGGACGATGAAGACGATGATGATGCCGATGATGATGATCACCACCAGCATCTCGGTGAGGGTGAATCCCCGAGGGGAGCGCGGAGGCCGCGGCTCGGCGGGGCTCATCCTCGTTCGGGTTCGCTCTGGGTCCATGACCTCGTCTCTCACTCCGATGATCGCCTGCTGATTCGTTTCGGGACCTTGGCCGGTCGGGTCGGCCCCCGGGGCTTGCCCGCGGGGGCTTGGGGTCCCGGCCTACCCCGGGCCGTTCACGCCCCGGGCCGTCGGGACCCGATCACTGGAGCCGCCCGGAATGGAAGTTGGTGACGTTGTCGGCCTCGCGGGCCCGGATCCTCTCGTCGTTGGTGGTGCCCAGGTAGACCGCCGAGTTGCCGTCCAGCGGGAGGGCAGACCCCGCCTCGGGGGTGTACTGCCCCCCCAGCCCGTACTGGCCGTCGGCCCCAGCCGAGATGATCTGGAATGTCTGGGGGTTGTAGTAGGTCGGAGGCGCCCCCGTGGGGACGGCCTGCGGGTTCACCGGGATCGTCGCCGTGGAGGTGTAGGGATTCGGGGCCGGCGAGCCGGCCGTGCCGGCGACTCCCGTGACCGCGGGGGGGACGACCGGGAAGGCCACCTTGAAGGCCAGGGCGGCGGCCGCCCCGAAGGTGTCGGTCTCCGGGAAATTCACATCGTTCGGATCATAGCCCGAATTGCCGTACGAGCTGAAGTACGCATAAAAGTTGATCTGATCGCCCAGCGTGTTGCCGAGTGAATCGAAGTAGCCGGGGATCTGGGAGGGGATCAGGGTGAGCTGATTGACGACCCCGCTCGGATAGGGGATGTACGGGTCCGGCACCAGCCGGCTGGGCGCGAATTCAAAGAGGGGGGCCTGGCGATTGCCGCTGTAGTTGCTGTGGCCGGTGATGCTGTTGGTGAACGGGTTGGCCGGGTCCTTGCCGAAGCCCGTCATCGAGATACCCTCGGATGTCGGCGCCGAGGGGATGCCGCCGAGGAAGAACACCAGGCACTGATGCCCCTGGAGGATGTAGGGGCCGTCGGGGACGCCGTTGCCGTTGAAGTCGTACCAGCGGAGCGAGCCGCTGGCGAAGACCGGCCCGGAGGTGCTCAGCGTGACCTTGGGGAAGAACTTGCGGAGAGCGGCGAGCGACCGCTGGGCGAGCTGCCCGACGCTGATGTCGCCGGGGCCGAGCGGGAGCGGCGAGCCCACGACGCCGTAATTTCCGTTCTCCACCAGCAGGATGCGGCTGGGCGGGTAGTCGCCGTACTTCGCCTTGAACGAGTTCAGGGCCTGGGCGAGCTGGTTGATCTCGGCCCCGACCGCCGCGTTCTTGGCCGACCGCAGCGCCCCGCCGACGGTCGGGACCAGGAGCGCGATCAGGACCGCGAGGATCAGGATGACGACCAGCAGCTCCACCAGGGTGAAGCCGGCCCGGCGGCGCCGGGGGCGGGGGGAGGCGTTCGAGCGGGAGCGGATCATCGGTCGAGGTCTCCGGTCTGGGGAGCGGGCGGCGGGCGGTCGGCGGCGGGCCGCCCCCGGCCGGGCAAGGGGCCCGGCGGCGGCCGCCTCCGTCGTCCTCGCCCTCGCCGAGGGCGTCGTGTCATCCTATGGGGTACGAGTTTTGCTCAGATTTTCAAGCGAGAGTTCGTTACTCGATCGGCCCGGGCCGCGGGGCGTCGCGCGTCCCGCGCCCCGGCCGCGGCCGCGGCCGGCTAGCCCGACAGCTTGGAGATCAGCGTGATCAGCGGCAGGAACAGCGCGATGACGATGAAGCCGACGATGCCGCCGAGGACCACGATCATGATCGGCTCGAGCAGGCTGACGAGCGAGTCGACGGCGACCTCGACCTCCTCGTCGTAGTTGTCGGCGATCTTGTTGAGCATGGTGTCCAGGTCGCCGGTCTCCTCGCCGACGTCGATCATGTTGACGACGATGTCGTCCACGATCCGCGCCTCGCGGAGCGGCTGGGCGATCGTCTCGCCCTCGCGGATGCTCTCGTAGATCCGCTGGAAGGCCCGCTCGAAGACCGCGTTGCCGGCCGTCTCCTTGACGATGTTCAGGCTCTCGAGGATCGGCACGCCCGACTGCACCAGCGTGCCGAGGGTCCGCATCGTCCGGGCCACCGTGGACTTCTCGGCGATGGTCCCCATGACGGGGATCATCAGCAGGACCCGGTCGCAGATGTATGCCCCCGTCCGGTTCCGGTAGAGGAGCTTGATGAAGATCCAGATGAAAAATGGTGTCAGGAATACGATATAAAAATACTTGATCAGGAAGTGCGAGGCGTCGATCAGGATGATGGTCATCCGCGGCAGGGGCACGCCGAAATCCTTGAAGATCGCCTCGAACTTGGGGATGATGAAGTAGAGGATGAAGCCCACGATCGTGCAGGCGACGAGGATGACCACGATCGGGTAGACCATGGCCCCCTTGATCTTCCGCTTGAGGCTCTGGGCCTTCTCCTTGAAGTCGGCCAGGCGCTGGAGGATCGCCTCCAGCGCGCCGCCGGCCTCGCCGGCCTTGATCATGTTGCAGTAGAGGCGGTCGAAGGCCTTGGGGTGCTTGGAGAACGCCTCGGAGAGGGTCTGGCCGCTCTCGATGTCCTCGATCACGTCCTGGAGCGAATTCTTGAGCACGCCCGGCTTCGACTGGCCCTCCAGGATCTTCAGGCTGCGGAGGATCGGCAGGCCGGCGTCCTGGAGCGTCGAGAGCTGGCGGGTGAACGTGCAGAGGGCCTTGGTCGAGATCTTGCCGATGGTGAACGACTTCTTCTTCCGCCGGCCCGGCCTCTTCGCCGAGGACTTGCGGGCCTTCTTGGCCGACTTCTCGCCGATCTTGGTAACGAAGAACCCCTTCTGGCGGATCAGCTGCTGGGCCTCTTCCTGGGTCGACGCGTCGATCGTGTCCTTGACCTCGCGGCCCATGTGGTCCATGGCTTCATATTGATACGTCGGCATCTGCGGTCTCCGTCAGGAAGAGTGGCGGGTGGCGGGGGGCGAGTTCAGAACCACCGCGGACCCGTTCCCTCCAGCATTGATCTTCTCATGGGTTTCGATGCTTGTTCGTCGATGCAAGTTCCCCGATTCCACCGGCAGCCGTGGCGAGTCGCGTTCGGGCCGTCGCTCATCCCGATCTCGGATCACATCCGGAGGACACTCTTCGGGAAAGCGACGTTGAAAGCCCCGACATCAACCGACTCGCCTCCGCGGTCCTTTCGAGAAGCTCGGCGATCGCAGTTTCCGTCAGGTAGTTCAGTCGCGCGGCGATCAGGATCTGCGTCTCCACCTCCTGGAGCGATCCCCTCGCGATCGAGAGATGTCTCAGGAAATCCCTGGTCGAATGCCTCCCCTGCCCCTCCGCAATGTTGGAGGGCACCGAGACGGCGGCACGACGGAGTTGATTGGTCAGTCCGAACATCTCCCTCCGGGGAAAAGACTCGCTCACCTCGTACACCCGCGCGACCAGGTCCATCGCCTTCTGCCAGACGATCAGGTCCTGGTACTGACGAACGGTCATCCCGCTCCCTTCCCTTCGATCCTCAGCGACCCGGAATCTCGCCACTCGCAACTCACCGCTCGCCACTGCCCTAGATCTCGGTCATCGTCTCGCGGACGATCTCCTCGACGGAGGTCTGGCCCAGGTTGATGGACAGGAGCCCGGACTCGCGGAGGGTCCGCATGCCATACTTGCGGCAGGCGTTGCGGAACTCGTCGAGCGAGACCTCCTTGACGATCAGCTCGCGGAGGTCGTCGTTCATGACGACCAGCTCGTAGACGCCCATGCGGCCCTTGTAGCCGGTGTTGTTGCACTTGTCGCAGCCCTTGCCAAAGAACCACTTCTGGGCGGCGGCCTGCTCCTGGGTGAGGCCGAGCTCCAGGATGACCTCCTGGCTGGGGGTGAATTCGGTGCGGCAGTTGTTGCAGATCTTGCGCACCAGGCGCTGGGCGAGCACGGCCTCGACGGTGGCAGTGATGAGGAACGTCGGCAGGCCCATGTCGCGGAGCCGGGTGACGGCCGAGGGGGCGTCGTTGGTGTGCAGGGTGGTGAAGACGATGTGCCCGGTGAGCGACGCCTGGATCGAGATCTCGGCGGTCTCCAGGTCGCGGGTCTCGCCGACCAGGATCTTGTCCGGGTCCTGCCGCAGGATGGCCCGCAGGCAGTTGGCGAAGGTGACGCCGATCTCGGGGTTGATCGGCACCTGGATGAGCCCCTCGATCTCGTACTCGACGGGCTCCTCGGTGGTGATGATCTTGTCCTCGATCTTGTTCAGCTCGTTGAGCGTCGCGTAGAGCGTGGTCGTCTTGCCCGAGGACGTCGGGCCGGTGACCAGGATGATCCCGTTGGGCTTGTGGATGACGTCCATCCAGCGGGCCAGGGTGTCCTCGGGCATGCCCAGCTTGCGGAGGTCGAGCTGGACGACCGACCGGTCGAGGATCCGCAGCACCACGCTCTCGCCGAACATGGTCGGCAGCGTCGAGACCCGGATGTCCACGCTGTTGCCCCCGAGGGCGAGCTGGATCTTGCCGTCCTGGGGCAGCCGGCGCTCGGCGATGTCGAGGTTGGACATGACCTTGATGCGGCTGGCGATGGCCGGCGCCAGGTGGCGGGGGGGCGGGACCAGCTCGTAGAGGATCCCGTCGACCCGGTAGCGCATCTTGTATTCCTCTTCGAACGGCTCGAAGTGGATGTCGGATGCCTTGTCCTTGATGGCCAGCAGCAGGACCATGTTCAGGAGCTTGCGGACCGGCGCGGCCTCGGCCATCTCCTCGATGGCCTCCAGGTCGATCGTGTTCTGGTTGCGGGAGGCGAGCTGGGCCAGGCCCTTGTCGGCCTCGATCTGCTTGACCACGTCCTGGATCGACTCGTGGTGGCCGGCGTAGAGTCGCTCGATGGCCGCCATGACGTCGGCCTCGGACGACACGGCCCCCTTGACGTCGACGCTCAGGAAGAGCCGGAGCGAGTCGAGCGTGGACGGGTTCTGGGGCTCGGCCATCGCGACCGTGACGCTCTTGTCCTTCTTGTTCTGCGAGATGGGCACGATCTTGTAGGCCGTGGCCATGGACTCGTTGACCAGCTCGGTCATCTCGGCCGGGATCGTGGTGTCGGCCAGCTTGACGACCTTCATGCCGAGCTGCTCGCCGAGCGCCTTGAGGACCTGCTCCTCCTTGACCAGGCCGAGACGGACGGCGACCTTACCCAGCAGCTCGTTGGCGGACCGCTTCTGCTCCTCGAGGACCTTCCACAGGCCGTCCTCGTCCAGGTAGCCCATGTCCACCATGATGGTGCCGAGTCGTCGCGCCATGCCTGACCATCCCGTCTGGATGCGTGCGCGGCGGCAGAACCTGCCCCCGAGCGGGAATCATGAGCGAATCGTTGTGTGAATGATTGATTCGGGGGTCGCCCCGGCCCAGAGCGGGCCGCGGGCAGGGAGCGAGAATCCACGTGGGGCCGCGGGCTTCGACCGAACACGTGGAGAAACCCAACTTCGTTTACGGGTTGACCTTCGCTTCGTGACTTTGGGCCGACGCGGAACGGTCGCCGGGCCTCGCGGCGGGGCGGATCAGTTCTTCTCCTCTTCTTCCTCCGGCTCGTCCTCGAAGATCCCCTTCTTGGCGTTCTCGATGCGCTCCCGCAGGTCCTGGGGCTTGCGGGCCTTGTACATGACCTCGCTCTCCTCGACCAGGCCCTGCCGCCAGAGGTTGAACAGGCTGTCGTCGAGCAGGATCATCCCGTGCTTGCGGCCGGTCTGGATCGAGGAGTCGATGCGGTAGGTCTTGTTCTCGCGGATCAGGTTCGAGATCGCCGGGGTCACCACGAGCATCTCGTAGGCGGCCACCAGCCCCTTGGGCTTGCGGGGCAGGAGGGCCTGGGCCAGGATCCCGATGATCGCCACCGAGAGCTGGGTGCGGATCTGGTCCTGCTGCTCCTTGGGGAACACGTCGATGATCCGGTTGACCGTCCCCTCGGCCGAGTTGGTGTGCAGCGTGCCGAAGACGATGTGCCCGGTCTCGGCCGCGGTGATGGCCGCCTGGATCGTGGCCAGGTCTCGCATCTCGCCCACCAGGATGATGTCGGGGTCCATTCGGAGGGCCCGGCGGATGGCCTCCGGGAAGTCGGGCACGTCGATGCCGATCTCGCGCTGGTTGACCAGGGACTTGTTATGCTTGTGGAAGTACTCGATCGGGTCCTCGATCGTGATGATGTGGCGGTCCATCTGATTGTTGATCCAGTTGATCATCGAGGCCAGGCTCGTGGTCTTGCCCGAGCCGGTGGGCCCGGTGACCAGGATCAGGCCGCGGGGCCGCTGGATCAACTGCTCGATGACCGCCGGCAGGCCGAGCTGCTCGAAGGTGAGGAACTCGTTGGGGATCCGCCGGAGGACCAGGCCGACGTTGCCGCGCTGCTTGAACACGGCGACGCGGAATCGGGCCATGTCGCCGAAGGCGAAGCCGAAGTCGGTGCCCCCGACCTCCTGGAGCTCCTGCTGGCACCGCTCGGGCGTGATGCTCTTCATCAGCGCCACGGTGTCCGGCGGCTCGAGGACCTTCGTGGCCAGCGGGCGCATGTGCCCGTGGAGCCGGATGACCGGCTGACTGCCGACGGTCAGGTGCAGGTCGCTGGCCTTCTGCGTGCAGACGGTTTGCAGCAGCTTATCGATGAGCAGCGTGCCCATTGCCTTGAGGAACCTCCCGCAGGAACTTCGATGGAATGATCACCGGGCTACCTGTTCTGAACCACTCCCCTTGACTTTGTCCTGGAAGCCAGGTGTCCACCGAATTCCAGTTTGCGTGACTGGAGTTAGGCAATGGGGCTTTCTCCCCATCCAGCTTCATTATTTCGTACCGGGACGGTCAGATCAAGGATCCCACCAGGCCATAACTTGGGGCGAGAGAGCCCTGCGACCGTGGGAGAGCGTGCTTCCGACGCCGGCCTGGCGGCGACTTCGCACGCCAGGATCGACTTTCCCAGAACGGTTCTCGGGGCGGCTTCGCCATATTGAACTTGCGATCCTATTTCTTCGCACCGGCCGTCGCCAGGTCGGCGGCCGACTCGTGCTGCGTGATCCGGAGGACCTCGTCCAGGGTCGTCTGGCCCTTGATGGCCTTGACGATCCCGTCCTGGAAAAGCGTCCGCATCCCCTGTTTTCTCGCCACCCGGCGGATGGCCTGCGTCGATTCTCCCTTGAAGGTCATCTCCCGGATTTGCGTGGTCATCGGCATGAGCTCGAAAATGCCCATTCGCCCCCGATAGCCCTTCTTATTGCAGTTATTGCAGCCCTTCCCTTTCATGAAGTTGGCTTTCTTTGCGATCTCGGGAGGGAGACCGATGCCCGCCAGGATATGTGCAGGAGGCTCGTAGCGCACCTTGCACTTCGGACAGATTTTTCGGACCAACCGTTGCGCCATGATTGCAAGCACAGAGCTGGCGACCAGAAACGGCTGGATGCCGATGTCGACCAGCCGTGTAATGGCACTGGGCGCATCGTTCGTGTGCAGAGTACTAAAAACCAGGTGTCCTGTCAGAGACGCCTGAATTGCGGTCTCGGCGGTCTCCAGATCGCGGATTTCCCCCACCAGAAGGATGTTGGGATTCTGGCGAAGCATCGCCCGGATGATCCGCGCGAAGGTCATCCCGATCTTCGACTTCACCTCACATTGGTTCACCCCGGGGAGGTAGTATTCAACCGGGTCTTCCGCCGTGATGATCTTCACGTCCGGGCGGTTCAGCTCGTTGAGCGCGGCGTAGAGGGTGGTGGTCTTGCCCGAACCCGTCGGGCCGGTCACCAGCAAGATCCCGTTCGGTCGCTTCACGATCCCCTTGAACTTCGCGAAATCGTCGTCCGCGAAGCCAAGGTCTTGCAGGCCGACCTTGATGTTGTCGCGGTCGAGGATCCGCATCACGACCGACTGGCCATGAGTGGTTGGAAGGATGCTGACACGGAGATCGATGTCTTTTCCGGCGACCAGGATCTTGATCCGCCCGTCCTGGGGCCGGCGCTTCTCGGCGATATCGATCGACCCCATGATCTTGAGCCGGCTGACGATCGCCCCCAGGAGTCGCCGCGGCGCCGAGTCGCGCTCCATGAGCACGCCGTCGATCCGGTAACGGATCCGGACGCGATCGGCGAACGGTTCGATATGGATATCGGAGGCCCGATTCGTCACCGCCTCCTGGATGATGAGATGCACCAGCTTGATGACCGGTGCGTCCCCTTCCTCCAGGGTATTCGTGGTGGCCGACTTGCCCGACGTGGTGCCGTCCTCGGCGAAGTCGATGGCGGTGTCCGTGAATTCCTGGAGCATCGAGTCGACCGACTCGGTCTCGGTGCCCGCCCCACCGTAATACTTGTTGATCGCCTCGACGATCGATTCCTTCGGGGCGAGCGCAACCTCGATTTCCCGGTTGAGCACGAAGCGCAGCTTCTCGATCGTCTCGAACCCCAGCGGATCATGCATGATAACCTTGATGGTGCCATTGCCCTGCGCCAGCGGCATCACGATGTTCTCGCGGGCGAGCGACTCGGGCACCAGCTCGACCACCGACGCGGGTATCTCGATCTCGCGGAGTTCAATGAAGGGGAGGCCGTGCTGCTCGGCCTTCGCCTTCATGATGTCGTCCGCCTCCGCATAGCCGAGCTTGACCAACGACTCCTCGACCGCTCCCCCGGAACGCTGAGCTTCCTTGAGTTGATCCGGCCCGATCACCCCGCGGCGGATCAGGATCTCCGTCCAATCCCGACTCTTTGCCATGACCATTGAACTCCAGGGATGAACTCCATGCGCTCACCGGGACGGAGACTGATGGCCGGCCGTCCACGGGGCCAATACGGAGTCTCCACCGGTCATGTAACAGCCCGAGTCCTTGAACCGCGCGACAGTGAAGCGTAACGAACGGTACGGGGGCACAACCCTCAATGTGACATCACACGACCGACTCTGTCTCGGGGACCGCGGGCTAACGATGGGTATGAGGTATCGATGATGACACCTAAATCTACCAAACAACTTAACTTTGAGCAAGAATCCGGTCGGATTCCCGGCCACGGCAATCGGATCCCGAAGCCCCCACGTCGCGCCCGGCGTGGGCGTCACGCCGCCCGCTGGGTACGACTTCGCACGGATGCCTGCTCGTCGCGTACAATACGATCCGAAACATCCGGTCCCGAGGCGGCCGAGCGTCGAGGCATCATCCAGCTCATGCACTCGGACCGACCGCCTTCCCAACCCGAAGGATCCAGCATGCAGAACCATCCGCATTCCCGTCGTCGGGTCGCAAGGACGGCGGGCGCTCCCTTTTTGATGATTCTCATCGGCTCGATGTTCCCGATCCTTGATCCGGGGATCGCGTCGGTCTCCGCGCAGACCACCGGCAAGCGGGCATCCGGCCTCCCGCGCCTCGCCACCCGGGTGGCCTTCCCGGGTCTCCGGTTCGATCGCCCCGTCGCCCTGGCGTATCCCGACGACGGCTCCGGCCTCCTGTTCGTCGTCGAGCAGCATCAGGCCAAGATCTGGTCCTTCCCCAATCAGCCCGACGCCACCGACAGGCAGCTCTACCTGGAATTGCCCGACCCCATCAACCGGGGCAACGAGGAGGGGCTCCTGGGACTCGCCTTCCACCCGAAGTACAAGGAGAATGGCCAGTTCTTCGTCTACTACTCGGCCAACGACGCCGGCAAGCGCCGCTCGGTGGTCTCGCGGTTCCAGGCCTCGTCCGAGAATCCCCGTCGCGCCAGGCCGGAGAGCGAGAAGCGGATCTGGGTCTCCGAGGAGGACCCGTTCGAGAATCACAACGGCGGGACGATCGCCTTCGGGCCCGACGGCCACCTCTACATCACCCTGGGAGACAGCGGCGCCGCGGACGACCCGCTGTCCACGGGCCAGAATCCCAGGGACTGGTTCGGTTCCATCCTCCGGATCGACGTCGATCATCCGTCCGACGGGAAAGCCTACGGGATCCCCGCCGACAACCCGGCCCGCCGCTCGAAGGCCCACGCCCACTGGGCCCCCGAGGTGTACTGCATCGGCCTGCGGAACGTCTGGAAGTTCAGCTTCGATCGCCAGACCGGCGACCTGTGGGCCGGCGACGTCGGGCAGAACCTCTGGGAGATGGTGCACCGGATCGAGAACGGCGGCAACTACGGCTGGAGCATCCGCGAGGCGTTCCACCCGTTCCAGCCCCAGCGCCGGCAGCGCCCGGACCGGGCGGCAAAGATCAGCCAGCCGATCGTCGAGTACCCCCACGCGGCGACCCGCGAACGCAAGGACCAGGGGCTGAGCATCACCGGCGGCCACGTCTACCGGGGCAAGGCCCTGCCCGCGCTCTCGGGCGTGTATATCTACGGCGATTACGACTCGGGCCGGGTCTGGGGGCTCCGCTACGACTCCGCCAGTCGCAAGCTCCTCGAGAACGGCGAGCTGATCGACCTCGCGAAGAACCCGAAGCTGAACATCGCCTCGTTCGCGGAGGATCCCGACGGCGAGCTCTTCATCCTCGCGTTCGACGGCCGGATCCACCGGCTCGTGCCCGCGAAGTGAGCGGTCCGCGGAGGAGCCGATCCGCCGCCGTGGGGAGGCGGTGCGATCCCCCCTGACGGGGAACAATCTTGGGCATCCGGATTGCTAAGCAGATCCTGCGTTCCGCGACGGGACGCGAGGGGACGCGAGGCCTCGCCCGCGCGGGTCCTTTCAGGTGAGATCATCCGGATGCATCAAAGCAAAGTGACTCTGCGGTACCTGTTCCCTCTTCTGGTCGGTGGACTGCTGCCGCTGGCGGGATGCCAGGAAGGCCCGGCCGAGCGTGCCGGCAAGCAGATCGACAACGCGGCGCGAGATGCTCGCGACACGATTAACCCCCCCAGCGGGCCCGTCGAGGCGGCCGGACGCAAGATCGACGACGCGACGCGCCCGTCCCCGTGACGGGCAGACGACCCCGGAGACCCGCTCCAGGAGCGGTCGACGGGAGATTTCGGCCGCGATCGATTCGTCGAATGTGACGAACCCGCAGAGCGCGCAAGAGACATCGCCCCGCGAGCGGAGCCGGCACATGATCGTTTGCCGGACGCTCCGGGGCGAATCTCGTCCAGGCCGCATCACTTCCCATGCGCGGTCTCAGCTAATAGACTGACCCAATCGAGCAGGCACTTACGTTGTTCCTCGAATGAAGGTCGGTGATGGCTACCGCGACCCCCGCGTCCCAGGCGGTCTTGCTCCGAAGCGACGACAACGTGGCCGTGGCGGCCCGGCCCATCCCCCGGGGGGCCGTCGTCTCGCTGGGCGGACTTGAAGTCGAGATCCGGGAACCGATCGCGCTGGGGCACAAGGTGGCCTTGCGCGAGATCGCCGTCGGCGAGCCGGCCCGCAAGTACGGCCAGATCATCGGGTTCGCCACTCAGCCGATCCCGGCGGGGGCGCACGTCCACGTCCACAACCTCCGGGCGGACCTGTTCGAGCGCGACTACGCCTACGCGACCGAGCGGCCCCCCGTCCCGGCGCCCGATCGGCCGCGGACCTTCCGGGGCTTCCTCCGCCCCGACGGCCGTGTCGGCACGCGGAACTACATCGCGGTGGTCAGCACCGTCAACTGCTCGGCGAGCACCTCGCGGCTGATCGCCGACCGGTTCCGCGACGACTCCTGGCGGGGCGAATTCCCCAACGTCGACGGCGTCTTCGCCATCACCCACAAGGGGGGCTGCGGGCTGCCCTTCGAGGGCCTCGACCATCGGATCCTCGAGCGCGTGCTGGCCGGATTCGCCCACCACCCAAACGTCGCGGCCTACGTCATCGTGGGCCTCGGCTGCGAGGGGGTCTACGCCCAGCACCTGGTCGAGAGCCAGCAATTGACGCTCCTCGGTGCGAAGGGCAACGGACGCGGCCCCGGGCATGCGGGCCGGCGCGAGCGTCCCCGCGTGCTGACGATCCAGGAGGAGGGCGGCATCACGCGGACGGTGGAGGCGGCCGTCGCCGCGGTCCGCGGCCTCATGCCCGCGGCCAATTCCTGGGAGCGGTCCGAGCAGCCCGCCTCGAAGATCTGCCTCGCGATGGAGTGCGGCGGGTCCGACGGCAACTCCGGGGTCACGGCCAACCCCGCCCTGGGCGTCGCGGCCGACCTGATCATCGCCCAGGGGGGCTCGGCCGTGCTCGGCGAGACGACCGAGATCTACGGGGCGGAGCACCTCCTCACCCGCCGCGCCGTGACGCGCGAGGTCGGCGAGAAGCTCGTCGAGCGGATCCGCTGGTGGGAGTGGTACACCGGCGTCTTCGGCGCGCAGATCGACAACAACCCGTCTCCGGGCAACAAGGCCGGGGGCCTGACGACGATCTACGAGAAGTCGCTCGGGGCCCTGGCGAAGGCCGGCTCGACCCCGCTGGTCGACGTCATCGATTACGCCGAGCAGGTCACCAGGCCGGGCCTGACGTTCATGGACACGCCGGGCTACGACCCCCCCTGCACCACCGGGCTGGTGGCCGGCGGGGCCAACGTGCTGGTGTTCACGACCGGACGGGGCAGCGTCCTGGGGCTCAAGCCGACCCCCTGCATCAAGCTCGCGACGAACACGCCGATGTTCGAGCGGATCAGGGACGACATGGACATGGACGCCGGCACGATCCTCGAGGGTGAGCCGGTCGCTGAGGTCGGCCGCCGGCTCTTCGAGCTGATTCTCGACGTGGCGAGCGGAGCCCCGACGAGGAGCGAGCGGCTCGGGGTCGGGGAGGAGGAGTTCGCCCCCTGGTCGATCGGGCCGACGCTGTGAGCGTAGCGCCCCGATCCCTCGCGGCCTCCGACCGAGTCACGCCCCGGGGTCGGCCGCTCTCCATCAGCGCGGGACGGTTCGGGCTGTTGATCCTCGTCCTCGCGGTCCTCGAGCTGGCGTGGCTCCGCTGGTACCTGACCGAGCCGCTGCCGAACGTCCCCCGCGACCAGGGCAC
>JAXMBE010000021.1:0-117863 GCA_046349995.1 Isosphaeraceae bacterium | reverse complement strand
CCTCCCCCACGAGGGGGGAGGGGATCGTCCGGAAAGCCCTCCCCCCTCGTGGGGGAGGGTCAGGTGGGGGGCACCGACCTTCAAACCAAACCGCGGCCGCGTGCTCAGAAGCTGTCCGCGCCGAGGACCTCGCCGCCCGAGCGGGTTGAGAGGGCCCGGTAGATCGAGCGGTCGACGCCATCCTTGAGGAAGCGGACGCTGCCGTCGGCGTAGAGGAACTGGGCCCCGCCGGGGTGCTGGCTCCGGAAGCTGGCGACGCCGCTGGCCTCGCGATAGTCGGGCCGGCTCCCGGGCCCGAAGTACTCGTGGCTGTTGAACGGCCCGAAGGCGGAGAAACTGCCGGAGGCCGGGTAGCCGTCGCACCAGACGCCGTTGCCCCCGCGCTCCTGGCCGGCGCGCGGGTCGGGGGCGCCGAAGCGGTAGTTGCGGAGGGCGTAGTCCTGCTCGCCCACCATGTACGTCTGCGCGGTGCCGTCGGTGATGCTCCGCAGGCCCACCGGCCCGACGCCGACGACCGGCCTGCCGGGCGCGGGGGTCGCCTCGTTGGGGATCAGCACCCCGTCGGGCGGCCCGTAGAGCGTCGTGTTGCTCCAGGCCCAGGCGTAGCGGGAGCCGCTGCTCATCGCGTAGCTGGCCGGGGCGGCGAAGTCGTTGTACTGCGGGTCCGGCTTCACCCGGGGGAGCGTCATCGAGGGGCAGAAGTAGACCGCCAGGACGGTCGCCGTGGCCGTGGTGTTGGCCGGGTCGGTGTTGTTCAGCTCCAGGTTGTAGCTCGCGAACAGGGGCCGCTCCTCGAGGTGGGGCAGGATGGCCGTGAACGCCGAGTAGTAGGCCGTCCGCAGGGCCGACCACGCGTTCATGGAGGAGGGGAAGACCCCGCTGGTGTCGTGGTAGTTGTGGAGGGCCAACCCGATCTGCTTCAGGTTGTTGCTGCACTGGGCCCGCCGGGCGGCCTCGCGTGCGGCCTGGACGGCCGGCAGCAGGAGCGAGATCAGCACGGCGATGATCGCGATCACAACGAGCAATTCGATCAGCGTGAAGCCGCGGTTCTCATCAGGTCTGTGCATGGAAGTCCATCGATGCTCATCACTTGGGCTCGCACGGCGGGACCAGGACCGGGCGAGCCGAGGCGACCTGTTGCAACTGAGATTCAATCTCAATTGTCCGGACCAGTATTGCGGACCCCGGTCGCGAGGTCAAGGGCTTTCGACGGGCGCGGTCGAGATTGCCGGGGACGCGGCAGGGCCCCGTCGTCGCGGTCGAGAGGGTCGGGAACGCTCTGGTGAGCCGGCTGGGATGCCGACCTGAAGGGGCTGGGCAGGCGGAGCGGCGGATCCGGGGTCCGCCCTCCCGGGGACGACGCCCTCGGGAGGGGGAGCGGGGAATCGTCCGATCGACGGCCGTCGATCAATCGTCGTCCCGGGTGTGATTGAAGCGATCCTCGGGGCGGCGCTTGTGGCAGACGACGCAGTTGTCGATGGTGCCGGCATGGCCCTGGATGGTCATCGCCTGCACGTTGTCGGCGGCCGTCACGGTCGGGGTGATGGCGTGGGGCGCCCCGTGGCAGGCGGCGCAGGTCACGCCGTTGTGGCCGCGCGATTCCTTGAACAGCTTGCCCGGCTCCTCATACTGGTGGCCGGGCACATTGTGGCAGCTCGCGCACTTCGGCTCGTCGACCCAGGGCGTCCGGTTCCGGTTGCCCATGGCGGTCAGCGTGCCGTGGCAGTCGCCGCAGCGGAGGCCCTTGGCGTAGTGGATGTCGCGCTGGCACTGCGTCTGGGCCCCAGGGTGACAGGCATAGCAGTTGTTGCCGCCGACCGCCTGGAGGACCGGCGGAGTGAACCGGCCGGCGTGAGCCCCGTGCATCGCCGCGGAGAGCGAGGGGATGCCCGGTGTGCCCGGGGTCCCCAGCGCCGGGTCCGCGTGACAGCCGGCGCAAAGCACGGGCTTCTGGTTCACGAGGTTGGTGCCGTGAAGCCGGTCATGGGCCATCAGGATGTCGCTGTCCGGGGAGATCGGCGGCCGGGCGTCGGGATTGCCCGTGTGGCAGAGGTTGCAGCTGATCTCCCACGAGACCGGGACGACGGCCTGGGTGGTCGCCATGTTGCGGCCGGCCTCATCCTTGACGTTGATCCGCGCCAGCGCATAGGGGTTGAGGGTGCCGTCGTCCATGATCGGCGTGATCGGGATGCCGGTCACTTCCCAGTCGTTGCGGCCGGTCCGGCTCATGGTGCCGGTGAGGCGATGGCCCGTCAGGCCGACGTCGGGCGGCAGGGCGACGCCGAAGAGGGCTTGGGCGTAGGCCCAGAAGTTCGTCTTGTTCGACGAGAGGGTGTTGCCCGGGATCGAGTAGGAGACGGTCGCGTGCTCCTTGATGATCTCCGGCGATCCGCCCCGCTTGATCACCTGCGCGCGGAGGGTGTTGAAGGGGGGCAGGATGCAGAGTTCGGAGAAGTCCTGATTCATGCAGTGCATGCCCAGCTCGTTGTAGCCGAGCACGACCCAGGGCGTGGAGACGACGGCGGGGGTGACGGTCCCGGCCGTGCCGACGGTCGAGGTCGGGGGCGGGTTTGAGCCAGAGCCAGAGCCTGAGGGCGGCTTCTTCGAGCGTTTCAACTTCGGGGCGCTCTCCGGCCTGGATTTCGCGCGCCCTTCCTGCCGCTGCTGCTGCTTCTGCTTGGCCGCCTTCGAGCGCGGCGGCGCCGCGCCCTCGGCGCGGCCGCTCACCGGTCCGCGCATCTGCGGGGCCATGGTCGCCAGGGCCAGCATCACGACGGCGACCCCCACCCCGACCAGGGGAGGGATGCTGCCTTGCCGGCGATCGGCCTTCGATCGCTTCATCGGTCCCATGGGAAGCTCCTCTACTCGCCTCATTCTCCGGGTTCCTGGGCCCCCCGGGACCGGACGATTCCGCATCCCCCACGGGAGCTAGCTCCGGGTCCGCGTACCGGCGGCAATGCCAGGCCGTGACCCCTTCGGCCCGCCCCCGCGCACACCGCGGACCGGACCGCCACCGCGCGCGTTCGCCGGGCCGGAGGGGACCTACCCCCGCGATCCGACCGGGCCACACACAGACGTGTCAGTGAAAAGAATGCGAAATTTGTAAATCTGAGAAAACGTGCAACTACCCGCCGCCGAGCCGGCCTGTCCGCCCCGGGCCCGGAGGGGGCCAAAGTACACGCCAGACCATATAGCCAATCGGCATCGA
Organism: Isosphaeraceae bacterium; assembly: GCA_046349995.1. Classification (GTDB taxonomy): domain Bacteria; phylum Planctomycetota; class Planctomycetia; order Isosphaerales; family Isosphaeraceae; genus Aquisphaera. Next base: position 114,655 of record JAXMBE010000021.1, on the reverse strand, counting down.
GTGCAACTAGCTGATGGAAAATTTCGTCATCGGGTTGTTCATAAATATCAACTGAAACTTATTTACCCAAGCACGCATGATGACCTGAAGACCGACATGCGAGATGTCGTTGAGTCTTGACGCGCAGTCCCCGCACGTCTCCCGGACCGCCAACTCGCCGCCAGGTAACGGGGGCGCGTGCAAGCGGAGCCTGCAAGAGCCGAACGCGGGACGGGACGAAGCCCTGCTCGCAGGGTGATTCAGACACAACTCGTCAGCGCTCACATCGCCTTTGATTGCAGGCATCAATCACACTCGGAGATTGATCTCACTCCCTCGTGACGATCTGCTTGACGACCTCCGTACCGTCCGGATAGCGAGGCGTGACACCCGTGTGGCGGAAAACTCGCCCCGCCTCAACGTGGGGTCATCCAGATCCTAGCTCATGGGAATGGCGCCTCGTTTCCGTAATTGGTTCGAGATTCGCCCATGATGCCCTCAGGCACCAAGGCGGCTGCATCCGCACTGAGTGAATCCGTCCGCCATGCGTTCATGGCTCCAGCTATATGGGGTTCACCTCCAGAGATGCATGAGGTAGGCCGGATGCCGGTCGACCCGCACGTTTCTGGTGATTGCGTCCCCAACCGCAGCGGTTTAGGCTATCTGCGCGGCGGGGCACGGGTGCGAGGCGGCGAGGATCGGCGAGGGGGTGTCGGTGATCGGCATTGGCACGACGCTGAATGACCGGTTTCTGCTCCAGGAGGAACTGGGCCGGGGGGGCATGGGCTCCGTCTACGCGGCCACCGATCAGGTCCTCCAGCGCGGCGTCGCGATCAAGGTGCTGAAGGACCGCAGCGGCGAGGAGGTCGGCCGGAAGCTCCGGCTGGAGGCCCAGATCGCCGCCCGGCTGCTGCACGAGAACGTGGTGCGGATCTACGACTTCGGCCAGGCCGGGGCGACCTGGTTCCTGGTGATGGAGCAGGTCGATGGCCCCAGCTACGTGAAGCGCTGGCGGGTCCTGACCTTGGCCGAGCGGCTGCGGGTCCTGGCGGCCGTGGCCGACGCCCTGGACTACGCGCACCACCAGGGGGTGATCCACCGCGACATCAAGCCGGGCAACGTGCTGCTGACGGCGCAGGGCGTGCCCAAGCTGTCGGACTTCGGCCTCTCGCTGCTGGCCGAGCAGGCCGACGAGGCGGGGACGATCCGCGGCACGCCGCATTACATGAGCCCGGAGCAGGCCAAGGGGAAGCGGCTCGACTATCGCACCGACCTCTACTCGCTGGGCGTGATGCTCTACGAGTCGGCGACCGGGAGCGTGCCGTTCACCGGCCCCCCGCTGTCGGTGATCGCCCAGCACTACACCTGCGAGCCGGAGCCGCCGCGGCGGCGGAACCCGGGGATCTCCGAGGAGCTCGAGCGGCTGATCCTCGCCTGCATGGCAAGGCGGCCGGAGGACCGGCCGGCCAGCGGCGCCGCGCTGGCCCAGGCCCTCCGCGAGGAGGTCGCCCGGATCGAGGCCCGCCAGGCGGAGCACGGGCACCATGCCGCGGCCGCCGAGGTGCCCGCCGGGCCGGACCTCGCCGCCCTGGCCGATCTCGAGCACCAGGCCGCCGAGCCCGAGGTGCCCCCCGCCGCCGCGACCGGCCGCGCCGGGGCCGAACGGCCCGGGCCCCCCGCGGAGCCGATCGCGCCGCCGGCCACCGCGGCCGACCTCGTCGCCTCGCCGCTGGTCCGCAAGATGCTCCGCACCGTCCTGGAGGAGCCGGTGATCCTCTCGGCCGACGAACGCTACCTGATGGGGCACTACCTCGCCTTCCTCCTGATCGGATCCAGACGCAAGGGTTTCTTCATGCGACGGCCGCAGGAGCGGCGCAACGCCGATCGCGCCCGCTACCTGCTGGCGATGACCTACGCCCTGGCCTCGGGGCCCACCGAGGAGGCCGTGCACGAGGCCGCCGGCCTGCTCGACCAGCGGATCGAGGTCCGCCCCGCGCTCTCGCCGGTGGTCGTCGCCAAGTTCCTGAGCTGGCGCGACACGCCCCAGCGGCGGCGGCTCTTCCGCCAGACCCGCCAGGCGCTGCGGGATGCCAGCACGTACGCGCGGGAGTCGCTCACCGACGCGAAGGGGCTGCTCAACCCCGGGCTCGTCCCCCAGACGCTCGACGACCTGCGGAAGATCGCCCCGGCCCGCAAGCTCGTGGACGACGTGCTGGTGGAGCGCTGGAACCAGCTCGCGGAGATCTGGCGGGACCACCCCGAGTTCCGCTCCGCGGCGCTCCGCTACGCGGCGGCGGGGGCCCACCGCGACCCGGCCAGCCAGGCGCTCTGGCCGGAGGTCGTCTATCCCCTGATCGAGCTGGCGCGCTGGCAGCGGCGGTCGCGGGGCCGGATCGAGGCGATCTGGGACGCGATCGTCGGCACGCTCTTCCGCGCCGGCGACGCCGGGGTCGAGCTCGACCGGCTGCTCCGGCGCACCGTGCCCGCCCAGGTCGTCGCCCAGATCGACGCCTCCGCCGGCCTGCTGGACCGCAGGCCGCCGGAGGACGACGAGGACGACGCGGAGCCCGCGCCGGACGAGGCCGACCGCCTCGGCGTGGCGATCTCGGGCAGCTCGCTGGACCTGGACGACCTGGCCGCCGACGCGGCGCCGGCCGGCCGGGAGCTGATCCCCCTGGCCGACCCCGACCCGACGAGGTTCCTCCAGGGCGAGCTGAACGAGCTCTGGAAGGAGGCGGTCAACGCCCTGGCCGCCCAGGCCCGCGGCGCGCCCGGCGGCGCCCGGCCGGGGGGCCACCGGCACATCCCGCTGGGGCCTTACCGGGTGGTGGTCGTCGCATCGATCCGCGGCAAGGCGGCCGGCCAGATTGCCATCCAGGGCATGTCCAACAAGCAGGTGGAACTGACCACCCCCTCGTTCCGCACCACCGGCTCCGCGAACAAGCCGATCCTGGCCGTCTGGCGATACCGGAACAACAGCCTGGTCATCAGCCACCTGGACTTCCAGGGCAACACCCGGTACGTCCTCTGGAACGCCCCCCGCGGCCAGCACCTCAAGTACGACGACCCCTCCGATCTGCTCGACGAGGTCGACAAGCTCGGCATGGAGCCCCCCGACCAGCTCGAGGAGGCCCTCACCCGCAGGTTCCGACCGAACAACAAAATCTGATGTTGTTTCATGTGGAACTGATATTCATTTCCTCGGGGGGGTGGAGATGGGGCACGCGCGCGACACGTCGCCGCGGCCCGCCGGGCCGATCCCGCGATTTGCGATGGACCCGCGCCGCGGCGTCGGTACTATGTGATGCGAAGTAGACGGCACGGCGGAGGGGGCGGCGCGATGGGCCACTGGGAGACGCAGCTGCGGAAGGGGCTCGTGGAGCTGGCGGTGCTGGCGACGATCGCGCGCGGGGAGACCTACGGATATCGGATCGTCGAGCAGCTCCAGGCGCTGGAGGGCCTGCAGTTCACCGAGAGCACGGTCTATCCCGTGCTCACGCGGCTGGCGCGCGACGGCTTCCTGGCCGTCCGCGCCGAGCCCTCGCCGGCCGGCCCGGTGCGGCGGTACTACCGGCTGACCGCGTCGGGGCGTGCCCGCCTCGGCGAGCTGGCGGCGAGCTGGGAGTCGGTGTCTCGATCACTGGAAGGATTGCTCAATCCCTGACATGAGAGAAGGAGCGGATCATGGCGACGGCGACGCGGACGGAGGTTCACATCGAGATTCCAGAAATCTTGCAATCGCTGATCGATTCCCGGCTCGACACGATCGACCGGATGCTCCTGGGGCGGCTGCCCCGCGGCGAGCGGCTGGAGGTCGTCCGGGAGGTGGAGTCGCAGATCTTCGAGCTGCTCCGCGAGCGGGGCGGGGCCGGCGAGGTCACCCGCGACGACGTGATCGACGCGCTGCGGCGGCTCGACCCGCCCGAGGCGTACCTGCCGAGGATTACGGCGCGGAGGATCGGCCGAGGGTGCGCGCGGACGCGGGCCGCCAGGGCCTCCGATTCGCGGGCCCGGCCGCCCCGGCGAGGTCGCCGCTGCCGATCGGCCTGACCGGCGGGATCCTCGGGATCGTCGCGCTGGTCGTGCTGCTGCTCCAGTGGCCCCTGGCGATCGCCTTCGCCCGGATCTTCGACGGCAACAGCGTCCTGATCCTGATGTTCTGGTTCTTCCTCACCCTGACGGCCCTCGTGCTGTCCGTCACGGCGATCGTGCTGGCGGCCCGGGCCCGGCTGCGGGGCCCGTGGGCGATCGTCGGGCTGGTCATGGGGATCCTGACGACCCTCGGGTCGATCTGCGCCGCCTTGATGGGGCTCTTCCTCTGAGTCGAGCTGACGGATGAGGCCGGAGCGACGCGGCCCCGGGCGGCCCGGGGGGACGACCGGGGGCAGCCCGCCTCGTGCTCACCGATTGAATTCATGTTAAACCCGCTCGAAATCGGGGCTAGGCCCTTTCGCGTCGCGGGCCGCTCGTGTTTAATCGGGGAAAAAGTGAGTCAAGCGCGAAGGCCCGGCGCGGCCGGGCCGAGTTGGACGCCGGGAATTCCGTGGGTGTGGAGCGGGGCCACAGCGTTGGTGTCTTCGCTCGGGCAGATGGAACGAGCGACCTCGATGGATCGTGTCCGGACCTGCCGCAGGTGACCCGGCCCCAAGCGGGCCGCAATGTCGAGCTCCCCACCGACCGACACACTCTCTCCGAACACGTGTTGGTTCACCTTCCAGTTTGCTGGAGATCGAGATCATGCAACGTTGGCGAGTCTTGTCCTTCGTGGCGATCGCGGCGGCCGTTCTGGCCGCGCCGTCGTGGGTGCTGGCGCAGCAACCGGCCGCGTCGGCGGCCCCTGCCGTACACGCGGAAGAGGCGACCGAGCTGTTCGTCCCCCTGTCGAAGTATGAGCTTCCGGAGCGGATCGGGCTGATCCTCACGCTCCTGATCGCGGTGGCCGGGCTGGGATACGCCGGCATGCTGGTCGGCCAGGTCGTCGGCGCCGACCAGGGGACGGCCAAGATGCGGGAGGTGGCCGACGCCGTGCGGGAAGGGGCCTGGGCCTACCTGATGCGCCAGGCCAAGGCGCTCCTGCCGCTGGTCTTCCTGATCACGGCGATCCTCTACTTCACCGCCGAGGTCAGCGGCGCCGTGCAGGTCGGCCGGGCGGCGGCCTTCTTCCTGGGGGCCTTCTTCTCCTGGCTGGTCGGCTTCGTGGGCATGAACCTGGCGGTGCGGGGCAACCTCCGCGTGGCGGCCGCGGCCCGGACCAGCTACGGCAACGCCCTGCAGCTCGGCTACCGGACGGGCACGATCACGGGCATGCTCACCGACGGCCTGGGGCTGCTGGGCGGCACCCTGATCTTCATCATCTACGGCGAGCAGGCCTACGAGGTGCTGCTGGGCTTCGGCTTCGGCGGCACGCTGCTGGCGTTGTTCATGCGGGTCGGCGGCGGCATCTACACCAAGGCGGCCGACGTGGGCGCCGACCTGGTGGGCAAGGTCGAGGCCAACATCCCCGAGGACGACCCCCGCAACGCCGCCACGATCGCCGACAACGTCGGTGACAACGTCGGCGACTGCGCCGGCATGGCGGCCGACATCTTCGAGAGCTACGAGGTCACGATCGTCGCGGCCATGATCCTGGGCTACGCCAGCTTCGGCCACAAGGGCGTGATCTTCCCGCTGCTGGTGCGTGCCATCGGCGTGGTCGGCTCGATCATCAGCACCTACAGCGTCCGGGCCGGGGCCGACAGCACCAGCGACGAGGCGCTGCACTCGGTGCACCGCGGGTTCATCATCGGCTCGATCATCAGCGTGATCGGGTTCATGGCCCTGGGGCTGGCCTACCTGCACTTCGACGACAGCTACGTGCGTGCCTACCCGCAGGCGAACTACGGCTTCCGGGTCACCGACGAGTTCGCCGCGGCCCGCGACGCCTCGATCGCCAAGGGCCAGGGGCTGGCCCAGTTCGTCGCCGGCTACCAGGGCAAGATTCTCAGCGAATCGCAGTCGATGTGGTCGAACCTGGGCGTCTGGGGCGGCCTGGACATGCGGCCCGCATGGACGTGCCTGATCGGCATCATCCTGGCGGTCGCCCTGAACAAGTGCACAAGCTACTACACGCACACGATGTACTCACCGGTCAAGAGCATGGCGAAGGCCTGCCAGACCGGCCACGCGACGAACATCATCCAGGGCTTCGCCGTCGGCTACGAGTCGGCCGTGGTGGCCACGATGATCATCGCCGCGGCGATCTTCCTCTCGGTCGTCATCTACGCCGGCTCGAGCCCGCTGTTCGTCGCCTACGGCGTGGCCATGTGCGGCATCGGCATGCTGACCCTGACCGGCAACACGATCTCCATGGACGTGTTCGGCCCGGTGGCCGACAACGCCAACGGCATCGGCGAGATGGGCTACGAGGAGAAGGAGATGGGCGAGGCCAACTACAAGCGGGCCCGCCAGATCCTGGCCGACCTCGACGCCGTGGGCAACACGACCAAGGCCGAGACCAAGGGCATCGCCATCGGCTCGGCGGTCATCGCCGCCGTCAGCCTCTTCGCCAGCTTCATCGCGGTCGTCGCGGTGGGCAGCGAGAAGGACGTCGGCACCATGCCCCTGAAGCTCTACCTGGAAGAGGCCGGCAAGCTCTCGGTCTCCAACCCCGAGGTCTTCATCGGCGCCCTGATCGGCGGCGTGGTGCCGCTGCTGTTCAGCTCGATGCTGATCCGGGCCGTGGGCCGGGCCGCGTTCCTGATCGTCAAGGAGTGCCGCACCCAGTTCCGCGACAAGGAGATCTGGGCGGGGACCAAGAAGCCCGACTACGGCCGCGTGGTCAACATCTGCACCTCGTCGGCCCAGCAGGAGCTGATCGGCCCGGCGCTGCTGGCCATCCTGGTGCCCATCATGGTCGGCATCTTCCTCGGGGCGCAGGCCCTGGGCGGGTTCCTCGCCGGCATGATCATCGTCGGCCAGCTCCTGGCGGTCTTCATGTCCAACGCCGGCGGCGCCTGGGACAACGCCAAGAAGCTGATCGAGGACGAGCCCCGGACCGAGATCAGCGGCAAGGGCTCCGAGAAGCACAAGGCGGCCGTCACCGGCGACACCGTCGGCGACCCGCTGAAGGACACGGCCGGCCCGGCGCTCAACCCGCTGATCAAGGTCATGAACATGGTCAGCCTGCTGGCCATCCCGACCATCCTGGCCGTCGGCAAGAAGGATTACTACTGGCTGCTCTACGTCGTCGGCGTGATCTGCATCGCCGGCGTCGCCTGGGCCGTCTGGCGGTCCAAGACCGAGAGCAAGGAGCTCCGCGAGATGGAGGCCGAGCTCTCCGGCGCCGGAGTCGCTGACAAGAGCTTCGAGACCGTCGGCTCCGGCGTCTGACGGCGCCTCGACCCATGAAGCACGGACGCCTCTCCAGGCTGGCTTCAGCCCGGGGAGGCGTTCTGCTTGAATGCCGGGAGGGGGAGGAGGCCGGAATCTCGGGGTTCGCGCTTGTTCCCCGGAAGCGTTCTGGCCTAGGATCTGGAAAGCAGCGGACCCGTATCCACGAGACAGAGAAGGAGAGGAATCCCATGGCTGGCGTCGGGAAGTTCAAGCTGACGGATGCATTGCCGAAGCATGTCGCGGAGACGGCCGGCGAATCGAATCAGGCGGGCCCGCCGGTCAAGGGCAAGCCCGCGGCCAAGTCCCGCAGCAAGAAATCGACCAAGGGCAAGGCGGTGGGGACCCACGAGCAGGCCGCAGAGCAGGTCCGCGAGGCGAGGGAGAGCGCCCGGGCCAAGAACGCCGAGGCCTCGATTCGTGGCCACATGGTCGATATCGGCCGGGGCAACCAGCAGGCGGGCCGTCAGAAGGCGAAGTGAGTCGCGCGAGGGATCCCCGGGCGACTGCTCTCATCGGGGTTTCCGCCTTCAGGCGGGACCGGCCCGGAACATCGTGACCGCCCGAAGGCGGGACTCCAGCGAGCTCGCCGCGACCTCTCGACAGCTCATCTTATCTGGGAGTGGTGCGTGAGCCTGCTCGAATCTCCCCGGGAGGAGGTCCCCCCGCACGTCGCGACGGTCGGCGGCCGGCTCACCGCCGTCGATGCGGTGCGCGGGCTGGTCATGGTCCTGATGGTGCTGGACCACACCCGCGACTTCTTCGGGGACGCTCGCGTCGATGCGACGAACCCGGCCACGTCCACGCTGCCCCTCTTCTTCACCCGCTGGGTCACCCACTTCTGCGCCCCGCTGTTCGTCTTCCTGGCCGGATCCTCGGCCTACCTGAGGGGCGCCCTGGGCAAGCGGCAGGGCCGGGACGACCTGGCGTGGTTCCTGGTCTCGCGCGGGCTCTTCCTCGTGTTGCTGGAGCTGACGGTCGTCCGGCTGGGGCTGTTCTTCAGCTGGACCCTCGGCGGGATGTTCCTCCAGGTCATCTGGGTGATCGGCCTGTCGATGGTCCTCCTGGCCGCGGTCACGGCCGCCGGCCTGTCTCCCCGGTGGGTGGGCCTGATCGGCGCGGTCATCGTGCTGGGCCACAACGTGCTGGACCTGTTCCCGACCACGGCGGCCATGGGCCGCGGGGGATTCGACCGGCCGGTGAGCCCCTGGTGGTTCGCCTTGCTGTTCCGCCGCGGGCTGATCCAGTTCACCGACGGGATCGCCTGGTTCGTCGCCTATCCCCTCCTCCCCTGGTTCGGCATCATGGCGCTGGGCTACGCCTTCGGCCCGATCCTGCTCCGCGACCGCGGCGAGCGGGTGCGGCTGACGGCCGCGATCGGCCTGGCGGCGAGCGTCGCGTTCGTCCTGATCCGGGCCCTGAGTGTCTACGGCGACCCGCAACCGTTCCAGGTCCAGGAGGGTCCCGCGCGGACGTTGATGGCGTTTCTCAATTGCCAGAAATACCCCCCGTCCTTACTCTACGCCCTGATGACGCTCGGCCCGGGCCTCCTCCTGCTCGCGGGGCTGGACGCCACCGAGGGGGCGATCGCCGTCCACGGCCGCCGCGCCGGCGGACTGCGGCGGTTCCTGGTGATGCTGGGGCGCGTGCCGCTCTTCTATTACCTGCTGCAATGGCCCCTGCTCCACGTCCTGGCGGTCGTCGTCAACCGGATGGCCGGACAGGGCGTCCCCTGGACGAGCACCCCGTTCGATGGCAGCCTGCCCGTCCATGACCTCCCGTTCGTCTACGCGATGACGGCCCTCACGGTCGCCATCCTGGCAATCCCTTGCCGGTGGTACGCGCGGTTGAAGCTGCGGCGGAAGGAATGGACCTGGCTGAGTTACCTGTGAACCGGCGACGCTGAGAGCTCGAGCGAACGGAAAACACGGAGGTTGCGCCCATGGACCTGGGACTTGCGGGGCAGGTGGCGGTGGTCTTCGGCGCCGCGCGGGGCATCGGCGAGGCGATCGCGAGGGCGTTCATGGCCGAGTCGGCCAACGTGGCGGCCGTCGACCGCGACGTCAGCGTGATGGACGTGGCCGAGCAGTTGCCGCTGCTTCGCCCCAGCGGGCCGGGCTGCCCCCACGACGACCACCTCTCGCTCGGCCTGGTGGCCGACGTGACCGACCACGCCGCGGTCCGCCGCGCGGCGCAGTCCGCGGTCACCTACTTCGGCCGCTGCGACCACGTCGTCTTCGCGGTGGGCGTCGGATCCGGCAAGTTCGGGTTCCCGTTCTGGAACCTGGAGCCCTCCGACTGGGACGCGGTGCTCCGGGTGAACCTGATCGGCGCCGTGAACGTGGCCCATGCCTTCGCGCCCCACCTCGTGGCGGCCGGTGACGGGACGATGCTCTTCCTCTCGTCGGTCGCCGGCCAGATCGGCTCGCAGACCGATCCTCCCTACAGCGCCGCGAAGGCCGGGCTGATCAATTTCGCCCAGTGCGCCGCCAAGGACCTGGCCCCTCACGGCGTGCGGGTCAACGCCCTCTGCCCCGGCATGGTGAAGACGCCGCTGAACCGCTCGGTCTGGGAGGCCTGGAACCGCCGGCAGCCCGAGGAACTGCGCCAGGAGTACGAGGAATGGACGGCCGACAAGATCAAGAAGCTCGTGCCGCTGAACCGCTGGCAGGAGCCCGAGGACATCGCCGCCATGGCCGTCTTCCTGGCCAGCCGGCAGGGCCGGAACATCGCCGGCCAGACGATCAACGTGGACGGCGGGTACGTGATGCACTGGTGATAGAGCGCCGTTCCCGCGGCCCGGGGCGACTGCCTCCCCCCCCATCCGGCCTGCCGCCAACTTCCCTTCTCCCCCGGGGAGAAGGTGCCGCGCAGCGGCGGTTGAGGGGGAGTTTTCCACGGTGACATCCCGCCCGACGGACATCGGTCGATCCCACATTTCTTCGGCTGCTTGCTCACGTGCACGGGCGCGACTGTCGGCTTTTGCCATCTCAGGCATCGTGGTAAGAGTGCCGCGTGATGGCACGGGAAAACGGCGGGTCAGCAACGACAAGCGCCCTGCCGGCTCCGGCCACTCCGCATGGGAAACACCGAACGTTTCCCGTTCACCATCAATCCACGAGGCAACTCATGGGCGGCGCAGGGAAGCGGGCGGGGCGGTGCGTGACAGCCGGACGGGTCGTGGCTCTTGGCCAGATCGTCGGGAGCACCCTGGCGACGATGCCGGGCACGGCACGGGGCGACGCGATGTACTCGGTGATCCGCCTCGGCGCCATGACGCCGGTGGGGCTGGACAGCAAGGGCAACGCGTACCTCCGTCGAGAACGCCCTGCTCCTCACGCCACTGGACCAGCCGCAGCCCCCGTCTCCGGAGCACCCCATTCCCGAGCCCGGCACCTGGGTCGTCTTCGGGGTGCTCCTGCGCGGCCTGGCTCTTCACGGCCGGTCTCGCCGGCCGGCTCGGTGAGTGGCCCTGGTCGAGGATTCCTCCTATAATCCAGACTGATGCCCGGGGCCTCAGCCACCGCAACCGGTCGGATTGATCACCATGTCCGCGAGTCTCGGAACGGAAGCTCCCACGACGGCCGGCGGCCTCTGGTCGCTTCCGCTCTACCGCTTCACCGTGGACGAATACGAGCGACTGGCGGCGGCGGGAATCCTCCGCGATCGGCGGATCACCCTGATCCAGGGCTACCTGGTGCGCAAGATGACCACCAACCCGCCGCACGTCCTGGCCACCGAGGAGACCCGACGAGCGATCGAACGAATCCTGCCCGCGGGCTGGCACGTCCGCCAGGAGCAGCCCCTGCGCATCCCCGATCACGACGAGCCCGAACCCGACGTGGTCATCGCACGGGGATCTCCTCGCGACTACGCGACCCGGCATCCCGGCCCGACGGAGATCGCCCTGGTCGTCGAGGTCGCCGATTCGAGCCTGATGCTGGATCGGGGCGAACAGCTCGCGACGTACGCGCGGGCGGGCATCCCGGTCTACTGGATCATCAATCTCGTCGGGGGCACCCCGCCGGGCTCTGGCGTTGTCGAGGTCTACACCGGGCCGACGCCCTCCGGCGGATACCTCTCGCGGACGGATCATCGGCGAGGCGACGAGGTCCCCGTGACCCTCGACGGCCGCGAGATCGGCCGGATTCCCGTCACCGACATGCTGCCGTGATCAGAACCCCGCCGGGGATCGGGGGAACCTGGAGACGTCGATGTAGCGGTAGGTGCCGCCGGTGGTGGTGGCCAGCCGATGGAGCGGGGTGTTCTGGCCGAGGTCCGGGCCGAGGCCGAACTCCACCGCCTGGATCCGGCTCCCCTTCGACTCGGCCAGGATCTCGTCGACGTCGTTATTAGTCATCAGGTCGGCGTCGGTGAGGAAGAAGAGCACCTCGGGCCTGAGCCCCAGCCCGGTCCGCAGCGCGATCATGTGGTCGGTGCCCCCTCCGGCGAGACCGCCTTGAGCAGGTCCTGGACCCTCGTCTTGTTGGTCGCCGTGGCCGCCATCAGGCCCTGCTGGCCGTCCGGCCCGGCGAGGCGTCAGGGGAGGCTGCCCCGACGCGCGGCGTGTATTGAAGGCGCTGAACCTCACCGATCTCAGGCCGCCAGCCCCTGCCGACGGCGAACAAACCCTGAGGCGGTGACAATCCAAGAAATCGCCCCTTGCGACGTAGGGACTTATGGCGACTAACCCCAAACATACGCTGGCATCGATGAGGCGATCCTCGTAAGATCACGGTCTCAGCCAGGATATCCTCCGATGAGGTCGATCATGGGCTTGCCTCGTCTCGTGGTCATGTATGGCGTGTTGATCGGGTCTCTGCACCAGAGCGTGATCACCTCGACCATTGCCCGAGCGGGGGCCTTGTACTTTTCGTCGTCTCCGTCGTCCGCGGCTCGGAAACTGGAGGGCGAGGACGCCCGGCGCGCGTCCGACCTGGACAAGGCAATCGTGGCGGCGATCAAGGCGGATCGCTGGGATGAGGCGACCGCCAAAGGCGAGGAACTGCTCGCTCTGAGAATCCGCGTCCAGGGCCAGAGTCATTTTGAGACGATCAACACGGAATGGCGGCTCAGGTCGTTGCGTCGAATCGCCGCGATGCCAACCGCGGACCGCGCCGAATTTCAAGCCGCCCAGTCCATGGATGAGCAGGCAAAGGGCCTCGAAAAAGCGGCGAAGTATGCTCGGGCCCTGGCACTCTTCGAGAAGGCGCTGGAGATCCGCCGCCGGTTGTTGACCGAGGACCATCCCGACACCGCGGAATCCTGCGACAACGTGGCCGGCAACCTGATGGAACTCGGGAAGTATCACCTGGCCTTGCCGCTCGCGGAGAAGTCGCTCGAGATCCGGCGGCGGACGCTCACCGACGACCACCCCGAGACCGCGACGAGCTACTTGAACCTGGCGGGGGTCCTCGATGCTCAGGGGAAGTACGCCCGGGCGCAACCGCTGCTCGAAAAGGCCCTGGAGATCTCGCGCCGGCTGCTCACCGATGATCACACGGTCACGGCGTCGTGCTTCAACGGACTGGCGGTCAACCTCAAGCAGCAAGCGAAATACGCGCAGGCCCAGCCGTTGTACGAGAAGGCGCTGGAGATCCGCCGTCGGCTCCTTACCGAGGATCACCTGGACACAGCGACGAGCTACAACAACCTGGCGATGATCCTCAACGCACAGGGGAAGTACGCCCTGGCCCATCCGCTGTTCGAGAAATCGCTGGAGATCCGCCGCCGGCTCTTTGGTGAGGAGGATCCCCGCACGGCCTTCGGCTACAATCGCGTTGGATTCAACCTCCAGGCACAGTCGAAGTTCGCCGAGGCCCAGCCCTTCTTCGCGAGGGCGCTGGAGATCCGGCGGCGGACGCTCACTGACGACCATCCCTACACAGCGAACAGTTACAACGATCTCGCCACCAACCTCAGCTCTCAGGGCGAGAACGCCCTGGCTCTTCCCTACTATCAGAAGGCACTCGAGATCAATCGTCGACTGCTCACCGACGAAAACCCGCGCACCGTGACCTACTACAACAACGTGGCATTTTGCCTCAATGAGCTGAGAAGGTATGAGGAGGCCGAGCCACTCTGTGAAAAGGGACTGGAGATTCGCCGCAAGCTCCTGGGCGACGAGCATCCGAGCACGGCCATCAGCTACAACAACCTGGCGTACAACCTGATTGAGCAGGGCAAGTATGCCCGAGCGCAGCGGCTCTACGAGAGGGTCCTGGAGATCCGACTCCGACAGCTCGGCGACGAGCACCCGTTCACGGCGGACGGCTACGATTGCCTGGCACGTACGCTGCATGCCCAGGGGAAGTACCGCGAGGCCCTTGACTACTGGCAGAAGGGTGTCAGAAGCCTGGATCAGAGCCGGCTCCGGATTGCCTTCGGTGGCATGGACCGCGCCGGCGCGGTCAACAACACCATGCGTCCGGCCATGGCCGCCGTGCTGGCGCGGCTCGGCCAACCGGAAGAGGCCTGGCAGGCGCTCGAGGAGAACCTGGGGCGCGGCCTGCTCGACGAGCTGGTGGCCCGCCAGGACCGGCGGCTGTCCCCCGCCGACCGAGCCCGCATTCGCGATCTAACCCGCGAACTGGAGGCGTTCGACAGTTTGACCGAGACCGTGAGCCGGGGTCCCGAGTCGGCGGAGCGAGCCAGGCAGCTCGATGATCTGCGGCGACGGCGCGACCAGGCGAGCATCGCGCTGGGCGAATTCCAGTCAAAGCTCTTTCGCGACTACGGGCCTTTAGCCGGCCGGGTCGCAACGCTGAGTGAGGTGCAACGGGCGGTTCCCGCCGATGCCGCCCTGATCGCATGGGTTGATGTCGCGGCTGTGGGGCCCGGCGACGCCGACCCTGACGGCGAGCATTGGGCTGTCGTGATTCGCTCACGCGGCGTACCCGTGTGGATCCCGATGGCCGGCACCGGTCAAGACGGGCTCTGGACTCGCGACGACGTCGCCCTGGCAGACCGGCTGCGCAGGGCGCTGAGGGCTCCCGTGGGCGCGACGGCGCACCTGAAGCAACTCGTCGAAGGACTTCGCGCGCAGCGAATCGAGCCGCTCAGCAAGGCCCTGTGCGCATCGGCCGAGGATCAGCCAGCGGTCCGGCGACTGATCATACTCCCCTCGTCGAGTATGGCAGGCGTGCCCGTCGAAGTGCTGCTCGCGCCGGACGACACCCGGACCGTGTGCTATGTCCCTTCCGCTTCGGTGTTCAAGTACCTGCGCGAACAGCCCTCGCCCGGCCGCCATGCCGGCCTCCTGGCCCTCGGGGATCCCGTCTGCTCCTCTCCCTTGCCGGGTTCGAGATACGAGGTCGAGGCGATTGCCAGGATCTTCCAGTCGGATCAACGGCCCACTCGGTCCCTGCTCGGGGCCGATGCGAGCGAGGCCACGCTCCACTCGATCTCCGCGTCGGGGGAGTTAAGCCGATACGGCTTCGTCCACCTGGCCACGCACGGGGTGATCGACCAGGACATCCCCGCTCGATCGGCGGTGATCTTGACCCAGACCGGCTTGCCCGATCCCGCCGAGCCGGCCGGCACGCACCAGCCGGCCTTCGACGGTCGGCTCCTCGTTCGCGAGATCCAGCGCGGCTGGGAGATGAAAGCCGACCTCGTGACGCTCTCGGCCTGCGAGACGGCCCTCGGTCGCAAGGCCGGCGGCGAAGGGTTCGTGGGGTTCACCCAGGCACTCCTGATGTCGGGGTCTCGGAGCGTCTGCCTGTCGCTCTGGATGGTCGACGACATGGTGACGGCGCTCCTGATGCAACGCTTCTACGCCAATCTCCTGGGCAGGCGGCCCGGCCTCGACCGACCGATGCCCAAAGCGGAGGCCCTCCATGAGGCGAAGGTCTGGCTTCGGGAGCTTCCCCGCGCCGAGGCCCTGTCCCTCATCATCGGGCTGGCGGGTGACGAGAAGAGCGGCAAGTCCTACGACTTCCTCCGGCGACATGCCGATGCAATGGCCGAGCTGCGGGCCGATGGCGAACGACCCTACGCGTCGCCGCAGTTCTGGGCCGCCTTCGTCCTCTCGGGCGCCCCGGACTGAGCGGCCCGACGGAGTACGACCGGACCCCGGTCCCCTGTCAGAACCCCGCCGGGGATCGGGGGAACCTGGAGACGTCGATGTAGCGGTAGGTGCCGCCGGTGGTGGTGGCCAGCCGATGGAGCGGGGTGTTCTGGCCGAGGTCCGGGCCGGGGCCGAACTCCACCGCCTGGATCAACTCCCCTTCGACTCGGCCAGGATCTCGTCGACGTCGTTATTAGTCATCAGGTCGGCGTCGGTGAGGAAGAAGAGCACCTCGGGCCTGAGCCCCAGCCCGGTCCGCAGCGCGATCATGTGGTCGGTGCCCCCCTCCGGCGAGACCGCCTTGAGCAGGTCCTGGACCCTCGCCTTGTTGGTCGCCGTGGCCGCCATCAGGCCCTGCTGGCCGTCCGGCCCGGCGAAGACGCGGGCCCGCATGTTGTAGAAGACGATCGCGAACTGGGCGTCCGGCGGGAGCACGCCCAGGCTGGAGAGCACCTCGCGGCCCAGCGACCTCCAGCGAGCTGCGCGTGGCCATGCTCCCGGAACAATCGATCACATAAGCGAACGATCACCCGTCTCCTTGGCCCCGAAGAACTCGGTCCCCGGCCCGACGCCGCGGCCGACCCGCCGCCGGAGCCGCCCCCCGGGCCGCCGCCCCCGCCGGTGCGGATCCCGGGATCAGCCCCACCCCGGTCGTCTGCGGGCCCGGCGGGGCACGCGGGACCGACTCCGACGGCTTCTGAACGGTACTCGGCAGGATCTCGTGCAGCAGCGCGTCGACCGCCAGGTCGGGCCCGCGCGCGGGGGTCGTCGCCTGCCGCGGGGCAGCGAACGCCACGCTGCCCAGGCCGCCGATCTCGCCCGGGGAGCCGCCCCCCTGCCCTCGCGTCTTGCCCGCATCGGCCCGGTTGTCCACCGGGTCGAGCTCGCGAAGCGCCGAGGGCCCCTCATCGGTACGCGGCAGCGCCACGCTCATCGCGGTGAACGAGGCCAGCAGGATGAGCAGCACGTGCACCAGGGCCGAGCTGCCGAGCGATCGGGGGTCGGTCAGCGGGGTCTCCCCAGGTGGAGCCGCGGGGGTTTCCTGGTCCGGCAGCTCGACCTCCACCGGCGGCGAATGGGCCTCGTCGGACCGGAACGTGAACTTCAGTCCCTCGAGCGGATCTCGCGTGGCGTGGGGCGAGCTCATCGGGGTCGGGCCTCGGGGTCCAGGAATTCCAGCGGCGGGTCGGCCCCGGCCGGCGCGTCGTCCCGGGCGATGAGTCGATCCCCCCTCATTCTACGCCCCGGCGTCCGGGGTTTCCTCACGTGATACCAGGCGAGGACCAGGGCGAGCGTCGCGAGGACCGCCAGCCCCACGCCCAGCGCCCGACGAGAACGGCCAGAGATCCGTCGCCTGCCCGCCCGGGCCGGGTCTCGACCCCGGGGCCGGGTTGCCGCCGCCCTTGACGACGACCCCCGACACGGCGACCTCCGCCGGCGCGGGCGGCCGGTCGCCGACGATCAGCGGGGCGAGCCGGACCTGATCGACCGCCTTGTACTGGATCGGCTTCAGGAACGTGCCGGCGAAACGGACCTCGGTGCCGAGCGGGGCCTCCTTCGGCGCCCCCTCGCGCGGCGGATAGACCACGCAGAAGATGTCGCCGCGCGAGGTGCTCAGCCAGGCCTCCACGAGCGCCGGGAACTCGCCGAAGGCGTCCTGTCGGAAGCTGCGGACGACCCTGCCGCGGATCATCACCCGCCTGCCCCGCCAGGCGTCGGGATGGTCCCAGAGGTCGCGGAACGACACCGGCCGGGGCTCGTTGGCCGCCCCGCCCTGGCATCGGCCTTCTTCGCCTCCCGGGCGGCGAATCCGCCGTGGCCCTGCCCGAGGGGCCGCCCGGTAGGCGGGCAGGTCCGCCAGCCCGATCCGCGAGGCGAGGTCGTCGCCGACCTCCTGCGCCCTCGTTGTCGGCGGGGACAGGCAGCCCAGGAGCAGGAATCCGCAGAAAAGCCGTCCTCTCATCGCGGGCCTCCCCCCGGCGTGAGCCCCTTCAGGGCGGGATGGCGGGCTGGAGAGCCGGATCGAGGCGACGCCGGCGGCCGAGCAGGTGGCGATGATCCGGGCGGCCGGCTCGTACCGCAGGCGGTCGTCGGCCACCAGGCGGACCCGCAGCGGGCGGCGACAGCCAGGAGCTGGGCATAGCGGCGGAGCCGGTCCCCAGCGAAGCCAGGTCCGGCAACGCGGCCTCGCCCAGCCGCAGGGCCTTCAGGTCGCCGAGGTCGTCCGCCTCGGCGCGGACCAGCAGGTCGTTCTCCAGGTCGGTGTCCACGCTCCGCACTTTGCGCGGACTGGCCTCGCCGCGGGGCGGCGAGGGGCGGGCCGGCGTCGTCGACAGGTGGAGGTCGATGTGCGTCCTCGGCTGAGGGCGCGCTTGAAGGTCAGGATGAAGAAGGCCAGGAGCTGGAAGGCCATGTCCAGCATGGGGGCCACCGGGGAAGACCTCGTCGGGCGGGCCGGGCCGGCCAGCGCGGGACCGGGGGGCGACGGCCGCCGCGGCCGACTGCGAGGTCGAGCCGAGCGTCTGGGCCGTCGAGGCGGGCATGCCCATGCCGACGCTCATCAGATTCCCTCCGGAGGACGACCAGGCTGAACTGGGCGAAGCCTGCTCCTGGGCCTCGGCAGGCGTCCGCCGCACGGCGCCGTAGGAGGACCTCGCGGTCGGCCCCGCACGATGACGACGGTCGGCAGCTCCTCCCGGCCCGGAGGACCCAGCGGGCGTCCTCCGCCCGGGGATCGGTACCTGTGCGCTGAGGGCCCGGCCGCCCGGCGAATCGGCCGGCAGGAGTTCCAGCGGCCTCGACGGAGCTTCGCCTGCCGGGCCCACCAGGCGGCCGCCTCGTCGCCGCCCAGGACCTTGCCGCCGACCCGCAGGCCGCCCCGCGCGTCAGCAGCACCGGCAGGCGATCGATCGTCAGGTCCGGGGCCACGGCAGCGCCGCCGGCGCTACCGGCAGCCGCACCTCGCGGCTGGCCCCCTCGAGGCCGGCTGCCGAAATGCACGAGCATCATGAAGAACGTGATGAGCTGGAGCACCACGTCCAGCAGGGGCGTCAGGTTCGGGCTGATCATGCCCGACGATCGGCTGCGATGCGACACTGGGGCGGTGATCCGTCTCCGGGGATCGACCCGGGCGAGGGTGTCAGTCGTCCTGCGCCGGCAGCAGGGCCGTGAGCGGGGCCCCGGCCCCCGCGGCCGCCGCGGCGGCCAGCGGCGCTTGGCCGCATAGGGATGGGGGTGCGCTGAGGCGCCCGCCCATCGGCATGGGCATCGGCACCGTCGCCGCCGGCAGGGCACCCTGGGCCGCCTGCTGGGCGCTGCACGCCCGGGGCGAACTCCTCCAGGATCGGCTCCGCCGCCATCGCCGCCTCGAGCGACAGCCGGGCGATCCGGTTGCGGAACATCGAGTAGAAGTAGATCGCCGGGATCGAGATGGCGATCCCCTCGAGCGTGGCGAACAGGGCCGTCGAGATCCCGGCCGCGAGCTGGCTGGCCTGCGGCGACGAGCCCTCGGTCGCGATCACCCGGAAGGCCATGATCATGCCGTAGACGGTCCCGACCAGCCCGATCATCGGCCCGAGCGTGCCCACCGTCGCCAGGTAGGTGGTGCGGTGCTCCATCTCCATGGTGGCGTCCTCGTTGGCCAGCTCCATGGCGCGCTGGGCGGCGGGCAGCCCCGCGGGGAGCTTGCGCACGCCGGCGGCCAGGATCTTCGCCAGCATCGAGCCGTCGGCGAGCAGCCGGTGATAGGCCTCGCTGTACTTCTTGTGCTCGAGCAGGTCCTGGACCTCGCGGACCAGGGAGCGGGGCGCCACGATGGGCGTCCGGTACCGGAGCGCCATCCAGACGACCAGGGCGAAGAGGTAGAAGGACATCGCGGCGATGAGCACGCCGATCCAGCCGGAGGCGCCCCGGAGACATCCAGGAGAGGAACGACTCCTTGGCGTCGACCCGCGGCGTCCCGGGGCGGGAGCCGGTGTGCACGCCCTCGACCGCCGCGTCCTCGCCCGGGGTCTCCGCGACCCGGCCGCCGGGATCGGCAGGGGACCCCGGACCTGCACGAGGGCCGGAGACAGGACCGGCGGACCCCCGGGGCCGTGCCGCCGAGCCATCCCAGGGCCAGGGCCAGGATCATGAGCCGCCACGAGGGGCGTGGTCGTCCCGCGATGACATGAGTTCGGCATTCTCACCAGCGAACCCCCTCCGATCCCCGGCCGCTCCCCGTCCGTCGGCACAAGTGCCGTGCCGCGTTTAACCTGAGACGGGCATCCCGCCTCCGCGTTAGCGAATTCGGGCGGCGCGAACAGCGCGAACGCCGGGGCATCGTCCGGCCGCCGGCCGGGCGTCGATACGCCCGGGTGCAGGCAGCGAGGCCGCGCGGTGGCTCGTTGACACGGGGCGGCGGTCACGTCCTAAATTAGCCGTAGCGATGGCCCCGATGTCGAGGCCCGCCGCGGCTCCTCCCTCCAGCAGGCTTCTCCCGTGGCGACCAGGCCGCAGAAAGCCGTGTCCTTCTCCCGCCGCCCTCCGCCCCGGCTTGCGGTCGGTCTACTGGCCCTGCTCTGCTGGGCGAGCGACGCTCCGGCCTCCCTGATCGCCCCCCTCGGGCCGGGCATAACGTGCCGGGCCCGCACTCCTGCCGCTGCGGCACGGCGTGCGACCGGGCCGTCTGCTGCTGCGTCGCGAGGAAGACCCGCGACCGCGACGATCCGGGCCCCGGCGTCCGGGTCGCCCGCCCGGGCCGAGCGGACCCTGCTCGGCGGCGTCCCCTGCGGGATGCCCCCCATGCCGGGGACCCCGGCCGCGACGACGACCCCGGGACGTGACGCCGCGTGGGCCGGGGCGGCCCCTCCTCCCCGATCGAGGCCGGGGACTCTCCCTCTCCGTGCTCCCCCCGTGCCGATCCCGATTCGCCGGATCAACGCCTGGAGGACCCGCCGAGATCCGCGGCCGTTGCGGTGCGGCCGCGGAGCCGACGCCTGAGCTGATCGATGCCGCCGGGATCCCCGTCCGGCGGCTCGCGCCCGATCCTCCGGCACCGCGGCATGTTCGCGTGGTCGCGAGCCCTGATGTCCGCAGCGACGCCGCGATCGTCCTGATCAATCCCGTGACCGCCGGCCCGCTGCATACCTCGGCGCCGACGTCGGTCGTCGTCCCGACGCGGGACCCACCCAGGACGCCAGACCCTCCGGGGATTCATCCCATGCGCCCGTTCGGTTTCACGCTGATCGAACTGCTGGTTGTCATCGCGATCATCGCGGTGCTGATCAGCCTCCTCCTGCCCGCGGTCCAGTCGGCCCGCGAGGCGGCCCGCCACCGCTGATGCGCCCAACAACCTCAAGCAGCTCGGCCTCGCGGCGCACAACGCGAGAACGCGTCCCAGGTCTACCCGTTCGCGCGGCGGCTACTACGCGAACGCCCGTGGTACGGCCGCTGGTCGGCGCGCCGATGATCGCCTCGGCCAGCTCGAGCAATCGCCGGTCTTCAACGCCGCCAGCCGCCTGCCCCCGCCTCCCCCGACCAGGGGGTCAACATGATGGGCGATGCCATCCTCCCCGGCCCTGTCGGTCCCGGAGAACTCGACGGCCGCCTCGACGTTCGCGACGTTCCACTGCCTCCGACTCCACGGAGCACGCCTGGCCGGGCAGGAACAGCTACGTGATCAACCAGGGGGTGGATGTACGACGACCACGAACGCCGAGAGCGTGGGCGTCTTCTCCGACCGCAGCGCGGTGCGGGTCTCGGCGGTGAAGGACGGCCTGAGCCAGACCGCGTTCGCCAGCGAGCTTGCTGCTCGGCGGCGGTCAACTCCCCAAGGACCTTTCCGGTTGGTACATGTACATGAAAATGCCCATGCCGACGTCCCTCGACCAGACCTACTCGATGTGCCAGGGCGTGGGCCCCGGCAAGATGATCTGGTACCGCCAGGCCGGCGGCGACCTGGGTTCTCGGGGAGATGGCCGAACACGGCCTACAACCACGTCGCGGCGGCGAACGGACGCTCCTGCGCACGAATCATGGACGGCCCCCAGATGATGGCCCCCTGGTCGGGGATGCGGCGCACCTCCTGGTACATGCAGGTGCCGCCGTCGAGCGGCCATCCGGCAGGGTCAACGTCCTCTTCGGCGACGGCACGGTCGGTTCCTGAAGGAGACCGTCTCCTGCCGGCGTGGCGGGCGATCGGCTCCCGGGCCGGCGGCGAGGCGGTTTCGGCCGACGCCTTCTGACAGGACCGATCGATCACCGATGACCGCCGGAGGGCCTCCATGCGGACCATCCCGCCTCCCTCGCCCCGGCCCTGGCCCTGGCCCTGGCCGCGGCCGTCCTCGTCCTGGGCGGCTGCGGCGACTCCGCGCCTCGACCGGCGCGTCGGTCCAGGCCAACCAGGAGGAGCGAAGCTGTTGCAGGAGCAGATCAGAAGGGCATCGCCCGATCGCCGCTGACGAAGCCGGCGAGGCCGAAGCGGCGATGATCCGGAGTTACGGCCACCTTGCCCCGCCGTCCCGACCTGGGTCATGCTCGATCGGGGCGCTTCCGCCCGTGCGCTCCCCGAAGGAGTTTCGTGTTGTCAGCGGGAGGCCGTCACCTTGAAGCCGGTTGAACGGGGCCGCCAGCGGTACGTGCAGTTCCTCGGAGTCGAAGGAGTCCCGGCCATTCCTCAGGCGCTGGAGCGCCCCGCCGGTCTGGCGGTACATCGTCGCCTTCCTGCGTTCGCGACGACCGTCGGCATACCGATCGCGGCTCTACCAGATCTTCAGGATCGTCACCCACCGCAAGCGTCGGCGCGCGGGCTCATCGAGTGGGCCCGGGAAGCGACCCCCGTGATGGGCTACGGGCTGATGGTCAACACGGCACTCCGGGGGCGGCCGGGCTCGGTGCGCTTCCGGGCTGATGATCGGGTCGTTCGCCCCGGAGGCCAACGTGACGACCGAGTTCATGGGGGAGCTCGCCGAGCGGATCTTGTTGATGGATCCGGAGGATGCCAGGACGCCGAGGCGTCAGATCCAGGAGCTGATGTCCGACATGGATTACGTCCCGGATCGGCGCCGGCTGCTGCGGACTCGGCCAGGGGCACGAGGTCTACGCCTTCGACGTGATGATGGTGGGAGACTACCGGCGGGGCGGGATCATCGAGACCCCGCTCATCCCCTGCATCCCTGCTGACCCCGGCCCCCGAGGCAAGATCCAGATGATCCCCTGGTGGGTCGTCGCAGAGCCGCCCCGGCGAAGGCTTGATCCGCCCCAAGCTCCGCGTGGCCACACTCCGTGCAGAGGATCCCTCGTTCACGGAGTTCACGACCATGCATGACTGAACCGACGCCGACGTCAGACCGCGGGGGCCGGCCTGCTCGCCGCGGCCGTCCCCCAGGAGAAGGGTCGAACCGCCGAGCAAGGAAGACCAGCGCAAGATCGACCGCAAGGCCACGGCCTCCATGTCAGCGGCATGACCGAGGCCGAGGCCGATTGCTGGGAGTAGCTGCCGCGGCTGGCCGGAGCCAGGTCCATTCGACCTCCACAGCTCCACCCGATGGACAAGCAGGAGATCGCCGAACGCCATCCACATCATCCAGTACCGGCTCCTGAGCCGGCCCACCTACCGCAAGTACAAGGAATCGGTGGAAAGGTTCTCGACGAAGAAGGCCCCTGACCGTCGGCTGGCCGCATCCGCCGGCGTTCCCCAGGAGCCCTGTCATGCGCCCGCAGAGCCTTTCTCGGCCGCCTCGCCCTGGCCGGCCTCGCCGCCACGGAGCTGCCCCACGCCCTGGCCGATGCCCCGCGCGCCGCGGGCTTCCCGCTCGGGCCGAGCAGGAATCGCCGCCACCTGGAGCGGGCCGAGCGCGGCAGCCCTTCTTCATGGAAATCCTGGGCGACACGCCCTTGAGTTCGTCCAGAAGCTGGTCGGCGACGTCGATGCTCTATGGACGACCGGCTGGCGAAGGGCTTCAACACGCTCTTCTCCTCGAGATCCTCGACGACAGCCATCCCCTCGGTGGACGGCTACGGAAATCCGGCCTTCGCCACCGACACCGGACATCACCCGGCCCGTCGAGGCCTACTGGCAGTACGCCGACCGGGTGCTCGACGAGGCCGAGAAGGGCGTGGATTCTTCGTGATCCTCTCCGAGCTCTGGTACGGCTACGGCGGGGCTCTGGATGCACCACGTGACGCCGAGAACGCCCGGTCTCCACAGCGCCTTCCTCGGCCGGCCAGTACGCCCAGTTCAGGAACCTCATGTGGATGCACGCCGGCGACCGCAATCCCAACGCCGGGCTCGCCGAGTGCACGCGGATCCTCGCCCGTGAGATCAAGGCCGCCGCGCGCACCAGTTGCACACGGTGCACAACGCGCGCTTCGAGAACGCCGGCGGGCGGCTATCACCATGACGACGACTGGCTCGACGTGAACCTGGGCTACACCTACGGGGCGTCCTATCTGCACATCCTGCCCGAGTATCAGCGTGACATCCGGGTCTCCGCCCGATCATCCTCGGCGAGACCGGGCTACGAGGACGAGCCCAACGACATCACCCGCCTGCCCGACGCGAGGAAGGGGGACCTCTGGAACCCCTACCGGATCCGTCGCAACGCCTGGTGGGCCGTCCTCTCCGGTGCCTGCGGCTACTGCGCCGGCTCGCGGCTCTGGCGCTGGGAGCCGAACTGGCGAGAGACCATGCAGGTCCGATCCATCCGCGAGGCCCCCCTGATCCTGAAGCTCCTGGAGACGGTCCCCTGGACGAGGCTCGTCCCCGACGCCGGGCACCGCTTCCTGACCGCCGGCTACGGCGAGTGGAAGCAGGCAGACTCCGCCACCGCGGCGGTCGCGACGGACGGCTCGTGCGGCCTGGCCTATCTTCCCGGCCCGCGTGCCGTCACGCTCGACCTGTCCCTCCTGTCCGGCCCGGCGAAGGCCGAGTGGTTTGACCCGACGAGCGGCCAGTCCCGCGAGGCGCCCTCTCGTGAGGTGGCCGCCGGGAAAGCCGAATTCATGCCCCCCGACCGGAACGCGGCCGGGGAGCCAGACTGGATCCTGGTTTTGACCGTCGCATAGCCTTCCGCATCCGTCGGAGCCCGAAGCGGCAGCGAGGGCCAAACCACGCGGCCGCGCCGACCGGCCGTCGCTGACGCTTCCGGCTCCGACCCAACGCCCGGGTTCGCGAGCGAAGCGTGAGCACGCATGCACCCCGACGCGACTTGCAGATCCGTGGACACCCCTTCAGGACACGTGTATACTACCGGTTCTCTTAAGGAGACCGGTGCGAAGGGCCATCGAAGAAGAGGTTCCACCAGGGATGGCGACGTCGGACATCGTGATCCGGAGAGGCCATGGACGATGAGCAGGCGGGAACGTCAGCGTGGATTCGGTGCAGAGTCGCGGATCGCCGCAGACGGATCGGCCGCACCCTCGGTCGTCATGGAGCGATTCGGACGTCTCAGCGAAATGGACCGCTCGTTTGACATCGAGTACTGGCAGCGTCAGGGGCCCGCGGCGATCTACCGGGCGGCGTGGGAGCTGGTCGAGTTCCATCATGTCAGCCGGGGCGGGGACGTGAATGAACTCCGACTTCAAAGAACTGTTGAGCGCTTTCAACGCCGCTAAGGTCCGATACCTCGTGGTCGGGGGCTACGCGGTGATGACCTACACCGAGCCCCGATACACCAAGAATCTGGATCTCTGGGGCGATGCAACCCCGAAGAACGCGCGGGCGGTTTTCTGCGCCCTCAAGAAGTTCGGAGCCCCGCTCGAGAACCTGACCGAGCAAGATTTCGCCAAGGAAGGGCACTTCTACCAGATCGGTCGTCCGCCGGCACGGGTCGACATCCTGATGTCGATCGATGGGGTGAGCTTCGCTGAAGCCTGGCGGGCAAGGGTCCCGACGGAATTCGGCGAGGTCCCGACCCAGGTGATTCCCCGGAAACATCTCATCCTGAACAAGAGAGCCTCAGGTCGGCCTCTGGATCTGATCGACGCGACCAGTCTGGAAGAGTCGGAGCGAATTGACGAGGCGAACCGTCGAAAGGCAAGGCGCCAGAGGAAGCAACGACCGGAAGGGCTTTGATCCGGGGCCATCGGATTGCAACGGATCTCTCGCCGATGGACACCCCTCGCGGACAAGCGTATACTATCGGTTCTCTCGCAGGGGCTGGTCGGGAAGGGCCATCGAAGAGGAGGTTCCACCAGGGATGGCGACGTCGGACATCGTGATCCGGGGGGCCCGCGAGCATAATCTGCGCGATGTCTCGCTGACCCTGCCGCGGGGGCGGCTGATCTGCCTGACGGGTGTGAGCGGCTCGGGGAAGAGTTCGCTGGCGTTCGACACGCTGTATGCCGAGGGGCAAAGGCGTTACGTCGAGAGCCTCTCCAGCTACGCCCGCCAGTTCCTGGGGCAGATGCCCAAGCCCGAGGTGGACAAGATCGAGGGGCTCTCTCCCTCCATCTCGATCCAGCAGAAGACCGGCGGACGCAACCCGCGTTCGACGGTCGGCACGATCACCGAGATCAACGATTATCTCCGCGTCCTGTTCGCCAGGGTCGGCCAGGGGCACTGCCCGCAGTGCGACCGCCCGGTCGCGGCCCAGACCCGCGAGCAGATCGTGGCCCGGATCCTCGACCTCCCGGCCGGGACCGCCTTCAGCGTGCTGGCGCCCGTGGTCCGCGGCCAGAAGGGCGAGTACAAGGACCTCTTCGCCGACCTTGCCCGCGCAGGGTACGTGCGGGCGAGGGTCAACGGCCAGGTCCATGCCCTCTCGGACGACCTGTCGCTCGACCGGCAGATCAAGCACAACATCGAGGTCGTGATCGACCGCCTCAAGGCGAGCGCCGGCGGGGGCCACCGCTCGCGGCTGGCCGAGGCCGTCGAGCAGGCCCTGAAGCTGGGCGAGGGGACGGTGATCGTCGCCGTCGAGGGACAGCCCGATCTGCTCCTCTCGTCGCACCACGCCTGCACGGCCTGTGGACTCGGCTTCGACCCGCCCAGCCCGCAGCTCTTCAGCTTCAACAGCCCCCAGGGGATGTGCCCGGCCTGCGACGGCCTGGGCGTGCGACACGACTTCGACCCCGACCTGCTCGTGCCCGACCCCTCGCTCTCGGTCTGGGACGGCGCGATCTCGCTGGTCGGGCCGGTGAAGTCCATTGGCAAATGGCGCAAACACATTTTTGAAGGGGTGGCGACCAACTTCGAGGCCGACCCGGACGGCCCGCCCAAGGGGGCGATGCTGAAGGGCCCCTGGAACAAGCTCGACGAGCGGTTCCGCAAGGTCTGGCTCCACGGCGCGGGCGACCGGGTGATCGTCCACCACTGGAAGAACCGGGGCCGGATCTGGTCGCACGCCGAGAAGTGGGAGGGCGTGGCCAGCGAGCTGCTGGCCCGCTACAAGAAGTCGGCCGGCGGCCCGACGAAGGCCCAGCTCGAGCCCTACATGCGGAGCATGACCTGCCCCGAGTGCAAGGGTGCGCGGCTGAACCCGAGGGCCCGCGCGGTGCGGGTCGGCGGCAAGACGCTCGTCGAGCTGGGCGGCCTGCCGATCGGCAAGGCCGCGCTTTTCTTCGACGCGCTGGCGGGGGTGCAGGTTGGTCCGCCCCCTACCCACAAGGGGGGGAGAGGAAAGAAGAACTCCTCCCCTCTCGTGGGGGAGGACACAGGTGGGGGGCTCCCCGGTAACAGCCAGGGCCTCCCCGCAGCCGTCATCCCGCTCGATCCCCTCTCCCGCACCATCGCCGACGAGCTGCTCAAGGAGATCCGCGGCCGGCTCAAGTTCCTGACCGACGTGGGCCTGCACTACCTGACGCTCGACCGCTCGGCGCCGACGCTCTCCGGCGGCGAGGCCCAGCGGATCCGCCTGGCCAGCCAGGTGGGGGCGGGGCTCGTCGGCGTGCTCTACATCCTCGACGAGCCCTCGATCGGCCTGCACCCGCGCGACAACGACCGGCTGATCGCCACCTTGCAGCGGCTCCGCGACGTGGGCAACACCGTGATCGTCGTCGAGCACGACGAGGACACGATGCGGGCCGCCGACTGGCTGGTCGACTTCGGTCCCGGCCCGGGCGTCAAGGGGGGCGAGATCGTCGCCGAGGGGACGCTCAAGGAGCTGGCGAAGGCGAAGCAGAGCCTCACCGGGGCGTATCTCGCGGGCAAGGCCGAGATCGCCGTCCCCGCCGAACGCAAGCCGCCCGACGGCCGGGCGCTGGTCGTCCGCGGGGCCCGGCACAACAATCTCAAGGGGGTCGATGTCTCGTTCCCGATCGGGCTGTTCATCGGCGTCACGGGCGTGAGCGGCTCGGGCAAGAGCTCGCTGGTCGGCGACATCCTCCGCGAGTCGCTGGCGCGGGACCTCAACCGGGCCGAGGGCTCGCCCGGGGTCCACGACCGGATCGACGGGGTCGAGCACCTGGACAAGGTCATCGACATCGACCAGTCGCCGATCGGCCGCACGCCGCGGTCCAACCCCGCCACCTACATCAAGCTACTCGACCTGGTCCGCGACCTCTACACGAAGCTGCCCGACTCGAAGGCACGCGGCTACGAGCCGGGGCGGTTCAGCTTCAACGTCCCGGGCGGCCGCTGCGAGGCCTGCGAGGGCAACGGCTCGAACCGACTGGAGATGGACTTCCTCGCCGACGTCTGGGTCACCTGCCCGGTCTGCGAGGGGAAGCGGTTCAACCGCGAGACCCTGCACGTCCGGTTCAAGGGCAAGAGCATCGCTGACGTGCTGGACATGGACGTGCAGGAGGCGCTCGAGCACTTCGCCAACGTCCCCAAGATCGCCGGGATGCTCCAGACGCTGCACGACGTGGGACTCGACTACATCAAGCTCGGCCAGCCCTCGCCGACGCTCTCCGGCGGCGAGGCCCAGCGCATCAAGCTGGCGCGCGAGCTGGTCAAGAAGAGCACCGGCAAGACGCTCTACATCCTCGACGAGCCCACCACCGGGCTGCACTTCGAGGACGTCAAGAAGCTGCTGGAGGTGCTCCACGGCTTCAAGCGGCAGGGCAACACGGTCGTCGTCATCGAGCACAACCTCGACGTGATCAAGACGGCCGACTGGGTGATCGACCTGGGCCCCGAGGGGGGCGAGGACGGCGGGCGGATCGTCGCCGAGGGGACCCCCGAGCAGGTGGCCGAGACGCCCGGCAGCCACACGGGCGAGGCCCTCCGCCGGACGCTCCGGCCCGATCACGACCGCCGGGTTGGGCACGTCGCCAGGGGGCGGGGCGCCAGGCGCAACGGCTCGGCATCCTCCGAGGAGGGCCTGGACGCGATCGCCGTCCGGGGCGCGGCGCAGCACAACCTGAAGGCGATCGACGTGGACATCCCCCGGCACCGGATGACCGTCTGCAGCGGCCCGTCCGGCTCGGGCAAGACCTCGCTGGCGATCGACACGCTGTATGCCGAGGGCCAGCGACGGTACGTCGAGAGCCTCTCCAGCTACGCCCGCCAGTTCCTGGCACCCTTGCAGAAGCCGAAGGTCGAGCGGATCAGCGGGCTCTCGCCGGCGATCAGCATTGAGCAGAAGACGACCAGCAAGAGCCCGCGCTCCACGGTGGGCACCGTCACCGAGATCCACGACTACCTGCGGATCCTGATGGCCCGGCTGGGGCACCCCCACTGCCCGGCCTGCGGCGTGCCGATCGGCACCCAGACCGCCGACGAGATCATCGAGAAGATCCTCCACCTGCCGGAGGGGACGAAGGTCTACATCATGGCGCCGGTGGAGCGGCGCGACGGCGAGACGTTCGAGACCCTCTGGGATGAATTGCGCGCCTCGGGCTTCGCGAGGGTCCGCGTCGACGGCCAGTCGGTCGACCTGGACAAGCCCCCGAAGCTGAGCCACCGCCGCAAGCACCGCGTCGAGGTCGTGATCGACCGCGGCGTGGTCCGACGCTCCACGCGATCCAGGCTGGCCGACTCGGTGGAGGCGGCGCTCGACCTGGGCAAGGGCGTGCTCCACGTGGCCCGGGTGGGAGACGAGGCGAACGAGGCCCACTGGCACGTGGACCGCTACAGCCAGCACCGCTCGTGCGACTCGTGCGGGAGGAGCTTCGAGGAGCTCTCGCCGCACCACTTCTCGTTCAACAGCCCGCTCGGCTGGTGCCCGGTCTGCGAGGGCCTCGGCACGCAGCACGGGGCGAATCCCGCCGTGCTCATCCCCGACCCGAGGCGGAGCCTCCGTGACGGGGCCGTGGACGTCTGGCCAAGCCTGGAGGAGAACCCCCTCTTCGGCCGGATGATCGCCGCCATCGCGGAGGCCGAGGGGATCGACCTGGACACGCCCTTCGACGACCTGGACGGCCGCCACCGGCGGATCATCCTCCACGGCGCCGGCGACACGTGGTACACCGTCCCTCCCGGTAGGGTGGGCACCGCCCACCAGGGGGAACAGCCCGGCTTCTCATTTCAATATAAAGGTCTCTTCCCGGCCATCGAGGAGGCCGCGCGGGTCTCGTTTGTCTACCGCTGGAAGCTCCAGGGCATGGTGGACGACGTCCCGTGTGCGGCCTGCATGGGGGCCCGCCTCCGCGACGACGCCGCGGCCGTGCGGTTCCACGGCTTCACGCTCGACCAGGTCTCGCGCTGGCCGCTCGGCCAGGCGCTCAGGTTCTTCAAGGACCTGAAGCTGACCGCCGACGAGAGGCACATCGCCGGCGACCTGCTGCGCGAGATCCGCGAACGGCTGAGCTTCCTGGTGGACGTCGGGCTGGACTACCTGACGCTCGCCCGCGGCACGCCGACGCTCTCCGGCGGCGAGAGCCAGCGGATCCGCCTGGCCAGCCAGATCGGCAGCGGCCTGACCGGCGTGCTCTACGTGCTCGACGAGCCGACCATCGGCCTGCACCCGAGGGACAATTCCCGGCTGCTCGGGGCGCTGCGACACCTCCGCGACCTGGGCAACACGCTCGTGCTGGTGGAGCACGACCGCGAGATCATCGAGGCGGCCGACCACCTCGTCGACTTCGGCCCCGGCTCCGGCCAGTTCGGCGGAACGGTGACGGCCGCCGGCCCGCCGAGGAAGGTAAAGGCCGCGGCGAAGTCGCTCACCGGCCAGTACCTCTCCGGAAAGGCCGCCATCCCGGTGCCGACCAACCGACGGCCCGGCGCCGAGGGCCCCGCGATCGTGATCCGGGGGGCGCGGCAGAACAACCTGAAGGACCTGGACGTCCGCATCCCGCTGGGCGTCGTGACGGTGGTCACGGGCGTCAGCGGCTCGGGCAAGAGCTCGCTGGTCGAGGATATCCTCTGGAAGGCCGCCGCCCGGGCGCTCCACCGGGCCCAGCTCACGCCGGGGGCCCACGAGGCGATCGACGGGCTGGAGCGGATCGACAAGGTCATCAGCGTGGATCAGACGCCGCTGGGCTCGACGCCGAACTCGACCCCGGCGACGTACTCCGGCGCCTTCGACCTGATCCGCGAGCTGTTCGCCAAGCTGCCCGAGGCGAAGGTCCGCGGCTACACGTCGCGGCGGTTCAGCTTCAACATGGCCGGCGGCCGTTGCGAGGCCTGCGAGGGGGCCGGCCAGAAGCGGATCGAGATGCACTTCCTGCCGGACGTCTGGGTCACCTGCGACGCCTGCGGCGGCGCCCGGTTCACGCCCGAGGTCCTGGCCGTGAAGTTCCGGGGCAAGACCATCGCCGACGTGCTCGACATGTCGGTGGACGGGGCGCTCGAGCTGTTCGCCGGGGTGCCGCGGATCCGCAAGATCCTCCAGACCCTGCATGACGTCGGCCTGGGGTATCTCCCGCTCGGGCAGGCGGCGCCGACGCTCTCCGGCGGCGAGGCCCAGCGCGTGAAGCTGGCCGCCGAGCTGGCGCGGCCGGACACCGGCAAGACGCTCTACATCCTCGACGAGCCGACCACCGGGCTGCACCTCGACGACATCCGCAAGCTGCTGGAGGTCGTCCATCGGCTGGCCGACCTGGGCAACACGGTCGTGATCATCGAGCACAACCTGGAGGTGATCAAGACGGCCGACTGGATCCTCGACCTCGGCCCCGAGGCGGGCCTGGGCGGGGGCGAGCTGGTCGCCGAGGGGACCCCCGAGGACGTCGCCCGAATCACCCGCGGCTACACCGCGAAGTTCCTCCGCGACACCCTGGCCGCCGGCCCGTCCGCCGAGCGCCCGCGGTTCGATCCGAAGGCCGCCGCCCGCAAGGCCATCGAGGAGGCCCGGGCCGCCGGCGACCAGGCTCCCGCCGGCCCGGGCAAGAAGAAATCGCAGGGGAAGGCCACGGAGAAGGCCGGTGGGAAGAAGGGTCGGGGCGAGAACGGAGAGGCGGTGCCGGCGGTCCCCGATGCGGACGCGAAGGCCCCGTGGGAGGTCGACGGCCGCCGCTGGCACACCCGCGACCGCGTCGCCCGCAACGGACGCCCGGTCCGCTGGGACGGCCGGATCCTGGAACGGGTCGTCGATCGCGTCGAGGCCCTGGCCGACGGCAAGCTGGCGCCGACCGACTGGTCGGAGCGCGGCGTGGTGCGGATCGAGAGCCTCTCCCGCGAGAAGAAGCTCAGCTTCCCCCTCTTCCACGCCACGACCTCGGGCGAGTGGGTCGTCACCCTCCGCTTCTTCGTCGCCCGGAACACGTTCAGGGCCGGGATGGTGGAGCGCCTGCTGAACCTCGTCCCGTTCCACGAGAGCCCGACGCCCGTGCTCAGCGACGCGCCCCGGATCAAGGTCGGCAACCAGGGCCCGTGGCAGGAGATCGCCCTCACCGCCCACTCCCTGACCGAGTTCGAGACGCCCGGCTTCGAGAGCTTCCTCACCAGGGTCGTGGCCGCCGCGATCAGCGAGAAGGAGGGCGGGAAGGTCAAGAAGGCCAGCGAGCTGTGAGCCCGCCGCCCGGCGGCTGATCTTCCCGCGATGAGCCGCCCTGACGTATGATCGTGTGTGTCGGCGGAGTCCGACGAGGCGGGTGGAAGCTCGGGGCCGCGCGATCGGCCCCGACCGTGGTTGGCCCGCGGCGCAAGGCCGCGGGATCGGAGCAATCCCGAGGGACCCGGGCGAATGGGAGCGTCCCAGGAAAAGGTGTGCCGGCCATGACGCGACGTTCCCGGGGCCGCGAAGTCGCCCTCCAGGTGCTGTACCAGGTCGAGCAGAACGCCGGCATGCCCGCCCGGGAGATCGAGCAGTTCATCAAGCGCCGGCTCCTGGGCGAGCCGAAGCTCGTGGAGTTCACCCGTGAGCTGATCGCCGGCGTCCGGGAGCACCAGCCCCGGATCGACGAGATGATCCAGGGCGTGGCCGAGAACTGGCGGCTCGATCGGATGGCCGCGATCGACCGGAACATCCTGCGGCTCGGGGCGTACGAGGTCCTCTACCGGGGCGAGGTCCCGCCCAAGGTGGCGATCAACGAGGCGCTCGAGCTGGCCAAGCGCTACAGCACGGCCCAGTCAAGCCGGTTCGTCAACGGCATCCTCGACCGCGTGCTCCAGATCCGCGATGCGGACACGCCCTCATCCGACGCGACAGCCACCGAGGATGCGGCGGAAGCCGTGAGCCCGGACGACGCCTCGGAAACCCGCCCGCCTGACTCCGGGGCCGATGCCGGAGCCGAGCGGACCAGCCCCGACGAATGAATGGCCGCCCGGTGATGCCCCCCGTCGATCCCGCGATCCCTCACGAGACCACCGCGACTCCCGCGGCGGTCTCCCCGCGCGGCCGCGCCGACCTCCACGTGCACACGACCCACTCCGACGGCGTCTGCTCGCCCTGCGAGGTGGTCATCGCGGCGGCCCGGGTGGGTCTGGCCGCGCTGGCGATCACCGACCATGACACCGTCTCCGCCCTGCCGGCCGCCCGCGACGAGGCCGCCCGGCTGGGCCTGGAGCTGATCAACGGCGTCGAGCTGACGTGCGAGCTGGACGGCCGCGAGCTCCACCTGCTGGGCTATTTCTTCGACGGCGAGGACCCGGCCTTGCTGGCCGCGGCGAGCCGACTCCGCGACGGCCGGCTGGTACGGCTGCACGCGACCGTCGAGAAGCTGGAAGCCCTGGGGCTCTCGGTCGACCTGGACGCGCTGGGTCGGGCCTTCCCCCGGGCGACGCTGGGGCGGCGGCACCTGGCCGAGTACCTGTCGCGGACCGGCCAGGTCACGAGCGCCCGGGAGGCGTTCGCCCGGTACCTGGGCGACAGCCGCCCGGCCTGCCTGCCCAAGCCGCGGCTGGAGGCCGCCGCGGCGATCGCGCTGGTACGGAACGCGGGGGGCGCGACGGCCCTGGCTCATCCCCCGTTCTATCTCCGCCGGGACAGGCTGCGGGCACTCGCCGGCGCGGGGCTCCGCGCCCTGGAGGTGGCCGGGCCGGGGATCTCGAACCGGCTGGGCCGGCGGTTCCGCGCCTGGGCCGACGAACTCGGCCTCGTGCCGATCGCCGGCAGCGACTTCCACGCCCCCGATCGGCCGGGGCGATGGGTGGGGGCCGTCACGACCCCACCTTCCGACTTGCAGCGCCTCCGCGAGGCCAGGCCTCGATACAATATGATCGGCAGAGAATCAGGATCCGGAAGAGATGAGCCACAGATGAACACAGATGAACGCAGATCAATTCAGATCGGGAGGGAGTGATCAGGCAGGGTCTGCCGTTGTCCACCGACGTCTCCCTTCCAGATCGCTCTCCTCCCTCCGTGTATTCCGTGTCTTCCGTAGTTCCTCCCCTTGCTTCAGTATTGATGTCCGTCACTCCACCTCGCGACGACCCGGCCGGCCGGCGATCAACCGTCACGCGAGGAGGTGACCTTCGGGTACGGGATTCCGCATGGCGATCAAGAACCTCCTCGATCGATTCAGGAAAGGGCTGGCCAAGACGGCCCAGTTGTTCAACATCCGCGCCTGGTTCGGCCGGAAGGTGGACCAGTCGTTCCTCGAAGACCTGGAGGCCCGGCTGATCCAGGCCGACGTCGGCGTCGTCGCGACGAGCCGGATCATCGACCGGGTCCGCGAGGCGTACGCCGACAAGACGGCCGACGAGAACCTCGTCAACTTCGTGAAGGACGAGCTGAAGGGCCTGCTGGCCGACCCCAACCCCGGCACGCTGACCACGGCCCCGAAGAGGCCGAGCGTCTACCTGATCGCGGGCGTCAACGGCTCGGGCAAGACGACCTCGATCGCGAAGCTGGCCCAGCGGCTGAAGGACCAGGGCCATTCGATCGTGCTGGCCGCCTGCGACACGTTCCGGGCCGCCGCGGCTGACCAGCTCCAGATCTGGGCCGAGCGCGCCGGCTGCGAACTCGTGCGGGGCAACCCCGGGGCCGACCCGGCGAGCGTCGCCCACGACGCCTGCCAGCGAGCCCTGGCGCGGGGCACCGACATCCTGATCGTGGACACCGCCGGCCGCCTGCACACCCAGACCCACCTGATGCGGGAACTTGAGAAGATCAAGAACGTCATCCAGCGCCAGATCCCCGGCTCGCCGCACGAGGTGCTGCTGGTGCTCGACGGCACCAACGGCCAGAACGCGATCCGCCAGGCGGAGGTCTTCACCCAGAGCATCGGCTGCACCGGCGTGATCCTGACCAAGCTCGACGGCACCGCCAAGGGGGGCGTCGTGGTGGCCGTCCGCCAGACGATGAAGCTGCCGGTCAAGTTCATCGGCGTCGGCGAGGGCCTCGACGATCTTCAACCTTTCGACGCCGACACATTCGTGGAGTCGCTCTTCGCCTGAGCCGGGATGGTCCGCAATTGCGGACCCTACAATGAAAGTGATACGACCGATTCCGGTGGGTGAGCACCGACCAGCTTCCCGATCTGACCGGCGAGTTGGGCGGTGGCCGCCCGATCGAATTTGCGGATTTCCCCCATGAATCGTTCCGAGTGGCTGGCGTCGGACGACCCATCAGAGATGCTCGGGGGACTCCGGTCCTGCCTCTCGGCGGCCGAGTTCGATCGGTTTCTGGTCCGATACTATCTCGCCTGCTGCCGAAGGATCTGGAGGCTCTTGCCCGTCGATACCATCCGCTGTGGGGTCGAAGCGGCTGAGCGATTCATCGAGAGCGAAGCATACCCAAACGAAGCTCGCTACTGGGCAGCACAGGCAAGGGAGTATGGTTACCTGGCGGAAGTCGAACTCTACTTTATTGCCACGTTCAACTCCGTTGAGGAAGAACGGGCGCGGCCTGACGATGACTACTTCTCGCAGGCGGGGAGGGTCCGGCGGTGGGTCGAGGCGGTCGCATCGGTCCCGCCAAACAAGATTCGGAAGATGGTCCGGATACCGCCCGACGGCGAGCCGCCGCCGCCCGGCACGTTGCTCGAGGACACCGCCTGGTTCGCATTCCGCGCGATCTACTGGGCGATCGGCAGCTCCGAGTGCAGACGGGGGATCGAGGAGTGCCGGCGGTTCCTCTGCCCTCACGTGCTGCGTGAGACTGTCCACCGAATGGCGCAATCATCCTCGCGGTCGGAGCCGGACGCGTCCGGCTTCGACGTGACGGGTCGAGACCCGCGAAGTGAACCGACGACGCCGGATTCGGCCTCATCGCGACGCGGCTTCTCCCTGGAGCAGCAGCTTGCGGATGATCTCCAGCTTGTACGACCGCAATGAGGGGCTCGGGATGGTGCGGTCGTCGAAGAGGACCTTGCCGTCGGGCCCGATCAGCACGTAGTCCGGATAGCCGTTGGGGAGGCCGTGCTCCTCGAACTTCGCGACCGTGCGGCCGTCGGAATGGTCCACGGCCACGGGAAACGGCAAGCCGAGCCTGGCGACGTGTTCGCGGATGGCCTCCGGCGTGCTGGTGTTGTTGTGCACGCCGATGACCACCACGCCCCGGTCCCTGTACAGCTCGTGCACCAGCCGGACGGAGGGGAAATCTCCGTGGCAGGGGCCGCAGCCGATGAACCAGAAGTCGAGCAGCACGTACTTGCCGCGCAGGTCGGCGAGTTTGAGGGCCGGGCCGCCGGCGTTCAGCCAGAGCGCGGCGTCGATCTCCGGCGGCGTCTGGCCGCGGAGGGAGACGGCTGCGTACCTGGCGGCCTCGGCAGGTGGCACGATGCCCCGCTCCCAGTCCGACAGGTCGGACGATAACGCCGAGAGCGGCCAGTCGGAGTCGTGCGGCTCCAGCCTCAGGACGATTTCCTCGGGCCGGTCGAGCCGCACCGCCGCGCGAGCGGCGAGGGGGCGATACGGATCGAACGCGACGACCTGCTGGGCCGGGGCGCGTCTCCCGGTCTCCGGGTCGACCGGGACCCATTCGGGCTGGATCTCGAACCGGCCGGAGCCGTCTGTGAGCACCGGCTGGTGGCCGAGGGCCCGCCCGCGGAGCCGGACCACGGCGCGGGGGGCGGGCGTGCCGTCGGGATTCTTCACGACGCCGACGACCTTGCGGAGCGGACGCACCCTGATGTCCGGGATGCTCGTCGAGCCGTCGGCGGCCACGGAGACCTCGTAGAACTCCCGCTCCGCCATGAAGTCGTTCCCGTGGAACGAGACCCGGGCGAGCCCCGCGGCAAGCTCGATCATGAAGCGCCCCTGCTCGTCGGTCTCGGCCCAGCCGGCGAAGCTCCAGGGCTGGGCGAGGAGACCCTCCCATCCCTGGACGTCGCCGTTGCAGAGCTCACCCAGCAGGGACATCGCGCGCAGGGGCTTGCCGGTGTCTGCGTTGATGACCCGCCCGGACACCTTCACCTTGCGGCGGACATCGAAGTGCAACTCCCGGTTCCGCCCCGGCTCGAGGCGCAGCCAGGACTTCTTCCGATTCCCCGCGGCATGGACCGGCGTCACGTAGAAATCCCGGTGCTGGAGCAGGAGCCACGAGTAATCGCCCGGGGCGACGGTCAGCCGGGCCGCCCCCGCGTCGTCGAACACCACCTCGTCGTCCAGGACCGTCGAGGGGTCGTCGAACGGCTCGTGCCGAAAGTCGATGACCGCGCCGGAGATCCGCGGCGATTGAGGGCCGGTCGGGACGCGAAGGGTGACGGTCACCCCGGGCTGGAGCGTCACCCGGGCCGTGGCACCCGGGGCCGCCTTCAGCTCACGGATCCGGGCGGGCGAGTGACCGGGATGGTCGACGGTCAGCTCGACCACCTCGCCGGACGGTAGCGGCGGCAGACGCAGGAGCCCACCGGCATCGCTCGCTGGGATCGCGAGGCCGAGGGGGCGCAACCAGAGCTGGGGGAGGCGGATGGCACCGTTGCGTCCGCGAGCCCTGATGTCCCGGACCCGCGCCCCGGCGATCGGCTTGCCGTCCCGATCCTCGACGCGGAGGACGACCGACGCCGGAGGCGCCAGCACGACCTCGGCCTCCTGGGACGCGCCGTTCTCGATCGCCGCGTTGCGCAGGCCCCGGGCGAACCCGGCCTTCTCCGCCGAGACCAGGTAGTAGCCGTCCTTCAGGGCCTCGAAGCGGTAAGTCCCGGTCCCGTCGGTCTCGGCGTCTCCGCGTTCGACCTTGAAGGTCCCCCAGCGCGTCCCGATCCGGTCGAAGCGATAGAGCGTGACCCGCGCCCCAGAGACGGGAGCCGAGGAGGCGTCGATCACCTTCCCGGTGATCACCCCCTTCGGAATGGGCTCCCCTGCACCGGCGTCGGCCCCGGCCATGGCGGACTCCGCGCGGCAGGCCGTCGCGACCAGCAACAACACGGCGAGTGGGGCACGCGGTCGATCCATCGGGAACCTCCCGGCCGGGGTGATGAGCAGCAGTACGACAAATGTCCGATTCTAGGAGGGCCCGGGCGGCGGCGTCAACCGGACGGCGCGGATGCTCGCGTCAGGCGAGGACCTTCCGGACGACCTCGCCGCTGACGTCCGTCAGGCGGAAGTCGCGGCCGCTGTAGCGGAACGTGAGGCGTTCGTGGTCGAGGCCGAGGAGGTGCAGGATCGTGGCGTGGAGGTCGTGCATGTGCACCTTGTCCTGAACGGCCTTGTGCCCGAACTCATCGGTCTCGCCCATCGCGAAACCGGGCTTCACGCCGGCGCCGGCGAGCCAGACGGTGAAGCCGCCGGGGTTGTGATCGCGCCCGGTTCCGTTCTTCTCGGCGTACGGCGTGCGGCCGAACTCGCTGCCCCACCAGATCAGGGTGTCCTCCAGCAGCCCCCGGCGCTTCAGGTCCGCGAGCAGGCCGGCGATCGGGCGGTCCACGGCGCGGGCGTGATCGGCGTGCTTCGGCAGGTTCGAGTGCTGATCCCAGGCGGGGTTGGCCGTGCTGTCGCCGTAGGTGACCTGGATGAACCGCACGCCCTCCTCGCAGAACCGCCGGGCGAGCAGGCACTGGCGGCCGAAGTTCTCGGTGACGGGATCGTCGATCCCGTAGAGGGCGCGGGTCTCCCCGGATTCGCGGGCCAGGTCGAGCACAGCCGGGGCATGGCTCTGCATCCGCCAGGCGAGCTCGTAGGAAGCCACGACAGCTTCCAGCTCCGAGTCGCCCGGCCGGGAGCGGGCCTGCTCGGCGTTCAGGGCGCGGAGCAGGTCGAGCTCACGCGACTGGGCGTTCCGCGAGAGGCCCGGATTGGCCAGGTTGCGGATCGTCGCCCTCGACGCCGGCGCGCCCGCGCTGCCCAGTGCCGTCCCCTGGTAGACCGCCGGCAGGAACGCGCTGCCATAGTTTCGCGCGCCGCCGTTGCCGGCCGACGGCCCGATCGTCACGAACCCGGGCAGGTTCGCGTTCTCCGAGCCCAGCCCGTAGAGCACCCATGACCCCATCGACGGCCGGACCTGGTTCGACGCCCCGCAGTGCAGGAACAGCGTCGCCGGCCCATGCGCGACGCCCTCGGTATGGACGGCGTGGAGGAAGCACAGGTCGTCGACGTGGCGGTTGATCTCGGGGAAGAGCTCGCTCGCCCATCGGCCGCATTCGCCGTGCTGCCTGAACCGCCAGGGCGACCTCATCACCCGCTGCGTCGACCCGCCCATCCCGGTGTTCGCCAGCAGGCGCGAGTCCACGAACGGCATCATCTTGCCGTCCTCGCGCGCCAGGCGGGGCTTGTGGTCGAACGAATCGATCTGGCTGACTCCTCCTTGCATGAACAGGAAGATCACGCGTTTCGCGCGAGCCGGGAGGACCGGCGGTTTCGGCGCGAGCGGGTTCCCGGGCGTGCCCGCGTCCGACCGGGCGGCCAGCCCCGCGAGGGCGAGGTAGCCGAAGCCGCAGCCGGCGCTCTTCAGGATCGCTCGTCGCGAGATCGGTCGGGGCACGGTTTCAACTCCTCGGCCCGGACGTGTGCCGCCCGGTCAGTTCACGTAGCGGAAATCAACCGACGAGAACAGTGCCTGGAACACCAGGGCCCAGGCGTCTTCCGCCCGCATCCCGGGCTCGCCCGCGACGAATCGGACGGCCAGCTCGCGCTCGGCCGGCGTGGGCGCACGCCCGAGCGTCCACCGATAGGCTCGCGCCCCGCGCGCCGGGTCGTCCCGATCGGGGCCGGCCAGGAGCCGGCGCGAGGCCCGCCGCGCCTGGTCGAGCACGAACGGGTGATTCATCAGGAAGAGTGCCTGGGGCGCGACCGTGCTCGCGTCGCGACGTCCGACGACCATGCTCGGGTCGGCGAAGTCGAACACCTCGAACAGCTCCGGCAGGGCGTTGCGGAAGACCGGGACGTAGACGCTCCGGCGTGTCTGGCTGTCCCTGTAATCGTAGTCGGCGGGCAGGTCCGCGGGGAACCCGGGGCCGCCCATGTCGCGCCGGAGCGCCCCGCCGGCCGAGAGGATCGCGTCACGGATGCACTCGGCGTCGAGCCGGCGGCGGTTCTGCCTCCGGAGCAGGCGGTTCTCCGGGTCGGCCAGGGCGGCCTTCGGATCGGCGTCGGCCGCGCTGGCGAGGCGATAGGTGCGTGACAGGACGATCCGGCGCACGAGGCGCTTCACGGACCATCCGTCCTCGCCGGCGAATCGCGCGGCGAGGTCGCCGAGCAACTCGGGATGGCTCGGGGGCTCGCCGGTCGTGCCGAAATTGTCGGTAGTGCGCACCAGGCCCGCACCGAAGAGCCAGTGCCACGCGCGGTTCGCGAAGACGCGGGCGGTCAGCGGGTTGCGGCCGCTCCCGAGCCACTCGGCCAGCTCGCGGCGGCCGCTCTGGTCGCTCGGGATCGCCGGCGCGGGGCCGAGCGTGGCGACCCGGAGGAACCCGCGCGGGACGTGGTCTCCCAGGGTATGGACGCTCCCGCGGATGTGCACCTGAGTATCGCCCGGCTTCGGGCGTTCCAGCACGGTCATCGCCATCGGACGCCTCGGACCGGCCGCCTTCAATCGCTTCAGTTCGATCTCCGGCGAGGGCGACGCGGAATCCGCGACGGCCTTCCCGGGGCCGGACGGAACGACCATGCGCGCCGGGACGAAGCAGACGGCGTCCGCGGTGACGTGGCCGGTCGTCCCCTCGTTCGCGATCATCACGAAGCCCTGCCCGTTCTTCTCGAACCGGAATCGGCCCAGCGAGACGTACCGGCCGTCGATGGGCGGAGTGGCCCTCATGTCAACGCGGACCGTCGTTTCGCCATCGGCGCTCAGGACCGTGACGGGGACCTCCGACGATCGGCTCGATCCCGGCGAGTACGCCAGCCAGACGTCGTACGGGCCTGCTTCGGGTAGCTCGGGCTGGAACGTGAGGGTCTTTTCACCTTTGCCGGCGTCGCCGTCGTGCAGGTACCCCGCGCCGATGTACGTCCTGCTGAAGCGCGACGTCGTCCAGT
The DNA here is from genome assembly GCA_046349995.1 of Isosphaeraceae bacterium. Taxonomy (GTDB): domain Bacteria; phylum Planctomycetota; class Planctomycetia; order Isosphaerales; family Isosphaeraceae; genus Aquisphaera. Next base: position 73,640 of record JAXMBE010000021.1, on the reverse strand, counting down.
CTCCGACCCTTCGCGCCTTCGCGTCGTCCACGACGATGCCCGGGGCGCTCGCGACCGGCAACGGCCCGCCGGCCGACGGCCCGACCTGCGACCGCCCGGACTTCTCGGCCTTGATCCGGGCCTCGAGGGCCGCGACCGCCTCCTCCTGGCGCCGGAGCGCGGCCTCCTCGCGCTCGGGCACCGGCAGGGGGACCTCCAGCCACTTCGAGACGTTGGCGTGCTCCAGCGCGCGGGTGCTCGCGAGGATCCCGGCCAGCGCGTAGTAGTCCCGAGTGGGGATCGGGTCGAACTTGTGGTCGTGGCAGCGGGCGCAGCCGATCGTCTGGCCGAGGATCGCCTTGCCGATCGTGTCGAGCTGCTCATCCACGAGGTCCATGTCGAGCTGGCGCTTGTCCTGCTCCTCGAGGTTCGCATTCCCGAGCATCAGGAAGGTCGTGGCGGTGACCTGGCGGCGACGGTCCCGGGGCGAGCCGGCGGCGACGAGGTCGCCCGCGATCTGCTCGAGGACGAAGCGATCAAAAGGCATGTCGGAATTGAACGCCTCGATGACGAAATCCCGATATCGCCATGCGTTCGGGAAGATGAACCCCCTGAGCGTGAGCGACTCGGCGAACCGCGCGACGTCGAGCCAGTGCCGCCCCCAGCGTTCCCCGAAGGCGGGCGAGGCCAGGAGTCGGTCGACCAGCCGCTCATAGGCGTCCGGCGCCGGGTCGGCCACGAAGGCGTCGACCTCCTCGGGCGGGAGCAGGAGCCCGATCAGGTCGTAGGCAAGCCGGCGGGCGAGCGTGTGGCGGTCGGCGTCCGCCACCGGGCGAAGGCCTTTCGCCTCCAGCCCCGCCAGGATGAAGCGGTCGATCTCGGTCGACGGCCAGGAGGCGTCGCGCACCTCCGGCGGGAGGCTCGTGCGCGGCGCCTGGTAGGCCCAGAATCGCCGGCCGGCCTCGATGTCGTTCGCTGCCGGGGACGGCCTAGCCGGCGCGGCCCCGTCGCGCGGGTCGGGCGCGCCGAGCTTGATCCAGTGCGTGAAGTCGGCGATGACCGCGTCCGGCAGCTTGCCCCTGGGCGGCATCGCCAGCCCTTCGTGTCGGAGGGCCTCCAGGATCGGGCTCTCGTCGGGCTTGCCCGGGATCAGGATCTGCCCGGATTCGCCCCCCGCGCGAAGGCCCTCGCGGGAGTCGAGCCGCAGGCCCCCCTTGATCGACTTCGCGCCGGACGCATGGCAGGGATAGCATTCCCGGATCAGCACGGGGCGGATCTTCGCCTCGAAGAGGGCGACCCCGGCCGGGTCTTCCGCCCCGCGTGCCCCGATGGGCCACACCACGATCAAGAGCACGGCAACGCACCGCCAGGCAGTCCCGATCATGCTACAAACCTCGGCCGTTGGGACCCTCAAGCGGGTTCGCGGAGGAGGGAAGGGACTGGGGAGGCATTGCCTCCCCCGGATGCTCGATTTTCGAGGAGCGCCGCCGCGGCGTCAACCGGGGAAGCCGCGTGCAGGAACGAGGGGGCGGCCGCGTCTGTGGCTCCCCGGGAAGTCCTTGCGAGCCGGCACGCCGCGCGGTCCACTCATCTCATCGCAACGTCGCTCGATCGAGCAGGACGGGGATTTGCAGCCTTGAATCTAGCACCGTCGGGGGGATCTTCGGATGAATGCCGCGATCAGATACGCCGTCGGTCTCGGTCTGGCAGGGGCCGCGGTCATGACCTGCGCGCGCGTGGCGGCGCAACCGCCCGCGGCCCCGAACCCGGATTCCCAGTACCGACTGGGGCCCGACTCGCTCCCGCAGGACGGCGTCCCGAAGGGCCAGATCAGGGGGCCGTTCACGCTCCCGAGCTCGGCCTACCCGGGCACGCAGCACACCTACTGGGTGTATGTCCCCGCCCAGTATGACCCCAAGGTGCCGGCCGCCCTCATGGTGTTCCAGGACGGGCAGGCGTTCAAGAATGAAAAGGGCGACATGCGTGCCCAGAACGTGATGGACAACCTGATCTACCGGCGGGAGATCCCGGTCATGATCGGGGTATTCATCAATCCCGGACGGCGCCCGGACCAGCCGGAGCCGACCGCGCGGAACTGGGGCGATCGGGATACGAACCGGCCGACCGAGTACAACTCGCTCGACGACCGGTACGCCCGGGTCATCACCGAGGAGCTGATGCCCGCGCTCACGAAGGACTACAACATCTCGAAGGATCCCGAGATGCACGGGATCGGCGGGTCCAGCTCCGGGGCGATCGCGGCCTTCACCGTCGCCTGGCAGCGGCCGGATCACTTCCGGAAGGTGCTCAGCGACGTGGGGAGCTTCGTGAACCTGCGGGGGGGCCACGTCTACCCGGAGAAGGTGCTGGAGAGCGAGAAGAAACCGATTCGAGTGTTCCTGTGCGACGGGCGGAACGACAATCGGGGGATGCGCCGCGGGCGGTACGACGAGAAGATGGACTGGTTCTACCAGAACGTGCGGCTGATGAAGGCGCTGACGCAAAAGGGATACGACGTGAGCTACTCGTGGGGAATGAACGGCCACGGCCAGAAGTTCGGCGGGGCGATCCTTCCGGAGATGATGCGCTGGCTCTGGCGAGACGGCCCGGTCTCGACCGACCCGACGGACCAGGTGGAGCGATCCTTCCGCCAGCCGGTGAAGTAGCCACGGCCCGCGAGGAGGACCGGCCCACCGCCTTGATCCGGCCTCGAAGTGGAAGGTGGTGGGGCTCACCGCCACGATCGTCGCCGTGACGGTGTTCCTCGCCCCTCCGGGCGCCGTCTCCCTGGGGCTGATCCTCCTGGTCTCGTCGCTGGGCATCTACGGGATCGCCCGGCCCCCCACCTTCACCGAGGGCGAGCACGCAATCCCCTGCGCTTCCATCGGCAGTTTGCCTCCGCTCCGGCCGCTCTGAGCGTCTCACGCTCCGGTCAGCGCCGGGGCTCGCGCAAGGTCATCCTCCGTAGCGCCCCGCCTCCATCGTGCGGCGGTGATGCCGAGGACGCCGAGTTCCAGGACCAGCACGAGCGGAAGCGGCGGCCGGATCACCAGGAACAGCGCGGCGGCGGCGACCGCCGTCGCCGCCATCCGGAGGATCTCCGACGGGTCCGGGATGGGCAGCGGCTGCTCCAGGTATGCCCGGAGCCGGGGCATGAATTGCAGGATTTCTCCGAGCGCGGGCCAGCACCGCACCGCGAAGCAGGCCGCGAACAGGAGGAACGGGGCCGAGGGGATGCCCGGGACGACGACCCCGACGGCCAGCATCACGACCGACCCGCCGAGGAAGAGCAGGTCGCGGCCGCGGCCCGACGGCCACGCGCGGCCGATCGCCCGCAGGCCCCCATGCACGAGCGCCGGGGGTCCCGGGCGCCGCGATGGCTCCGAGAGCCGCTCCGCGGCCGTCGCGAGGTCGGCGGGCGAGAGGACGCCCCGGTCGACCTCGACGTCGAGCGCCGGACCCCACCAGTGAACACGACGGACCCGTACCCCACGTTGCCGCCTCAGGCGGCGGGCGAGGCGGGACGCGAGGTGAGGACGGCCCCACAGCCGGCGCGACCAGATCCGGTACCGGCCCGGCGCGAGCGTGACGACCTCCCAGACCGAGGCCGGGCCGCCCTCCGCGGGGAACGCCACCCAGGTCGACGCCGTCCCGCGGACGCTCCGCTCCGCCTTCATGGCCGGGAACGCCCGCCCGATGGCTCCGGTCAGCCCGGCCGCCACGTCGTCGAGGTCCGGCACGACCGCCGAGAACTCGACCCGCCACAGCGAGGTCGACGCGCAGACCACGACCCGGCGCACGCCGGGCAGCCTGGCCGACTCTCCCGCGAGCGACCGGCAGAACCCCTCGAGCCCCGGACGGAATAGCTGAGGCGTGGAGAAACAGATCACCGATGGACCCAACCACTCCCAACGGGTTGTCCGACCGATGGCGGCATCCATCCGCGCGACAAGGCCAACCTCCTCGCGCACGCACTGTGGGTTCATCGACTGCATCCCCTCACCCCGCCAGATTCGTTGTGCGCGCGGAGGGACGCCCGGCACAGGCGCGTGCCGGCGGCCCGATCGGTCGCGACACCCGGTCTCGAACGGGTCGCTTATGCCTAAGACGATTTGTTCCGACCGACGAGGTACGGCGGTATCCGCGGCGGGCACCGGAAGTGGCCGGGGCGCCTCCCGGCCACATCAGTCGCCGGTCTTCCGTCCCGAGAGCCTGTCCCGAAGTCGGTCGATCATGCCGACGCCGGGCCCGATGGTCTTGTGGAACAGCTCGGAGTGGGGCGCGCTGGGGTGCGGGCGGGTCGGGGCCAGTTTCTTGGCGTTCTGCACCTTCTCCCCCAGGTCGACGCGCCTCTCCTGGGGGATGTGAGCGCGTAGCTGCGGGAACTGCTCCGCCTCCTCGTCCTTCGCGTGGTGGCGCAACTGGGCCTCCAACTTCCGGACCCGTGACATGAAAGCCGGATCAGAGGCGTCGAGGCCCTCGATCTGCTTCATGAGCAGGACGATCTCGTGGTGCTCCTCCTTGTCGTGCTCGACCTTCCTGGCGCCGTTCGGCACATGCTCCTCGACGGCGGGGTAGACGTACATCTCCTCGGCGACGGCATGCCGCATCACCTCTGCGATCAGGGTGTCGGCGAGATCCCTGCGTCGACTCGCATCCGACGTCTGCTCGATCTGGCCGATCAGCTCCATCATCTCCTGGTGGTCGGAGGTCAGGATGTCGACAACATCCATGGTAGCCCCGCCGCTGCTGGACCTGGTCATGAGCCGTACTTCCCCCGGGTCGTCGCTCCTGGTCGGAATCGAAGGCTGAACATGGAGACACAAGCAAGGTTCATGCCGGACGGAACCGTCGATGCATCGGGCGACGCGAGAACGGCGGCGGCGTTTCGCGGCTGGTTCGTCCTCCCGGCACGCGCCGGCCTGAACCGTATCCCTGGTGGGCCGACTTCGGCGCCTACCGGCTGCTCCGACCGCGGTCGTCCTCCATATCTGCCGCATTGCCCGCAGAAACGAGGTTCCGCTATAATTCGAGCGTGTTCGGTGAAGCAATTGTTGGCTTTTTCGGTGTCCTCGCCGGGCTCCCGAAAGATCGGCTCCATCACCCCGCCCGGGGCGCCTCTCCTCCCGGTCCAGTCCTCGGCGAGACTCCTTCCTCCTCGACTGATGGCGGTGGCGCGATGAACCTCTCGGGCCTGTGGGAAAAGTACGGTGAAGAGCTGGCCGGCGACCCGTTGCTCGTCCTCGCCCTGACTGCGGCGGTGCTCGCGTTCGCCACCACGCCCCTGGCCTTCGCCGTGCTCGGGCGGATGGAGTGGTTCAAGGCCCGCCGGGGCCGCGTGATGCAGCGGCCCGAGTTCTCGTCGATCGTCGTCGGGATGATCCTCGTGATGGCGATCCCGGCCATCTTCGCGGCGCTGGTGCTCAAGAGCCGCTCCTTCGACCGCAACCGCTACGAGTTCGACCCGAACAAGACCTGGTCGGTCCTGGAGCAGGGCCGCGGCTTCAAGAGCCTGGAGGAGGCCGACGCCGCCGTGAAGCAGGAGATGGCGCGCCTGGCCCTCGAGCGGAAGAACCTGGTCGAGGGCGTCAAGAAGCTGGACCAGTCGATGCTGGCCCTGCGGGCGGCGGCCGCGGCCGGCACGAGCCCCGCGCTCTCCCAGGCCTTCCCGGGGGTGCTCCAGTCGCTGGCGGGCGTGCGCAAGAGCGTGGGCGTGGACGGGCCCCAGCAGTTGATCGACATCACTGCCCCGACGGTCGACCTGAGGGCGGCCGCGGCGAACCTGCCCGCCGCCGCTCTCCCGGCCGTCGCCGCGGCCCCGACGCCTGCCCCCGCCGCGCCAGCGGCCACGCCCGCCGGGCCGTCCGGCGGACTCTCCCAGGCCCAGGTCGCCGCCGAGCTGGCGCAGGTCCCGGAGCCCCAGAAGGGCATCGCGGCCATGCTGCCGCTCACCGGGCTGCCCGAGGGCTGGACCGTCGGGAAGTCGGGGACGAAGTACATCGAGACCTTCAACGCCGAGAACCTTTACGAGAAGATCGACGGCCGGGCCGAGAGCTTCCTCCAGTACGGCGTCAAGGGGATGGCCTACACCTTCTACCATCCCGCCGGCGACCCCTCCAACGAGCTCCAGCTCTATGTCTTCGAGATGCCCGACACCCTCAAGGCGCTGGGCAAGTACGGCTCGGAGAAGCCCGAGGAGGCCAAGTCCATCTCCGTCGGGAACGACGGCTACACCGCGGCCGGCAGCACGCTCTTCTACGCGGGCAAGTACTACACCCAGATTGTCTCGACCCAGGATGACCCCAAGTTCGCGGCCTTCGCGCTCGAGCTGGCCAAGCGAGTGGCCGAGCATCAGAAGCCCGGGGGCGGGGGAGCCGCGACGACGGCCTCGGCCCCACCGCCGCCGACAGCGGGTGATGCCCCCAAGGCCGCCGCGGAGAAGCCCTCCGCCGGCGAGGTCACGCCCCAGACCTACTTCGCGCTCCTGCCGGCCCAGGGGAAGCAGGGCGACAACAAGTACGTCTCCCAGGACGTCTTCGGCTACAGCTTCCTCTCCGACGTCTTCATGGCCGACTACAAGGAGGGCGACGTCACCTGGCAGGGATTCCTCCGCCCCTATCGCGACGCCAAGGAGGCCAAGGAGGTTCTGGAGAAGTACGTCGCCGGCGTCAAGCAGGACGGCGCGGAGGTGAAGGACCTCCAGGCCGAGGGGGCCGACGAGATGTTCGTCAGCTCGAGTATCGGGCTCTTCGACGTCGTCTTCCGCAAGGGCAACACGCTCGCCGGGGCCAACGGCGCCACGGACCAGAAGCCGGCCGAGGCGTTCGCCCGAGCCCTGGCCAAATCGATGCCGGCCCAGTTGCAGGCGATCGGCGGGAAGTAGGCAGCAGGCAGGGTGTCGGGGTCACGCTCCGCGTGACGTCTCACTTCGTCCTCGACGTCACGCCGCGGCGTGACCCACATGTCCCCAGCACAACGGCGAGGGATCCATGAGCGAGAAACTGACCCGCACGCAGCAGAAGAACCTGGAGCGGCTCGGCGGGGTCAATCCGGCTGATGAACCGTTCTCGCGCAGGCAGTTCCTGAACCAGGTCGGCGGCTACGGCCTGGTGGCCGGCGGCGCCGTGGGGGCGGGGCTCCTGCTCCGCGACCACTGGGGCATGGAGGGCGTCAAGCCGCCCCCGCCGGTGCGGCTGAAGGACTACTCGATCGCGCTGGCCCCCAGCAAGCCGAGCCTGGTGGTCGTGCGGTCCAGCCCGGTGAAGGCCGAGGACCACGCCTCCAGGGAGGCGGAGCTCGCCGCCCGCGAGCAGCAGGCCTTCCGGATGGTCAAGGCGGCGCTCGACGAGATGGGGGGCGTCGACCAGTTCATCCGCAAGGGCGACGTGGTGGTGATCAAGCCCAACGTCGCGTTCGACAAGAACCCGGACCTGGCCGCCACCACCCAGCCGGACACCGTGGCCGCCGTGACGAGGCTCTGCCTCGGGGCCGGGGCGCGGAAGGTGATCGTCGCGGACAACCCGATCAACAACCCGGAGAGCTGCTTCTACAAGACGAAGGTCGGCGAGGCGGCCGTCCGCGCCGGGGCCGAGCTGATGCTGCCGAAGGACAGCTACTTCGAGCAGCTCTACATCGGCGGCGAGACGATCACCCACACCTGGCGGATGTTCTACCGGCCCTTCCGCGAGGCGACGAAGGTCATCGGCATCTCGCCCGTGAAGGACCACAACCTCTGCAAGGCGACGGTCACCATGAAGAACTGGTACGGCCTGCTGGGCAACCCCCGGAACCAGTTCCACCAGAACATCCACGGGATCATCTCGGACTTCGCCCTGATGATGAAGCCGAGCCTGGTGATCGCCGACGGCCGCAAGCTCCTGATGCGCAACGGCCCGACCGGCGGCAGCCTCAACGACGTGAAGAAGGGCGACACGATCGTCGTCGGCACCGACCACACGGCCGTCGACAGCTGGTGCGTCAGCCGCCTCCTGGAGAAGCCCCGCCACGAGATCGTCTACCTCGACAAGGTCATCACCCGCGGGCTCGGCAAGGACTGGCGCCCGCAGTGGACCAGGGAGGTGACGGTGTGAGGGACGATGGACGCGATCGGCCCTGGCTCGACGAACTCAATCGCAAGCACGAGTGCGGCCCGAGCCTGTCCGAGTACCGGACGCTCGACCTCGTGCACGAGGGCCGTCCGGTCCGCGTCCGCATCCCCGACAACCTGAACGACCCCGAGCGGCTCGAAATCCTCGACACCTTCGGTTCCGGCCCGCTGCTCGGCGTGATCGGCCACCACACGATGAAGGGGGATCACCCCTACGAGCGTGGCGTCCTCATGGTCGCCCGCGCCGACTCCGAAGGGACCTTCGTCGTCCACGTCTGGCACGAGCTGTATCCCTGGGCGCTGAAGTATCTGGGTTTGAAGGAAGATCTGGTGGATAGGTGACGCGGGGATTCGCCCTTGAACCGGAGGCAATCCTTCACGATGGAGAGAGGCGAAGGACCATGAGCACCGCTGTCACGGACCAGGCGGAGGTCACCCTCGCCAACCCGGATCGGGTGATGGCGCTCGCCGTCCCGCGGGATGTCTGGCTCCACGTCTCCGAAGAGGATTTCTGGAGGCTCTGCCAGCAGAATCCCGACCTGCGCCTGGAACACACCGTTCGGGGAGAATTGATCATCATGGCTCCCGCGGGGACGGAGAGCGGGGCGCGTAATGCCAAATTGACGATGCGGCTTGGCGTCTGGGCTGAGGCTGATGGGACTGGCGAACACTTCGACTCCTCGACGGGGTACAAGCTGCCAAACGGCAACACCCGGTCTCCCGATGCCTCCTGGGTTCACAGGGAACGGTGGAATGCGCTGACTCCCGAGCAGAAGCAGAAGTTCGCACCGATCTGCCCCGACTTCGCCGTGGAGCTCTGCTCTCCATCCGACGAGCTCGTCGATGTGCGGGCCAGGATGAGTGAGTACGTTGCGAACGGTCTGCGCCTCGGCTGGCTGATCGACCCGGGGACCCGTACCGTGGAGATCTATCGCTCCGGCCGGCAAGTCGAGGTGCTCAACAACCCGGCCACCCTCTCCGGCGAGGACGTCTTGCCGGGCTTCGTGCTGGACCTCAAGGGCATCCTCCCCGACTGAATCCACCGCCGGACCGGCGGCCGCGAAGGTAGGAACGGGCATCACATGGCGACCATCCCTTCACGATCGAAGCGAGCACGAATCCGGATCGGCCCCGGCTCCGCCGGACTGCCGATGACGCCGGAAGAGTTCGACGCCCTGCCACCGTCGCGATTCGCGCGGGGGTACCGCTACGAGGTGATCAACGGAGTGCTCGTCGTGTCGCCACCGCAAGGTCCCGGGGAGCGGGGCCCGAACGATTTTCTCGGCTACCTTCTCAACCAGTACCGCGAGGGACAGAAGGAAGGTTCGATCATCGACGACACGCTGCCCGAGCAGACGGTCGCCGCGACCGACCGGCGACGGGCGGATCGGGTCATCTGGACGGGTCTGGGCCGCAAGCCCGATGAGCTCGACGACGTGCCTTCGATCGTCATCGAGTTCGTCTCCCAGAAGCGGCGGGACGCCCTGCGGGATTACGAGGAGAAGCGCAACGAGTACCTGGCCGCGGGCGTCAAGGAATACTGGATCATCGACCGTTTCCGACGCATCATGACGGTCTATCGCAAGGGCATGACCGGCCCGACCTTTGACGTGGTCAACGAGGGCCAGGGATACGAGACCGAACTCCTGCGGGGCTTGTCCCTGCCGCTGGGCCGGATCCTCGCCAGGGCCGACGACTGGACGACCGTGAGACGCCGTAAGAGCGACAAACCCACGCCCCCCTCCGGAGGGAACGATGGTTAAGATACGACGCGCCTACGAGGTCCTCTTCCTGGGCCTCTTCCTCTTCTTCCTGATCATCACCGACCTGCGCTACCTCAAGGGGTGGCCGGTGTCGCTGTTCCTGGAGGCCACGCCGCTGGTGGCCGTCGCCACGGCGCTGACGACCCACACGATCTACCGCAACCTCGTCTGGGGCCTCGTGATCATCGCGATCACCATGATGCTCGGCCGGGTCTGGTGCAACTGGATGTGCCCGTTCGGCATCCTCCACCACCTCTTCGGCTGGATCGGCAACCGCCGCAACACCAAGCAGATGATCGAGGTGAACCGGTACCGCAGGATCTACGCGATCAAGTACTACATCCTGGCCGTGATGCTCGCCATGGCCAGCCTCTGGATCATCCCCACGCTGCTCGACGCGCCGGGCCAGGTCGCCGCGGCCTACTCCCGGCTGGGCGGCTCGGCGGGCCCGGCGCAGCTCGCGGCCATGGCGCTCGGCCTGGCCGGCCTGGTGATGCTCTGGGCCTCGCGCGGGGTGCTGGGGCAATGGCTCGGCTTCAAGGCCTTCCGGGGATCCTCGCCCTATCTGCTCTGGACCGGCAGGATCCTCCTGGCCCTGGTCCTCCTCGGCACGCTGGACCTCGCCCGGCGCGGGGACCTGGGGCGGCTTGGCGCCGCGGTCCGCGGCGGCATCGCCGAGGCCGCTGAAGGCCACAAGACCAACCGCAGCTCGCTCCAGATCGGGCTCCTGGACCCGATCGCGCTCACCGTCCGGTCGATGACGACCAGCGTGCTGCCGACCGTCCACGAGGCCACCGAGAGCGTGTACACGGAGCCCCGCGAGTACTGGCAGGCCTGGATCGTCGGGCTGATCTTCCTGGGCCTCCTGTTCGCCAACTGGTGGATCCCGCGGTTCTTCTGCCGGGTGCTCTGCCCGCTCGGTGCGCTCCTGGGAATCTTCAGCCGGTTCTCGCTCTGGCGGATCGACCGCGACCCGGTGCGCTGCACCGACTGCGACCTCTGCCTCAAGAGCTGCGAGGGGGCGAGCGACCCGCACAAGGACCTGCGCAAGAGCGAGTGCTTCGTCTGCCTGAACTGCATCGAGGACTGCCCGCACGACGCTCTCTCGTTCCGGTTCCTGCCGCGCAAGGCCAGCGAGGTGACGTATCCCGAGGTCGGCCGCCGCGAGCTGCTCCTGGCGGGGATCTTCGGGCTGATGTTCTACCCCATGACCCGGCGCTCCGGGGGCGTGAAGAAGAACTTCAGCAAGTACGTGATCCGCCCGCCGGGGTCGGTCGCCGAGGACGAGTTCCTCCGCCGCTGCATCAAGTGCGACCAGTGCATCCGCGTCTGCCCGACGAACGTCCTCCAGCCGGCCATGTTCGAGGCCGGCCTGGAAGGGCTCTGGACGCCGATCATGATCTCCAAGATGGGCTGGTGCGAGCTCAACTGCACGCTCTGCAGCCAGGTCTGCCCCACCGGCGCCATCCGCGAGATCTCGATCGCCGAGAAGCTCGGCGTCGGCCCGTTCGAGGGCAAGGGCCCGATCAAGACGGGGACGGCCTTCTACAACCAGGGCCGCTGCCTCCCCTGGGCGATGGACACGTCGTGCGTCGTCTGCGAGGAGGTCTGCCCGGTCAGCCCGAAGGCGATCTTCACCCGCAACGTCGAGGTGACCGACCGCTGGGGCGCGACGCTCGAACTCAAGCGGCCCTACATCGACCCGGTCAAGTGCATCGGCTGCGGCATCTGCGAGCACGAGTGCCCCGTCAAGGACGACCCCGCCGTCTACGTCACCGCCATCGGCGAGTCCCGCGACAAGACCCGCTCACTGCTGCTCTCGCTCGTCGAGGGCGAGGGGCAGGAGTGGGTGTCGGTGTGAGCCGGGCCCGTCGGGAGGAGGCGTCCCGACAACCGCGGCTTTTTCTCCCGAACCGCTCTGTACAGATTTGTCTTGATTTGCTGCTCCGGGGCTGCTCTAATCCGCAACCGGGCCGGTCGGATCGGGCTAGGTTTTCTTGAAAGAATTTTCATCCGACCAGCTCCGCGCATCTCTTGATTTCTTGTCCCAGGAGTTACAGATCATGTTTCGTTCTATGGGACTGGCCCTGGCGGCGATCGCCCTCCTCGGCGGCGCCCCCTCGGCCCGGGCGGGGACCATCATCTACTACGCCGTACTCAGCGGGCCGAACGAGGATCCGCCCAATGACTCACCCGGGACCGGTATCGCTTGGGTGACCGTCGATGACGTCGCCAACACGCTGCGCGTGCAGGTGACCTTCAGCGACCTGCTCGGGGTCACGACCGCGGCCCACATCCATGCCCCGACCGCGGAGCCCCTGACCGGCGTCGCGGGCGTCGCCACTCAGGTCCCCTCCTTCACAGGGTTCCCGCTGGGGGTCACCTCCGGGACCATGGACGAGACCTTCGACATGACCCAGGAGTCGACGTGGAATCCCGCGTACATCACGGCCAACGGCGGGACGGCCGCCGGGGCCCAGGCGGCCTTCTTGACGGCCCTGGCCGAGGGCAGGGCCTACTTCAACATCCACACGGACCTGTTCCCGCGCGGCGAGATCCGCGGCTTTCTCGTACCGGAGCCCTCCTCGCTGCTGCTCGGCGGCCTGGCCGCCGGCAGCCTGGGGGTATTCCGGCTCGGGCGACGGCACTTCACGACGAGGCCCTGAAACGGACACGCCATCCTGCCGCACAGATCGCCGAGGAGGGCCCCTTCCCCGCTCTCCTCGCGATCAGCTAGCTCACTCGGGGCTCGTCGTGGTCGTGAGCCGGTGGCAGAAATCTCGCCTGCCCGCTTGACAGGAAATCCTCCCTCGTTAAAGTGGATATCGAGATACAGATATTCATTTTTATCCGGGGGTGTCTCGGCATGGTCGTCACTCAGGAAACGCCGGTAGGCGCGCTGGTCGCCGAGCGGATCGGGCGGACGCGGGTGTTCGAGCGGCTGGGGATCGATTACTGCTGCCACGGGGGGACGTCGCTGGCCGAGGCCTGTGCCCGGCGGTCGCTCGACGTCGAGCGGGTCCTCTCGGCGCTGGCCGAGAGCGACCGGAAGGCGGACGGGGACGAGGACGCTACGGATTACGCCGCGATGGCCGCCTCAGACCTGGCCGACCACATCGAGCGGACCCATCACGCCTACCTGCGGGAGGAGCTGCCGCGGCTGGCGGCGATGCTCGACAAGGTCGCCGGGCGGCACGGCGGCGACCAGCCCTGGTGGGTCGAGCTCCGCCAGGTCTTCTCCGGCCTCAGGCAGGAGCTGGAGCTGCACCTGATGAAGGAGGAGCAGGTGCTCTTCCCGCTGGTGAGGCGGTTGGAGGCCGCCCGCGAGAAGTTCCCGATGCACTGCGGCAGCGTCGCCAATCCGATCCGGATGATGGAGCACGAGCACGACGACGCCGGCGAGGCCTGGCGAGGATCCGCGCGCTCACCGACGCCCACCCCCTGCCCGCCGACGCCTGCAACACGCGGCGGGCCCTCTACGACGGCCTGGCCGCGCTCGAGGCCGACCTGCACCGGCACATCCACAAGGAGAATAACATCCTCTTCCCCCGCGCCGCGGCCCTCGAGGCGGCCCTGGCCTGAACCCACCGGAAGGAAAGGTCCCGCGATGAAGCGACTCTGGTTCACGCTGATCGCCGTGATGGGCGTCTCGTTCGCCGTCCTCGGCTGGATCGGCACGAGGATCTACCAGGAGATGCCGCCGATCCCCGGGCGAGTCGTGACGACCGACGGCCGGGTCGTCCTGGAACCCGGCACGATCGAGGACGGCCAGGCCGTCTGGCGGACGATGGGCGGCATGGAGGTCGGCTCGGTCTGGGGGCACGGCAGCTACGTCGCCCCCGACTGGACCGCGGACTACCTGCACCGCGAATGCGTCTTCCTGCTGGACAGGTGGGCGAGGGAGGACTTCAAGTCCGCCTACTCCGACCTGCCCGTCGAGCGGCAGGCCCAGCTCCGAGGCCGGCTCGAATCGGTCATGCGGCCCAACACCTACGACGCGGCCACCGGCACGCTCACCATCACGCCGCTCCGCGCCGCGGCCTTCGACGACCTGGTCCGCCACTACGAGGACGTCTTCCTCAAGGGCAACGTCGATTACGCGATCCCGGCGGGCACGCTGAGCGGCCCCGAGCGGGTCCGCAAGCTGGCGGCCTTCTTCTTCTGGACGGCCTGGGCGGGGACCACCAACCGGCCGGGGCAGGCGCTCTCCTACACCAACAACTGGCCGCACGAGCCGCTGGTCGGCAACCGGCCCACGGGCGAGACCGTCACCTGGACCGGCGTCAGCGTGATCATGCTCCTGGCCGGCATCGGCGGCATGGTCTGGTGGTACGCCTCCCAGTCCGCCGAGGGCGAGGGCAAGAAGCACCCCGAGGAGGACCCGCTCCGCTCGTGGGCCTCGACGCCGTCGCAGTACGCCACGCGCTGGTTCTTCTGGGTCGTCGCGGCGCTCATCCTGGTGCAGATGCTCCTGGGCGTCGTCACGGCCCACTACGGCGTCGAGGGCGACGGCTTCTACGGCATCCCGCTCTCGAAATGGCTCCCCTACAGCGTGACCCGCACCTGGCACGTCCAGCTCGGCGTGCTCTGGATCGCCACCTCGTGGCTGGGCGCGGGACTGTTCATCGGCCCGCTGATCAGCGGGCGCGAGCCGAAGGGCCAGCGGGCGCTGGTCTTCACGCTGCTGGCGGCGCTGGTGGCCGTCGTGGCCGGGTCGATGGCCGGGCAGTACCTGAGCATCGCCAACCAGATGTCCGACTCGGTCTCGTTCTACCTCGGGCACCAGGGGTATGAGTACGTGGACCTGGGCCGTCTCTGGCAGATCGCCCTCTTCGGGGGCCTGCTCCTCTGGCTCTTCCTGATGGCCCGCGCCATCCTGCCGGTCTTCCGCCAGGGGATCAGCCCGGGCGAGCGCTCCCTGCTGCTGGTCCTGCTCCTCTCCACGGTGGCGATCGGCCTGTTCTACGGCTTCGGCCTGATGTACGGCGGTCGCTCGCACCTCTCGATCGTCGAGTACTGGCGGTGGTGGGTGGTGCACCTCTGGGTCGAGGGCTTCTTCGAGGTCTTCGCCACCGCGGTGATCGCCTTCTTCTTCGCCCGGCTGGGGCTGGTCCGCGTGGACCTGGCGGCGAAGGCCGCCCTCCTGTCGGCCTCGATCTACCTGGCCGGCGGGATCATCGGCACCTGCCACCACCTCTACTTCTCGGGCACGCCGACGGTCGCCCTGGCGTTCGGGGCGGTCTTCAGCGCCCTGGAGGTCGTGCCGCTGGTGCTGGTCGCCTACGCGGCGCTCGACGACCTGCGGATGTCGCGCGCCACGGCCTGGGCCCGCCAGTACCGCTGGCCGATCTACTTCTTCGTCGCCGTCGCCTTCTGGAACCTCGTCGGTGCGGGGCTGTTCGGCTTCATGATCAACCCGCCGGTCGCCCTGTACTTCATGCAGGGGCTGAACACGACGCCGGTCCACGGACACGCCGCGCTTTTCGGGGTCTACGGCATGCTCGGCATGGGCCTGATGCTGATGTGCCTGCGGGCGCTCACCCCGGGCAAGACCTGGCGCGACGGGCCGATCGCCTTCGCCTTCTGGGCGATGAACCTGGGGCTGATGGCGATGTGCGTGCTCAGCCTGCTGCCGGTGGGCCTGATGCAGACCTGGGCCTCGGTCAACGAGGGCTACTGGTACGCCCGCAGCACCGAGTTCCTGGGCACCCCGCTGATGCAGAACCTCCGCTGGCTCCGCGTCCCCGGCGACACCCTGTTCGCCGCCGGTGAGCTCGTGATGGTCCTGTTCCTCTTCGGCCTGAGCACCGGCTGGTCCTTCCGCTCCGACCCGCCTGACCTGGAGTCGCCGACGAGGCGCGAGAAGGAACCGCGCAAGCTTGAGACCGTGACTTCCTGAATCCTCGAAGAGTCCCCTTCCCTCGACCTGATGGAGAACGACTGATGCTGAGACGGTGCCTGCTCTGGCCGCTGACGATCACCCCGGTTGCGCTGACACTCGCCCTGGTCCCCCCGCCACGGACGGCCAGGGCAGCCGATCCGGCCGCCGACGCCGCCCTCGAGCGGACGAGGGCCCAGGCGAAGATGCTCGACGACCTGTTCAAGGTGGCCGTCGTGGACATCACCAACCGCTACGACGGCCCCCCCGCCGCCAAGGTGGCCAAGACCATCTTCGCCGCGGCCAGGCAGAAGCAGTACTTCGACGCGAAGCTCCTGGACATCACCGGCTCGCCCCAGAACGAGGCCAACGTGCCGAAGGATGCCTTCGAGAAGCGCGCGGCGAACGCCATCGGCGAGGGCAAGGCGTACTTCGAGGAAGTCGTCGAGAGCGGCGATTCGAGGCGCCTGCGCGTGGCCACCGCCGTCCCGGCCGTCACGAAGAAGTGCGCGAGCTGCCACGGCGTGAAGGAAGGCGACCCGCTCGGCTTCCTCAGCTACGACCTGCCGGTGAAGTAGCGACGGGAAGGAGCCGGAAGCGGGAGCAGGGATGAGCCACGGACGAGCACGGATACCCGGACATCAGACTCGCGCCCTGGGCGCTGATCTCGGATGGCTCCCGGCACTGTGTTCCCCATCCGTGCTCATCCGTGGCAGCTTCGCCCCCGGGGATCAGGTGGGATCGGGCCCCTCACCACGGCGGGCGCATCCGGCCCTCAGACTCCCGGTTGGCAGAAGCAGGATGCGGAGAGTTGCACGTCGGCGTCGCGCCAGACTTCCTGCCATTCGGCGCGCACCTTCTCGGCCTCGGCCGCCTTCCCCTGGAGCTCGAGCGAGCGAGCCAGGCCGAAGAGCGACCATCCGTTGCCGGGCAGGCGCGCGAGGTCCTCGCGATACACCTTCTCGGCCTCGTCGAAGCGGCCCGACTGCATCAGCGCCGCGCCGAGGGCATGGCGGACCGGGATGATCCAGTCCGGCGGCTCGGAGTAACGCAACTGGTCCTGGCGGCGGACGGCCTCGCGGAGTTCCGCGAACGCCGCCTCGGCACGGCCCTCGCGGTAGAGGATCTCGCCGTCCATCAGGTGTTCGGCGACCGCGAGCAGGTCGACGGCCTTGTTGTTGCCGAAGGTGGACGTCTCGGGGACTCGCGATTTCGCCTCCCGGAAGCGATCGCGCTCGGCGCGGGCCTCCTCGAGGCGGTCCTGGGCCGCGAGCGCGACGGCCCGCGCCTGGCGGCGCAGGGCGCGCGCCAGCGGGAAGACCCCGTCGGGCTCCGGGGCGTCGAGGATCTCGCTCCAGCGGCCGAACCGCATCCGCACTTCCAGGGGCATGACGAGATACCCGTCGGCGATCTGGGCGTGTTCGCGGGCCCATCGCTCGGGCACCCGGGTGATCATCTCGTCGATCGCGTCGATGGCCGTCCGGCTCGCGCCTCGCATCATGGCCGCGTAGCCGAGCATGTGATAATTATGCGAGATATAGAGGCCGTAGAAGCCGGGGTCGGACCGGATGGCGAGGAACCGACGGTCGGCCTCGATGGCCTTGCGGTTGGTCTCCTCGGCGACCTTCCACCGCCCCATCCTCACATCGATATGCGACGGCATGTGCACGTTATGGGAGAGGCCGGGCTGGAGGTCGCGCAGGCGGTCGGCGGCCGGAACGGCCCGTTCCGGCCGCATCGAGGCCTCGACGGCATGGATGTAGAGGTGATTGGCCAGCGGATGGTCCGGCCGGAGTTTCAGGATCTCCTCGAGCAGGGCGACGATCGCCTCGGTGCCCGGCTGCGGCTGGCCGTCCTGGGTGTAGAGGTCCCAGGGGCGGAGGTTCATGAGGGCCTCGGCCGTGAGCACCCCGACGTCCGCGTCGTCCGGGTATTTCGCCCGGAGGCCCTGCATGGCCTCGGCGTAGGCCCTGTCCAGCGCGGCGCGGTCCTTCGGGGGATCGGGTACGCACCGCACGGCCAGGGCCTCCACCAGGCCGCGCTCCAGGTCGCTGGCCCGGCCGGAGGCCGATCGGGCCCTGGCGATGGCTTCCGAGGCGACGCGTGCCTGGTCCGGGTCGACGACCGGCCGGTTGATGTGCGGCCCCTGGGCGACGGCCACCCCCCACCACGCCATCGCGCACGACGGGTCGAGCTCGGCGGCCTGGCGGAACGACCGGGCGGCCTCGTCGTGGTTGAAGGCATAGAGCAGGTTCAGGCCCTGGTCGAAGTACTTCTGGGTGTCGCCGGATGTGGTGGTTACCTTGCGCGAGTGCGAACCCAGGCCTTCGAACAGCGGCGCGCGTTGCGCCACGGCCGCGGGCTGCCCGGGCGCGAGCAGGCCGAGTAGTGCGAGAGTCGCCGTGGTCCAGGCCCGTTTCCTCATGATCCACCCCCTTCGTGGAAGGACGGCCTGCCGGGCGGACGATCCGCCGCCGGAAGGATCGGCGCGGGCCGCCCCGGTAAGATACCTGCGCAGCGACGCCGCCCGGCGACGGGTGATCCGCCCGGCCGCGGTCCCCGGGCCGAAACGGGCGACAGCCTATCCCGGGCCGGGGACAATGGGCGCTTCGCTGAACTACTGGAGACGCTCATGGCCGATCGTGTCCAGGCCAAGGCGATGGCCGAGGTGACTGATTTCGCTTTAACGGTCGTCCATAACAGGATCGTCATCCTGGATCATTGTCGGCACCTGAGGCGGCGAGGGGGCTCGGTGCGTCGGCCCTCCGGGCGTCGCTTGCTCGGCCAGTAACATAGACTGCCCGCCCGGATGGCGGTACCTCCAAAGGCCATCCCATGATCCTTAGGGCAGCCCGGGCGAGTGAGCGGATCTCGGCCCACTGAGGAGATGAAACGAGGGCGGCATCGGACCAGAGCCCTTCCTCGAAGTCCGGTCCGCCACGACTCATCGCTTCCAGGCGGGCGTCGATGGCCGACAGGGCCTCCATTTGCTCTTCAGAAAGCTCGGCCGCCAGGAGCGACCGGGCGGTACTGAACCAATGGTCGAAATCGAGGGCCAGTTCATCGGCCTTCAGGACGAAATCCGGGAACAGCGAGAGCTGGGCCTCGGCGTCGATCGCCAGGGCCTGAAGCAACCAGCGGAACTGCTGTCGAACGCCGGTGAGGTCGTCCATGTCGATGACTCGGTCTGAATCCGTCGTGATCAGCGCGTGAGCGCGTGTCGCCCCTCGGGAGTCAGGATGAGCGACGGCAGGTTCGTGTGCGGGGCGATCGATTGCGACACCAGACCCAGGCGTTCGAGAGCTCCGATTTGCCTGATAAACTCCGTCTCGTCGGGGGTCACGATCGTCGATCGGATGCACGACATCTCCTCCTCTCCGGCCTCTTCGAGCATCCAGAGGATGTCGCGCTGCAACGGCGTTAGCTTGAGCCTTCTCATGGAACGCCTCGCGGCCGGTCGAGTCGGGGGAGATGGGTTGACCGGAGGTGCAAGTCATAGGGCGGCATCGCGCGGCTCCTCGGTGACCTCCTTCACGAAATCCGGGGCGAGTTCCGGCCGGGCGAGACGCGGGCTGACGATGCGGAACTGCGGCACCTCCTCGACGCCCGGGACCACGACGTAGACTTTCGCATGTTCCGGCAACCGCACCGCTTCGGGAAGCCTGATCTGGCCGTTCTCGACGGTGGCCTCATACGTGGCAACTTTCATCGTCGTGGCTCCTGGTCGCCGGGCGCCTGATCATCAAACGTCATCTGCAAGTCAGCAGGGCGCACCTGCCGTTCGCCGAACGGATTCTAGCCGACCGCCCCACCCGGGTGACAGTGAATCCGGGCCCGGGGATAATGGCCGTTTTCCTGAACCGAGGGAGGCGCCCCATGGCAGGCAAGGTGAAGGTCGGGATCATCGGCTCGCGGTTCGAGGCCGACATCCACGCGGCCTCGTTCCAGATCATGCCCGAGGAGGCCGAGGTCGTCGCGGTGGCCTCGCCCACCCCGGGGAATCCCGAGGCACTGGCCGCGAGGTACGGCATCCCGAGGGTCTTCCGCGACTACAAGGCGATGCTCGCCGAGCACGACATCGAGATGGTCACGATCGCCGCGCCCAACGCGCTGCACGCCCGGATGACCATCGACGCGGCCAAGGCCGGGAAGCACGTCGTCTGCGAGAAGCCCCTCTGCATGACCCTGGAAGAGGCGGACGAGATGATCGACGTCTGCCGCAAGCAGGGCGTGCTGCTGATGTATGCTGAGGAACTCTTCTTCACGCCCAAGTACGTGCAGGCGAAGCGGATGGCCGACGAGGGGGCGTTCGGCCGGGTCCATCTGGTCAAGCAGAGCGAGAAGCACTCCGGCCCGCACGGCGACTGGTTCTGGGACGTGACGAAGTCGGGCGGCGGCGTGTTCATGGACATGGGCTGCCACGGCATCGCCTTCTGCTACTGGTTCCTGGGGCGGCCGGCCGTCAGGGATGTCTACTGCCAGATGAACACCCAGGTCCACGCCGACAGGACGCGGGGCGAGGACGAATGCCTCTGCATCCTGACCTTCGACAACGGCGCCGTGGGGCTGGTCGAGAATAGCTGGACCCGGCTGGGAGGGATGGACGATCGCGTCGAGGTCTACGGCTCGGGCGGCCTGACCTACGCCAACCTGCACATGGGCAACGCGCTGACCACCTTCAGCGAGACCGGCTACGGCTACGCCGTCGAGAAGGCCCCGAGCACGAAGGGCTGGAGCTGGCCCGTCTACGAGGAGCTCTGGAACTACGGCTTTCCCCAGGAGATGTACCACTTCGCCCGCTGCGTGCGCGGCAAGGAGACCCCGATCGCCACCGGCGAGGACGGCCGCGTCGTCCAGGAGGTCCTGCTCGCCGGCTACGAGTCGGCCCGGACGGGCGCCAAGGTGGCCCTCCCCTTCCGACCCAGAGGCGTCGCCCGGCCGATCGACCTCTGGCTGGGGGCGTGAGTGCGGTCGGCCTCGCCGGGTCGTGACCTGTCGTTTATGATGGCTCGCCGACTCGCCAGGTGACGAAGCCGTTCTTCCCCGCGGACGAAGACCATGCCGACAACCGCGATCACCGCGCCGTCCTCGATCCCGGAGACGCTGCCCGCGCCGGGCGACGTCCACCGCATCACCGTGGACCGGTACGAGCGGATGATCGCGGGCGGACTGGTCGATGAGGGCGATCGGGTCGAACTGCTGGGCGGGGTGCTGGTGAACAGGATGGCACAGGGACCGGATCACGTGTGGGCGGTGGACGAGCTGGCCGCACAGCTGGACGCCATGGCGGCGGGTGAGTGGCACGCCCGCAAGGAGCATCCCGCACGCCTCTCGGAGTATGACGAACCCGAGCCGGACGTGGCGGTCGTCCTCGGCCCCCGAAGCGGGTTGCGTGGCAGGCACCCCGTCGCCTCGGAGATCCCACTGGTGGTCGAGGTGGCTGGCACAACCCAGGCAGAGGACCGGGGGATCAAGCAAGAGCGGTACGCCCGGGCCGGCATCCCGACCTACTGGATCGTCAACCTGCAAACTGCTGTCGTCGAGGTCTATACCGACCCTGATGCCGTCGCGGGGTGCTACCGGGGCCGGGCCGACTTCGGGCCCGGGATGCGGGTGCCCGTCGTCCTCTCAGGCACCGTCGCGGGGGAGATCGCGGTGGCCGACCTCATGCCACGCGCCTGAATGGCCCTTGTCTCGAAGGAGGCCATCGCTGTGGCGAGATCTCCCGATCTCCGGTCAGGTTGGCTACCGTTACCGTGGCGGGCTCACCGTCGGGACCGCCGCCTCCACGGCGGCCCGGTCGTCGGTCCAGGTGCCCGGCTTGAAGAGGGCCAGGAAGGAGCCGACATCCGCGGGGCGGGGAGGTAAGGGCTGGAGGGGATAACCCAGCGCCCAGCCGAGGCTGCCGTCGCAGAAGTGGGACCGGCTGTAGTGGGCCCTGCCCTGATCGTCGATCAGGATCGCGATGTCCCCGACCCCGCCCCAGCCGCTACCCTCGCCGGGGTCCGAGTGGAACGTGTTCAGCCGCCAGACGGCCCAGCCCCGGTCAAACAGCGCGAAGTCGTGGTCGAACCAGTCGTCCGCGCCCGGGCGAGTGGGCGAGACCCGGCCGCCGGCCATGAACCGACGGATCTCCGCGTCCCGGTTCGCCAGCCAGGCCCTCCGCGCCCGGGTGCTACCCCACCAGGCGATCGGCTGCCAGAGGAGCACGACCGCCAGCCCCGTCGCGATCAGCGTCCCGGTGAAGAGCAGCCAGCGACGGCGTCGCGACGGGCCGATCATGGGATGCTCCGGAGGCGGATCGGATCTACCTGCCGCCGACGCGGGAGAGGAGGCCCTGGAGGGCCTTTCGGAGCTCGGACATGGTCCGGAAGCGGTCGGCGGGGTCCTTCTTCAGACAACGCTGGACGAGCTGATCGACGGGCTCGGCCACCCGCGACAGCCCGCGGGGAAGGAGCGGGATGATCGAGGGGGGGTCGTACTTCGAGTGCTGGCGGTCGAGCATGTCCAGCGACCTCCCCTTGAAGGGGAGCCGGCCGGTGACCATCTCGAAGAGGACGACCCCGAAGGCGTAGATGTCGGCGCGGACGTCCACCGAGGCCGGGTCGCGGAACTGCTCGGGGGCCATGTAGGCGCCGGTGCCCATCCGGGCCCCGGAGCGGGTCAGGCGGGGGTCGGCCGTCTCCGGCATGCCCTGGAAATCCGAGGGCTCCTTGTCGACCGTCGTGGCGGTCCGCCTCCGCTGCGAGGCCGAAGCGTCGGCCGGCGAGGCGGCCGCGGGGCGGGCCTGGACCCGCAGGGACCGCGCCTGGTCGCCGGCGGGCGTGGACGGGGCCCTGGATTTCGCGACGCCCTGGCCCCGGGGCTCGGGATTCAGGAGCCCGAGGGGGCGGGCCGGCTGGTCGCGGGGGTCGGTGAAGATGATCCGCTGGGGCGACCTCGGCGCCTCGGCCAGCGGGATCGAGCCGTCCGGCAGCTCGGGGCGGACGGCGACCATCTCCTCGCAGATCCGCGCCAGGCCGAAGTCGGTGATCTTGAGCACCCCGTCCTGCGTGATCAGCAGGTTGCCGGGCTTGATGTCGCGGTGGCAGCTCAGCCCCTGCCTGACGGCGTGCTCCATCCCCTGGCAGAACTGGATGCCAAACCGCAGCGCCTGCGCCAGGTCGAGCCGCGGCGAGCCGATCCAGCGGATCAGGTCACCCCCCTGCACCAGCTCGAGGACGACGTAAGGCTTCCCCTCCAGGATCTCCACCGCGTGCGCCTGGACGATGTTGGGGTGCCGCCCGAGCTGGACCCAGAGCCGGCATTCCGTCGCGAACCGCGAGCGCCGGATCCGGTGGCTGATCAGCTCGTCCTTGAGGGTCTTCAGGGCGACCACCGCCGGCCCCGAGGTCTTCAGGTGGTCATGAGCCACGTAGACCGTGCTCATGCCGCCTTCGTGGATGTCGAAGACCTCGAACCGTTCGCCGATCCAGTCGCCGATCCCCCGGACGCCGGACATGAGCGGGTTCCTCGTCTCGGAAGGGTCCGATCCTCGCACGATCCTGCAGGAGCGTGCTTCCATTATACGAGCCATTTCAACGGCAGTTCGAAGCGAGGGCGACTTTCACTCGAGGGCACGCGGAATTTCCATGCCGCTTGACGAAGATTTTCCGGAGACTTCTTGGACCGGACGCCTCACGTGCGGATACGGAAGGCCTGAGGTCGAGCCACTCGGGCGGGTGGGGTCCGCGACGCGGAATGCCGGGGGGAGCGTTCAGGAAGCCCTGCCGCGGAGGCGGCTGCCGCGATCCATGGCCCAGTCGAGCTCGGTGAGGCGGTAGAGGCGATGGAGGAGGCCCGCGAGGACGATGTCGGTGCGGTAGCGGAAGCCGACCTTCTCCATGACCCTCTGGGAGGCGACATTGAACGGCAATGTCCAGCTCATCACCTCGTCCAGGCGAAGCTGCCGGAACCCGATCGCCAGGCTGGCGGCGGCCATCTCGGTGGCCAGGCCGCGGCCGCGCTGGTCGGCCGCCACGGAATAGGCCAGGCCCACGACATCCCGCCCCTCGAGCGAATACCACTTGAGGCCGGACCGGCCGACGAGCCGGCCCGACTTCCGATCGTGGAAGATCCAGAAGCCGAAACGGTGCTCCTCCCAGTGGGCGTCGTTCTGCACGAGGCCCTTCCGGGTGACGTGCTCCGGGAGGGCGGGCCCGTCGGCGAGGTGGATCTTCATCACCTGGGGATGGAGGTCCAATCGCCGGACTTCCTCGTAATCCGAGGCTCGCAGCCGCCTGGCGATCATCCTGGGCGTCGAGAATTGCTCGAGCTCGACGGCTCTCGGTCCATCCCCTGAGAGCAGCATGGTTCCCTTCCCTTTCGTCGCGAGTGCTGCTGATCCTCCCTGAATCCTACGACGTCGGGCCGCGGGGGTCGATCGGACCCCGATGCGCCGGCGGCTCGCATCGGGCAGGAGGCGAAGGGCCTTGATTCGCGGTGTCCCGACTTGTACTATTTCCATAGAACAATAGGACACCCGACCCGTGTTCCAGATCGATCCGGACGACCCGACGCCGATTTATGCCCAGCTCGAGCGGGAGATCCGGCTGGCCGTCGCGACCGGGCGTCTGGGGCCCGGAGACCGCCTCCCCACGGTGCGGCAACTGGCCGTGGACCTGCGGATCAACGCCAACACGGTGGCCAGGGTGTACGGCGAGCTCGAGCGGGCGGGCTCGCTGGAGACCCGGCGCGGGGTGGGCACGTTCGTGGCGTGCGTCCCGGGGACGGCGGAGAATGAGGCCGAGCGGCGGCGGCGTCTGATCGCGCTGGGAGACCGCTATCTGGCCGAGGCCCGGGCCCTCGGCTTCTCCGCCCGCCAGGCGATCGATTCGCTCCTGGGCTGCTTACTCGAGAGGAAAGAGAGCCATGCCAACCTTCCAGACCGGGCGAGCTGACATCAGCCTCGAGCTCCCACAGCTCCGGGGCATGAACGTGATCTCGGTGCTCCTGCTCCTGGCGAGCCTGCTCGCCGGGGGTGCCGTCAGCCACGTCCGGAACGACGCCTGGGGCGTCGTCGGCGGCGCGGTCCTGGGCCTGATCCTGGCCCAGTCGCCCAGGGTCGCGCGGCAGTGGGAGCGCGCCGTGGTCCTGCGGCTGGGACGCTACCAGGGCCTGCGCGGGCCGGGGCTCTTCTGGATCGTGCCGTTCGTCGACCAGATCTCCGCCTGGATCGACCAGCGGACGATCACGACCTCCTTCGCCGCCGAGCAGACGCTGACCTCTGACACCGTGCCGGTCAACGTCGATGCCGTGCTCTTCTGGATGGTCTACGACCCCGAGAAGGCCGCCCTGGAGGTGCAGGACTACAAGGTGGCCGTGAGCTGGGCCGCCCAGACGGCCCTCCGCGACATCATCGGCCGCACCCCGCTGACGGTGCTGCTCAAGGGGCGCGAGCAGATCGAGGCGGACCTCCAGAAGCTCATCGACCAGCGGTCCACCCCCTGGGGCGTGACGGTGCAGTCCGTCGAGATGCGCGACGTGGTCATCCCGGAGTCGCTCCAGGACGCGATGTCCCGGGAGGCCCAGGCGGCGCGGGAGAAGGAGGCCCGGATCATCCTCGGGCAGGCGGAGGTGGAGATCGCCCACCTCTTCGGCCAGGCGGCCCAGAGTTACGACGGGAACCCGACCGCGCTGCACCTGCGGGCGATGAACATCCTCTACGAGGGGCTCAAGGAGAAGGGGGCGCTGATGCTGGTCCCGAGCACGGCCGTGGAGTCGATGGGCCTCGGGGGCATGCTGGGGGCGGCGGCCCTGCGCCAGCAGACCCTCAGCCACGGGGCGACGACGACGACGGAGAACGGCCCGGTGGTCTGACCGTCCCGGCGGCCCGCCGCCGGTCGTCCCCTCGTCAGCTCGCGGTCGGGTCGGGGACGCCCAGGAGGGCCTTCGCCTCGGCCCGGAACCGCTGGAGCTCGTAGTTGCCCGCCTGGTTCTCCCTGGTCCAGGCCACGGCCCGGTCGAACCACTTGCGGGCCTCGTCCTTCCGGCCCTGCTGCCAGCGGACCATGGCCACGAAGAACCAGTCGGTGGCCTCGCCCCCCTGGTGGAGGGCCATGGATCGCTCCAGGGCCTCGTCGGCGGCCTGCCAGTCGCGCAGCCGATAGGCCGCGACCCCCAGGGTATTCCAGAACCCCCAGTTCTGCGGCCGGAGTTCCACGGCCCTCTGGATGAGCTCGAACCCCCGCGAGGGATCGAAGGGCGGGGCCGCCGGGTCGCTGACCAGCGCCCAGGCCAGGTTGTTGAGGGACCGGGCATCGTCGGGGGCGAGGATCAGAGTCAACTGGAGGAGCTCGACTCCCTCCGCACGCCGGTCCGCCACCACCAGGGCGCTGCCGAGCATCCCGAGCCGGTCCGCCAGGGCGAACCGCCGTTTCGAGTCGCCGGCCTGCTCGGACAGGGTCCGGCACAGCGTGCGAAGGTCGCCTCGGATCTCCTCGGCCTCACGGGCCTTCCCGGAGGATTCCACGATCGCCGCCAGCTTTCGCGCAAGCGGCGCCAGTTTGACCAGCTCCTCGGATACGACCTTGGAATCGACGCGAGGATCGAGCACCACCTGGCGACGCAACGCCAGGGCGCGGCGATAGAGCGGCTCGCCCGCCGACGGCCCCTGGGTCACGTGCAGGAACCAGCCCAGGCCCCATTCGCCCAGGGCGTCGGCGAAGCAGCGGCGAACCTCCAGGTCCTCCGGCGCCTCCCGGGATAGGGCCTCGAACCGCTTGATGGCCTCGCGATAGGATCGGTCGGCCTGGGCCAGATAGGAAGGGCCCATCTGGACACGCGACATGAAGTCGCGGCTCATCACCGCGTATGTGAACCCCTTGCGGAAATGGGCCCGGGCCACGATGGTGCGCGAGGCGAGGTCCGTCGGCGGCAGCTCGGCGGCCATCTTGTAGAAGTCGAGCGCCTTCTGGTAGACCTCGTTCATGACGGCCTGCTTGATGTCCGGCCCGGGGCCGGTCGCCGCCTCGGCCACCTTCTCCATTGCCGTCATCGTGGTCATGTCGACGGCGGAGAACGAGGTGACGATGTAGTCGTGCTGGCGCCTCCGCACGGCCTCGGTCTTCCTGGCCTGGTACCAGACCGCGGCGGCCCCCGCGGCCGCCGCCAGCAGCAGGACGGTGGCGGCGGTGATCACGAGCTGCCGGTGCCGGCGAGCCCAGCGCAGGCAACGCTCCGGGAGGGCCGGGCGCCTCGCGAGGATCGGGCGATCGGCGCGGAAGCGGGCGAGGTCGTCGGCCAGCTCCTGGGCCGTGGCGTAGCGGCCGGAGGCCTCCTTGCAGATCGCCTTCAGGACGATCGTCTCCAGGTCGGCGGGGATCGACGGGTCGATGCGGCGAGGGGGGACCGGGTCTTCCTGGGCGATCTGCAGGAAGAGCTCGTGGTGATCGCGGCCGTCGAACGCCGGCCGATGCGTCAGCAGCTCATAGAGGGTCAGGCCCAGCGCGTAGATGTCCGTCCGCTGGTCCACCACCCCGCGGCGCGCCAGGGCCTGCTCCGGGCTCATGTAGCGCAACGTCCCCACCACGTCACCGCTGCGGGTCAGGCTCACGTCGCCCCGGATGTGCGCCAGGCCGAAGTCCGCGACCCAGAGCTTGCCCTGGGAATCCAGCAGGAGGTTCGCGGGCTTGATATCGCGGTGGACCACGCCGAGATGATGGGCATGCTCCAGCGCCTCGGCCGCCTGGATCCCGAGCCGAGCGACCTCCGGGGCGTCCATGGGGCGATCGCCGGGCGGGGCCGCCAGGCTCTGGCCGTCCACGTAGCGCATCGCGTAAAAGTGCATCCCCTCCTCGCAGCCGGCCGCGAAGACCGGGACGATGTGGGGATGGTGGAGCTGGGCCGCGGCCTGCGCCTCGATCAGGAACCGCTGGCGCTGGTGGGGATCCAGCGCCGACGCCATGGGCAGGACCTTCAGCGCGACCCGTCGGCCCAGCGAGACCTGCTCGGCCTCGTAGACGACGCCCATGCTGCCGCGGCCCAGCTCTTGGATGATCCGGTAATCGCCCAGCCGGGCCGTCGGCGGCAGGCCCGGGGCCTCCGCATCCTCGCCGGACCGGCGGCCCGGCTCCACCCCGAGCTGCCAGCCCGCCGCGTGGACCAGCTCCAGCCCGCTGATGCATTCTCCGAGGGCCGGGGCGATCTCGGGGTGGCACTCGAGGAACGCCTGACGGGGAGGCGGGTCTCCCGACTTCAGCGCCTGGAGATACTCCTCCAGCGCCGCGGCGAGCCGGGCGTCGGCCGGTGCCCGAGACCCGGTGCCGCTCCACTCCTGGCTCCCGCTGTCGGAGTGAGGGGCGGTGAGCGTCACGCAGAGCGTCTCTCGACCGGCCGCGGAACGGCTCGGATCGACGGGGCGACCCTGGCTGCGGTCCAGCTTCATCATGGGCCTCCCGGGTCCAGCCCGAATGGAACCCGATGTCCGCTCGCGCCACTTCCCGATCGGTCGCGAGATGTCGCGACCCACCCCATACAGTCACCAGACGCTGGCGGTTCGCGCCGAATTCAGTCGGCGACGGGCGACGGGCGACGGCCGGCCGGCCGGCAGCGGAGGACATCCCCGGCCGCTCTCGCCGAGGTCAGGCACCGGGCCCGGTCTGCGGGGATGGAGAGGGATCCGAGGGGTGATCAGGCGTCGAGGTCGTAGGCATGCTTCAACCACTTCTTGACCTCGGAATCGACCTGGGAGACGGTGGCGAGGGCGATCCGGTGGGTGATCCGATCCTTCTTCTCGTATCCTCCGGTAACGACGAGGCGATCGGGGGCGTCCAGCTTCCCGAGGGCCAGGCCGAGGTCCAGCCGGGCGGACGTGGCCGGCCTGATCTCGGCGAAGACGTGCCGCCGGTAGAGCGGGATCATGGTCTTGCAGGGGCAGACCTTGACGTCGGCCCCGAGCTTCGCCGCGAGGTCGAGGATCCGCTCGTAGATCGGCCGCAGCGCGGCCTTCTGACCCGCGAACATCGAATCCACGTATCCGTGAGCGGCCCTGAGATAGGCTTCCGGGTCGCCGTCCTCGGCGCCCCGGCCTTCGGCACGCTGCGCGATCCACCACGAGGCGTTGCCACCCAGCCCGTGCTTCACCTTCAGCCAGGCGCGGCGCTCGCGCTCGGTCTCGGGTCCCTCATCCTGGACCAGTTCCACCCACTCCTCCAGGGTCCGTCCCGTCTTCGTGAGCAGTCCCGAGATCCAGGCCTGCATCACGCCCACGCTCGGATGTACACTATAGGTCAAGGTCGTTACCGCCTGCTTCGCCCGAGCCACGGACACCCCCTTCCGAAGTGGGATTGGTTCCTTTTGATGCCGAATCTCCAATGTACCCTGACTGTAACTGCTTTTCAATCAACGAGATCGAAAGTGCCTGGGGGTGCCTGCGGCCGCTCGGCAGTTGCCGGCCCGGTGAGACGTGGCAGCGGAGGTAGCGTCGCGGGGGGCCGGCCCGGCCTCTGATGCGACCAGCCTGGCGTCCCCTTGCGAACCCTTCGAGCCGGAGGCATGCTGAACGGAGGAGATGTTCGAAGCTCGCACCCGCCCCGATGCGTCTCGCCGCACCGCCTCGATGGCCCACCCGCGGAGGATTCCTTCGCTCGCTCGTGATCGGAAAGGCAACGAACCGTCCGGCGGGACAAGATGGGCGCCATCGCTCATTCAGCATCGACGGCGGGCGACTCCACGGGCCTCGCAGCCGCCACGATCAGGGCCGTCCTGGATCTACGGCCAGGGAGACTCCCATGATTCGAAGAGCCAATCGTCGCACGTTCCTGATGCAGTCGGTGGCCGTCAGTACGGGACTCGCCGGGAAGTTGATGGCCCGGCCCTCGGATCGCGGCGCGAACGAGAAGATCCGGATCGCGATCGTGGGCGCCGGGGGGATGGGGCGCAGCCACGTCGAGGATCCACACGTCAAGAATGAGCAAGTCGTGGCGCTCTGCGACATCGACGAGAACCGTCTCGCTTCGGCCGCGAAGGTTCACCCGGCTGCACGGACGTTTCACGACTTTCGCAAGATGTTCGATGCCATGGAGAAGGACATCGACGCGGTGATCTGCGCGACGCCGGACCACACGCATGCCGTGGTCACCGCCCGGGCGCTCCGCGCCGGGAAGCACGTGTATACCCAGAAGCCCCTGACCCACACGGTCTACGAGGCCCGGGTCATCGCCGATCTCGCGAGGAGCAACCCCAGACTGGCCACGCAGATGGGCAATCAGGGGCATTCCAATCAGGGGGCCCGTGAGGTCGTCGAGATCGTGCGATCGGGGGTCGTCGGGCCGATCCGGGAGGTCCACGCCTGGACCGACCGGCCGATCTGGCCGCAGGCCATCGATCGGCCCGCCGGCGGGCAGGATCCGCCCGGGCACATCCACTGGGATCTCTGGCTGGGGCCGATGCCGGCCCGGCCCTACCACGAGGGGACGTATCACCCCTTCAACTGGCGGGGCTGGTGGGACTTCGGCACCGGCGCCCTGGGGGATATGGCCTGCCACGTGGTCGATACCGCGTTCTGGGCCCTCGACCTGCGACATCCCTCCCGGATCAAGGCGGAGTGCGAGGGGGCCAGGCCGGAGACGGGGCCGAAGTGGAGCATCATCACCTACGAGTTCCCGGCGCGCGGGACGATGCCTCCGGTGACGTTCACCTGGTACGACGGGGGCAAGTTCCCGCCCCGGAAGTTCATCGAAACCTACGGGCTCACTTCCGAAAAGCAAGTCCGCGAGGGAGATAAGACGAGGACTGTGCGAGAGCCGGGGTTCACCGCCAACGGCTCGCTGCTGGTCGGAGAGAAGGGCATCATCCACCTCGACGACGCCTACGGCTCGCATTACCGGCTCTACCCGGAGAAGGACTTCCGGGACTTCAAGGCCCCTTCCAGCTCGATCCCCCGCTCACCCGGCCACATGCTCGACTGGATCACGGCGATCAAGACAGGCGGGCAGGCGTGCTCAAACTTCGAATACGCCACGGCCCTGACGGGCATGGTCCTGCTCGGGAACCTGGCGCTCAGGGCGGGCAAGGCGATCGACTGGGATCCGCGGGAACTGCGCGCGACCAACGGCGTGGATGTGGCGAACCTGGTGCAACCGGCTTACCGTCCGGGGTGGGAACTCTGACCGCCGGGAGATGGAGCCTCGGGGCGTCGATCGGCAGCCCGATCTGCCCGCTCTGGAGGCCAACTTCGCCGTCGGCGAGCGGTGGAACGTGGAGACGAGGGCGCATCCTCGGCCACGGGACGCGAGGGCGTGGCACGGTGACGGATGCTCCGCTGCGGCGGACCCGCGAGGAAGGCCTCGGGACCGGCGCGACTGATCGGAGGGCTTCTCCCAGGTGAAGGGCCGCGAAGCCGGTAGCGGCAGCGGCCTTCGTCCTCCTGGCGTGGCTTACTGCTCGGTCGTGGTCGCCCTCGGCCGGCCGCGGCCGCGGCGGGGCATCTCCGGCTCGGCCGGCGCCGAGGCGAAGCGGTTCGACGGCTCGACGGGGATGGACGGCGGCGGGATGATCGGCAAGAGCCGGAACGACTCCTCGACGATCCGCGCGATTCCATCGGCCAGCGGCGAGGCCAGGAGCATCCGGAACTTCTCGGTGAGCTCCTCCCCCCGGTCGGAGTAGGTGCGGTCCGTCCCCATCGACATCAGCGAGTGTCCCAGCGAGCCGCCCTCGCCGACGCCCTCACCGGGCGCCCCCTGGTCCGCCAGCACGGGCGTCGAGTCCAGGAGGATCTCCAGCGGCACGCCCAGGGCCCGGGAGATCCTCCGGAGGGTGCCAGCCTGAGGCTTGCTCGTGTTGCCTCGCTCGATCTGGTAGAGCGCGGTCCGAGAGATCTTGGCCCGGTTGGCCAGCTCGTCGGGCCCCCAGCCTTTTGAGTAACGCAGATCGCGGATTCGTTTGGCCAAGTTCATGCTACGCCTCGATTCGTCATTGAATGAGCCGGACGTCCCTCAGGAATTCTACGAAATCCCAGGCGGCTGTCCGACAGTTGCCCTTTTTTTTCGTGCCTTGAGATCACAATTCGTCGCCGGACCTCTGTTCAACCGGACGGCGAAGTGTCATAGAAGGCAAATAGCCTGTTTAGGAAGGCCCTGGCCGCAAGGACTGTCATGACGACGAATTCAGCCGATCACGACACCACAGAGCGACCCCGACTGACGACTGCAAGGACGCCGCGATGCTCTCACCACCGTCTTAGCCGCGTTGGGCTCGGCCCCGGAGGAAAACGGAAAACGCTCGAAAGTCGCCCCGCATCGACGTATTGGCTGGATCGACGGCTCTAGAATTATCTAAAGAAGCGCGGAAAGTCAAGATGTCGGGAGCCACCATCTCGCCATATTTGGAAAGAGATGCAGTACTCTTCGCCAACCAGCCGCCGGCGCGGGCGAATCGTCACGCCGTCCGCCGTTGGAATAGTATCCTTCAGAATGTTAATTGTCAACTTTGAACAATCCCCCAAGCGGGCATTGGAGTACCTGGGCACGCCATGATCATCGCCTGCAATCATGAATCGGCACACCTGGCTTAATTTTGCTGCACTGCCGTGTGTCATCCGCGGCCGACGAGATCCCTTGCTGGCCGGGCTTCTCTAAGTTCCCCATGACGTCCAGGCTGCGGGCACACAGCAGCAGGCCCGTCCCGAAGAATTTTAGGACAGATCCGATGAACCGAACCGAAAATTTGCTGCGATTCTTTCGACCCCCCCCGATAAACGGCACTCCTTTCTGAACGGGACACGAATTGTGGACTTTTCCTCGGCGCCCGCCGACGACGACGGTTCGCGCGAATTCGCCGAGCCTTCGGATTCTCGGGGCTGGGCCTGATGTGCTAGCGGGAGGATCCATGCCAGTCCGGGAAGCTGTCCGGTTTCTGCCGGTATGGCCGCCGGGAACCATGATTCCTGAGGCCGGCACATCGGGGCGCGGCGCATATTGAATGCATGCAATGTTGACCAAACTCGACACCACCAG
Organism: Isosphaeraceae bacterium; assembly: GCA_046349995.1. Classification (GTDB taxonomy): domain Bacteria; phylum Planctomycetota; class Planctomycetia; order Isosphaerales; family Isosphaeraceae; genus Aquisphaera. The sequence continues at coordinate 40,919 of JAXMBE010000021.1, read as the reverse complement.
GGCATAGAGCATCATTGGTGATGTTCTTTCCGCTAATCAGGTGCAAATTTCACTTGTTTGGTATGGTTAAGCTGCCAATGTCTCGCACGCTCCACGTCGTGTCCATGAAATGTAGAGCTCGACTCTTGAGACTGCCCGGGTTCCGAGGTAAGGTCTCGGATGTGCAAACACGGTGATGCGCAAACAAGCAAGCAAGGTAGCTACCGCTTGTGCGCCTCGGATGAACGCGTCCGAGGGGCCGGGGATGTTCCACTCAGGTCGTCATCCGGGCCTGGCCTCGGCAGCTGCCCAGCAGGGATCGGTGGTTCGTGATTTCCGTGGCGGTTCGCTGCTCCTGTGCGGCCCCAAGAGGGGGTCAGTCCTACGAGGATGGGGTTGCCTGTCGACGGCGCGGAGGGTTCGATCGCCGGGATGGCGATGATCAAGGCTGATTGATATGGATATGGACTACTGACTCGTCAGAGCCGACGGACGTGGAGCGATCGGCGCGGGGGGAAGGGCCGCCCGCCGCGCGCGCTCGGAGTTCGGATCGGGTTCGACCATGACCTTCGCGGAGCTGGACGCGATGAAATCGACCTGTCAGAATCTCGATCTGTTCTGGTTGAACACCTCTGCTCTGCACGCCGCCTCGAGTCCTCGCACCGTCGCGCCGGCCTATCGCGTCGGCGAACCGCTGCGAGGCGGGCTGCATCACTGGCCCGAGGGCGCCCAGTACCACTACGGCGCGAACGGTCATGAGCTGATCATCTTCCGCTCCGATCCGGACGAGCAGGCGATCCAGGGGGTCAGGCGGGGCGACGCCGAGTTCGCGCTGATCGTCCGGGAATCGATCCTGCTCCTCGCGTTCCGCTTCGGCGGCTCCGGCGACTGGAGCGACGCGCCCTACTGCTGGCACACCCAGCCCGCCTGGGCGCGACTCACCCCCCCTTCGGAGGTCTCCGAGGAGTCGCGAGCCCTTCTCTGGGTGACGCTCGTCGGCGCCCGCGACGGGATCATTCACGCCCAGCGGGGCCTGACGCTCGCCCCGGAGTTCACTCGCGCCTTGCAGTCCGCGATCCGCCGGCAGGCGCAGTCGCGGTTCCGCTCCGATGATTGCCTGGCGGCCGTGAGCGACCTCCTGCTCGGTCATCCTTCCACCGCCCATCGGCTACCCCTGGCGTGTGCCAGGACGAACGGCAACCAGTAAGAACCGGAACTGAACACCCACCATCATGATAGCGTGCAATTAATCGCGGTCAAGTGGGAAACCGAGCAGGCCCGCCCACAATCGCTCATAAGCGGCAACCACGCGGGCCATCGAGAATCCTCCCGCCCGCCGACGGCCCGCCTCACCCATGAGGAGCCGCCGTTCCCGCGAGGAGGCCGCGTCGAGCAGGGCCCGCGCCAGGACCTCCGGCTCGCGAGGGGGGACCAGCCACCCGGTCTCCCCGGGCACGACCAGCTCCTCGGTCCCCTCGACGGTCGTCGCCACCACGGGCAGCCCCGCCGCCATGGCTTCCAGCACCACGTTGGGCATGCCCTCCCAGTGCGAGGCGAGCACCAGGTAATCGGCCGCCTTCAGGAGCCCCGGCACATCCCGCCGAGGGCCCAGCCAGTGGACCCGGCCCCCCAGCGCGGGACGCTGCCGAAGCTGCTCCAGCAGCCAGCCCCGGGAAGGCCCGTCCCCGGCCAGCGCCAGGTGCCAGGTCGGGCAGAGCGGGATGACCCGCTCGGCGGCGGCCAGGAGGTCGGCGATGCCCTTCTGCGGGTCCAGCCGCCCCACGGCCAGGCAGAGCTCCGCCCCTCGGGGAACCCCGAGACCCTCCCTCGGCACCGCGGCGGCGGAGTCGTAAGGCCGGGGATCGATCCCGTTGGGGATCACCGTCAGACGCCCGGGAGAGAGCCGCCCCTCGCGCACGCTGAATGCGCGCACCCCTTCGGAGACGCATACGGACCCGGCGGCCAGGCGTCCCGTCAGCCGATCCAGGAGCAGGTGCCAGCGCCGCGACCCGCGACGTTCCGCCACCCTCAGGCCGCCCACGACCCAGGGGCTCCCCGCCCACGGGGCCGCGAGCCTTGAGGAGATGTTGGCGTGGAACAGGAAGCTCTGGACCAGCTCGGGCCGCAGCCGGCGGAACGCGCGGATCAGCCGGCGGAGCAATCGGACCGGCTGACCGCGCCCGGCCCCCAGGCATTCGCACGAGATCCCGGCCCCGCGGAGCCTGGCGGCCAGCACCCCCTCGGGCCCGAGGGCGATGACGTGCGGCGACCAGCGCCGGCGATCCAGCCCTTCGGCCAGGCTCACCATCGCCTTCTCGGCCCCGCCGACGTCCAGTTCGGTGATGACCAGGGCGATGCGCACGGGATGCTCGGGCCAGGGGCGCTGGGCGGCGGTCGCGAGTCGTTGGGTCAGGCTCTGCACGGGAGGCGGCGGATCCTCTCGGTGACCGGTGCCGGCCGGGGGACATCGGGCCGGTCTTGTCTCGGGTCGGCCGGCGACGGCACGATGAATCGTAACCGAGAGGCCATGGTCGATCCTAGGAGCGGGAGGCGGGGCGCGTGCGGGCGGCGGATTTCGACTTCGACCTCCCGGAGGGGCTGATCGCCCAGCGGCCGACGGAGCGGCGCGAGGAGTCGCGGCTGATGGTCGTGGACCGCGCCGGCATGCGGATCTCCCACCACTCCTTCCGCGACCTCCCCGAGCTCCTGGCCGGCGGCGATATCCTCGCCCGGAACAACACCCGGGTCATCCCGGCCCGGCTGGTCGGCCGCCGCGAATCGACGGGAGGGAGATGGGAGGGGCTCTTCCTCGCCGAGCGGGGAGACGGGCGCCTGGGAGGTCCTGGCCCGGACCCGCGGCCGGCCCGTGCCCGGCGAGGTCGTCCGCGTGGGCGACGGCCTGCGGCTCTCGCTCGAATCCCGCGAGGACGAGGGGCGCTGGATCGCCAGGCCGCTGCCGCTCGACGGCGGCGACGCCCCCCTCCCGGCCCTCCAACTGCTGGAGCGACACGGCCGGGTGCCCCTGCCCCCCTACATCCGCAAGGGGCAGGAATCCGCGGAGGACCGCTCGCGCTACCAGACGGTCTACGCCCGGCGCCCGGGTTCGGTCGCCGCGCCGACCGCCGGGCTCCACTTCAGCGACGGCCTCTTCGAGCGGCTCGAGGCCCGCGGGGTCCGCTGGGCCGACCTGACGCTCCAGGTCGGGATCGGCACCTTCCGCCCCATCGCGGTCGCCGACATCGATGATCACGTCATGCATTCCGACTGGGCCGAGGTCTCCCCGAGGGCGGCCGACGCCTTCAATGCCGCCCGCGGGTCGGGCGGGCGGGTCGTCGCGGTCGGGACCACCTCGGCGCGGACGCTGGAGACGGCCGCATCGGCCTCCGGCGTGATCGAGCCCTTCTCGGGCCCGACCTCCCTGTTCATCCGGCCGGGGCACGTCTTCCGCGGCCTCGACGCGCTGATCACCAACTTCCACCTGCCCCGCAGCAGCCTGCTGGTGCTGGTCAGCGCCCTGGCCGGCGTCGAGCTGATCCGCGAGGCCTATCGCCAGGCCGTCCGCCTCGAGTACCGCTTCTTCAGCTACGGCGACGCGATGCTGATCGTGTGAAGGGATCCACCGCGCCGCGGTTGAGCCGATCCGAGCACAGGATTCAGCCCCTGTCGAAGTAGCGACGGATCAGCGACAGCAGCTCGACCGTGAACTTGCTGCGCGGCATGACTTCCCGGCAGCCGGCGGCACGGGCGTCCGCGAGCGCCTGGGCCTCCACGTGGGAACCGAACGCGACGAAGGCGGTCCCGTCGCCGGCCCCCTCGACCAGTCGGGCAAGCGTCGGGGGCGACGCCGCCTCCCCCGCGGCCAGGTCGACGAAGACGACCGGAGGCCGCCAGTCGGCGATCAGCTGCGCCGCCGCCGCCGGGTCGACGCCGACCACCACGCGGACCCCGAGGTCCTCCGCCGTCGATTTGATCTTCGTGGTGAAGATCAGGTCGCGACTGATCAGGACGGCGGTGGGCCCGGGGAGCGGCGGTCCCGGCGGAGGTACCGGATCACCAGGATTGGGGCTCGGTGACGATTCCAAGTGAGTGCCTCCCGTCCGTGCTGTCCTTTTCGCCCCCGGGACCGAGATCAGCGCCCTGCGGCCGGACGGAAATGGGCGTCGATCCAGGCCGGGGTCAGTTCCTCGAGGCCGTGGATGATCGCGTCGGCCCCGGACTGCCGGAGCTGCGGGGCGGTGTAGGTGTGGGTGATCCCGACGGCCCACATGCCGGCCCCCTTCGCCGAGATGATTCCGGCCAGGCTGTCCTCGACCACCAGGCACTCGCGTGCTTCGAGCGGGGGGAGGCCCGGGGATCGCTCGCGACGGCAGGACCTGAGGGCATCCAGCGCCTGCAAGTAGCCGGCCGGGTCGGGCTTGCACTTGTGGGCGTCCTCGGCGGCGATGATGGCGAGCACGTCGTCGCGCCGCTTCAGGCGTCCCAGGGCGTACTCGATCTCCGAGCGGAGGGCGCCGGAGCAGATCGCGACCGGCCCGCGCGACGACATCGCCCGGATCGTCTCGGCCGCGGCGGGGAAGTAGCGCAGCCCGGTCTCCGCGACCTCGACGTAGCGACGCGCCTTGCGGGCGATCAGGTCATCGAGCCGCGCGGTATCCGCCTCCTGGCCGGCGTCGGCCAGGACGGCGGCGAAGCAGCCGCGGTCATCATAGCCGAGGTAGCGCTCGTGGTAGTCCTCGGCGGTCAGGGGCACGCCCTCCTCGGCGAGGACCTCGCGGAAGAGCTCGAAATGCACATCCTCGTCGTCCACGAGCACGCCGTTGAAATCGAAGATGACCGCTTGAATCATGAAGTCCATCCCTGACGGCCCGGGCCCGGACAGGCGCGACCGGCGGGCCGTTCAGATCGCCTCGGGTCCGCGTTCGCCGGTCCGGATCCGGATACAGTCATCGAGCGGCAGGATGAAGATCTTGCCGTCGCCGATCTTGCCGTCGGGGCCGCTCCGGCCGGCCTCGAGGATCGCATTGACGGTGGGCTCGACGAAGTCCTCGTTGACCGCGATCTGGAGCTCGATCTTGCGGAGCAGGTTCACGGTCACCTCGTGCCCGCGATAGACCTCGGTGTAGCCCTTCTGCCGCCCGAAGCCCTGGACATCCATCACCGTCAGCCGGAAGACCTCGACCCTGGAGAGGGCCTCCTTGACGGCCTCAAGCTTCGTGGGCTGGATGATCGCAATGATCAGTTTCATCGAACCATTCCCCGGTGGAGCCCTGGATGCGTCGGACCCAGGAGGCCCCGGATTCCGGGCTCCATCCGCCTGGCTGTAAGGCGCGGTACGGGATGATTCTCTTTGAGGATGGCGATCATCGTCAACTATGGAGGCGAAGAAACGGCTACCCGGCGGGGACGCGAGGGCAGCCCGGGCAGGGACCGCGGCCCCCCGCCGGCGGGCTGCCGGTCCGACCCGGAACCTCCCGCCAAACCTTGCGGGGAGGGTGCCCTACTCGCTCACCGGGTGGGGATGCGAATGGCCGGCCTCGTGCGCCGAATGATCATGGCCCGCGTGGGGCGGGAACTGGTTGTAGGTCTCCGTCCAGGTGCAGCCCGTGGCGCCCAGGAGGAGCGCCAGCGACAAGACTCCGAGGGCAATCCTCGCCATCTCTTCCATCCTCCTCAGGGTAAGGCCCGAGCACCCGGGCAAATGCCGGCCGCGGTTTCCGCCGGCCCCGTGATCAGAGTCCGGGCCACTCCAGGCCGAACACGCGCGGCACGCCGGCGGGCGGTCTCAGCGATCCGGCCCGGCCGGCGGGGCGATCGGTGGCGTGGCCGCCGCGTCGCCCGCCCCGGCAGCGGCTGCCCCGGCGACTCCGGACCCGGCGCCCGGCGCGGGGGCGGTAGCGGGGCCCTGCGACGGGCCGACCGGCTGGGCGGGGCCGCTCGCGGCGGGAGCCGCCGACGGGCTCATGGGTGGCCCGGTGTAGGATCCCGGCATCATGTGATAGCCGCCCGGGCCGCCGGGAACCGGGAAGTCGTCGCACTCGTCGCAGAATGTCGTGCAGCCGACGCCGCCCGTCACCAGCACGACCGCCAGCACCGCGTCACGAAGTCGCACCATGACCAGCCTCTTCCTTGCCTGTATGGTCCAACCGAGCCAGCCTGGAGCGCGAGCTGGCCTCCATTCCGGGACCATCCGGGATCTCTGCCCGGACGAGGCCGACGGGATCCTCCCGCCGGTGCGGCCGATGCAGTCGAATGTTCGTCACGATTCATCGGTCAAGCCCACCTTGGAGAATGAGCGGAATTGGCGTCGGCCCACGGTCCGGCCTCTCTGTTCGGGTTGTGAATTAAAAGCCCCACTCGATGCGTTTAGTAAGCAGAATTGACAAGAAGCATGCATGTCCTAGGTTACTCTTGGCCCCTTTCCCCCACATGAAAGGCGCGATGACCGGGATCACCAGGAGCAACCGCCATGTCAGGTCATAAGCTCGATCGTCGGGAATTGAGTGCCGCGTCGCCACTTCAGATCTATCTTCACGACATCAACGAGACGCCGCTCCTCTCGGCCGATGAAGAGCGATCCCTGGCGCAGCGAGTCGCCGAGGGAGATCCCTACGCGCGGGAGCACATGGTCAAGGCGAACCTCCGGCTCGTGGTGAACATCGCGCGAGGCTACCTGGGCAAGGGGCTCGGGCTCGAGGATCTGATCGAGGAGGGGAACCTGGGATTGATGCGGGCCGTCGAGGGCTTCGACGGGCACATGGAGACGCGCTTCAGCACCTACGCCAGCTACTGGATCAAGCAATCGATCCGCCGGGCGGTGATGAACAACGGCAAGCCGATCCGGCTGCCGGCCTACATGGTCAGCCTGCTGTCCAAGTGGCGGCGGGCCAGCGCGGTGCTGTCCGACCGCCTGGGCCGCGCCCCCACCCCGGACGAGGTCGGCAAGGCCCTGCACCTGACCAAGAAGAAGGTGGGGATCGTCACGAAGGCCATCCGCGTCAACAACCTGCTGCCCCATTCCGACAGCAGCGAGGAGGAGCGGATGCTGCTCGACGACGTCCTCACCGACGATCGGAGCAAGGCCCCCGAGGAGCAGCTGATCGAGGCCGACGACCTCGACCGCGTCCTGGGCCGACTGGACCAGCTCGAGCCCCGCGAGGCGACGGTCATCCGGATGCGGTTCGGCCTCGAGCCCTACCATCCCATGACCCTGCGCGAGGTCGGCGAGAACCTCGGCCTGACTCGCGAGCGGGTCCGTCAGCTCGAGAATCAGGCCCTCGTCAAGCTGATCACCGGGATCGAGCCCTCCAGCCGCGAGGTGCTCCACTGACGGGTGACCGCGAGCTCGCTTCGCGTGGCGCGACCTCTCGGGCCGGAGCCGGCCGGGAGGCAATGAGAACCCCGACCACCTGCTCGGCGGCCCGGCCGGGCGGACAACGCCGGCGAGCCGTTCCCTCCCGAGGCATCGCCCCAGCCCCCTGCCCTTAGCCCAACCTGGCGTGCCGCGCGTCGCCGGGCGCGGGATCAGCGCGCGTTGAACGTCCAGTAGGGCCCGGGGCCGTACGCCAGGCCGAATCGGGTAATCGAGGGCGAGAGCAGGTTCCGGCGATGCCCGGGCGAGTTCATCCAGCCCTGGGCCACCGAGTTCGCGTCGCTGTAGTTCCAGCCGCAGTTCTGGACCCCGCACGGATTCACGTGGTGGCCGATGCCCCGTCGGCACTGGACGGCGTTGTTCTGGCTCGCCCAGGACGAGAGCTCGGGGTCGTAAGCCAGCGGGTGGAGGCCGGCGCGGGCCCGCAGGTGGTTCACGATCGTCATGAATCCGTAAGGGTCGGACCCGCCCGAGCAGTCGCAGTTCTCGGCCGCGGCCGCCGGCTGTGCCGCCTGAACGGAGGGCACGACCGGGGAGGCCGGCACTGACGCGGAATGATGCGAACGGATCCGCCCGAAGAGCCGGCAACGAGCCCCGCTCGCGGGCTCGTGGGCCATGAGGCTCGCGCCGGTCGAGGACCAGATCAGGATCGAAACAATTGCGGTATGTCGAAGGGTCGTGGCCATCATGAATATCCCGTGGAGTCCAGGCATGGAGAGTCTCAAGGACGGTCGGCGCAGCGGGCCCCCGCGAAGCGATGCCTCATCAGGGACGTCATCGATCACACCGGGTACGACCCGGCTGCTTGCCGCCTTCAAGGCTTGGCGAGAGCCCTCAGAGCAAGAAGCAGGCCAAAATGGAGAAAATGGGAAACATAGTGAATTTATGCCGTCCCATCGACGGGTGGCGCGGATGAGTCGGATTCTAGGGCGGGAAAGCCGGGGCCGGGGTGGCACACCGCGTGTAAAAGCTGCCATCGTTCCAGGAAAGAAGGAAAAAGCTTCGTCGCCCCGGTGGTGAGGAGACGAGGCCCGGCCCTTGATCGTCATGAGCTCGACCGATCAGGCTTCGCGACCGTGAGTGCCCCCGGCAAAGCAGGGGGAAGGCAACTCCTCGTGAAGCGGGGCGTCTGTCCGCGGTGATCCGGACCGATCGCGGAGCGGGCCGGGGGGCGGGCCGGCACCCCGACAATCATGCAAGCCCCCCGGTGCCGCCTTCGCGGCGGGCCGCCGTTCCATGCTCCAAGTCGTTTCGCCCGGAGGGATCTCGGGAAATTCATTCGGCCCCAATAATGAGCGACGTGCCTCGAATTACCTATGTGGAGCGGCGAGAGCCGAACTGACCCCGCCGCCGACGACCACGAACGTGATGCCGAAGACGAGGGTTCCCGGATATCAGGAGACACAGCATGGTCTGCTCTATGGTCAAGAAGGGACTGATCGGTGCGGCGCTCGGTGCCGGGACGTTGTTCCTGGTGTTCGGCACCCATGCCCCCAGCTACGTGAAGACGGCCTTCCACAAGGTCAAGCAGAACGCCAAGGACGCGGTCCCGCTGCCGTTCGACATCGACCGGGCCCGCGAGGAGATCGCCGGGCTCGAGCCGGCCATCCGCGACAACATCGAGCGGCTGGCCCGGGCCGAGGTCGACGTCGAGGGCCTCGACAAGGAGATCGCCACCATCCGGACCAACATGAAGGGCGAGGAGAAGGCGCTGCTGACCTTGAAGGACAGCCTCAAGACCGGCGAGTACCGGCTGGCCGGGCACAGCTCGGTCGCTTACACCGAGGACGAGGTCAAGGCCGACCTGGGCCGGCGTCTCGACTCTTACCGCAACGTCAAGAAGATCCTCGAGGCCAAGGAGTCGACGATCAAGGCGAAGCAGTCCGAGATCATCGCCTTCCGCAAGCAGCTCGAGACCATGATGGCCCAGAAGAAGGCCCTGACCACCAAGCTGGATGAGATCCAGGCCCGGATGCGGCAGATCGAGGCCACCCAGGCGGCCAACGAGTTCCAGATCGACGGCAGTGCCCTGTCCCGCGCCAAGCAGACCGTCGCCGAGCTGGAGAAGAAGCTCGAGGTCATGGCCCGGTCGGCCGAGTACGAAGGCCGCTACGCCGAGACCGGCGTGCCGGTGATCGTCAACCCGAACCGCGACGTGGTCAAGGAGATCGACAGCGAGTTCGGCCAGCCGGCCTCGGACGCCAAGCCCGGCAAGAGCCTGTAAGCCGGATCCGGTCGCCGCGGGAGGGAGCCGCCGATTCGGGAGAGTCGCCCGCCTTCCTTCCGCCCCCTGGCCTGTCGTCGAGGCCGACCGGACACCCGAGCCTGGTGATCGGTCGGCCTCGCGGCGTGCCCCCGGCCGCGAATGAAGGAACGAGACGCACGTGGGCCGGTCAATGCCGACCCGTCGCACGCGACGAGCCGAGACACGAGCGGAAGAATCAGCCGCCGCCCCCTCGACGCCTCCGCAAGGGCAGCACTCCTGAGGGCCGGCGAGGCAGCACACGGCACGGGTTGAGCGGTGTTCGCACCAGAGCGTAAGATGTCGGAGATGCAAATCCCCATGGTCAATCCGGGCGGCGAACAAACCATGTTGGGACAATGGCGGATCATCCTGCGGCAGGCCGAGGAGGCCGCGAGGGCCGGGCGCTACGACGAGGCCTTCGCCCTGGCCAGCCGGCCCGACGTGGCCGACCACAACCAGGCCGTTCCGGGGCGCGCCGGGCTGGACCTGATCGCCGAGCCGGCCACGCCGAGCACGACCGACGACCTGGGCGGCGCGTCGACAGTACTCCCGGCTCGCCGAGCGGATCAAGGGCGCTTCGGCCTTCCGCTGGCCGCGGCCGTGAACCTGGCCGGCCGAATTCGCCGAGCAGATCCGCGGACCTCGACGCCGGCAAGGCCGCCAGGGCCTGGAGCGGGTCGAGGAGCTGGCGCGACACCGGATCAGCGGCCAGCGCTTGCGTCGCTATCGCGAGGTCGCCGAGGCCTGGCAGGCGGCAACAGCCGAGGCCCGCCGCGGTTCAACCACGCCGACACCTGGACGAGCCGAGCAGCGCAGCCGCCAGGAGCCCGGCGTGATCGCGGCAGGGCGCGGCGGCCGCGGCCCGCCGCGACCTGGAGGCCAAGCTTCGCGAAGGCGGCCGCCGAAGGTCGAGGCCCTCTACGGCCTGGCCGATGTCAAGTGGCCAGATCCTGGCGGCGGCCGAGGCCGTCCTGGCGATCATCCAGGCCACCGCGGCCTGGTCGCGTGCCAAGGCCTGGCAGCAGATCGCCGCGATCGGGCCGGCGAGCGCCGCCGGTGGCGCAGCGCGCGTCGAACCCGGGCGGCCCTCGCGACCTGAGCGCCGGAAAATCCCGAGCCGGCCTCCCCGACTGGGGCCGAGCCGGTCGGGACGGGGCCCCGGCGGCGAGGCCGTCGAGTCCGGGGATCGTCTGGCTACGCTTCCGGCGACTCGCCCAGGCGAGCGCATCGCCGCGATGCCGCCAGCGAGCTTGGGCCCGGCTCCGCGGACGCCGGCGCTTTCTATGACCGTCCGCGCCCGGGCGTGGCCCCAAGGTCGCTTCCTGCTCAAGGTCGACGCCGTCGGCGGCTACCTCGTCTGCCTGGGCGGCGGATCATCCTCGGCCGCCCTTCCCCGACAACCCGCCGACGTCCCTGATGGGGGACCTCTCGCCTGTCCGCCACCCTGATCCGCAGCGGCGGGCACGTGCTCCAGGCCATCATCCGTCGTTCATCAACGGCAAGCCGGTCGCCGACCGGACGGTGCTCTACGACGAGGACGTGGTCCGCCTGGTCGACCGTGTTCGATTTCCCGCCAGCCAGCCCGTCGGCGCGACCGCCCAACTGGCGATCGTCGGCCGATACCGGCTGCCGCTGGCGATCGACGGCGATGCTCCGCGATGGCCGAGACCTGTCGTCGGCACGGGCCAGGCCCACATCCCGGCCGCCTCGCTCAAGGACCCGGTGGTGCTCTACCGCCAGGGCAATGCCCTCTGGTGCCGGGCAGGGAGCTTCGACGTCGACGGCCGCGCCTGCGCCGGCCGGAGCGCGGCCCTGCAGTCGAGCGTCCTGGGGGACGGCTTCTCCTTCAGCCTGGAGCCGCTCGGCGAGCACCCGGTCTAGCCCCGCGCGGGGGGTCCCGCCCCGGGCCCCCGAGGAAATCGGCCGGGGCCCCGCCCGGCGACCGCGAAGTGCCCCAGGGATCCACCGGCCGTTCCGGCCCAGGCCGAAGTCGAGACAACCAGCGGACCGCGAGGGAATGGAACAGAGCGTGAGCATGGAACCGAGAGATCCTCGAACGCGGGCGGCGAGTTGAACGGCAGCCGGTCTCCGAATCCCCGGTGGGTGGCTGCACCCGCCGAGCCAGCCAGCGAGGCCAGCCCTCTGGATGTGGAGTTGTAGAAACGATGAGCGCGACGGCCAAACCCCTGCCTGGCGCGAACATGGACGAGACCGCCGTCTACCAGGCGAACGACCTTTCGGGTTCCGGGCCCGATCAGCCCATGGGAAATTCCGAGATGCCTTCTTCCAATCCAGCGCCCATGCCCCAAGGACAAGGCCGTTACACCTTCAGCTCCGGTGCCCGCCCGCTCGACGGCTACACCATCAAGCGCGCCATCGGCCGGGGGGGCTTCGGCGAGGTCTATTACGCCACGTCGGATTCGGGTAAGGAAGTCGCCCTGAAGCTGATCCTCCGCAACCTCGACGTCGAGCGTCGCGGGGTCATGCAGTGCATGAACTTGAAGTGCCCGAACCTGCTCCAGATCTTCGACCTGAAGTCCAACGACAGCGGCGACAGCTTCGTGGTGATGGAGTATGTCTCGGGGCCGAGCCTGGCCAGCGTGCTGAGGCAATACCCCGAGGGGCTGCCGCTGGCGGAGGTCCGGCACTGGCTCAAGGGCCTGGTGGAGGGCGTGGCCTACCTGCACGACCACGGGATCGTCCACCGCGACCTCAAGCCGGCCAACCTCTTCATGGAGGAGGGCATCGTCAAGATCGGCGACTACGGCCTGGCCAAGCTGATCACGCCCAGCCACGGCACCGAGCACTCCGAGAGCATCGGCACCTGCCACTACATGGCCCCGGAGATCGGCTCGGGCAAGTACAACAAGCCGATCGACGTCTATGCGATGGGCGTGATCCTCTACGAGATGATCACGGGGCGGGTGCCCTTCGAGGGCGAGACGGTCAACGAGGTGCTGATGAAGCACCTGACGGCCCGCCCCGACATCTCCATGCTGCCGGAGCCCTACAAGACGATCGTCGCGCGGGCCCTGGCGAAGGACCCCAACCACCGGCCGGCCCGGCTCTACGACCTGCTGCCGCCGGAGGACGCGCCCCGCCTCCAGGAGATGCGGATCATCGGCGGGGGCCGGCAAGGCCCGGTCGGCGCCGCGGGTCCGGAGGGGCGTCCCCCGGCGGACGACGTGCTCCGGATCGAGGCGGAGGAGCCGATCTTCTACATCGGCCCCGACACGAAGCCGCCGCGCCCGCGGATGACCGTCCAGGCCCGGATCCGGGCCAACTGGGAGGCCCTCCGCCGGCCCGCCGCCTATCAGCGTGCCGTGGCCAGGGGCCAGGGCCAGCCGCAGGCGCGCCCCCAGCCGGTGGCGGCCCCGCGCCAGGCCCCGCCCTCGCCGCGCAAGGCCTCGGCACCGGCCCCCCCGCCCCAGCCCCCGATCGCCCCCAGCGGCCGGCTGCGGGTCGCGGAGCTCGCCAACTCCATGCTCTGGTCGGCGCCGAGGGCGGCGCTCCTGGTCCTGCCCGCGGCGACCATGCTGGGGGTCAACCTGGAGAGCAGCCCGCATCAGGTCGCCTACCTCTACGGCCTGACCCTGCTGGGGACCTGGGGTGCCCTGGTCCCCAACAAGATCTTCGAGGGCCGGTCTCTGGACATGTCCACGCGACGGCTCATCGCCATCGTGGCGGGCCTGGTGGTGGGCGGGATCGCGATCGCCCTGGGCCGCGGCCTGCAGCTGGACCTGCCGCTGCAGCGCGAGTTCTTCGGCAATCCCCAGGACCTGGAGCCCTTCTACTTCGCCGCGCTCTATGGCGGAACCGCCGGCTGGGCCGGCCTGTCGGCCCGCGACCGGAAGAAGAGGTTCCGGCTCATCCCCATCGCGCTGACGGCCCTGCTGGGCGGCGTGCTGACCCCCCTGTGGCCCTATGAGCGTCCCGACGGCCTGGTGGCCGCCGCGCTCATCGCCACGACGGCCCAGGTCGTCAGCCCCTGGAGCCAGGCCGCCGCACGCTACGCCGACTACGTCCGGGTCGCCAGGAAGCAGGAGCGGCGGGTCAAGACCGCCTGAACCAACCGGGAGATCGCGTCTTCGCCCCGGCCCCGCAGCGGCCGGGGGACCGACATGGGAGCCGATGGAACATGAAACGGGTCTTGCTACTGATCCTCCTGGTCATGATGGCCGCCTGGTTCGTCCGCGTCGCTCGGCACGAGCCGCGCCGCCCCCCGCAGCCCGTGCGTGACGTGGCCGGGTGGCCCGGCCCCCGCGAGCGGCACGAGATCCGTCGGGCCGTGATCGAGGCGCGGGACGAGGCCCGCCGGGCGACGATCGAGGCCCAGCACGAGGCCCGCGAGGCCGTCCGCCAGGCCCGCGAGGACGTCCGGCAGGCCATCGAGGACGCCCGCCACGAGGTCCACGAGGCGCTCGCCGAGGCGGGCCAGGAACTCGGCGAGGCCCTCCGTGAGGACGACGAGCCCCGCGAGGATGCCGAGGCCCGCGAGGACGCCGAGGGCATCCCCGTGCCGATCGTCCGGGGGACCCGCGTGGCGGTGGCCACGGCACTACCCCCCGGCCCGCCCGACGAGCTGCCCGAATGCCCGCTGGCGGAGGCGTCGCCGGAGCCTCCCGCTCCCCCCACGCCGCCCGCCGGACCGGACCGGAAGCATCGCCCCGCCGCGCCTCCAGCCCCGCCGAAGCCCCCGGCCGTCGCCGCCGGGCCCCGCGAGACCCGCGAGGTCGCCGGCCTGATCTCCGCCACCGAGGAGCGTGCCCGCGAGGAGGCCCGCAAGGAGCTGGACCGGCAGGTCGCGGAGTGGCTCGAGCCCCGGGGCGTCCCCGGCTCGTGGCGGCCCGCGGCCAGGCAGGTCGACGACATGATCCTCGAGGCGAAGGTCGACCCGGTGGTCAAGGACTACGGCACGCTCTACGTGGCCAGGCTCACCGTGGACGTCTCGCCGCAGCGGAGGGAGGGATTCGTCCGGGCCTACCAGCGGCAGCTCGTCGGCCGGAGGATGGTGCTGCTCGGCGGCGGCCTCGCCTTCCTGCTGACCTGCCTGGGGGCCGTCTCCGGCTACATCCGCGCGGACGAGGCGACCAGGGGCTATTACACCAACCGCCTCCGCCTCCTGGCCGCGGCCGGCGTCGGCGCGGCCGGCACGGCGATCTACCACCTGATCTCCTGACCGTCGTGTCAACGCGGTCCGATCCGTCCCGCTCGTGGCGGAGGATAGGCAAGGGCCCCGGGCCAGGTTTAGAATGCACCTTCGTGCGGGTACTGGGGCGGCCACAACCGAAACGGGGCGGGCGAGATCGATGGCGACGACCGACACCGACGCTCTGCTTGTCCGCCAGGTCCGCGCCGGCGACGCCGAGGCATGGCGCCAGCTGATCGAGCGGTTCGAGGGGCGGCTGCTCGCCTTCGTCGACAGCCGGCTCCGCGACCGCTCGGCCAGCGAGGACGTGGTCCAGGAGACCTTCATCGGGTTCCTCACCAGCCTCCCCCACTACGACGAGAAGCGGGACATGGAGGCCTACCTCTTCTCGATCGCCGCGCACAAGCTGACCGACCACCTCCGCAAGCAGGGCCGCCGCCCGATCGACCAGTTCGGATCCGACGACCACGGGCGGCCGCTCGACGAGGTGCCCGGGGATGCCCGCGCCGCGTCGAGCATCGCGCGGAGCGGGGAGCGGAGACGCGCCGAGGAGCACCTGCTCACCGAGGCCATGGGGCAGCTCGTGCGCGAGTGGCTGGCCCGCCAGGACTTTGCCCGGATCCGCTGCCTCGAGCTGCTGATCGTCAAGGGATGGGCCAACAAGGACGTCGCCAGGTATCTCGACATCACCGAGCAGGCCGTCGCCAGCTACAAGTTCCAGACGATCGCACGGCTCAAGGAGATGGCCCGCCGCGCCGGGCTGAATCTCGACGAGTTGGGGGGAGGTTGAGCGGTGATGAAGCGAGATGCCGCCGGGAAGCCCTCACCCCACGGCGGCCGCGCGGCGCACGAGCCGCCGGCCGCACCGGACCCGATCGACGACGCCAAGCTGCGCAACTACCTGGCGGAGACCCTGCCCCCCGAGGAGATGGCCCGCGTCGAGAAGGCGATGCGCGATTCCGCCGAGCTCCGCGACCGGCTCGAGGCGGTGCGGAACAATCGCGAGGATATCCAGCTCCACTCCCTGGGCGCGATCTGGAAGCGGGGCCGGCTGACCTGCCCGGGCCGGCAGCAGCTCGGCAGCTATCTGCTCGACGTGCTCGACCCCGAGCTGGCCGACTACATCAAGTTCCACATCGAGGTCGTCGAGTGCCTGTATTGCCAGGCGAACCTCGTCGACCTGGAGAGGAAGCAGGCCGGGCACCCGACCACGTCGGCCAGGGCACGCGAGAAGCGGTTCCTCGACGCCACCCGAGGGATGCTCGGCGAGGGCGAGCGCCAGGGCCGATGAGCGACCCCCGATCGCCGGGCCGACGGGGCCGCTTCCCTCATTCCTTCTTCTCGACGGGCGTCTCCCTGGCGTTACCCCAGTCGGACCAGCCCAGGTAGTAATTGCGGGTCGGGATGCCGAGCCGCTCCAGGGCGAAGGTGTCCACGGAGGCCCGGCCGCCGCCCTGGCAGTGGGCGATCAGCGACTCTCCCTCGCGGACCCCGCGCTGCGCGAGGCGCGAGCGGAGGGCATCGGCGGGCAGGAAGCGGCCGTCCTTGTCGACCAGGTCCGACCATTCCAGGTGGCACGCGCCCGGGATGCGCCCGGCACGCTCCGAGCGCTTCTCCTTGCCGGCGTACTCGGCGCCGCTCCGCGCGTCGATGATCCGGGAGGAGCCCCGCTCGATGGCCTCGAGGACCTGATCCCTCGTGGCGAGCCGATCGGCGCGGAAGGTCACCTTCCATGGTCGCGGCGAGGGCGCCGCGTCCGCCGTGCTCACGGGCCGACCCGCGGCCTGCCAGAGCGGGAAGTTGCCGTCGACCAGGCCGACCCGATCCAGCCCCAGGTACCGCAGGAGCCACCAGGTCCGCGCCGCGTCGAGCTGCCGCTTGCCGTCATAGACGAGCACCTGGGTGTCCGCCCCGATGCCCAGCGGCGCGACCCAGGCTTCCCAGGCAGCCCGGTCCGTCAGGCCTCCCGCGCGGGCGGCGAGCTTCTCCGCGGCCGTCACGTCCACCCAGACGGCGCCGGGGATGTGCCCCTTCGCGTACTCGGCCTTGCTGCGGGCATCGAGCAGACGGAGGTCGGCCGCTCCCAGCCGCTTCTGCAGCGCCTCGTGCGAGACCAGCGGCGGCGGGGCGATGGCGGGCGGCTTCTCCCGCTGGGCCCAGGCGAGGCCGGGCAAGAAGAAGGCCCACACGGAGACGCAGGCGGCCAGTCGAGCCATGGCGATCGGTTCCTTTCCTTCCGTTCGGCACGAGGGATGAGGGGTTCATCCGCCCGCCCCGACCGGGTCCGCGGGCGGACGCCCCGGCCCGACCAGGTCGGGGTCGGCCCCGATCTTCTGATCCCCCTGGGGCTTGATCTCGAAGTCTTTGGGCACGGGCACGCCGGCCCCCGCGGGGGGGAAAGCGATCCTGTCCTCTCTGGGGCCGCTTTCCTTCACGAGGCCACCCCAGTCGATCAGGCTGGCGACGTTCGCCGCCGGCCCCGGCGGGGCCTTCGCGCCGGGGGCCTCGATCCAGGCCCGGTCGCGGATGTCATAGAGATTCCCCTCGCCTTCCCACTGGAGGACGGTGGGGCTCAGCGCGGCGTCCGCGGGCCAGGGCTCCCAGCCGATGAGGGTCCTGGCCTGGAACGCACAGCCGCTCGCCTTGACCTGGATCGGAGACTGCGGGGAGAACCGGGAGAGCTTCAGGAGGCCGTCGCCCACCAGGGTGCAATGCTCGAGGATCACCTGCCGGGGCGAGCCGACCTTGCCGCCGCCCAGATGCTCCACCTCGATCAGCCAGCCCCTCGGACGGGCCCCCGGCCGTGGCGCCGGGGCCGCCGCCGCGGGCCTGTCCGGGAGATCGCGGGTGCCGGCGGTCGCGAGCGTCTGCCGGATCTGCGCCGTCTGCCCCCCCGCTTCCCGGACGACGACCGCCGTGTCGAATCCCCGGAACCAGCAGCCCTCGATCGTCAGGTTGACCCCCTCGGTGACGATGGCTCGCGCCACCGACCGGGCCGCCTGGTCCGCGGCGTCGACGGCGAAGGTGCAGCGCCGAAACTCGGCGCTGCCCGCGGCCTGGACGACGGGGATCGTACCCGGCGCGGAGGCCCCGCGGGCGGCGGCGTCCCTGACCTGCTTCGAGGATCGGGCCACGATGGTCAGCCCCTCGAGAACCAGCTTGGCACCCAGCCCGGTGCTCAGCACCGGCTTGCCGGCCACAAGCTCGACTTCCAGGGTCGGCTTGACGCCCTCGGCGGCCCGGATCCGCAGAGCCCCGGACGCGACGGGGGCCAGGGAGGGTGCCGGGGGGACGGACAGGGGCCGCGGATTGTGGAGGATCACCCAGCCATTCACCCCCAGGGCCCGGTCGATCGCATCCTTCAGGTTCTTGGCCGGCTCTTCCTGGCCGTTCGGGTCCCGGACCGTGATGTCCGCGGCCGGCGTCCGGTCGGCCTCGGCCTTGGCCAGCGCGTCCTCCGCCGGGACCGCCCGGGGGTGCCCCTTCAGCCCGGCCTCATCCTGACGGCCCGCGGCGGCTCGTCGCGGCGGGGCCTTGTCGGTCCCGACCATCCCGGGGCCGCCCCAGAAGTAGCCGAGGATGCCGAGCGTGATCGCCAGCACCAGAGCCAGCGCCAGGATGGCCACGGGCCAGGCCCACCGACTCCGCGACAGGGACGCCAGCAGGGCGGATCTCCGATCCGGCGCACCGACGGCCGCGTCGCTGCCCACGCCGCCCTGGGCGTTGCTCGACCGGTCGGTGCTGAACCAGGGCTTCGGCCGGCTCAGTGAGTCGGTCAAGGACGGCTCGGGCCCCAGGTCGAGCAGGAGCGGTATGTCCTCGGCGCTGCTGGCCTCCCGATCGTTCACCGGCGTCACGAACGCGGGGGCGATCCGATCGGAGGGCTGCCCGCCCGGGGCGACACGCGTCCCCCCCGCCGTCAGGCCGCCCGGATGAGGCGTCGCCCGGGCCACCGCCGGCGACGGCCCCTCGGCGCCGTCCTCCGCCGACGGCTGCGGGGCGTCGCGACGCCCCGGCCCGTCGTCGGGGATCAGGGGACTGGGCTCGGGCTGGGTGTCGTTCAGCCTGGCGTATTCCTCGACGAATGGCTCGATGGCCTGGGCCGCCTGCAGCGGGGTGGCGTAGCGCTCCTCGGGCCGCTTCCGCATCATCCTCCGGACCGCCTCCGCCAGGCCCGCGGGGATCTCGGGGACGACCTGGTCCAGGGGCCTCGGCTCGAGGGCCTGATGGGCGAACAGCTTCTCCGGCAGGCTCGGGCTCGGGAAGGGCACCTGACCGGCGATCATGTGATAAAGCGTGCAACCGAGCGAGTAGACGTCGCTGCGGATGTCGGCCGAGTCGGACTGTCGGGCCTGCTCCGGGGCGACGTAGTCGAACGTGCCGACGGTGGCCCCTTCGCGCGTGACCCGCTCGTCCTCGGTCAGGTCCTTGGCCAGCCCCAGGTCGGCGAGCTTGGCGACCCCTTCGTGGGTCACCAGGACGTTGTACGGGTTGACGTCCCTGTGGATCAGGCCCTTGCGGTGGGCGTGCTCGAGCCCCAGCGCGATCTGCCGGGCGAGCCGGGCGGCCGTCGCCGGGGGCATCGGGCCCTGCTCGGAGATCAGGGCGCCGATGGTCTTCCCCTCGATGTACTCCATGACCAGGAAGTAGCGCCCCTGGGACTCGCCGAAGTCGTAGATGCGGACGAGGTTCTCGTGCTGGAGCTGGGCCCCGACGCGCGCCTCTCGGCGGAACCGCGCGATGGCCCGGGGGTTGCTCATCCGCTCCGGCGACAGGATCTTGAGCGCCACCTGGCGGCCCAGGCGCGTGTCGCGCGCGAGGTACACCCGCCCCATGCCGCCGTGCCCGATCAGGTCGAGCAGGAGATACCGATCGACCCTGAAGCCGCTCGTCCGCCCCGCCAGGAGCTGCTGGGCCTGCCAGAGCGTGAGGTGATTCTGCTGCACGGCCTGGCGCGCGAGCCGACGGTCCAGGTGCTCGGGCGCGTTCCGCTTCTCGGGGGAGATCCCCTCCCAGCAGGCGTTGAGGGCTTGTGCCTCGAGCAAGCCGCTCTGGAGCGCTGCCAGCCAGAATCTCGACGCCTGGGGATCGACCATGGTTCATCCCGGAACGGACCGCGCGCAGGACGACGGCACCCCCCCGAGGAGAAGGCCGATCATCCGCCAATCTAACATCTTAGGGAGACTCTCTCAATAAACCCATCCCGCCGCGGCATCCCCGGGGCGGGGCGCCGACACGCATCGTTCTCAGCCGGGTTGTACTTTATCAGATGGGAAAGAACGCTCCGCCTCGGTGCGTATGATTATGGTGGCAGGATCTTGAAGCCCGCCTGAACGCGGGTCCGAACCGCCCGGGGAGCGCCGCGATGATCTCGGTGTCCTGCACGTGTGGGAGGAGGTTCAAGGCGGAGGAGCACCATGCGGGCAAGCGCACACGATGTCCTGTATGCGGGCAGTTGCTGATCATCGGCCACTCCGCGACGGGCGGTCCGTCGGGGGTCAACGACAACGGCGAACTGCCGTCGTGGTGGTTCCCGACCGAGCCGGATCCGGACATGAAGCCGGGCCCGGCTTCCCCGGGTCGAGGCGGATCCAACCCGGACGACATCCAGACCGTCATCCTGCCGCCGAAATCGAGCTCGCACGTCGACATCCCGCCGTCGAGCCCGCCCGGGGACCGATCGCGTCGGGCGCGGCTGTCGCTCGGGGTCCTGGCCGGTGTCGTCCTGGGCGTCCCCATCGGCCTCGCCTGCTTCGCGTGGCTTCGCCCGGACGGGAAGGAGGGCCCGCGATCCCGGGACCTGCCTCCCGGCACGAAGGCGCCCGGGCAGAAGCAGGATCCACGTCATGGGGCCGCGAAGGCCGATGCCGACGACGGGAGCGCGGACGGGATCGAGGCGAGCGGCCCGGGGCCTCCCCTGGGGCTCCTGGTCCCGGCTTATTTCTACCCCGCGGGCGAGGGGCTGAAATCCTGGGAGCGCCTGATCGAGGCCGCCGGGAAGGTGCCGATCGTGGCCGTCGCCAACCCGGGGATGGCCCGGGGGAACGGGTGGACCCCGCTTACCGCCTGCTGACCGAGGACGCCGCCAGCCGTGGCCTCCGGCTGATCGGCTACGTCGCCACCGACTACGCCAGGCGTCCGCCCGGGCAGGTCGAGGCCGAGATCGATCGGTGGATCAAATTCTACCCTCGCGTCAGGGGCTTCTTCTTCGACCAGCAGTCCCCCCTGGACCGGGAGGTCGAGTACTACGTCGCGCTTCGCGAGCACGCGCGGCGGCGGATGAAGGATGCCCTGATCATCACGAACCCCGGCTCCATCTGCGAGAAGGCGTATTTCGCCCGGGGCGTCTCGGACGCGATCTGTGTCTTCGCGAATCCCCAGGGGTTCCGCCAGTTCGAGCCCCCCGCCCCGCTCCCGCCATTCGGCGACACCCGGATCGCCGCACTCGTCACCAACATCCTCGACGAGGCGGCCATGCGGACGGTCGTCCGGGACGCGATCGCCAAGGGCATCCGCTACCTATACGTCGGCGATTCCCCCCCCGCCCCGAATCCCTACGCCCACCTCCCCGCCTACTGGGATCAGTTGGTGAAGGAAGTCGCCAGCCGAAATGAGCCATCCGGTCGAAAGCAGGAAATCAAGCCACATTAAGACATTTGGCCCCCGGACAACCGGAGGACGCCGGTTCTTTGCAACATGGCGCGTTTTCTAGCATGCATAACGGTCACCTTGCAAGGGTGCGTGCGTTTGACTAGTGCTATTCGAGTCTCTGGGATTCGCACCAGGTGACCCGACAAATGGCCTGGCGTTGGCTCGGGAAGCCATCGACGATTGTCTGTACCACCCATTTCCCCGGCTTTATCACATCGACTGGCATCCTCCGGGTTCGGCCAGCGTGCAAAGTCGGGCCACGGAGGCGATTTCCATGGCGAGGTCAGACTGGATCCAGCCTTGCGCCGACGCCGCTTGCGGCAGGGCATTCCACCCGGATCGGCAGACCGCCGAGGCTCATCGGATCGCCCTGCAATTCTGGGATCAGGCGACCGGCCGCGCACGCGAGGGCAGGCGGGTCGTCGCCTACCGTTGCCGGAGGTGCGGCGGCTATCACCTCGCCAGGAGACGTCGCCGCGGGGGTGACCGATCCGAATCCGGCGGGGGCCGCTATTCCGTGGCCCCCCTCGAAGCGGGTCAGGATGGTCTGATCGTCTTCGAGGTCGTTGACGAGGGCGCCCCGCCCCGGAGGGGGCGTCCGAGGCGGTCCGCGCAGGCCCGGTCGCAGGCCGGTGCTGTTGAGTGGGCCGGGCTCAGGGGAGTTCCAGCGTCCGGGTCAGGGTCCCACCCTTCTGTGCCCGGAAACTGACGCTCGCCTTCCCCTTGCCCTGAACATACCACCGCGCGCGGGCGACGCCCCCGCCCGGGATGCCCGAGTCCAGGCGGATGACCTCGGGCTGGTGCTCGACCGGTTCCACCTCCCCGGTGTCCCGATCGACTAGCAACCCTCCGCCGGCGACCTTCAGGCCCGGGCCGGCGATCGTGAACTGGTCCGGGAGCCCGAGCTTGCGCTGCACCGCCTGCCTCGCCCGGGTAGGGATGCTCCGCGTGTTCCGGACCGAGGCGGTGACGACGGACGTGGCCGAGTCCGGGGGGCCGCCGAGTTTCTGGACGTCGACCCGGTCCCACTCCAGCCGCGGCATCTGCTCGGCGTGGTAGATCGCGAAGGCCGCGTTGCGATGGCAGAGCTCCTCGATCATGAACGAGGGCGGCACGCGCTGGGATTGCTTCACGAAGCCGCCGAGCTCGACGTCGCCGTGGAGCGGGTGCTTGAACCTGGTCCAGGGGACGAACTGCGCCCCGAACAGGAGCCGGTCGCTGGCGAAGAGCTGCTCGGCCTGGTCGGTCGCGCCGACGGCGCGCGCCAGGGCCTGCCCCGCGGCGGGCGGCTCCGCCCTGCCCAGGAGCTGGTCGTTGTTCCAGAGCTCGTTCGTGAACGAGAAAATGCCGAGATGCTCATACGCCCAGCCGATGAAGCCGCCGTGGACGTTGTAGAGGTCGCGGTGGATGACCAGGCTGCGATAGAACGGGAGCATCCGCGCCCCGACGCGGCCGATCTCGCCGGCGACCTGCTCGTCCTCCGCGGGATACTCGCCCTGGCGCGAAGCGTGGCCGGGGCCGCGCAGGATCATGCCCGCGGCGTTGTGGAAGGCCTGGACCCCGGCGACGTTGGGGTGGTCCCTCAGGAAGCGGGCGACGGCCCGGGTCTCGGGCCAGCAGAGCGGGTAGTTGCCGGCCCCCCCCTGGAGCTCGTCGGGCTGCCAGTCCGCCGGCCAGTTGCGGTTCATGTCGTAGCCCCCGGGCGGATCCTCGTTGATCCTCCCGTCGCCGTCGTTGTCGATGCCCTCCATGCCGAGCAGCTCGTATCGCTCCCCGTGGACCTCCTCCCCGGGCCGGATCCGCACCAGGAGGCGGGGATCCTCCGGGGAGACCTTGAATGGCCCGTCGGGATCGCGCCGTCGCATCTGGGTGATCTGCCCGTCCCCGTTGAGGTCGTCGAGGCCGTCCTCGTCGGCGACGCCGTCCTGGTCGTCGTCCAGCGGGCTCTTGCCGCTCCGAGAGCTGTGGGTGGTGTTCGGCGCGTTGAACCAGTAGGCCCGCCCGTCCGGGTTGATCGTCGGGACGACGTAGAAGGCCCGCTCATCCGTGAGCTTCCGGAGCACTTCGTTTCGCCCCCGGTTCTCGGCCAGATACCAGATCAGGTAGAGCGCGACCTCCGCCCCCTGGATCTCGTTGCCGTGGATATTGCCGTCCACGTACATCGCGGGCTTCGAGCGGTCGTCGCCGGTCGCCGGGTTGTTGATGGTGACGCACCAGAGGTCGCGCCCCTCGGTGCTCTTGCCCAGGCTCTGGAGCGAGAGGAGGTCCGGATAGGCGGCGACGAGCTTCTTGAGCAAGGCCGTCAGCTCGGGGTAGTCGTACAGCCGGTTGAAGGCGATCGGGACCCTGGGATCCGTGGCGATCGCCAGGGTCGGCAGCGGCCGCGGCGGCTTCACCGGGCCCTGGACGGCGGCCGGGGCGTCCGCGGGCCGCGCCGCGGCCGCTCGCGGGGACGGATCCTGCCCGGCCCCGGCCGCGAACGCATCGTGCCATAGGCCGAGCGCGAGCACGACGGCCGGAACGAACCAGCGGGCGGGACACGCCCTCCGCAATATCGAATTCAATATTATCATAAATCAATGTCTCAAAATAAGGGCCGCTTCACATCATCCCCGGTTCCGGGCCAGATGGTAGGCCGTCAGTCGACTCAGGAGGTAGATGACGCCGATCGAGCCCAAGGCCATCGCCAGCCAGGTGGGCAGGACCTCGGCGAACGAGAGCATCGCGAACGGGCCGGGCTCCGGGAGCCTCGCGCCGCCTGCCGGAGGCACCAGCAGCCCCGCCAGTGTGCCGGGGACCCAGGTGGCCACACCCAGGAGCGTCAGCAGCAAGGTGACGGCCTGGGCCCGCGTGGAATTCACCGCGCGGGGCGAGACGAAGACCCCGATCGCGGCCACGCCCCATGCGGCCAGGGCCGTGAGCAGCAGGGCGCCCAGCACGCCCGGCGGGGGCAACGCCCCCAGCACCAGGCCCACGACCCAGAGGACCAGGAAGACGAGCCCCACCCAGCGGGCCGACCAGACCGCGCCGAATTGCTTGGCGACCACCACCTCGGCCGGCGAGACGAGCGTGGTCGCCAGGCTGGTCCAGGTGTCGTGCTCCCGCTCGGCGGTGACGCTCACCGCGCCGGCCGCCGCGACGGCGACGATCCCCAGATAGCTCAGCAGCCAGGTCGCCAGCCCGAGGTCGTTCCCCAGCGACTGCCGCAGCCGGCCGAAGGAGTCGCTGGACGAGACGGCCCACGCCTTCACGAGCATCCAGACCGGCTCGAACAGCAGGCAGCCCACGACCGTCAGGATCACGATCGCGACCGGCCGGCTGCCGAGCCAGCTCAGGCCCCCGCCCAGCGGCGTGAACCGCTCCTTCCAGAGCATCGGATACGTGCCGCAGGGGGGGCGCGACTGCGGGACCAGCAGCCGGTTGCGGAACACCGGCGCGGCGGCCCGGGCCTGCGTCAGCGCCCTGGTCACCCTCCCGAGCCGCCACGACCAGCCGCGTTTCGGCCGGGCCCCGGACCAGGAGTTCCCCCGCAAGGGCCGCAGCCCGAGAACCGCCGCCAGCAGGAACAACAGCCCGTAGACCGCCTGAAGGCCCACCATCCAGGCGAAGGAGAACTGGAAGGGGAACATGAAACCGGGCCCGCGACCCAGGAGTAGAGATCCGTTCGGGCGCATCCAGGGAGCCCACATCGCCCGGTTCGAGTACACGAGCATCTCGTCCCAGAAGAGCCTGGGGTTGGAGGCCAGGATCCACTGGTTGACCGGGTCGATCCAGCCGTAGATGCCCCCGAGATACCGAGTCCAGGGGGCCAGGAAGGGGGGCGCGACCAGCCAGAGGAACTCCAGGGAATATGCGGTCAGGAGGGCCTGTCGCGGAGTCCGGGCGAGGATCGAGAGCAGCATCGAGGACCCGCCGAGGAAGAGCACCGTCGCCGCCAGGCTGCCGTAGACGATCGCGAGGTTCTCCGGGTTCAGGGCGCCGTAGAGCGCGAGCAGGCAGACCACCGGGACGCCGATCGCCACGAAGACCCCCAGGTGGACCAGCCTCGCCAGGAGCTTCCCCAGCACGATCTCGGTGCTGCTGAGCCGGCTGGCGAGCAGGTCGTGCAGGGTCTTCCGCTGGTGCTCGTCGGCGATCACGCCGGCCACCAGGGCCGGCACGAGGAACAGGACCATCCAGGACTGGAGCGCGCCGAACCTGATGAACGCCTGCTCCGCGAAGTTGCGCACCTCCTCGGGCGTCGTGCCCTCGGGGTACTGGCCCTCCCACTGCACGTAGCTCAGCGAGAAGTACGCCAGCACGAACAGCCCGTAAACGAGCCGGAGGAGGTAGTAGCGGCGGTGCCTGGCCGTGGTGATCAGTTCGGCCCGGATAACCGCCCGGATTCCCGCGAGCATGGTCGGCCTCCCGTCCTGGCTCACCTCACCTCGCCGCGCCGATGGGGATGGTCTGGACCGCCGCGCCGGCCTTGGGTGTGGAGGCGCTGAGCGTCACGGCATACGGTTTCGCGCCTGCGTCGTCCGCGTCGAGGGCCATCACCAGCCAGCGGAACTCGCGGCGGCCTCCGGAACCGCCGAGCGAGTCGAACTGGCTGCGCGGGGGGCCGGCCAGGAGCCGTCCCGAGCCGACGTCCAGCCGGACGCGAACCGGAGGGGCCTTCCGGCTCCGCGTCCCCCGGACCAGGGCCGTGGGGAACACGCCCTCGTTGACGACCGCCGCGGTGACCTGATAGATCCCCGACCCCCGGGCCTCGACCTTCACGTCCCGGATCGCCAGGCGGGGCAAACGGCCGGCCAGTTCTCCGAGGAACGCCCGGTGCACCCGCGCGATGTCCTCGACCTGCTCGATCGGCGGGTTGAGGCGGACGCCCGGCTTCCAGCCGCCGATTTCCACCTTGCCCAGTCTGGGATGATCGAGTGGGGCGAACGGGAGGAACGCCCGGCCCTTCATGACATGATCGTTCCAGTACAGCCACCGCGCCCGGCCCTCGTCCGGCACGGTGGGCCCGCCCTTCGGTGCGTCCGCGTTCGGCGACGGTGGCGAGCCCGTCGGGGGCGCGGTCCCGGATCCCGCCGCCGCGGGCCGGGTCAGTTCGGGGCCTTCCCAGAGGCGCGAGGCCAGGCCGACGGCCCCGTAGTGATGGTAGGCCCACTCGCTCAGGGAACCATCGGTCGTGGCCCCGGGACTCGCCGGCGCGGTGACGGAGGTCGCCGCGGCGGGAGTCTGCCCCGCGGGGGGCGACGGGTCCGGGTCCGGCTTGCGATCCTTCGGCTCCGGGGGCGTGCCCGGTGGCTTGCCCTTCTCCTGGGCCGGCTCCTGGCCCTTGGTTCGCTCCCGAGGGCCGGCGGCCGGCGGGGCGGACGGCGGACTGCCGGGACCGGGCCGCTTCTCCGGGCTCTTCCGCGCCTTCCCGTAGAGTCGGGAAAGCTCCACGAAGAGGGGCAGGTCCGCGGCATCGAACGACGCTTCGGGCTTCTTCGGCTCGGTGGCGAGGTTGTCGTTGAGGCCGAAGCTCCAGACGACGGCGATCTCGGGGTGATCGAACGCGAACTGGATCAGCGCCCGGGTCTCGGGCTCGCCTACGGGGCTGAACCCCGCCTCCGGATCGTACTCCGACCAGCGGTACGGCCAGTTGCGATTCAGGTTCACGCCCCCCGGGGGATCCTCGTTGATCAGGCCGTCCCCGTCGTTGTCGAAGCCCTCGGCATACTCGGAATAGACGGCCCGTTCCCCCTTGACGGGGTCGGCCTTGCGGAGCAATCGCGGGTCGGAAGGGTCGGGGATCAGCGTCGCCTTCGCGTCCTTGATCCTCATCTGGCCGATCAGCCCATCGCCGTTGAGGTCGTCCGGCCCGTCCTCGCCGGATCGGCCGTCGCGATCGCGGTCCACCGGCTCCAGGTTGGTGCGCACGTCGGCGCGGGGCGTCCGCAGCAGACGCTCGGCACCGTCCGGGTTCAGGCGCGGCACGACGTACAGGGTGAACTGTTCCAGGCGCTTCTGCCACGACGGGTCGCGCTGGACCTGGTCGAGGATCCCCAGGGCGACCTGGCTGCCCACGAGATGATCGCCCTCGAGGTTCGCCACGACCAGGATCGCCGGCTTGCGCGGCTCGGGAGGCGTCGCCGGGCGCGAATCCGGGACGGCCGGCGGCTTCTCGGGCAAGCCGAGGCTGACGAGCCAGACGTCGCGCCCCTCGCGCGACCTCGCCAGCGAGTCGAGCCGCGCCTTGCCTCCCGATCTCTCGACGAGCTGCCGCAACGCCCGGGTCAGGGCCTCATGATCCAGGTAGCCCTCGGGGAAGAGCGACGGGGCCGCTCCTGGGGGAGCAGTCGTCCGGGAAGTGGCGTCGGTCGAGGGTGGCGCGCTCTTCTGTGGGTCTGTCTTTGCGGCCTCTGGGGGGGGTTGAAGTGTGATCAGTCCAAGCAGCAAGCCCATGCTCCATTGCCACACAATCGCTGACCTCCGCCTGCGTCACCTCACCAGCCGAGTCTCGAGATGGTCAATCGTAACGGCCTCCTCCGGTTCGTGCGAGAGCGGGCACGCGGCGGGCGTCCGCGCGGTTCTCACGAGGCCCCGGTCCGCGCGCAAGAGAATGGCCGGATGAGCTTCACAGGAAGATCACCCGGCCGGGTTTGCGGTGGCTCCGCCGAGGGAGCGAAGACGGGAGAGCGGTCACTCGTCGCGCGCTGGCGGAGACCGCGCGTGGAATCCGCCGTACAGATGCTCGGGACGGCCGAAGCAGCGTCGTTGCCTGACACGCGAGTGCACAGGCACCATCGAGCCGGCTGCGAAACGGCCGACGTGATCTCCAGGGCGACGCGCCTGGCCCCGCCGCCGGGGGACGCGTGAAGAGCGTCGCGAACGCGATCGAGGACCGCGGAGTCCGCCGACCTGAGTACGTCGAGGGCGGGGCGAATCGCGGCGAGTCCCCACGAGGTGAGGATTGCCGGATTCGCCCGCGGCCATCGGACGCCGGGACGGGATCTCGTGCGGACCTTGCGCGACGGGACCGGCCATGTGCAGGGCATCGACCCGGCTTGCCTCCTCGGGCTCATGCCTGAAGCCGACGGCGGGTGCGGCGACGTGGGGAGCAGAGGGTGCGATACCTTGCTCCTCGGCGTCCGGGCCCGCATCGGCCTGATCAGCCCAGGGGGTTGGAACGACCTCGGTCGTCGTGCGACCTCGGTCCATGCCGGAGTCGTCCTGCCTGAGCGGTCCCGCCGCCTCGGCTGCGGCGCTCTCGGGCTGAGCCGGAACTAAGTCCGGGTCAGCGAACGGTTCCCCCGACGGGCCCGGGTCTTCCGTGCTCGCCTGGGACTCGATGGATTCGGCCGCCGGGGTCGATGGCGGCGTCGGTGTCGACGCCTCCGGCGGCGCTGGTTCGAACATCTCGACCGGTTCGGATGGCCCCTGCGTGGCGGCCGGCACATCCTCGGCGGTCGAAGGCGTGGTCTGGGGCTCGACGACGGAGGCCGGCGATGGCTCCTCGGTGTCCGCCCGGACGAACTTGCCGGGGCCGACGCGGATCCACTTCGTGCTCGTCGGGCCGGGAGGACCGAGCTCCGATCTCGGCCCGGGCCTGGCGGGCTTGCGGCCGCGGTTCCGACCTCTTCGGGGCTTCGCCGGGGTTGCCGGCGGCCCCGCCAGCGGCGGCGATCCTCCGGCATCCTCGCCTGCGGGCGGATGGGGATCCGGGGCTGAGGCCGGCGAACGTCTCCGGCCTTTCGACTTGCCTTGCCGTTTCTCCGTCGTGGGAGGAACCGGGCCGGTCTCGTCGCCGCGGCGTGCGTCGCCGTCCTCGCCGTGGGTCGTCGGGTCGAGCGTCTGTCCCTCGTGCTGCGCCCTCGGGGACGATCGAGGATGCTGCGAGCGCGGGAACGCGAAGATCAGGGCCATCGCGGTCACGTAGACCGGCACCAGCCAGGTGGACAGCGAGGCAACCACCCAGCTCGTGATGCCCATCAGGGCGGCGAGCGTGAGGATTCCCACCGTCTTCTTCAGCTCGCCCCGGGCGATGCGGCCCTCCGTCGAGTCGCCCGGGATCGGACCGTGATCCCGGCGATCCTCGGCGTCGGCATTCGCCTGGCGTGCCGATGGATCCATTCTCGGCCGGGGTGGAGTTGCCGTCGTGCTCAACGCGGTTTCGCCCTGCTCGCTGCGTGACCGCCGTACCCGAGGGCACTCGGGTTGCGCGCGTCGCCGTTCCTTCGTGCTGATCGGTTTTCCCCGCGGCATGCCCCGCCAGGAGGCGGGATTCATGCGCCGGTGATCCGCCCTGCCCTGTGCTTGATCGGCCCGCCCGATGGGCCGACTGTTGCCTTTGCACGGCCCTCGCCCGGCGGCCAAAACAGAATGGATCCGGAAACCGGCTGTACGGCTTGTGCGGGGAATGAGCCCCGGGCCGTCGGAGCCGGGCCGGGCCTGATCAGCCGGTCACCTTGCGCACCCGGGCCAGGAGCGCCTCCGCTCCACGAGCCCGGAGGACGTCGGCAACCCGACGGCCGAGTTCCTCCGGGGCGTCGGGGGGGCCGTCGAGAGTCGCATCGACGCGGGCCTGTCCGTCCGGATCGAAGATCGTCGCGTCCAGCGCGAAGCGGCCCGTGTCCCGGACGTCACGGCCCCAGGCCGCCATCGGGATCACGCAGCCCCCTTCGAGCTCGGCGAGAGCGGCCCGCTCCGCGAGGACCGCGCGGCGGGTGGCCGCATCGTCCAGGACCGCCAGGAACTCGTGGGTCCGCGCGTCGTCGCTCCGGCATTCGATGCCCAGGGCCCCCTGCCCCACCGCGGGCAGGAAGGCCGGCGGCTCGAGGCGTTGCGTGACGTGGGTGTGCAGCCCCAATCGATGGAGGCCCGCCCAGGCGAGCAGCACGGCATCGAGGCGCCCGTCCAGCGCCTGGTTCAACCGGGTTTCCACGTTACCCCGGATCGTCACGACCTGGAGGTCCGGCCGGGCATGGAGCAACTGGGCACGGCGACGGAGCGAGCTGGTCCCCACGCGAGCACCGGCCGGGAGCCGATCGAGCGACTGATGAACCGGGGCGATCAACGCGTCGGCGACGTCTTCTCGCGCGGGGACGGCCGCGAGGGTCAGGTCCTCGGGCCCCCGGGTCGGGAGGTCCTTCAGGCTGTGCACGGCCACATGGACGGACCCATCGAGCACGGCGCGCTGGATCTCCTTGGTGAAGAGCCCCGTGCCGCCGATGGCCGCCAGCGGCGAGTTCCGGTCCCGGTCGCCCTGCGTCCTGATCTCGACCAGCTCGACCTCAAGCCCGGGACGGGACGCGCGCAACCGGCCGGCCACCCACTCGGCCTGCCAGCGCGCGAGGCGGCTTCCGCGAGTCCCGATCCGGAGGGTGTGGGGCTGGTGGGGATCCATGAGGAATTCAATACAGGTCAAGCGAGTCGCGGGAGCGAGTCCGAACGTCTAGAGTACGAACCGGGCGGCGGATTGCCTACCGTGCTCCGGACCCGGGCGGCGTCAGAGCGTGCGGGCGAGGACCGCCAGGACGATGCGGCGGGCGCCCGCCTGCTTGAGGGCGCGGGCGGCCGCCCCGGACGTGGCCCCCGTCGTCAGGATATCGTCCACCAGCAGGACGGTGCGGCCCTTCAGGGCGGGATCCCGGCGCGCCGCGAATGCCCCCCGCATCGCCTCCTTACGTTCCGCGGCGCCGTGATGGGCGAGGTGGTCGGTCGCCTTGATCCGTCGCAAGGGGTGGTGCACCTGGAGGTCGAGGCGGTGTGCCAGGCCGTTCGCCAGCGACGCCGCCTGGTTGTAACCTCGGCGGAGCCGCCGTCGCCAGTGGAGCGGGATCGGCACGACCCACGCATCGCGAGGGAGCTCGCCCAGCTCGGCCCGGCGGGCCTCCGCCAGGAGCGAGCCGAGCCAGGGCGCCAGCCAGGCATGGCGCTCGCGCTTCAGCCGCAGGCAGAGGTCGTGGATCGGCCCCTCGTAAGGGCCCAGGCAGAACGCCTGGTGGAACGGCAGGGGATACCTGCGGCAGTGGGAACAGCCGCCGCGGAGGTCGGCATGCGGACCGACCGGCAGGGCGCACCGCGGGCAGGACCGCGCCTCGCGTGCCGCCGTCAGCAGCCGTTCGCGGCATTCCGGGCAGAGGGGGCCCTTCCACCCGTCGCCCTCGGCACCGCAGACCTCGCACGACCACGGAAAGATCAGTTCTTCCAGGGCATCGCCGCAGGCCGACCAGCCCTGGCTCAGGGCTCGGCGAAGCGGACCCGGAAGAAGCACGTTCGGTCTCATGGCAGTTGTCGAGCGGGACGGACGAGAGGGCAGATCGGTCGCCCCGTCAGCTCGAGGCGGGCCTGGGCTGGCTCCCGCCTCCCGGGTTCCCCGGCCCTCGGTCCCCCTCGGCGACGAAGGGCTCCAGCCGCTCGCGCAGCTCGTTCCGGGCTCGCGCCAGCAGCGACTTGACGGCCGCCGGCGAGCGGTTCATCACCCCGCCGATGTCCGAGTAGCTCATCTCCTCGAACTTGCTCAGCAGGACCGCCATCTTCTGGTCCTCGCCCAGGTGATCCAGCGCCTGGCGGACGATCTCCGAGAGCTCCACCTTGCGCATCTGGGACGACGCCGTGCCCTCGCGCGAGGCGACCTGCCCGGCGAACGGGGCGACCGCCTGCGAATCGCCCCCCGCCCCCGCGCCGCTCATGGGGACCGACGGCTTGCGGCGTTTCCCGCGCAGGTGGTTCGACGCGAGGTTGTTGGCGATGGTGAACAGCCAGGTGGCGAACCGGGAGCGCGGGCGGTATCCCTTGCGCGCCTTGTAGATCCTCAGGAAGACCTCCTGGCTCAGGTCCTCCGCCTCCTCCTGGCTCCCGACCAGGTGGAAGAGGATCCCGACCAGCCGGTCCTGGTAACGCTGGACCAGGGACTCGAACGCCCCCGGCACCTCGTCCCGGACCTGCATCATGAGCCGGACGTCGGGATCACGGGCCTGAAGTTGGCGTTCCAGCACATCCAGCTCGCCGCGGCTCACGGGCAACGCACTCCGGGCTCGGTGTCGATGAGCGGGGATCCGCGACGGCGGCAGACAGCCGGCGACCCCGCCCTTTCCCTATCATGCCGCCTGGTTCAGGAGACATCCACTGCCTGCGGCGAATCGGCGAGCATTCCCGATCCCTCGCCCCCCAGCCGGCGGCGAAGCTGGCCGCACGCGGCGTCGATCGGCCGCCCCTTCGTCTTGCGCACCGTCGCGCTGATGCCGCGGTCCCTGAGGATCCCCACGAACCGGCGGATCGCCTCGGGGGACGGCCTCTGGAACGGCAGGCCCTCGACCGCATTGTAGGGGATCAGGTTGACGTGCGCCTTCCGCCCCCGGAGCTGCCCGGCCAGGGCCTCGGCGTCCCGCGCCCGGTCGTTCACGCCGTGCAGCAGCACATACTCATACGTCACCTGCCGGCCCGTCGCCCGGAAGTAGTCGTCCGCGGCCTCGAGCACGGCGGTCAGGCCGATCTTCTCGTTCACCGGCACCAGCTCGTTGCGCAGCTCCTCGGTGGGGGCGTGGAGCGAGACCGCAAGGTGATACTGCCGATCGAGGCCGGCCAGCTCGCGGATCTTGCCGGGGAGGCCGACGGTGGAGATCGTCACCCGGCGCTGGCCCAATCCCAGGCCGTCCCGGGAGCAGAGCCGATCGAGCGCCGTGATCAGGTTGTCGAGGTTCGCCAGGCTCTCGCCCATCCCCATGACCACGATGTTCGTCAGCGACTCCTCGGCCGGCAGGAGGTTCCGCAGGCGGAGGACCTGCTCGATGATCTCGCCCGAGGTGAGGTTCCGCTCCACGCCCTTCAGCCCGCTGGCGCAGAAGACGCAGCCCATGCCGCAGCCCACCTGGGTGCTGATGCAGACGGTGCGGCGGTCCTCCTCGGCCATGAGCACGCACTCGATCCTCCGCCCGTCCCGGCACTCGAGCAGCAGCTTGTCGGTCCCGTCGGGCGACTGCCCGTGGAACACGACCCGGGTGCCGAAGACCGACCAGTCCGACTCGAGCCGGCGGCGCAGCTCGAGCGGGAGATCCGACATCGGGGCGAACGACTCCGCCCGGCGCTGAAAGACCCAGCGCAGCACCTGGCCGACCCGGTAGGCGGAATCGCCCTGCTCGGCGATCCATCGGCCCAGCTCCTCGGGAGCGACATCGAGCAGACATCGCCCCGGGGGGGCCGGCTGGTCGGGTGCCAGGATTTCGCTGGGGAGATTGGACATTCCATCCTCGGCGGCGCGGGCATCGGCGAACTGATCTCCTTGATTCTAGTGGCGATCCGCCGATTGTCCAGGATCACCGGGGCTCCGGGACCGGGGCCCTCCGCGCGGGCCCACGGCGGGCTCCGTCCTGGCTGTGCGCCATTGCCGGCCCTACAATCGCCAGTAGTACCCGGCGCCATGCCCGGAATGCAAGGGCATGGCCGGAGTCACGTTCCGCGAGGGGGACCGACCATGGTGAACGCCGAGGAACTGATCGACGTATGCCGCGTTCCCGAGGGCAAGAAAGTCCGCCTCAAGGATCACGATCCCGGCTGGGCGGGCGACCCGGAGCGGCCCAAGGAGGAGCGCAAGAAGCTCGCCGAGGAACTCCTGACGCAGGACGTCTCCGAGCTGGTGGAGGCCCAGGATCGGCTCTATGCGTCGGATACCCGGTCGATCCTCCTGATCTTCCAGGCGATGGACGCGGCGGGGAAGGACAGCACCATCAAGCACGTGATGTCCGGCGTGAATCCCCAGGGGTGCCAGGTCTACAGCTTCAAGCAGCCGTCGGCCGAGGAACTCGACCACAACTTCCTCTGGCGCTACACCCGGGCCCTGCCCGAGCGCGGCCGGATCGGGATCTTCAATCGCTCGTACTATGAGGAAGTGCTCGTCGTCCGCGTCCACCCGGAGCTGCTGAGGGCCCAGAAGATCCCCGACCTCACCCTCCCCCCGGGCGACAAGTTCTGGCAGCACCGCTACGACGACATCAATGCCCTGGAGAGGCACCTGACCCGGAACGGGACCGTCGTGCTCAAGTTCTTCCTCCATGTTTCCCAGGACGAGCAGAAGAAGCGGTTCCTGAAGCGACTCGAGGACCCGAAGAAGCACTGGAAGTTCTCCGCCGCGGACCTCGTCGAACGCGGCTTCTGGGACGATTACATGCACGCCTACGAGGAGGCCATCGGCGCGACCAGCACCCGCTGGGCGCCCTGGTACATCGTCCCCGCCGACCACAAGTGGGTTACGCGGGGCCTCGTGGCGCGGATCCTCGTGACGACCATCGAGGGCCTCGGGCTCCGGTATCCCGAGGTCACGCCCCAGCAGCACGCGGCCATCGAACAGGCCAGGCGGCAGCTCGCCGAGGAGATCGAGCGGGCCGGCTAGTACACCGCCTCGGGCTGGGCCCCGGCCGTGGTCGTCCAGGGGGTCCAGGCGAGGACGACCTGCTCGACGGTGATATCCGCCTTTTTGGGGGCGAGCTCCACGGACTGCAGGACGATTGCCTCGGGGCGGCGCGTGGACTCGAGGGTCTCGACCTCGCGCCGGAATTCGAACTCGAGCTCGGTGAACTTCTCGAGCGCCTGGTCGAGCTTCGCCTGGGTCGAGCCGATCGTGCCGCTCTGCTGCATGGCCTTGCCGGCCGCCTTGGCCGCGGTCGTCGCCTTGCTCACGTTGGTCTTGGTGATCTTCTTCTTGCCCAGGAACGCGCCGAGCACCGAGTTGCCGAGTGCGGCCATGGCATCCCATTTCGCCTTGCTCGCCTCGGCCTGCTGGCGGTCGAGCTGCTCACGGGCCTTGCGGATCTCTTCCTGGAGCTTGTCGCGCTTCGGGCCGTACTTGGCCCGGAGCTTCTCCATGGCCTCGTCGCGGAGCTCCCGCGAGCCCTGCGAGAGCCGCAGCCGGAAGTCGCGCTGGGTCTCCCGCGGCCTGGAGTACTCCTTGAGCTCCGGCGAGTACCAGATGGTGAGCTTCCAGTCGCGGTAGAGGTAGTTCTTGAGGGACTTGGTCCACTCGGCATAGCACCTGGCGCGGGACAGCGGCGCGGCCAGCGGCGCGAACTGGGCCCCGGGGGCCGGCGTCTTGTCCAGCTCGGGGACGCGGTCGGCGTGGACCTCGGCCCCGTCCCAGACCTCGGCGGGGGGCTCCTGTCCCATCGGACGCAGGAGCCCGAGCGTCTCCCAGTGATCCACGCCGGCCTTCTTCTCCGCGTAGTGGAGGCGGGCCACGCCCAGGAGCGCGGGGCGATAGAGCAGCGTGGCCCCCGCGGCGAGCGGCTCCCGACTGGGGATGAAGAACTCCGGCACGTCCGGGGGCAGGACGGGTCGAGCCCCGGCCGAGGAGAGTGACGCCGGGGCCGGCGCCTGCGCCGGTTTGGGGGCGGGCGTCGGAGTCGAGGGCGGAGGCGGCGCGTGCGAAGGGGACTCATCCGCCCCGGTCGGCACCCACTCGGTCTCCTCCTCCGCATGCCCCCGCGCCAGACCATCACCTTCCCCGGCGACGGCCTGCGCCTGCTTCCGCGGCGCCATGAGCGACTGGATCTGCTCCCGGGTCAGGGGGCCCCGCAGGTAGGACAGCGCCCAGCGGGACTGGAAGACGATCGGCTGGTCCGCGTGCACGTTATTCATCAGGAACACGCGGCCCGCCAGGCTGGAGAGGAGCTCGTCCATCCGCGAGCGGTCGAAGGCCTGGCCGGCGGCGTTCGAGGCCCCCTCCAGCCCGTCGAGCACGCGGTCCTTGTCCCGCTTGGTCTGGAGCCGGCCGAGGAACCAGGTCCCGGCGTTCGAGAGCCCCTTGTAATCGAGGTCGACGGGGTTCTGAGTCGCCAGGACGATCCCCAGGCCGAAGGCCCGGGCCTGCTTCAGCAGGGTGAGCATCGGCATCTTCGAGGGCGGCTTGGCCGAGGGGGGGAAGTAGCCGAAGATCTCGTCCATGTAGAGGATGGCGCGGAGGCTGGACGTGCCGGGCTGGGTCCGGATCCAGGCGAGGATCTCGTTCAGCAGGATGGTCACGAAGAACATCCGCTCGTCGTCCGAGAGGTGGGCGATCGAGAGGATGGAGACGCGCGGCTTGCCCGCCTTCGTGTAGAGCAGGCTCGCGACGTCGAGCGATTCCCCCTCCATCCAGGCCGCGAAGCCCGGCGAGGCGATCAGGTTGTTCAGCTTCATCGCCAGGGCGAAGCGGTCCTTCGCGGGGAAGAAGGTCTCCAGGTCGATGACCCCGACCTTGTCGAACGGCGGCGACTGCACGGCGTGGATGAAGCTCGCCATGTCGAGGTCCCGCCCCGCGCGCCAGGCGTGGTCGAGCACGCTGGCCAGCAGGATATGCTCGCGGCTGGACATCGGGTCGGCGGCGATCCCGAGGAGGGCCAGGAGCCCGGAGACCGACGAGGAGACGCGCTCCCGATAGGCCTCCCCCTGGGCGATCAGCGCGGCCGGGGGCGCGGCGAAGGAGCGGAGGACCGTGAGCGGGAGCCCGGCGCCCGAGCCGGGCGTGTAGATCGCCAGGTCCGCGGACTCCCGGAATCGTTGGATGCGGCTTCCGTCCTGGTCCCACTGGGCCAGGCCCTCGCGCCACTGCTTCGCGGTCTGCTCGGCGTACTGATCGCGCGAGAGGCCCTTCCGGGCCGCCTCGTCGGGATCGACCCAGGGCGCGAAGTCCGCGCCCCGCAGCTGCGGGAACGTCAGGAGCAGGTTCCCCAGGTCGCCCTTGGGGTCGACGGCGATGACGGGGATGCCGTCGATCGCCGCCTCCTCCAGCAAGGCGAGGCAGAGGCCCGTCTTGCCGCTGCCGGTCATCCCCACGCAGACCGCGTGGGTCGTCAACTGCTTGGATTCGTACAGGACCGGCTCGGACTCCGCCTTGCGCCGCTCCGGGTCGTAGACCCTCCCCAGATAGAACAGTCCGAGCTTCTCGTAGTCCGGGTTCTTCATGGAACGCCTCGAGCCCTCGCCCAGGGCCGGATGAGGATCGCGCGGCCGACGCGCGCGGGTCGTGGGCCCCCTCGCCGGGGGCGGCCGGGGCCGCGGGCGCGGCCGATGAAACGCGGGGGCCACGCCCGGCGGCCGTCCGCCCGGAGCGATCCAGTTTGGCCGCCCCCCGGAGGCCGAATCAAGACCCGGCCACGCCGACGGCCGGGGCCGAGGCGGCCTCCGTGGTCCGCAGCCAGATGCTGGTGCTCCAGCCCTTGAAGAGGTTCGGCAGGTGCTGGCGCAGCCAGGGCTCCTGGCGCTTCTTCAGGTAATCGTTCCAGAAGGCGACGGCGAACCTGGGGTTGAACATCAGGAAGGCGCGGAGCAGATAGGCCTCGGTCGCGGCGAACCCCCGTTCGAACCAGAACTCCGGGTACTCGAACGGGTAGAAGATGTCGTGGAAATGGACGTAGATCCCGGGGCCCAGCCGGGGGAGCACCTCGAAGACCAGCCAGTTCACGTCGCTGCCCACCTTGGCGACGTGGGAGCTGTCGATCAGCAGGATGTCGCCGGCCTTCAGCTTCAGGAACGGCCCCAGCCCGACGTTCTGCACCCGCTCGACGATCACCTCGCTGCGGCGCTCGTCGTCGGGCCGCAGGAGCGACCGCAACCGGTCGGGATACGGCTCGATGAAGGTGCAGCGAGTGGTGTCGGCCAGGTAATGCTCGACCGTGTCGAGGATCACGGCCGAGGAGAAACCGCTGCCCATCTCGAGGATCGTCGGCGGGCGCAGGTGGCGGATCAGGGCATGGAGCACGAGGGAATCGCCCCAGCTGAACCAGCTGTTGCCGCCGTGATACCGCCAGGGGGGCGTCGCGGCCTCGGGGAAGGGACAGTCCGCGACGAAGGGGGCGAGCTCCAGGCCGAGGGACTTCTGCCCCTCGACGTTCAGGTCGACCCCCGGGATGGCGTCCGGGATGGCGAAGATCCGCTCGCGGTCCGCCCGGATCTCGCTCAGGCTGGGGAGCGGCGACGCATAGCTCAGGCTCTCCTTGAGCGCCGGGGAATCGCTCATCTGGGACTTCAGGCGGTAGGCCTCCGCCAGGCCCTTGACGACGGGAATTCGCGTCGCCACGCGACGCACGAGACCTCTGGCTGTCATGTCGCTCCTCTCAGTTCAATGGCTTCCGCCGCGGTCAGGGACGCCCGACCGTGCGGGCTGGGGATTGGCCCCCCTCTCCCCCGGCGAGGAGGGGGTGCCTGTGACCCCGGTCGTTCACGCGGGACGCGGGACCTCCCCCGCGACCGCCGGCTCGGATGGCTCCGTCGCGGCGACGGCGGCCGCCCCGGCGCCGCCGCACTTCTGCTTCACGCGTTCCGCGTAGTGGGCGATGAAATGGGCCGAGATCCGGCCCTGGATGGCCTGCCAGAGCAGGTCGATCTGGGTCGCCTCGATGAGCTGGTCCACCGCCGAGCCGGCCGACTCCTTGAGCGAGTCGAGGGCGGAGGCGGCCGCCTGGAGGGCCTTCAGCGAGACCTCGCTCTGGCAGTGAGCATAGCTGTTGGCCACCAGGCTGACCGACGGCAGGAGGGGGACCGGGTCCTCGAGGTTGACGTAGCGGAAGATCTTGCCGGCGAACTCCTGCTCGAACGCCTTCGCGGCGGCGTCGTTGCCGACCATCGGCGCGCCGAACGTCACCACCGCGTGGACCGGGACGAAATTGCGCTGCAGCCGCCAGGCCGACAGCAGCGCCAGGGCCCCGCCCAGGCTGTGCCCGGTGACCCAGATCGGCCGGTCTCCGGCCTCGACCGCCGCGTTGACCTCGTGGAGCAAGGGCTCCCAGATGTCGTCCAGCGCCTGCATGAAGCCGCGGTGGAACCTCGCCCCGACGCCGGCCGCGGCGAAGTCCGTCCCGATCCGCCCCTCCGGCACGATCAGGTAGTTGTTGGCGTTGGTGAGCAGCCAGTCCTTCAAGCCGTCCAGCGTCGTCGGCGCCTGGGATCCGCGGAAGGCGACGAGGATCGTCCCCTCGTCCTGCGCAACGTAGACCTGGGTGTTGTCCACGCTGATGAACTTCGCCGTCATCCCGAGCCGCTCGCGGAAGAGCTCGACCCCCCGCGGCTGATCGTAATAGGCCAGGTCGCACGCCTCCGCCATGATCAACGCATTGCGGGGATCGCCCGGGTTCGCCTGGTCCAGTGTCGTGGCCATCGTGGGAGCCCTGTGGATTTCGAGGGAGGGAAGTCGCCGTGGATCATCCGGACTCTGGTCGTCGACCTAGCGAAGCGCCCGGCGACCGGGCCTGGCCTTGCGCCATTCGTCCACGGCCTGAGGGCTGACCTGGGTCCCCGTGAGATCGAGCTGCATCAGCGTCGCCTTGTCCGCCAGCGATTCCCGGAAACCCTGGTCCGTGATCTTCGTGTTCTTCAATCTTAGCCTGACGAGCGAGGGGAGTCCCCTGAGCACCTTCAGGCCGGCATCGGTGATCTGGGTGTTGTTGAGATCCAGTTCCTCGAGTCGGTCCATCCCCCTGAGCCGCTCGAGGGTCTGATCGGTCACGTCGGGGTTGGCCATCTGGAGGACCGCGACATCCCGCTTGGAGCCGAGCAGGCCATAATCCTTGCGATCCCATCCCGTCAGCGTGATGTGCCGCTGGCCCTCGACGATCCTCTCCCGGGGCCCCAGGTCGATCGGGACCAGCAGCCGGTAGGCGGGCGGGAAGGCCGTGACGGCCAGGCCGAGGCCGATGAGGGCGAGGGGGAAGAGGCCCTTGCGCCAGTGGCGGAAGGCGCGGATCAGCACCCCGAGGCAGCCCAGCGCCAGGAGGGCCAGCCCGGCGAGGTAGATGTACTGGGCGTAGTCGTCAATCGTCATCGTTGCACCTGACCGGCATCGGGATCCCCGCAACCGCCGCCTGGCGGACGTCGGCACCATCGATCGTTGCACGTCTCACCGTGAGAGCGGGAGGGAGCAGCCCATCGCCCCCAGCGCCCACTCGACCGCATGCAGCAACTGTGCAATGTCGACCTCGAAGAGTCGGCCGATGGTCCCGATCCGGAAGGTCTCCGCGTTCGTCAACTTGCCCGGGTAAATAATCATACCACGATCGGCGAGCCTCCGGTAAAACTCGTCGAACCGAAATGCCCGGTCCCCGGGGCAGTGGAACGCGGTGATGATCGGGCTCTGGACCTCGGGCCGGAGGAAGGGCAGGAATCCCAGGTCCTTCATCCCCTTCATGAGGACCCGGTGGTTGGCCGCGTAGCGCCGGCCCCGCGCGGGGATCCCCCCCTCGATCTCGAGCTCGCGGAGGGCCTGCTCGAAGGCGAGGATCGCGTGCGTCGGCGGCGTGAACCGGAACTGCCCGTTCGATTCGAAGCCGCGGAGCTGACCGAGCAGGTCCAGGCTCAGGCTCCGCGCGTGCCCGGCCGTCGCTTCCAGCGCCGCGCGGCGCGCCAGGATGAAGCTGAAACCCGGGACCCCTTCGATGCACTTGTTGGCCGACGAGACGAGGTAGTCGATCCCGACCTGTCGGACGTCGATCGGGATGGCCCCGAAACTGCTCATCGCGTCGACGATCAGGCTCCGACCGTGCCGCCGGACGACCTCGCCGATCGGCTCCAGCGGATTGAGGATGCCGGTC
>JAXMBE010000020.1:0-120284 GCA_046349995.1 Isosphaeraceae bacterium | reverse complement strand
CGGCTCATCCCGTTCCTGTCCCACCATGGTGGTCGAGCCTTGCCCGGACCTTTGCAGTTTGGACGAGACCGGTGCATTCGGAAATTGCGTGGCGGATGAGGGAAATGACATGCGGCGCCGGCTCCAGCGCCGGAATTTCGTCGACGATCTTCTTGTCTTTCGGCGCCGAATGGTTAGGGTGAAAGGTGTGACGTCGAGCGCCGAACCGGTGATCCGCCTTGAGTCCGAGCACTCCGTCCGAAGGCCTGATCGACCCCGCCGAATTCTGCAACCGAGCCGATTTCCATGGATCATCTTCCCGTTGGTGGTGAGAGCGCAGAGGTGCCGCGCCGGCGATTTCAGCGCGCGGTGGCCGCTCTGTCTCGGATCGGGCAACGGGGGACTTCCGATTCGCTCCATGCGACCCTGGGCTCGTCGTGGAGCCGGACCTGGCTCCGTCTCCTCTGCCTGGCGTGCTCGGTGCTGGTGCTCTGCTATTCGCTGATGGTCCTGGCGCATGTGGCCTGGATGGGGACCATCGGGGTCCGTTGCATGTTCGGCACGGACGTCGAGGAGGAGGTCCCGGCCGATTTCACCTGGCATCCGGACACCAACGCCACCGGGGGGCCCGGCGAGGCCCGGGGCGTGGACGCGTCGCCCCGTCCGCGGATCGGGGACGTGCTCGTCGCGGTCGGCGATGTCTCGCTCCGTGAAGGGAGTTATTCGGACTACATCCAGGCGATGCGGTCGCTGAATCGGCAGGTCGGCCGCGCGGTCCCGGTGCGCTGGCGGGACCACGAGACGGGGGACCTCCGCTCGGCGGTGGCCGTGGTCTCCTACCCGCCCACCCGGTCGTACCTGTGGTCCTGCCTCTGGTTCTTGCAGGAGCTGATGATCTTCAGCATCGGCGCCCGGGTCTTCTGGAAGCGACCCGACGACGATTCGGCCCGGCTCTTCTTCGTGCTCTGCCTGGTGACCGTGGGCGCCTACATGGGCGGCTACCACTGGACCGAGATCGTCGTCCGTCCCCTGCTGATCTATCCCTTCGTCTTCTTCGCGCTCCTGATGCCGGTCGTCAATCTCCACTTCTTCCTGGTGTTTCCCCGGCCGAACCCCCTCTTCCTGGGCCGGCGCCGGGCGGTGCTGACGGCCCTCTACGGGATCCCGGCCGTGTTCCTGGCGGCCCTCTGGGGGAGCATGTACACCTCGCACTGGCTGCGGGTGAATCATGCGGGGGCCGGGCTGATCCCCCTCGAACAGGTGATCCGCGCGCTGGCCCTCTGCTACATCGGCGTGGCGGCGGTGATCTTCGCCCTCTGCATCCCGTGCCTGGTGTTCAGCTACCGCCGCGCGGAGACGCGCGCCGACCGGAACCAGGTGAGGTGGATCCTGCTCGCCTCGCTGATCGCCTCGGTGTTGATCGGCTACCTGCTCGTGCAGGCCTGGATGGACACCGCCACGCTGGGGCGCGACAGCGCCGCCTGGCCCATGGTCGGCGTGTCGCTGCTCTACACGCTGGCCTACGCCTTCAGCATCACCCGCTACAAGCTGATGCAGGTCGAGCAGATCATCAACCGGAGCGTCATCTACTTCGCCTTCAGCGTGACGGCCGGCCTGACCTACTCGGTGCTCCTGCTGGTCAGCGGCTGGCTGATCGGGGATCGGCTGCTCACGCCCAATCCCTCGGCCTGGGGGGCGACCTACGCGGCCCTCTCGGTCGTCGTGGTCCTGATCCTCTCGGAGGTGGCGCGGGGGCGGTTCCAGCGGGTCATCGACCGCCAGTTCTTCCGGGAGAAGTACAAGTTCGACCAGGCGATGCAGAAGATGCGGCTGGCGGTCGGCAGCCTGGTAGATCGGATCACCCTGGGCAGGCGGCTGCTCGAGGGCGCCGTGGAGGTGCTCCGCGTCGAGTGGGGCGCGCTCTACCTCTGGGAGCCCGAACCGGGCCGCTTCCGCCTGGTGGCCTGCCACGGGCCGACGCCCGATCATGCGGAGCTCCCCGAGGACAACCCGCTGGTGGCCCGGCTCCGGAAGACCCCGGCGGCGAGGCTCTCGCACGCGGCGGCGACCGGCAGCGGCTCGGACCCGGCGACCGACGCGATGATCGCCCTGGGCGGCGAGGCCGCCAGCGCCGTGGGGACCAACGGCGAGCTGGAGGGGCTCCTGATCCTCGGCCCCAAGCGGAGCGGCCTGCCGTTCGAGGACGAGG
The DNA here is from genome assembly GCA_046349995.1 of Isosphaeraceae bacterium. Lineage (GTDB taxonomy): Bacteria > Planctomycetota > Planctomycetia > Isosphaerales > Isosphaeraceae > Aquisphaera. The sequence goes on along the minus strand of JAXMBE010000020.1, from coordinate 118,096 downwards.
AGATGGCGTTCCTGGGCGCGCTCAGCTCGGTGGCCACCCTCGCCCTCAACTCGGCCTCGATCCAGCAGACGCTCGAATCCCTCAACCAGGAGCTGCGCGACAAGGTCGAGAAGATCGCCGAGCAGCGGCGGCGGATCCTCATCCTCCAGGAGCAGCTGCGGGACCGGGCGGAGCGCGACCGGGACGGCCTGGCTTTCTCGGCCGAGGGCCCGGCCGGCGGCGAGGCGAAGGCGACCGCCGGGGACGCGGCCGCCGCCGTCTTCGACCAGATCAAGGGCTCGAGCCCGGCGGTCCGGCGGATGATCTCCACGGCGCGGAAGGTCGCGGCCAGCCCGTCGGCGGTGCTGATCCGGGGCGAGAGCGGGACCGGCAAGGAACTCCTGGCCGCGGCGATCCACGCGGCGAGCCCGCGGGCCGACCGGCCGTTCGTCAAGGTGCACTGCGCGGCGCTGTCGCAGAGCCTGCTGGAGAGCGAGCTCTTCGGCCACGTGAAGGGGGCGTTCACCGGCGCCGACCGGGACCGCGTCGGCCGATTCGAGCAGGCCAACGGCGGCACGCTGTTCCTCGACGAGATCGGCGACATCAACCTCGACGTCCAGACGAAGCTGCTGCGGGTGCTCCAGGAGATGTCGTTCGAACGCGTCGGCAGCTCGCAGCCCCTGAAGGTCGATGTCCGGATCGTCGCGGCGACCCACCAGGACCTGGAGGCCCTGATCGAGGGCGGGCGGTTCCGGGAGGACCTGTACTACCGGCTCAACGTCATCTGCCTGCACACGCCGGCCCTGCGCCAGCGCAGGGAGGACGTCATCGAGCTGGCCGTCTCCTTCCTGAACGTCCACGCGGAGCGGACCGGCAAGATCCTGACCCACATCGAGCCCGACGCGGTCGAGCTGCTCATCAGTCACGACTGGCCGGGCAACATCCGCGAGCTCGAGAACGTCATCGAGCGGGCCGTCGTGCTGGCCGACGGCCCGGCCCTGACCATCGACGACCTCCCCCCGGAGGTGCGCCAGCCGGGCCGCCGCCGTGCGCGGCTCCGCGCGCCGCTGGCCGTCGGCGCGGCAGCGGCGGGGTTCGACGGCGTCCGGGCGGGCGGCCCTCCCGCCGCCCGATCGAGCGCCTCGCGGGTCCCGCCCCAGGATCCCTCGGGCCTCGCCCGCGACCCCGCGGCGGGGGAGGAATGGAACGCCGAGTTCCTGGCCTTCGAGCGCCAGCGACTCCTCGACGCGCTGTCGGAGGCGGAGGGCAACAAGACGGTCGCGGCGAGGCTCCTGGGCATGCCCCGCAGCACGTTCTTCAGCAAGCTGAAGAAGCACGCGATCGTCTGAGGCGGGCGCGGGGGCCGGGCCGCGGACGGCGCCCCGGCCCCGGTCGTCGCCCCGGGCTGACCGGTTCGGCTACTTCTTGAGCTCCATCGTGGTCACGGTCTTGGTGGTCTGCTCGATGTTCTGCCCCTGGACCGAGAGCGACATCTGCATCTGGTCGTCGATCCGGGACTTCACGACGCGGCCGGCCTGGGGATCGAACGAGAACTCGCCCTTGCCCTCCTGGGAGGTGATCTTCACGGCGACGTTGCTGTCGGCCGCGGGCTCCAGGTTCACCTTCGTCTTCAGCTCGATCTTGTGGACCCCCGCGCCGCCCCCGGCGGGCCCCTGGTAGGTGTAGGTCTTGTCCATGACCATCGTGCCGATCATCGGCATCGCCAGCCTGGACTTCTGGTCCCAGGACTTGCCCGGCTCCAGGGCGGCCTCGGGGAGCGACAGGCTGGACTGGCTGATCAGGTTCTTCAGCCCTTCCTCGGAGAACATCCCGCCGGCGTTCGCGGCCGGGCCCGCGTTCTTCAGCGAGTCGAGCAGCTTCTGCGGGACCTTGACCTCCGTCAGCTCCCCCATGCCGTTCATCTTGAATGTGAACTCCGCGCCCACCAGCCCCTTCAGGAGCGGGACCAGGATCCCGGCGATGGGCCCCTCGGGCGCCTGCTCGGCCTGGGAGTCGAACTCGAACGCCCCGCCCAGGGGGCTGTCGACCTTGGTCCGGACGCGGTCGATCGTCTGGCTCATGTCGGCGACCCCCTCGGGGGACACCGACTTGATGTTCCAGTGCAGGTCCACCGTCTGATTCAGGTTCGTCGAGAGATCCTGCCCCCCCGCCTTGATGCCCTGGGTCGTCTCCTGCACCATCGTGTACTTGAGCGTCTCGCCGGGCTTGAACTTCCAGCGGAGCGTCTCGGCCCCGAAGGCCGGCTGCGCGGCCAGGCATGCCAGTGCGGCGAAGATCATCCGGGAGCGCGCCCGGCGAATCTGGGGGATGCCCCGCGAGCGATCGACGGCCACGCCGGCTGGGAGCGAGGGCTGCATGTTCACGTCCTTTCGGTGATGGAGTTCATCGGAAGCCGGGCGAGGGACTCGGGGGGGGGCTCGTCCGCTGAGCTCGCGAGGTTACGGCCCCGCCGGTCCGTCGCGAGGAGACCGCGTGTTCGTCGGCACCGGGCGGCCCGGGACCGCAATATCAGCATAATCGCGAGGGCCCGCGAATGCAGCAGGGTCCGTCAATCGTCGATGTTCTGGTCGTCGGGCACCCGGGGGATCGGGGATTCGGACGGACTCTCGCGCCCCAGGAGGTAGGCCATGAGCAGGAAGTCGTAGAGGGCGTGGGTGACCATGACGTTGAGGAGATTCTCGGTGTGCAGGAAGGTCAGGCCCAGGTAGAAGCCGACCACCATGGTGACCGAGGCGTAAGGGATCGAGATCGGGTGGAGCAGCCCGAAGAGGATGCTCGCGAGGCTCAGCCCCCAGTAAGTCCCCAGCCAGTTGCCGAGCGCGGACTGGAGCACGCCGCGGAAGAGCATCTCCTCGCCGACGCCGGCCGAGATGGCGATCAGGGCCATGTCGGACCACGAGGCGCCGGCCAGCAGGGGGACGAACTCGTGCTCGCAGAAGTCCTTGATCCGCCGGAGCGGGCCGATCGGCCAGCGGATGATGAGGAGGAAGAGCGAGGCGATCGGGAGGGTGGCCAGGGCGCCCCAGAGGGCGTGGGTCGCGTCCCAGCGGAAATGACTCAGCGGGTTCTGTCCGAGCCACCAGCCCAGGAACAACGAGAGCGGCGCCAGTCCGCCCTCGAAAAAGACGGCGAACATGATGATCACGTCGCGGCCGGGTTGCTGGTCCTCGCCGTCGGGGTCGCTCAAGACCTCCCGGTCCTCGACGGGGCCTGGTCGCTCCATGTAGCAGTCCTGGGGTCGGATCGCACCGCCGCGCAGCTCGGTTCGAGTCGAGGGGGACACGACGTCCTGACCAGACCAGGCTAGCGGGAACGGCGGCGGATGTCGATCCTCAATCGGGGGCGGCGGGGGGGGCGGGCGCCGCCTGCGCCGGCCGCCGCCGGATGGGCGGGCGGGCGTCGGGCGGCCCACCCGGAGGCGTCACTGGCTGAGGACCCGGCGGGCCCGGGTCTCCGCCAGGCTGACCCGTCGCGGCTGGATCCCGTTGCGGCGGATCAGGTAGAGCACCGCACCCTGGGTCTGCACCGCCTCCGGCTGCCGCAGGACGTAGAGGATGTTGTCGGGCCGGATGGTCTCCCAGTGCCGGGCACCGACGTTCATCCCCACCAGGATGTCCCCCTTCTGGACGGCGGCCTGGGCCGCCGGGCTCCCCGGGAGGACCTCCTCGATGTAGAGGCCCCCGCGGAGCTTCGGCGACACCGACGCCACCCACTCGGTGGAGACCGGCATCGTCTTGAGCCCGAGGATCTCCCAGACCTGATCGACCGGCTCGGCGGCCGCGAGGCTGTGCCCGCGAGGCAGGGGCCGCACGTCCAGGGCCAGGGTCCGCTCGGCGCCCCCGCGACGGAGCTGGAGGTTCATGGGCTTCCCGGGGTGGGCCTCCAGCAGCCCCCGCTCCACGTCCAGTCCCGTGGTGACCGGCAGGTCCCCGACCCGCACCAGCTCGTCGCCCGCCTTGAAGCCCGCGGTCTCACCGGGGCTGCCGCCCTGCACCTCGCTCACCACGACGACCCGCTTGCCCCCTCGGGCCACGTCGTCCACCACCAGCCCATGCCAGGTGGAGGCCAGCCGCCGGGTGCTCAGCATCTCGGCCGCGACCTTCTTCGCCTCGTCGATCGGCAGGGCGAAGCCGATCCCCTGGGCCCCGGCGCGGACCGCCACGTTGATCCCGATCAGCTCCCCGTTGATGTTGATCAGCGGCCCGCCCGAGTTCCCCGGGTTGATGCTCGCGTCGGTCTGGATCAGGTTCCGATACACCTGCTCGTCCGAGAGGGTCACGTCCCGGTGCAGGGCGCTGATGATCCCCACCGAGACCGTGTTCTCGTAGCCGAACGCGTTGCCGATCGTGATCACCGGCTCGCCGATCATCAGGTCCGCCGAGGTGCCGATCGCGACGGCCCGGAGCGGCCGCGTCGGCTCGATCTTCAGCAAGGCCAGGTCCATGACCGGGTCGTACTGGAGAACCCGGCCGGGATAGGTCGTCCCGTCGACGAGCTGCACCTCGATGCCCTGCACCTTGTCCACCACGTGGTGGTTCGTCAGGATGTACCCCCGGGGGTCGATGATCACGCCGCTGCCCATGCCGCTGACCCGGGGCCGCTGGTTCTCCTCGGCCGAGAACGGCCAGCGGCTGTTCGAGGCGGCCCGCTTCTCGCTCGAGATATTCACCACGCAGGCCTGGGTCTTCTCCACGGCCTCCACGACCGCCGTCCGACGGTTCGAGGACACCGACTCGGCACCGGCTTCGACCGGCCAGGCCAGCGAGAGGAGGACCAGAGAACTGAAGCTCAGCGCGAACGATCCCAGCAGCATTCCCTGTCCACGTCGCAACAAGGGCATTGGCACGGCGGTCGTCCCCAAAGAGTTGACCTGTCGGTTCTTGCCTCATCCTGAGGAAGGCTCCGGATGAGGGTCTCCGCCTCGTCTCCGATGCTCTTCCCGGCTTGGTTTTGGATCGGTTACCCCACTTCCCGGCTTGAGCCTTGTCCCACCGAAAGCCCCTAGTTTCCCTGTCCTTCGTAATTATCCTCAAGCATTCCCTAGCTTCACCGTCTTGACCATTCGGAACCCGGATCGGATGGCATGGCGTTCGCCACGTCGTCAGCCGTGCATCTCGGGGAGATGGAGTGCCGGGGAGGGGTCGATCCGGAATCCGCTCGCTTGCATTGGCGATGTCGGCGGGTCTGCGTAAAGTCTGGTCTACGGACAATGCCCCTTGGCTACCAACCACTGAGCAGGCTTTCTGGTAGGGTGGGTCAGCCGACCGAGTCGGCGCAACCCACCAGATGCCGATGGGTTGCGCATCGCACGCGATGCTGACCCACCCGACGGTCGGAGCGATCGCGAGTACCTTAGCTGAAGGGCATTGGGTCCACGGATGTAATCTAAGGTCAGGTCCCGGGCGGACTGCGTCCCAGGCGGGTGTCACATCCCGGAGATCGCCCGGAATCAGTAGCGGAGGATTGACGCCAGCGATGACCGAGAAATCCGCGCGCCGCCTGATGCTGGAAGAGAGCCTGGCGGCCGATCCCGCCGATACGTTCTTGCGCTATGGCCTGGCGATGCAGTGCCTTCGGGAGGGCGACCTGGAGGAAGGGCGGAGCCGGCTGAAGGCCCTGATCGCCGACCATCCCGACGATCAGGTCGCGGCCTTCCAGCAACTGGGACAGTCCTACGCCGACACCGGAGAGACCGGCGAGGCGATCGCCATGCTCCGGGCCGGCATCGCCCTGGCCGAGCGGCGCGGGGACCGGCACGCCGCCGCCGAGATGGGCGAGCTCCTGAGTTCGCTCGAACCCTGAGCCCGCCCGCCCGGCGACCCCGCGGCGTCCGCCGCCCCCTCCCGGCACCAGCCTCCAGGAGATCGGAATCGTGATTCCCTCGCTCGGTCAATCGACGGCGGGCCCGGCGCAGGCGGGCCAGGTGGACGGTCCCCCGGGCCCGGCCCCGGCACCGGCCGCCCCGGCGCTCTTCACGTTCCCCAACCGCATCCTCTTCGGAGCCGGCTCGAGCCGGGCACTCCCGGCGGAGCTAGATCGGCTGTCGATCGGGCGGGCATTGGTGGTGACCGACCCCGGGCTAGTCGCCGTCGGCCTGGTGGCCCGCGTCCTGGAGTCGGTCCCGGGCGCCGTGATCCACTCCGACGTCCAGGCGAACCCGACGGAGGCCGACGTGCTCGCCGGCCTGGCGCGCTATCGCGAGGAAGGGTGCACCGGGCTCATCGGCCTGGGCGGCGGCAGCGCGATCGACGCCGCCAAGGCCATCCGGCTGCTGGCCACCCATCCCGGCCGGCTCGCCGATTACGACTTCACCCGGGGGGGCGTCGAGCGGATCAAGGCCGAGATGCCCCCCATGATCGCCATCCCGACGACCTCCGGCACCGGCACGGAGGCGGCGCGGGGGACCCTGATCCAGCTCCCCCAGACGGGCCGCAAGACGATCGCCCTGAGCCCCTTCCTGCTGCCCAGCGCGGCGGTATGCGACCCCGAGCTGACCGTCGGCCTGCCCCCGGTCCTGACCGCCGGGACCGGGATGGATGCCCTGACCCACTGTGTCGAGAGCTACCTCTCCCCGACCTTCCATCCCATCTGCGACGGGATCGCGATCGAGGGCCTGCGCCACATCTTCCGGGGCCTGGAGGTGGCCGTCCGCGACGGGGGCAACCTCGAGGCCCGCACGGCGATGATGTCCGGCGCCCTGATGGGCGGGATCAGCATGCACAAGGGGTTGGGAGTTGTGCACTCGCTGTCGCACGCGCTGGGCGCCGAGGGCCGCGTCCACCACGGCACCCTCAACGCGATCCTGCTGCCGCACGCCCTGCGGTTCAACCGCCCCGCCGTCGAGGCGCGGATGGGCGAGCTCGCCGCGAGGGTCGGCCTGGGCCGCGGCGAGGACGCGGCGGGCCACCTGATCACCCTCATCGAACTCGTCCTCGCCCACCTGCCGCTGCCGCGCCGGCTCGGCCAGCTCGGGGAGCTGGACCGCTCGCGGATCCCCGAGTACGCGCGGCTCGCGATGCTCGACCACTGTCACCGCACCAATCCCCGGCCGTGCACCGAGGCCGACATGGAGAGCCTCCTCGATCGGGCCTGGTGATCACGGACTCCCCCCGGGCGTGCTCCTCGATCAGAATGGGCGCAATCGGCTCGTCCTCGACGAGCCGGGGGTTCCGCACACCGACGAGCACCCGCCGAGGAGGTTGCCATGTCCCGTCCGAAGAACGGTCGCGTGCTGTGCTGGGGCTTGCTGCTGGCGAGCGTCTCCTCCGCGCCGATGGCCCAGGAGACGAAGGTGCAGGAGAAGCCGGCCCCGCAACCGTCCATCGCCTCGCTGGCCGAGCGGCGCCAGCGCGCCGCGGCGAAGCAGTTCGACCTGGTCTGGCAGTACCACCGGCAGGACCGGGTCGACACGTTCGACGTCTATCTCTGGTCGCGTCTGCTCCTGGACTCCCGCCGTGAGCTGGCGAGCAAGCCGGCCGACCGGATCGCGGCCTGCCAGGAGCACCTGGACCGCATGAAGGACCTCGAGGCGCTGGTGAAGAAGATCCGCCGCCTCGGCTTCGGCCGCTCCAACGACGTCGGCGCCTCGGAATACTGGCGAATCGAGGCCGAAACCTGGCTGGCCGAGGCCCGGGCCGGGTGAAACGGGCGGATGGAGGAACGGGTGCTTCAGTCCGTAGGGTGGGTCAGCGGCGTACTCGCCGCGCAACCCACCGAGATGCGACGGCAGCCCGGTGGGTTGCGCCGACTTCGTCGACTGACCCACCCTACACGTTTTGCCGTTTAGCATGTGATCTTTTGTTATGCCTGTTTTCGCGGACGGTGCACCTCGGACCGGTTCGGGGGAAGGCCGCCCGAATCGAGATCGATCTCGACCCAGATTCGCTCCAGTTCGGGCTTCCAGTCTCGGGATTCCCGCGACCGAGATCAAGGTCGGGCACGAACGGACATCGCCCCTGATTCGCGACAGGATCGGTATTCGAGTGCCCCAGGACGACCACACCAGCTCCGCCCCGGCGGCACTCCGGCTCGCGGAGCGGACCTCACAAGGACTCATTCTACGTCCACGCGCCGCGGCCGAGCGAGCGGGATCCAACGGACACGGAGATCCACAGGGTCCGGATGAGACCACTCTTCGGCCCGGCACCCCTTGCCCGCCGGAATAGGCCGCCTAAAATAGCAGATAACGGCGACGAGGCCGGGGAACGCGCCGGGGCGGAGGGGCCCCTCGACACGACAACGCACCACGCCACCGCTTCACACCTCGATGAGGAGGCCGCCATGTCCGCCGCTCTGGCCGCGCCGCCGGGCGTCTGCACATCCAAGGACACCACCCCGAGCGCCGCGCGGGCCGAGGCCAGCCGGGCGAATGGGCGGCTCTCGCGCGGGCCGGTCTCGGCGGAGGGCAAGGCGCGCAGCCGCCGCAACGGCTGCAGGGACGGGCTCACCGGCGGGGATCGTCCTGCCGCCGGAGGCCGAGGAGGAAGTGCAACGCCGCGAGCCCGGCTTCGCCCGCGACCTCCGGCCCCGCGACGCGGTCGAGCGCGAGCTGGTCCGCCAGATGGCCCTGGGCCTGGCGGAGCCACGAGCTGTCGCTGCGGGTCATGCGGCACGACGCCCGGATGAACGCCGCGAGGTTCGCGAGCTGGGAGCAGGACGGGCGGCTCGCGGCGGCGGAATTAGGCCGGCGGCTGGGCGACGACCCGGAGGCCGTCGTCGCGGCTGGAGCGGACCTCCGCCGGCTGCGACTGGCTGATCGGCCGCTGGACGCTCCTGGGCAACGGCGTCGCGACGGCCGACGAGGGCGGGCCGGCCTGCATCTGGACCGACGCCGACCTGGCGCTGGCGTTGGACCTGCTCGGGAGGCCGCCGGAGCTGCGGCACCTGGACGACCGGGCGCGGCGGCTGGAGTCGCTGCGGAGCGGGCCCGGTCGGGCTCGGACCAGGCCGCGGCCGAGCTGCGGGCGATCGTCGCGGAGCAGGTCGCGGAGCTGGAGCGGTGCTCCGAGGAGGCGTGGGACTCGGAGCGGCCGCTCCTCGAGGGCTGGCTCTCGGGCGTGGAGATCGACCTGGGGCCGGAGGACGCGGCTGCGTCGCTACGAGGCGGCGGCCGACCGGCTCTTCCGCTCGGCCTGGACGAAGCTGGAGCGGCTGCGGAAGGAGCGCGGCGAGCCCTTGATGCCGCGCGCGAACGTCGACCCGCCGCCGAGCCCGCCCCGGCGGCGACACCCCGCCCCGCGGCTCCTCCGCCGGTGCCCGCCCCGGCGCGTTCGTCCCGGACTTCCCGCCCCTCGGCGACCCGCCGGCGCCGGTGCTCGACGTCTGGGCCGCCGGAGTGCCCCGTGACAAGACGAACCCGGCGCCGGGCCTGGCCGGGAAGGCCGGACCGAGCGGGCACCGCGAGCGATCGAGCCGCGTCGCCCCCGGGTAGAGCGGTTTCGTCCGTCTCGCTCATCTTTGGAGCCGGAAGCGTGAGCGACGGCCACTCGGCCCGGCCCCGTGGACCGGCCGTCGCTCACGCTTCCGGCTCCGAAAGGCCGGCCATCCGGCCGCTTCGCCGGCCGAACGTCACTTCTGGACGCCCCGCGGGCCGCGTGGGACAATCGCGGGACGTGTTGCCGCACGACCCGATCGCCCTCGAAGAAGACCGCACCCGGAGTCACGATCGATGAGAGCCGGACCCACGACGCGTCCCGGGGGGATTCCCCGGGCCCTCCCCGGAATGTGTCTCCTCCTCTGCGCGATGGCCTCCACCGGGCTCGGCCAGGTCGGCCCCGCGGAGTCGGCCCGTCGGATCAAGCCGGCCGAGGGGCTCGAGGCGAGCCTCTGGGCCTCCGAACCCATGGTCGTCAATCCGACCAACATCGACATCGATTCCCGGGGACGGGTCTGGGTGACCGAGGGGCTCAATTACCGGCTGACCCGGAGCGGCAATGCCCGGTTCCACCGGATCGAGGACGCCGACAAGATCAAGATCCTCGAGGACACCGACGGCGACGGCAAGGCCGACAGGATGACAGTCTTCGCCGACCGCGTCTTCCCCGTGCCGATGGGCATCGCCGTCGAGGAGCACTTCAACAAGGACGGCAAGTACACCGGCTGCCGCGTCTTCGTCGGCAACAGCCCCAACCTGCTCGTGCTCGAGGACACCGACGGCGACGACAAGGCCGACCGGCGGTATCCGCTCCTCTCGGGCTTCGGCGGCATCGACTCCGATCACGGCGTGCACGGCATGGTCCTGGGCCTCGACGGCAAGCTCTACTTCACCCAGGGCGACGGCTGCTGCTCCGTTCAGAAGGACAAATCGGAGCGGCAGCAGAACTTCGACGTGGTCGACAAGGGCGGCCGGCACGTCAAGTCCGACCAGCTCGCCAGCACCTTGAGGGCGAACCGGGACGGCACCGAGTTCGAGGTCATCTGCGACCGCCAGCGGAACAATTATGAGACCAGCCTGAACTCGTTCGGCAACATCTTCACCAGCGACAACGACGACGACGGCAACCGCGGCTGCCGCGTGATCTGGGCGATGGACGGCGGCCGCTACGGCTATCGCACGCCGGGCTCCCCCCGGCACTGGGGCGAGGACGTCCCCGGCAACATCCCCAAGCTCGTGGGCACCGGCAACGGCAGCCCGGCGGGGATCATGGTCTACGAGGGAGACCTGCTGCCGAAGGACTACTTCGGCGCGGTCCTGGAGGTGGACGCCGGCACCCGCCAGGTGAACTTCTTCCCGATCACCCGCACCGGCGCCAGCTTCCGCACCGATTACAAGGTCTTCCTGGCCAGCGACGACCCGTGGTTCCGCCCGATCGACGCCTGCGCCGCGCCCGACGGCTCGGTGCTCGTGGCCGACTGGTACGACGCCGGCGTCGGCGGCCACGCCTTCAGCGACCAGACGACCGGGCGGATCTACCGCGTCGTGCCGAAGGGCCAGAAGGGGTCGAGCCCGAAGTCCGATTTCGGGACGATCGACGGCCTGATCGCGGCGCTCCGGTCGCCCAACGTCGCGACCCAGGACGCGGCCCGGCGCGGCCTGATCGCGTGGGGCGAGGCGGCGGGACGGGCCGTGCACCAGCTCGCCCACGACGGCCGCCCCGAGCACCAGGCCCGGGCCCTCTGGGTGGCCGCGGCGCTGCCGAAGGCGGTGATGCTCGAACCGCTCCTGACGGCGCTCTCCGCCAATCCGGCGATGCTCCGCGATCATGACCCCCGACTCCGCGAGCTGCTGGTCCGCATGCTCGGCCGGGACTGCCGCGAGAACGGCAAGGTCGAGTACACGAAGCCCGAGGCGAAGCGGCCGGCGGCGGCCCTGGCCAACCTCAATGTCCTTTTGCCTTTCGCCGACGACCCCGATGCCGGCGTCCGTCGCGAGCTGATCCTGGCGCTCCGGAACCTGCCGACGGACCGGGTCGGCGGGGCCCTGAAGAAGCTGGCCGCCTCCTGGGACGGCCGCGACCGCCGGTACCTGGAGGCCCTCGGCCTGGCGATCGAGAAGCGCAAAGCAGCTTCCTCGCGGAGCTGTTCACCAGCGACCTCTTCGGCGAGCTGACCGAGGCCGACCTCGATCGCCAGGGCGAGGACGGGAACGTCGCCGTGCCGCCGTACTTCCCGGTCGATCGGAACGAGGCGTTCATCGCGGCGGGGACGCCCGAGGCCCGGGCCACGGCGCTCTCGAAGTCGCTCGGCCTGGCCTGGCGGATCCACCGCAACGAGGTGGTCCCCCTTCTCCGCAAGGTCGTCCACCACCTGAAGGCGCCCGGGCTCCAGCAGGCGGCCGACGACATTCTCCGCCAGGTCCGGTCGCCGGACGCGGCGGTGCTGGTGGCCGAGATGATCGACAAGGTGAAGGAGCCGGTCCGCAAGCGGGAGCTGCTGGAGATCCTGGGCAAGAACCTGGAGAACCAGTGGCGAGGGGCCAAGGACAACAACACCGTCGAGAAGGTCGTCCAGGCCGCGCTCCTGGATCCCGAGACCCGCGCCCAGGGCATCGCGCTGGTCGCCGCCAGCCGCGACGCGCGGTACGACGACGTCCTGGAGAATGTCGCCGGGGATGAGAAGCTCCCGGTGGAGGAACGCGTCGCCGCGGTCCGGGCGCTGGGCGAGATCCACGGGCCGATCATCCACTTCCTCGACCACCTGATCGCCGCCGCCAACGGCAAGCCGCAATCCACGCCCGTCGCCGACGCCGCGGTCCGCACCGTCCCGCACATCTACGACGCCCGCACCAAGCTGACGGAGCTGATCACGGCCCGCGACTTCCCCCTGGGCCTGCGCCGCGAGGCCCTCAAGGCCCTGGTGGAGCACCAGGACGGCGGGGAGCGGATCATCGACCTCGCCCGCCAGAAGAAGCTCCCGGAGGACCTCAAGACCGACGCGGTCACCCTGCTGATCACGCACCGCGACCGTCAGGTCCGCGACCGGGCCGCCGCGGTGCTGCCCGTGCCGACGATCGCGGGCGGGAGGCCCCTGCCCCCGCTCGGCGACCTGATCCGCCGCGAGGGCGACGCCGAGAAGGGACGGGCCGTGTTCTTCCGCACCGGCCAGAACGCGTGCGCGAGCTGCCATCGCGTCCGCGGCCAGGGGCAGTGGATCGGCCCGGACCTCTCCACGATCGGCACCAAGTACGGCAAGGACGAGCTGCTGCGCTCCATCCTCAACCCGAGCGCGGCGATCGGCTACAACTACCGCTCGCTCGTCGCCGCGCTGATCGACGGGCGGGTGCTCACGGGCCTGCCCGTGGAGGACAACCCGGACCGGCTGGTCCTCAAGACGGCCGACGGGCAGCGGATCATCCTCCGGCCCGGGGACATCGAGGACCGCAAGACCAGCGACGTCTCCCTGATGCCCGAGGGCCTGGCCGGCACCCTGAGCGACCAGGAGCTCGTCGACCTGCTGACGTACCTCTCCACGCTCCGTGAGCCGGTGAGCATCGTCGGCCAGTACCACGTCATCGGCCCGGTCGCGGAGTCCGACGGCGAGCCGGCCTTCGACCCCACCCGGAAGGTGGATCTGTCCGCGAACGTCGAGGGCTCGCACGGCCGCACCCTGGCCTGGAGGCGGCTCGACGCGAACGCCGAGGGCAGCGCCGACCTCACGGCGATGGTGGCCGGCGACGCCAAACACGGAGTCTATGCCTACGTGCCGATCTGGTCCCCGGTGGAGCAGGACGCCCGGCTGGTGATCGACACCCAGGCGAGCCTCACGGCCTGGTTCAACGGCAAGTCGGTCATGTCCTCCAGCCCGACCCAGCGCATGAGCGCCCCGAGGGAGGTCGCCGTGACCCTGCCGAAGGGCGAGAGCACGCTGCTGATCCGCCTCACCGGGGGCGGCCGCCAGGTCGGGCAGGCGTCGCTCGTGACGACGCTGATCTCGGCGCAGCCCGTCTCCTTCACCGGCAACGGAGCCAGCCTCTCGGCGCGATGACCCTGATGCGAGGCCGTACGGAACGCATGCGTTGGAGTCCACCTGGTGTGGTGAGTTGCAAATTCGTTTCATGATCGATGGCCGATGGGTGCCACGGGTTGTACCCAACCCGTGCGAGGAAAGCTCCGCGGCACGGGTTGGGTACAACCCGTGGCACCCCAGTTGGAGCCAACGAACTTCTGACTCAGGACACTAGCGAGGGATCCCAACGAGGCGCGGCCTCGCCAGCCCCGGCGGACAACGTCGCCCGCCGGGCCGCCGCCCGGACCTCTCCTCTGGTACGCGAGCGCTCGTGACAACCCCCGACCTATCCACCGGACAGCCCCGCATCGCCGTCGCGATCCCCTGCTTCAACGAGGCGGCGGCGATCGCCGCGGTGATCGAGCAGTTCCGCGCGGCCCTGCCGGGCGCGAGATCGTGGTCTTCGACAACAACTCGACCGACGGGACCGGCGACGTCGCACGGGCCGCAGGCGCTGGGTGGTCCCCGTCCCGTCCCAGGGCAAGGGGCACGTCGTCCGCGCCGCGTTCGAGATGCTGGCGGATCGCGACCTGGTCCTGATGGTCGACGGCGACGGCACCTATCCGGCCGAGGCCGCGCCCTGCTGGTCGCCCCGGTGCTCGAGGGCTTCGCCGACATGGTCGTCGGCGCGCGCCCAGCCCGAGCCCGGCGCCGGGGCCATGTCGCCCGTCCGCGGCCTCGGCAATCTCCTGATCCGGTCGGCGTTCCGGCTGCTGATCGGCCCGGGGACCGGCGACCTGCTCTCGGGCTACCGGGCCTTCAGCCGGACGTTCCTCGAGACCGTCCCGCTCCGCTCCGAGGGCTTCGAGATCGAGACCGAGCTGGCCATCGAGGCGACGACCCGCCGGCTGAAGACGCTGGAGGTGTCGGTCCCCTACCGGCCCCGCATCGCCGGCACCGTCAGCAAGTTGAGGGCCTTCCGCGACGGCCGGGAGGATCCTGGGGACGATCATCGCACTGGGTCTTGCACATAATCCGATCCGGGTCATTCTCCTCTCCGAGCACCGCCGCCGTCGCACTCCTGTTCTCGCCGTTCCTGGGCTCAACGGCCATGGTCACCCTGGGAGTCTGCCTGATTGTCATCGGGAGCCTGGGACTAATGATTGCGGCCACGCGTGCCCGGCGATCGACGGTTCCGGTTCCGTAGGGCTTGAGCAGTCGTGTAGGGTGGGTCAGCATCGCTTGCGATGCGCGGCCCACCGATGTTCGGTGGGTTGCGCCCGACTACGTCGGCTGACCCACCCTACACGACTACACGACTCAGACCTTCGGGTCGGGAGGCCCCTGGCTCCGGCTTACCACCGGGCAAGGGCTCAGGATGAGACGGGAACGGCGTCTCCGGCGGCTGTGGCTTGGGGATCTCCGGGAAGTCCGGCGGCGGCTTCGGCTCTCCAGGCTCGCTCGGCTCGGGAATGGTCGGCCCCGTCGGCTCCGGGATCGAATCGGGCGTCGGCTCGGTCGGCATGACAACCTCGCAAAGGAAAAGGGCCGGGGACACGCCCCGGCCCGGCCCTCCGTGAACGATCACGACGGCCTCAGGCCGGCTGCCACTGGCCCTGGACTTCCTTGTGGTCCTTGCTCAGGTGGATGTGGTCGTGGACCTTCGCCACCCAGGACAGCGGGATCCTGTGGTGCCGGCCGTCAGGGCTGTCGTTCCTGGTCAGCTTGATCGAATCGCCTTCGACATGGTCGACCTTGCCGACCCTGGTGCCGCAGGAGGCGTAGACTTCCATGTGCTCCTTGATGTCGGCGAGCGAGCCGACGGGGCCGGTGCTCTCGGCCAGCGACGCGCCGGTCTTGTTCGGGTGTTCGGCGTTCATGTTGCTCTCTCCAGGCTTGGTCGTTTCGTAACCGCCAGGACCACTCATTGAGCGTGATGCAAAGCTCGCGCGCTCGGTCGCGAACGGGCCTGCTCCTGGTCTCGGCGGGTTGACAGTTTTGTAGTTTTGTAGGGTGGGTCCGCATCGCTTGCGATGACGCAGCCCACCGAATGCCGGTGAGTTGCGCCGGACTGCGTCCCGGCTGACCCACCCCACACGACTTCATCCGCCCCTGCAGGGCACCTTCTCCCCTCGCCGGGGGAGAAGGGGTCCGTCTGTTCACGGCCCATCAGGTCAGCCCGGAAGCTTGCGAGTCTCTGTAGGGTGGGTCCGCATCGCTTGCGATGCGCAACCCACCGAATGCCGGTGAGTTGCGCCGACTGCGTCGGCTGACCCACCCCGCTGCCGCGTCCCGCTTGATCGGGTAGGCCGTGGCCCGCATAGGCTGCTCGACTCGGACCCATCCGACCGGGCTCACCTCGGTCCCGGCGGCAGGTTCTCCTCGAGGAACCTCGTCATCAGCTCGTAGAGATGCCGGCGCGTCCCCGGACCCTCGCTGATGCTGTGGGTCCGGCCGGGGTAGGCCATCATCGAGAACGGCTTGTTCAGCTCGACGAGGCGGTTCACCAGGACCTCCAGGTTCTGGACGTGCACGTTGTCGTCGCCGGTGCCGTGGATCAGGAGGAGCTTGCCCTTGAGGCCGCCGGCGTGGGTGATCGGCGAGCCCTGCTTGTAGCCCTCGGGGTTGTCCGAGGGGAGGTCCATGTAGCGCTCCTGGTAGATCGTGTCGTAGAGCCGCTGGTCGGCGACGAACGCGACGGCGATGCCCGTCCTGTAGAGCTCGGGATAGCGGAAGATGCAGTCGAGCGTCATCGACCCGCCGCCGCTCCAGCCCCAGATGCCGACGCGGTCGCGATCGAGGAACGGCCATTTCTCCAGCAGGGCCTTCATCGCCCGGGCCTGGTCCTTCGGGGCAAGGATGCCGACCTGCCGGTAGACGCACTTCCGCCAGTCGCGGCCGCGGGGGGCGGGGGTCCCGCGGTTGTCCATGCTCAGCACGACGTAGCCCCGCTGCGCGAGCATCCGGTGCCAGAGGTAGGACTCGCCTCCCCAGCGATCGAGCACGCTCTGCGCGGCGGGCTCGCCGTAGACGTGCACGAGGACCGGATAGCGCTTCGAGGGATCGAAGCCGGGGGGCTTGAGGCACCAGCCGTCGAGCAGGACGCCCTCGCCGACGTCCACGCGGAAGAACTCCCCGCGGTTCCCTTCCAGGGCCTGGACCTTCGCGCGGAGTTTGGCGTTGTCGGTGATGGTCCGCACGGCCCTGTGGTCCGGCAGGCTGACGATCTCGGTGACCGGGGGATTGCCCAGCGACGAACAGGTATGCACCGCCCAGCGGCCGTCCGGTGAGTGCTGATAGGAATGGGTCCCGGGCTGGTCCGCGGGGGTCAGGCGGACCGGCTTGCCCTCCGAGTGGACGCGGAGCCGGTAGAGGTACCTCTGGGTCGGGTTCTCGGGCGACGCCAGGAAATCGACGTACTCGCCGTCGGGGTCCGCGAAGAGGACCTCGATGACGTCGAGGTCGCCGGTGGCCAGCCGGCGAGGGGAGGAGCCCTCGCGGGGCCGGACGACCTCGAGCCGCCGCCAGCCATCGCGGTCGGCCGTCCAGGTGAAGGCCCTCCCGTGATCGAACCACTTGAGGTCGTCCTGCACGTCGACCCAGGCGTCGTCGCGATCGGTGAAGAGCGGGCGGACCATGCCGCTGGACGCGTCGCCGACGAGGACGCGGAGCTCGTTCTGCTTGCGGTTGAGCCGCTGGATCAGCAGCTCGCTCGTCCCGGGGATCCAGTCCATGCGGGCGAGGTAGTGCTCGCGAGGGTCGCCGTCCAGCTTCAGCCACGTCGTGGGGCCGCCCGAGGCGGCGACCACTCCGATTCGCGCGGCGGGGTTCTTCTGGCCGGTCTTCGGGTAGCGGACGGGGACGACCTTCGGATAGGGCCGGACCGACGCGTCGAGCAGCGGGTACTCCGGGACGCCCGAGTCGTCGATCTGCCAGTAGGCGATCGAGCGCCCGTCGGGGCTCCAGCGGAAGCCGTTGCGGAGGGACAGCTCCTCCTCGTACACCCAGTCGAACGTGCCGTTGATCCGCGTCGCCGAGCCGTCCTGCGTGAGCCGCACGATCGTCCCGTCGGCGAGGTCCTCGACGCACAGGTTGTTCTCGTGGACATACGCGACCCGCCGGCCCTCGGGGTCGAAGGTCGCGAACATGAGCGACGCCTCCACCGACTTGCCGCCCAGCTTCTTCAGGCTGCCGGCGTCGAGGTCCAGCACCCAGTAGTCCCCCCGCGTGTTCGCCCGCCAGACCTTGCGGGTGTTCGTGAACACGAGGAACTTCCGGCCGCCCTTCGCCACCGCCAGTTCGTCAATTTCGAGCGGCTTCTTCGCCCCCCCGGGGGTGAGCTTCGAGGGCGGGACGAGGACCTCGGACTGTCCGGTGGCCGGCCTGTGGAGGACGATCTGCTGGCCCCCGCCCTCCTTCGCCCGGGCGATCTCCAGGTAACCCGCGCCGCCCTCCAGCCACTGGATCGGGCCGGCGTGATCCCCGTGGAACTCCGACGAATCGAGCAGCCGCTCCAGGGTGAGCTTCGCCTGCGGGGCCGGCGGCTCCTGGCCGCGGCATTCGGGGACTGCCCCGGGAAGGACGACGAACAGGCAGGACACCAGGGCGAGCAGGAAGGGGCGCTTGTCCGCGGGCACGGGCCGGCTCCACACGGGACGAGGATCGGGGAGGACGCAACGACGCGATTCCCATCCTATTCCACGGAGACGAGGCGCACGAGCCTTTCGAACGATCCAGGCCGCGTGTCCGCTGGTGTGGTGAGTCCGAAGTCTGTTCGAGCTGAGGTCGGCATCTCGGGGTGGATGGTGTCCGTCCTCGGATCCCGGTCCCGCGGCCCCAGCCACCTCGTGGTCGTTCGGCAACGGACTTCGGACGGACTACACTCAGCGAGGGGCCACGGTTTACCCGGACATTCCTCCCGGCGAGGGGTCCCTGGACCTTCTCCCCTCGAGGGAGAAGGTGCCCCGGAGGGGCGGATGAGGGGGGATCCCGTCCGCCGCGGCCGTCGCCGACCCTCACCCGGCACTTCGTGCCACCCTCTCCCGCTGTCGCGGGCGAGGGTTCGGAGGAGGGGCGGATGAGGGGGTACGCACGCCGTGGCCCGCGGCGGCCCTCACCCGGCACTTCGTGCCACCCTCTCCCGCTGTCGCGGGCGAGGGGTCGGCTCAGCCCGTCGTGGTCTCCCCGCCGAGCAGGGTCAGGACCTCGCCCGTGATATAGCTGCTGTCGGCCTCCGAGGCGAAGAAGACGTACGCCGGGGCCATCTCCTCCGGTTGTCCCGGCCGCCCCATGGGCGTCTTCTCGCCATGCTGCGCCACCTGGTGCGCCGGCTCGGACATCGGGATGAAGGGCGTCCAGACCGGCCCGGGGGCCACGCAGTTGACGCGGATCCCGCGCTTCACCAGGTTCTGCGCCAGCGACTTGGTGAAGGCGTGGATGGCCCCCTTGGTCGCCGAGTAGTCCATCAGCCGGGCGGTCCCGCGCATCCCGGCGATCGACCCGGTGTTGATGATGTTGCCCCCCTCCTTCATGTACGGCAGGGCGGCCCGGACCATGTAGAAGTAGCCGTAGATGTTCGTCTTGAACGTCCTGTCGAACTGCTCGAGGCTGATGTTCTCGAACTCGTCCTGCTGCATCTGGTAGGCGGCGTTGTTGACGAGGATGTCGAGCTTGCCGAACTCCTTGACCGTGTTGTCGACGGCGTCCTGGCAGAAGTCCGGATTGGTCACGTCGCCGGGCAGGAGCAAGCACTTGCGGCCTTCCTCCTCGACCGCCTTCCTCGTCTCCTCGGCGTCCTGCTGCTCCTCGGCGAGGTAGATGATCGCGACGTCGGCCCCCTCGCGGGCGTAGAGCACGGCGATCGAGCGGCCGATGCCGCTGTCGCCGCCGGTGATGAGCGCGACCTTGTCCTTCAGCTTGTCGGCCCCTCGGTAATTGGGCGCCTTGTACTGGGGCTTCTGCCCCATCTCGGCCTCGATCCCCTGCCCTTCCTGCTGCTCGGGGGGCATGGGACCCCTGGGACGATCTTTCGTTTGCGCGGCCATGAAGGACCTTTCAAATTCGGTTGCTCGTGTCGTGGCGGATTCCCTGGGCGGCCATGCGCCCACCTCGGCCCTGGTGTCTGCACGCCGCGTGCCTTAATCGTATGGTCACTGTTTCACTTCACCTCACCTGCCCCCCACCCAACCTTCCCCCACGAGGTGAGAGGGCTTTCATGACGATCCCCTCCCCCCTGGTGGGTGGGGCGATGGCCACGGAGGTGAAGTCCAACTCCGGCCAGACGTTCAGACCGCGGCCGGGCGGTACTTCGCGGCATCGTCGATGGCCCTGGAGGCGGCCGACTGGATGCGCCGGTCGGGGTCCCGCGCGGCGATCTCGGACCCGAGGACCATCCTCGACGTACGACCCGGGGGGCCGGGGTCGGGGAGGTAGAAGCGGTCAACCAGCGACAGCAGAGGGGTCATCAGGTTCGGGGCCAGCCCGTGAGCCCGCTGCATCATCCACGAGAGCGGCGAGACCGCGGTCTGGGGGTCGCCGTACTCGGCCGCCTCGACCACGGCGCGGGCCGCACGCCGCGGGTCGGTGGCCCGCAGGGGAGAGGTCAGCGAGCGGCCGAACCAGAGGAGCTCCTCCTCCGCCCGGCCGTTGAAGTGGACCGGCATCAGGGCCCCGTCCTTCAAGGTCGGCGGCGTGACGGTGCTCACCCGGATGCCCTCCTTCGCAAGCTCGACCGCCAGGGTCTCCGACCAGCCCGTCGAGGCGTACTTCGCGGTGTTGTAGGCCGCCATGTGCGGGGTCGGGACCTTGCCCCCGATCGACGTGACGTTGACGATCCGCCCGAACCGCCGCGACCGCATGTGCGGCAGGACGGCCATGGTCGGGTAGTACTGGCACCAGAAGATGCCGCGGAGGGCATGGTCCAGGTCCTCGGGCGTCAGCTCGACGGCCGGCCCGACAAAGCACTGACCCGCGTTGTTCACGAGGATGTCGATCCGGCCGAAGTGGTCCAGGACCTTCGCGATGAAGGCCTCGGCCTGGGTCCGCTCCATCAGGTCGCAGGTCACGCCCAGCACGTCTCCCCCTCGGCGGCGGAAATCCTCTTCGGCTCTGGTCAGCTCGTCGCGGTGACGGCTGCAGATCGCCAGCTTGGCCCCACGGTGGAGGAACTCCTCGGCGATGGTGTGGCCGAGCCCGCGGCTCCCTCCCGTGACGATGACCACCCTGTCGCGGAGGTCGATCCGCCGCGCCGCGCGGATCGCCGCGGCTGCCGCGGCCCCCGCGCCCGCGGCGATCCCGAGGGCGGCCATCCACTTCACTCCGGTCCGGTACGTCATGGCTGCGTCTCCTTGATGGTCATGGTCGCGACGACAGCGCGCCGGCGGGCGGCCCGGCGGGTGAGGGTGGGCGGGGGGGCGAGTACGTGAGCAGGAAGTGGATCAGCGCGTCCTGATCCTCACGTGAGAAGCCCGCCCCCTCGGCGGCCCAGTAGTCGTGTCCCGCCCCGGTGGCCTTCGCGGCGACGAGGGCGGGCGACGGCGACCCGGGTGGCTGGTGCGGCGACGGCTGCTCGGTCGGCTCATCCGGGTGATTGTCCATGTTGCGCTGATTCCTGCCGATGAGTCGTGGAGACGTCGGGCCGGGCCCTCAACGCCGCTGGTGCCTCAGGAATGAGGCCGTCATCGCAACGACCGTGCCGTAGACCAGGTGGTGGGCAATCATGCCGGCGACTCGCCGCGAGGAGTCCCGGTTCGGCGGCGGGTACAGGCCCATGAGCGGCAGCCAGCCGGAATACCCGATGGCCCAGAGGGCCAGGCCGTAAGCGGGGCCGGACGGCAAGGGTTCCGGCAGCCTCAGCCGGTGCCAGGCCAGCTCGTAGGCGAGACCCGCCGCCGTGCCGTACGCGAAATGCTGGGCCAGCCAGCTCGCCTCGAAGGCGGGCCGCGACAGATCATCCCGGACGCCGATCGACTCCTCGGCCCTCCGTGCGACCTTCCGCGGGGGGAGTTCCCCTTCCATCCCGCCGGCGAACCGGTCCGCGAACAGGGTCGCCGTCATCGCCGAGGTGCCGACCAGTCCGGCCACCACGCCTGCTGGAAATGTTGTCATGGGATCATATTTTGTATAGTGGCGTCCGGGGGATCACGCCCGCCGGCCGCCGCGGGCCAGCATGCCGCGGCTTCAAGGCGAGGTTCATACCAGTCTCCTGTTCGCACTGGGCGTCCTCGGCGGCAGTGAAGCAGACGGAGCAAGCCGTGTGCCACCAGGCGCAACGTTCGTCCCGCGGCTCGATCGCGGCCGATGGGTCCGTTCGGCGGTCCACAACTTGCTGCATTCTCGACGTGCGGATGGCGATCGGAGCCGCTTCGCAGGAGAGTCGTGCCATGCCCAGGGCATTGAACGAGCAGGTCGTGGTCCTGACCGGGGCGTCTTCGGGGATCGGCCGCGAGGCCGCAAGGCTCCTCGGCGAGCGGGGCGCGTCGGTCGTCCTCGCCGCGAGGGACGCCGATGCGCTGGGCGAGGTCGCCGCCGAGGTGGAGCGGGCCGGCGGCCATGCGCTCGCCGGGCCGACCGACGTCACCGACTGGCCGCAGGTCGAGTACCTGGCGCGGGTCGCGGCGGACCGCTTCGGCCGGATCGACACCTGGGTCAACAATGCCGGGGTCGCCATCGGGGGGAGCGTGGAGGCGACCGAGATCGAGCGGATCGTCCGGGTCAACCTGCTCGGCCAGATCTTCGGGGTGACGGCGGCGCTGCCGTACATGAAGCGGCGGGGCCTTCATCTGCCTCGGCTCGGTCGCTGCCGTGCGGACGATCCCCCTCAAGACGATCTACTGCGCGACCAAGCACGGCGTGAAGGCGCTGTGCGAGGGGCTGCGGCTGGAACTCCGGCGCGAGCCGGGCGAGTACCACGTGACGATGATCGCACCCCCGGCGATCAACACCCCGCTGTTCGAGCAGGCCAGGTCGAAGCTGGGCGCGGAGCTGGCGCCGCCGCGGCCGATCTTCGACCCCCGCATCGTGGCCGAATCGATCGTATTCGCCGCGGAGCACCCCCGCCGCGACATCTTCATCGGCGCGACGGGCAAGCTGTTCGACCTGATGCAGCGGCTCAGCCCGTCGTTCACCGACTGGTGCCTGACCCGAATCGGCAAGATCTTCAAGGAGCAGGTGGCCGAACGGCCCCAGGTCGAGCCGGACAACCTGTTCCAGCCGCCGCCGGGCCCGCGGCGCGTGCGAGGCCGCTACGGCGAGGAGGCCAGGTCCACCAGCCTCTACACCCGCACCTTCGAGTGGCACCCCGCGCTCAAGCCGCTGGCCCTGGGGGCCGCGGCAATCGGGGCCCTCACCCTGATCGGCGGCCTCGCCCGGTCGAGGAACCGGCTCGCCGGGAAGTTCGCCGAGGCCCGCGGCTCCGTGGAGTCGCTGGGCTGACGCGTCGGCGATCGCTTCGTCCGGTCGCGCTCAGGAACAGGCCGGGAATCGCTTCCTGTCTCCGCATGCGTGACTCCGTTCCTCCTGCTCGGGGATGTCGGGAAGTGATTCCCAGCCTACTCCTCAGTTCTTCGCGTGGAGGTGAGCCTCGACGAACCAGAGCAGCTTGTCGACCTCGCGCGACACCTCGGTGAAGAGGTCCGCGGTGTCGGCGTCGCCGGCCGAGGCGGCCTCGTCGATCCCGGTCCGGACCGACCTGGCGAAGGTGGCCAGGGAGGTGGATAGTGCCTGGACGTGCTCCATCCCGTCATGGATCGTCGTCGGGTACGCCGGCAACTTCGAGCGGTCGACGACCGTCCGCGGCGTGCCGTCCGGGACGCCCCCCAGCGCCGAGGCCCGCTCGGCGATCAGGTCGGTGAACTCCGAGGCCTCCTCCGCGACCTGGTCGAACAGCTTGTGGAGCTGGTAGAAGTGCGGCCCCCGGACGTTCCAGTGCGCCTGCTTCGCCTGCAGCTGGAGGTCGATGGACTCCGCCAGGCGCTGGTTCAGCATCTTGACCACCGCGGCCCGGGTCGACTCGGGGAGGTCATTCTTCGTGGGCAACATCGGGATCACTCCTTGCTGGTCTGTGGTTTCACGATCGATGCACGTCGGTTCCTCTGCCGGGGGACACATGCAAGGTCCTCGCCGGGGCCGGCGAGCCGCTCCACTTTCGGCGATCAGGAACCGCATGGCCTCGATCTCGGGTCGGATTGCCATGGACCGAATCATCTGCTCCTGTTGTAGCTTCGGATCCGAGAAGGTCCAGAAGTTGTGACGATCGAGGGCAGCTCGGACCAGGGACACCGGTGGCGAGGTGGCCCGTCCATCGTCCACCTTGCCCCCGGAGCGGGCACTTCGGATCAGGCCAGGTCGAAGAGCATCACTTCCGCCGGCTCGCTCGCCGCGAACTCGAGCGCGGACTCGTCGCTGACGGCCGCCCCGTCGCTGGCCTTCAGGGCGTGGCCGTTCAGGCTCAGCGATCCCCGGACCACCTGGACCCAGGCGTGGCGTCCTGGCTTCATCGGGAAGGTGGCCGTCGTGCCGGGCTCCAGCGTGGCGATCGCGATCTCGGCGTCCTGGTGGATGCGCAACGACCCGTCGCGGCCGTCGGGCGTGGCGATCGGCCGGAAGCGGCCGTGCCCCTTCGGCTCGACGGCCTTCTGCTCGTAGCCCGGCGTCAGACCCGGGCGCTCGGGGAAGAGCCAGATCTGGTACAGGTGCAGCGGCTCGTCCGCCGACGGATTGAACTCGCTGTGGCGGATGCCCGTGCCGGCGGTCATCCGCTGGAACTCCCCCGCGCGGAGGATTCCCCCGTTGCCCAGGCTGTCGCGATGCTCCAGCGCGCCGGAGAGGACGTACGTCACGATCTCCATGTCGCGATGCCCGTGCATGCCGAAGCCCTGGCCGGGCTGAACCACGTCCTCGTTGATCACCCGGAGCGTCCGGAACCCCATGTGCGCCGGGTCGTGATAGGTGTTGAAGGAGAAGCTGTAGCTCGTCTTGAGCCAGCCATAATCGGCGTGGCCCCGCTCGTCGGCCGGCCTGATCCGGATCATGTTAACGTTCCCTGGGTTGGAGCACGCCCCGACCTCAGTCAGATGACGTGCAAATGATTGATATGTAAACTAAAGCGCGACGAAGATCACGAGGGATCTCCCGCGGCCGATTCCCGGACCTTCTCCAGGAGCCGGCTGAGGGTCTTCAGTTCCGCGACGGTCATGTGTGCGAGCACCCGCGACTGGAGGTCGGCCAGCGGCCGGTCCAGGCGGCCGAGGAGGTCCGTCCCGCCCTCGGTGAGGGCGACGTGGATGACCCGACGATCCTCGCTGCAGCGTTCGCGACGGACCAGGCCCGCTCGCTCCAGGCGGTCGATCAGGCCCGTGATCCCCGGCACGACGGTGACCGTCCGGCTGGCGATCTCCAGGATCGGCAAGGGCGTCCCCTCGCCCCGCAGGATCCGCAGCACGTTGTACTGCGACGGGGTCAGCCCGAAGTCCCGGAAGAGCCGGGTGAGGCGGATCTGCACCTGGTCATGCGTCCGCAAGAGGTTCAGCAGGGCCTCCTCCCGCGGATCCCCGAACGGCCGACGCTTGCCGATCTCGCGCCCGAGCTTTCCCGGTCCCATCGCCTGACCTCCCGATCAGACCTCCCTTTGCTCACACGCCAATAGTTTACGCGTCAATCATCTTCGCGTCAAGGGGCATGGCGGCCCGTCCGAGGATCCGGTCATTCGCCGAGGATCGTCACGACGACGGTCCGGTCGCGGGGGCGCACGTCTCATTCCAGGAGGAAGACCTGCTGCCAGGTGCCCAGGACGAG
This sequence comes from Isosphaeraceae bacterium, assembly GCA_046349995.1. Taxonomy (GTDB): domain Bacteria; phylum Planctomycetota; class Planctomycetia; order Isosphaerales; family Isosphaeraceae; genus Aquisphaera. The sequence continues at coordinate 92,920 of JAXMBE010000020.1, read as the reverse complement.
GCGGCCGTCCTGGATCGGGACCGTGAGGCTCTGGCCCAGGAGGGTCGCCTGCAGGTGGGAGTGGCCGTTGCCGTCGTGCCAGGCGCGCTCGTGGCCGTAGTCGCGGCCGGGGGGGATCAGCCGGTCGAGCAACTCCGGGAGGTCTTCCGGGAGGCCCGGCTCGAACTCGATCGCGCCCAGGGCGGCCGTGCTCCCGACGTTGCAGAGCGAGGCGATCCCCTGGCGGATGCCCGACTCCCGCACGAGCTGCTCCAGTTCGCCGGTCAGGTCATGCATGTCGCGGTGCCCGCGCGTGCGGCGGGCGAGGGACTTCTGGACGACCATCGGTGGACTCCGGGAAGGCCATGGCGGGATCCGGAGGGTGCAGGAACACGCCTCCCTTACCGCCCGTGGATTCATCCTCGCCCTTCCGGGGGCGGGGCCGCAACGTGCCCGGGCGGCGGGGCGCCGCGGACACCCGGAGTCACGGCCCGGGCTCGGCCGTCAGGCCCTCGCGCGATTCGGACGGGGCTGCGCGGCCGTCGCGCGAACCGGCCGACCAGGGAGCGGGCCCCCGGACCCTGGCCCTGTGCCCCGGTCGCGTCCCCGAACGGATCCGTCGCGTCCCGTGCGGGGCCCACGACCGGGCCGCCGCTGCCGCTGCCCGGTCGGGCCCGGGGCCCTGAGTCCGCACCACCTTCATGAACGTTCGGGGAGGATGGTGCCCCCTGGACGACTCGCCGACCCTGGCGTACGATCGCCTTGGTTCCCTCCGCAGGGTTCGCGGGGACCGGCCATCGATCGGCCAGGGCGGCCGGCACCCGGGACGTTGGGGAGGCGAGGCCGGACCCCTGGCACGGAGCCCGGGGGGCGGTTGGCACCGGGAGACGCAGATCGGTGACCCAGGGCAGCGAGTCGTCGGCCTCTGGCAGTGGTTCAGCTCCGGCCCCACGCCCGGCCGAGGTGCCCTACCCGGGCCCCGGGGCGGTCGCCCAGCGATGGGCCTGGGGCCTCTTCGCGATCCTCTTCGTCGTCCACCTGCTCGACTCGCTGGACCGCTGGATGCTCCCGGCGGTCGTCCGGTCCATCGGCGGGGACCTCGGGCTGAGCGACTCGCAGGCCGGCTGGCTGGCCACCGTGCTGCTGCTGAGCTTCGCCGGGTGGAGCCCGGTCGCCGGCTATCTCGCGGATCGCTTCTCACGCCCCCGGCTGATCGCGGTGGGGATCGCCGTCTGGAGCATCGCCACCGTGGCAACCGGGCTCTCCCGGTCCTACGACCAGTTCGTCGCGGCCCGCGTGGCAGTTGGGGTCGGCGGGGCGACCTTCGGCGTCATCGCCCTGACGCTCCTGATGGACCTCTTCCCGCGCGGCATGCGGGCCCGGGTGCTGGCGGCCTATTACCTGGCCATGCCGCTCGGCGCGGCGATCGGCCTGGGCGGCGGGGCTGCGCTCGCGAGGGCCGCCGGCTGGCAGACCGCCTTCCTTATCGTGGGGGCGCCCGGCCTCGTGCTGGCCCTGCTGGCCCTCTCGCTCCCGGACCCGACGCGGGGGGCCAGCGAGGGCGTCGAGGAGAGCCGCCTCCGGCTCCACGAGCGAATCGGGCCCAGCCGCGAGGACTACATCGACCTGATGGTGAACTCCTCCTACACCTACTCGGTGTTCGGGCTGGCGTTCTCCATGTTCGCGATCGCCGGGCTGATCTACTGGCTGCCGACCTTCCTGACGGTCGTCCACGAGATGCCCGCCGCGCGGGTCAGCACCTGGCTGACGATCGCCGTGCCCGCGGCGATGGCGCTGGGCATGGCCGTCGGCGGCTGGCTGGCCGACCGCTACGGCCGGGTCAATCCCCGGGCGCTGTTCCTGGTCCCCGGCCTGGCGATGCTCGGCGCGATCCCGTTCGTCCTGCTGGCGATCTTCGGGAAGGCCCCGGCGGCGATCGGGCTGGGGATCTTCGCGGCGATCGCCCTCACGTTCACGAACGCCGGGCCCTGCTACGCGATCATCGCCAACGTGGTGATGCCGAACATGCGGGCCGTCGCCTGCGCCGTGGCCCTGGCGGCGACCCACCTGCTGGGCGACATCTGGTCGCCGACGCTCATGGGCTGGATCGCCGACACCTTCGGCCAGCCGGATTCCATGGCCACGCCGTTCGGGTCGGCCCTCGCCGCGATCGGCGCGGTCCCGAAGGCGCAGCCGGGGCACGACCCCGAGAACCTCAGCGCCGCGCTGCTGACGGCGGTACCCGCCCTGGCGATCGCCGGCGGTGTGCTGCTGGCCGGCGCCCGGCACCTCCCGCGGGAGATGGCCCTGATGCTCGCCAAGCTGCGAGCGGCCCCGGCGCGGGCCGGGGTACCTCGCCCGGCGGAGCCGCGCGAGCGGCTCGATCCGCTGCCACGAACCCCCGAATGACGGGCGTCTCCCGGCCCGGGAGACGCGATGCGGACCCGTTCGAGAACCGAGATCGAAGGAAAGGAACAACGACGATGACGACACCCATTCGCGTGGCCGTGACCGGCGCCGGAGGCCAGATCGGCTACGCCCTCCTCTTCCGGCTCGCATCGGGCGCGGTCTTCGGTCCCGACCAGCCGGTCGCGCTCTCGCTGCTGGAGATCACCCCGGCGCTCCCCGCCCTCAAGGGGACGCTCATGGAGCTGGACGACTGCGCCTTCCCGCTGCTGACCGACGCGAAGGCCAGCGACAAGGCCGAGGAGGCGTTCGCCGACGCCGACTGGGTCATCCTCGTGGGCGGCCTGCCCCGCAAGGACGGCATGAGCCGGGCCGACCTGATCCGGGCGAATGGCCCGATCTTCACCGGCCAGGGCAAGGCCATCAACGACGCCGCCGGCCCCAACGTCCGGGTGCTCGCCGTGGCCAACCCCTGCAACACGAACTGCCTGATCGCGAGGTCGCACGCCCCGAAGGTCCCGGCCGACCGCTGGTTCGCGATGACCCGGCTGGACCAGAACCGTGCCGCCTCGCAGCTCGCCCAGAAGGCGGGCGTGCCCGTGGCCGCGGTGAAGAAGGTCGCGATCTGGGGCAACCACAGCGACACCCAGTACCCCGATTACAAGAACGCCGAGATCTCCGGCGCGCCGGTCACCAGCGTGATCTCCGACGCGACGTGGTTCGGCGAGACCTTCATCCCGACCGTGGCCAAGCGCGGCGGGGCCGTGATCAAGGCCCGCGGCGCCTCGTCGGCCGCCTCCGCGGCGAACGCCGCGCTGGACACCGTCCGCTCGCTGCACGTGCCGACGCCCTCCGGCGACTGGTTCAGCGCCGGCGTCGTCTCGGACGGCAGCTACGGCATCCCGGCCGGCCTGATCTACAGCTTCCCGCTCGTGTCCAAGGGCAACGGCCACTGGTCCATCGTCCAGGGCCTGCCCATCGACGACGACGCCCGCAAGCGCCTGGACGCCTCGGCCGCCGAGCTGATCTCCGAGCGCGACGCCGTGAAGGACCTGCTCGGCCCCTCGGCCTGACAGCCGCCGGCGAACCGCCCGATCTGCCCGCGGCCACGAGGTCGGCCCGTGCGCATGGGAGTGTCGGCCGGAGCCTCTGGCTTCCCGCCTCGCGGCTCGTACAATCGAGACCGTGAGGGGGGGCGGAGGTCGGCCTGCTCCCGTGACTCGGGCCGATGCGATTCCGCCCCGACGCCCGTCTGCGACCCGCTCAGCGAGGGGCCGGGGGCCCATGGCAGAGACGCCCGCTTACGAGTACGACGTCTTCATCAGCTACCGGAAGAAGGAGCCGGACGAGATCTGGGTCCAGGACGAGCTGTACCCCGCGCTGAAGAAGGCCGGCCTGCGGGTCATGCTCGACGTCGAGGATTTCGTCCCGGGCCGGAACATCATCGAGGAGATCGAACGCGCCGGCCGCGAGAGCCGCCATGCCCTCTGCGTGATCTCGCCGGATTACCTGGTCGGAGACCGGCTCATCCACTTCGAGAGCCTCCTCTCCCGCTTCCGCGATCCCTCGGGGGCGCGGTCGGGCCTGATTCCGCTGCTCTACCGCGAGACGGAGTTGCCGCGCTGGCTGGAGGATCTCGTCCCGTTGCGGTGGACCGCGAAGGCGTATCGCCGCGAGTGGGGCCGCCTGCTCACGCTCCTTGGGGCGAAGGACCACGACGCCGAGCCCCCTCCGGTCCTCACGGCCGCGACGCCAGCCGGCCAGGACGTCGGTCCCGACGAATCCGCATCCGCTGCGGCGGACGAGGGCCCACCGCCCGCCGTCTTCCCTCCGGGTCTCAAGGCGCTCGGGCTCTTTCTGGGGCTGCTGGAGGCCTGGCTCATCTGGCTGCTGGCAGCCGGGGGGACCGAGGCGGTCAACGTCCACGCGCTTTCGCTGACGAACTGGCAGAAGACCGTTGCCCTCGCGGTCCCGGGCGTGCTCCTCCTCTTCCTGTGGCCGGCCCACGTCTGGGCCAACCGCCCGTCGTTCACGCGGGAGCGTTTCGCGCTGGCCAGCGCGTACGCCATCGGGGGGAGCGGGGTCCTCGCGTTGATCTCGGCCCTGGCGGGTGCGACTCCCTGGGGACTCGCCTTTGGGATCGTTCGCGCACTCTTCGGATTCCCGGCCTCCGTTCACCGATTGAGCGGCTGGGGATATCTCTCTTTGTTCCTTTTGCCTCTCGGGGTCTTCCTCTTCCTCTTTGTGGCTCATCGGCGTTGGGACGGGCTGATCAGCCTGGACGAGCAGCAATTCCGGAAGAATGGTGCCTCGCCTCGATTCTGGCAGTCCGCGGCCGATGAGCTGGCGGTCTGGAATGAACAGAAGCGGCGGCGCAAGCTGGCGGTCACCGCCCGGGCAAGACCTCCGCTTCCGGCGGTCGCGTTCCCGGAATGGCCGCAGGACTGGCCGACGCAGGCGATGCGACTCATCGGGATGAGGCGACCCGACGATGAGTACGATGAGGATCGCGACTGGCACGGCAACCGGCATTGCTGGGTCGGCCGTAACGCCAGGACCGGAGGGCGTGTGGCCGTCCTGTGCCCCGACGAGGAGCCCGACGAGGCGAGCCTCGGCGCGTTCCTCGAGTATGTCCGGAGCCTCCCGGGTGCCCGGGCCGGGGAGCCCGACCGGACGGAGTTCCTCGTCGCCGTGCGCGACGGGCAGGCGCGAGAGGAGACCGTCCGGGGGCAGCCGGTTTCCATCGTCACGGAGGCCTCACTGCTCGACGGCCTGGTGAAGTTCCGGGACTACTTCAACCGCATCCGCCGCCGGGTCGAGCGTGACACGCTGCCCGAGTCCGATCTCACCCTGAAGGACATGTATGTCGTCTCGGACTACCGCATCTGGGAGGACGCCGACCGCAGGGCGGACCTGGAGGCCTACCTGGAATCCTGGCTGACCGATCCGTCGCGACGCCAGATCGCCCTCCTCGGCGAGTATGGCCAGGGCAAGAGCACCTTCTCGTTGATGTTCGCCTATCGCCTGATCAACCGGGAGGGCGGCCCGCCACGGATCCCGATCCTCATCGAGCTACGAGGGCGCAGCCCGCGGAGCATGACCCCGCGCGACATCCTGGGGATCTGGGCGAACCAGAACCGGGTCGATGCGGAGTCGCTCGAGAAGCTCAACGAGGCGGGGCGATTGCTCCTGATCCTGGAGGGATTCGACGAGATGGACCTCGTCGGCGACGCGGCCCGGCGGACCGAGCACTTCCTGGCGCTCTGGCGGCTCTGCGGCCCGAAATCGAAGCTCCTGATCACGGGCCGCCCCAACTTCTTCCTCGACAATCAGGAACGCGACCGGGCGCTGCGGATCGATCGCTCCGCGGCGGGCCGCCCCTATTGCGAGCCCGTCTACCTGATGCCCTTCGACCTCCGGCAGATCCGCGAGGCGCTCAGGCGGCTCGACGAGCGCACCTGCGCCCAGATCTGCTCGCTGGCCGAGCGGGACGCCAAGTTCCGGGAGGTGATCGGGCGGCCCTCGCTCCTCTACATCGTCGGGCTCATCTGGACGAGCGAGCGGTTGGGCGAACGCGAATCAGGGATCAACTCGGCCGTCGTGATGGACCTCTTCATCCGCCGCAGTGAGGCCCGTCAGGAGAGCAAGACGGAGGGAAGCCCGAACTTCATGTTCCTGACCGCCGCGGAGCGGAGCTACTTCATGCAAGGGGTGGCCGCCTACATGGCCGCACGCCGGTTGCCCAACCAGATCACGGCCGAGCAGCTCGACGAGGCAATCGAGCTCCTCTGCGAGGCCATCCCCGACGAGGTCTCGACCGGCCCGCCACCGGGGCCCTCCCTGGCCGAGCCCTTGAATCGGAGGATCAAGCAGTCCACCCACGGCATGGACTCGGTCAAGACCGACGTCCGCTCCTGCGGCCTGCTCGCCGTCGACCTGAGCAAGACGGGGACATTCCGGTTCGCCCACAAGTCGTTCATGGAGTACCTCACGGCCCAGGTGCTTGCGGGCAAGGCGTGGCACGACTTCCTGTTCCTGCACGATCCCGAGCCTTCGTCGATCCCCCGGGTCGAGCGCGGAGGCGAAGGTCCTCGAATGCAGTTCGGCGCGGATTCGGGGATCTGCAACACCGCGAGACTCGATCTGGCGCATCTCTGGTTCTACCCGGAGTCCCTCGCCTTCTTCGCCGAACTGGTACTTTTACTAATGAGAAATCATAAGTTTGCGTTGAGAATATGCTCAGTTATAAATAAAATATCCAATCAAGACAAAGATGTTTCTTTAATTGCAATTTATTATCATCTAATAATGAATTATTCGTGTCAATCCAGTTTCTTGATATTCTGCAAGCGGCACCTTCTCTCCGTTGCCGCTTTCCTCGAAATGAAGGCGCCGTGGGGTCTGAGAACGTCGGTGGACGAGGGACTTGCCAGGTGGAAACTCATTTACCCTTGCTGCCGGGCCGTGGGGGTGAGTGAGGATGTCTTTGACGAGTACTTCCGACACAATCGCGTGGTCCTCGAGTTCTTGAAGAAGGCACCCGGCCAGATCGCGGACTCATCTGCTCCCGCTCCTGGCCCTCCTCGGAACGCGGTGATGGATGCCGCGGTTCGCTGAGGAATCGGCCGGGAATCACTTCCCGACGTTCCCGAGCAGGAACGGAGTCACGCATGCGGAGACAGGAAGTGATTCCCGGCCTGTTCCTGAACTGGCAGGATCTCAGGATCCGACATCGAGGCGCCGATCCTGCACCGGCCTCCCCGAGCGCAACGCCGTGAAGGACCTGCTCGGCCCCGCGGCCTGACGGCGGATCCCTGCGTCCGGCTCATCCTCGTCGGGCACGCAACCGCGGACCGATTCGTGCGTCTCGACCGGGGGGCGGGTGGTCCACTCGCCCCTCCGTTGCCGGATCGCTCGCCAGTCGTCACCAGAGGACCGGACTCACCCGGTCACGACCCTTGAAGCGAATCTCGTCGCGCTTGACGTGGGTCATCCCGAGGTCGAAGATCCCCAGGAAATCCCGATCGAAGGCCCCTTGAGGGAGGACGGCGGACGTCCGGCCTGTCGCCATCACGGACGCCGTCGACGCCACGCCCCCGGCCTGCTCCACGGACGAGGAGCCGCCGAGCGTGGGGACGATGGTCTCCTGGTACCAGTCGTGGACAAGGAAATGGCTCGGGACGCCGGGATTCTCGGCGGTGTCGGTGAGATCCCGCGAGGTCAGGACCGTCGTCTCCGGGGCCCGCACCTCGATGTCTTGCTCGTCTTGGCCCCAGAGGAGGAATAACTGCTCGGTCGGCGTGACGGCCCTCATGTAACTGGTGCGCTGGTAATACACCTCGGCCCAGTCGGCGGACGCCGGCACGACCACATTTGGGTCCAGCATCCCCGACTGAAACCAGTTGTAGAGCGAGGTCCCGATCTGGCCTAACTGGTTGGGGGCGGCGCTGTAGAGCGTGCCGCTGTAGGCGTTGTTCGCCGGGTGCGGGTCGAGGAAGGTCAGCTTGAGGGGGCCGGCCTTCAGCGGGGCGAGCCCGGGCAGCAGCTCCTCGAGCCACTCGAGGTCGAGCGCCGCCTGGCTGATGACGACCGAGCCCCGGCTGTGGCCGATCAGGTGGAGGGCGATCACGTCGCCGGGACTGGTTTGCGGGCCCAGGGAAGAGACCGCGTCGACGACCTGGCCTGTGAGCTGCCAGCCGGCGAGGCTCGTCATGCCCGGGATCGGCAGGGCGCTGATGGCGTCCCAGTGGAACGCGATGCCGACGTCATAGCCGACGTCTTCGAGGGACCGGGCCATGTCGTCGACCCAGGCCGAGTCGCCGGGGAAGAGCTCGAACCCGTGGGACACGGCGCCGATGGTGAGGATGCGGAACGACGCCGTGTTGTTCCCCTCGTCGGCCTCGTCGATCTCACTGAATGGGTCGGCGACCGCCAGGACGTAAGGGCGCGATGGATCGATCGCCAGGGCCTCCGGCAACGGGACACCGAGCGTGTGCTCGCCGAGAGCGAGTGTGAGCACCTGGGTTTCGATCCGCACGTCGTCGGCCGGGTCGTACACCCGGTCGGACGACCGGAAGAAGGCGACCTCGGCCGTCACTTCGAGGTCGGATCCGGGCAGCGTGACGCCATAGCCGAAGGTCACGCTCCGCGAGTCGGGAGTGGTGGCGGACATCATCGCGAGGTCGGCCAGGCCGCCGTCGAGCACGATCCGGTCTTCCAGGGACTCGATGGCCGGGCGCGCCTGCCTCGACGTGGAGTGACCCCATGGGTTTCTCGACCGGGCAGCGAGGCGAGATCGTGGTCGCGTCATCGTCGGACTCCTCTCGCGGGGCGGGCCGGCTCGGGTCCGGGGGTGGTCGCGACGGCAACGCCCCGGCCGGGCCTTCGGGGTGGACGACCACGTACGTCGGGGATCAATCTAGGCGTCATGATGGTCCGAATGCAACAAGGGATCCCGGACCGCTCGAGCAAGTCGCCCGGGGGGAGGGTCGCGGCGTGGCTCCTCCCGACCTTCCACCGAGGCCCGGCTACTGCTGCTGTTTCACCGCTGCAGACGGACCAGGGGGCTGATTCCCGCCTCGGGCAACGCGGGAGGCGAAGCCGTCGCCGGCCACGCGGGCCGACGCTCGCCCGCCGGGCCTGGGAATCCCGCGGTGAGGCTGCCTCGCCAGAGCGGTTTCCGGTTGCCCGTGTAGGGTCCGCAATTGCGGACGCCTTCAGGAGGATGACCGAAGAGGTCCGCAATTGCGGTCCCTACGAAGACCCTCGCCATCCAGACGGCAACCGCTCTGGCTGTCGCGTGGGCGTGCTTACAGCAAGGAGAACAGGCGGTTGGAATACACGCGCATGGCCAGGGCGACGTCCATCGCCGACCGCAACGCGGTCTCCTGCGAGTCATACGGCCGCGTGTATCCCCCGGCGAACCAGACGCCGCCACGGCCCTGCCGCGAGAGGAGGCCCCGCTGAGCGCGGATCGTCGCCGGGGTCGGGAGCATGTGGCGGAACGCGGCCTCGCTGAGCACCTCCTGCGGGGCCTGTCGCCGGTGCGTGATCCAGCTCTTCCAGAGCCGCGACGAGGTCGCGGGGGGGACGCCCCGGAGGACCGGGGCGAGCCACATCGACGCCTCGCAGAACGCGCCGTCGGGCTCGCAGTTGAGGAACGACCAGTACCGAGAGTCGGCCGGGGCGTAGGCGGGATCCCGGTGCAGCGCGAGCCGGGCGTCGTGGTACTCGATCCCCCGCAGCTTCTCCCGCTGGGCATCGGTCCCCGGCAGGTCTTCCAGCAGTTGCCGCGTGACCGGGGCCGGCGTCGCGAAGACGAGCTCATCCACCTCCAGGGACTGTCCGTCGTCCGTGCGGACCACGAAAACGCCTTGCGTCCCGCGGGCCAGTCGCTGGACCCGGGCGCCCGTCCGGAAGCTCACCGTCGAGCACTGCGAGGACATGACGCGGAGCACCTCGCCCATCCCCGGGTCGAGCACGAAGTACGAGACCGGGTCGACCGGGTCGGCCGGCTGGGCGAGCGAGACGAAGACCATCGCCGCCCGCGCCGAGAGCCCCCGGGCCTGCTCGACACTCCCGGAATAGAGCGACGCGACCCAGGGCAAGATGATCTCCTCGCGCTGGCGTTGCGACAGCCCGAGCGACCGCAACCAGGCGTCCATGGTCAGGTCGTAGTCGGCCGCGAACGCCTCGAGCAGGCCTGCCGCCCAGAAGACCAGCCCGAACGCCCAGAGGCCGTCGAAGTTCCACGGCTCGAACACCTGCCAGAACCGATCGGGAGGCAGGGGCGACAGGAAGCGAGGGAGGGGCTCGCCCCGGCCCGCGACGGTGATCGAGGCGGGGAAATCGTGAGACGCCGTCGCGACGTTCTGGACCGGATCGAACAGCCCGAAGCGGGTGAGGAGGCGGACGTAGGTCGGGTACGGACCGGGGTGGAAGTACTGCGCCCCCAGGTCGACGACGACCGGCACGCCGTCGACCTCGACCTGGACGCCGCGGACGTTCCCCCCCAGGACGTCGCGCGCCTCCAGCAGATGGACCTCGCGATGCCCGTCGAGCAGCCACGCCAGCGCGACGCCCGCCATCCCTCCGCCGACGATCGCGACGCGGCGCAACGAGCCGGGCCCGGCGCCCAGGATCGCCATGCCGGGCGTGGCGGCCAGCGTCCCCAGGAACGCCCGGCGGCTCCAGCCGGGACCTGACTGGCTTGCACGGTCGAGTGTCATTGTCGCCCTTTCCGGCCGAGGAGTGTGCAGACGTGGAACCGGGGCCCGACGCCCCTCCCGGCGGCATGCCGACGGCCCCGGGTGAGCGCAACCCCATACGCTGAACCTGAGGAATGGCCTTCCATGAGAAGCGGGAAGCTCCGATCCCTCGACGAGTTCTCTCACGACGCCTGGCGGAAGAAGGAGCTTCCCGATGGGGATGGTACGCAGGGTCGCCGAGTCGTTGCAACAGGCCTTCGGGGCCGACTCCCTGGACGACCAGTGGGGGCCTGCGACGACCCTCGGTGAAAAATCCAGACACACGGACCGGCGTCCGACCCGGATTGTCGATTCTCGGCGACAGCCTGCGGGGGGCCGCCAGGGCGGTGCTATAAAGGGCCCCCATGTTCGGCCGTGAGAGATCTCCCCGCGGTTGATCTCTCGACGAGTCCGCTGTCCCGCAAGGAGGGAACGGCCCGATCGGCGTCTCCGCAGGTCCCGTCCCGCATGATCCGTCCCGCGAGGGCGTGATCCTCCGGATCGCGTCGCGCGATCGGATCGCCGGGCCCTCCCCTCCGCGTCCCTGGTGCCTGACCTTGCCCGCCCACAAGAAAGAGCCATGGAACCACTGAGAACTCACAGGACACGCCGGCTGCAACTCGAGGGTCTGGAAGCGCGGACCCTCCTCTCGACGGCGGGGGCGAAGGCGGCGATCGCGGCGCACCTCGCCGCGACGGCCGGACCCGCGATCACGCTGCAACTGGCCCGATCGACGAGCCCGGCCGGGGATTTCGCGGCCGTCGCCGGCGGCCGGGTGACGCTCGTCGGCCAGACCACGCCGGGGGCCAGGGTCTCGCTGTCGAGCCATTCCGCGGGCGGTCGGATCACGCCGATCGGCCGGACGCGCGCCGATGCCGACGGGCAATACACGCTCCGCTTCCTCTGCCCCAGGGGCCAGACCGAACTGACCGTCAGGGCGATCGACGCGAGGGGCGAGTCGGCCGCCGCGTCGATGACACTCACCCGCGCCAATCAGGCCGTCGTTTGGAACTCCGTCGCCTTGCAGGCGGTCCGTGACACGAAGTCTCCGCCCCCCAACTGCGCCCGCGAGCTGGCGATCCTCTCGGTGGCGATGTTCGACGCGATCAACTCCATCGACCGCAAGTACGAGCCTTACGCCGTGATCGTGCAGGCGCCCCGGACGGCCTCCGCCGAGGCCGCCGTCGCCTCGGCGGCGTACACCACGCTCGTCAGCCTGTACCCCGCCGAGAAGCCGATGCTCGACGCGCAGTACTCGGCCTCCCTCGCCGCCATCCCCAACGGCCCGGCGAAGCGTCAGGGCCTGGCCGTGGGTCAGGCCGTCGCCGACCAGGTCCTCTCGCTCCGAAGCAATGACGGATCCAAAGCCAAGGTCGCGTACACGGCGACGCCCGGCCCCGGGGTCTGGGTGCCCACGCCTCCGGCCTTCGCCGCCCCCCTGAATCCCCAGTGGGGCCAGGTGACCCCCTTCGCGCTGGGCAGCGGCGCCCAGTTCCAACCCCCGCCGCCTCCCGCCCTGGACTCCGCCCAGTACGCGGCGGAGCTGAAGCAGGTGATGGAGCTCGGCGGCAAGACCAGCACGATTCGCACGGCCGACCAGGCGGCGCTCTCCCATTTCTGGGCCGATCAGACCGGGCCCACGTTCGACCCGCCCGGACACTGGAACCAGATCGCCGAGAACGCCGCCGTGAGCCGGCGAACCGGCCTCGCGACGACGACCCGGATGTTCGCCCTCCTGAACATCGCACTGGCCGACGCCGGCATCGCCGCCTGGAACGCCAAGTACACCTACAACACCTGGCGGCCCGTCACCGCCATCCAAAGCACGATCGACCCCACATGGCAGCCGCTCTGGCCGACGCCCCCGTTCCCGGCTTACGTCTCCGGGCACAGCACGTTCAGCGAGGCCGCGGCGACCGTGCTCGAGTCGTTCTACGGCACCCGCTTCGCCTTTACCGACACGGGAGACCCGTCCCAGCACCTGCAAGCTCGGTCCTTCTCAAGCTTCCAGCAGGCGGCCGAGGAGGCGGGCATGAGCCGGATCTATGGCGGGATCCACTACATGGCGGACAACACCGCCGGCCTGGCCCTCGGGGAGCAGATCGGTCGCTACGTGCTGAGCAAGGAGCTCCTCCCGAAGGCCACGCGGGACGATCGCAACTAGGCCGCGCCCGCGTGGCGATTGCCATTTTGTCATGGCACCGCCGATTCTGACAGGAAACGGACCCGGCCGACCGCCCAATGTTGCCCACAAGTCTTTCCTAGAAAATGACTTGAAAGCGATACTGGCGGCGGCACGGAGGTTGCTTCACGTCCCGGTGAAGTCACCTTCTTCCGGAATCCCACGCAATGCGGCGTGGGGCAGGCCACGGCGAGTCGACCGACAATGGCAACCGCGACCGATCGTCAGGAATTCAGCTTCCAGGCGGAGATCAAGCAGCTCCTCCATCTGCTCTCCCATTCGCTCTACCAGAGCCGGGAGATCGCGATCCGGGAGCTGATCTCGAACGCCTCCGATGCGCTCGACAAGATGCGCTTCGTCGCCCTGACCGACGAGGCGTACCGCGACTCGGGGACGCTGGAGATCGTGATCGACCAGGACGCCGAGAAGCGCCGGCTGGTCATCCGCGACAGCGGCATCGGGATGACGCACGACGAGCTGGTGACGAACCTCGGGACGATCGCCCACAGCGGCTCGGGCGAGTTCCTCAAGGCACTCTCGACCGACGCGAAGGCCAAGGCGGACCTCTCGCTGATCGGGCAGTTCGGCGTCGGCTTCTACTCGGCCTTCATGATCGCGGACCGGGTGAGCGTCCGGACCCGGAGCTACAAGGAAGAGACTGGCTGGGAATGGGAGTCCGAGGGCACGGGGAGCTTCTCCGTCGCCGCGGCCGAGTCCCCCCTGCCGCGCGGGACCGAGATCGTCCTCCACCTGAAGGAGGACGCGAAGGACTTCGCCGAGCCCTGGCGGATCAAGGAGATCATCCGCCGCTACTCCACGTTCGTGCCCTATCCGATCAAGCTGGCCTCCGGCGAGGTCCTCAACGACCAGAAGCCGATCTGGGTCGAGCCCAAGAGCCAGGTCACCGAGGAGCAGTACACCCGGTTCTACCAGCACCTGACGCACCACACGGAGGAGACCCCGCTCTGGCACGTCCACCTCGCGGTGGACTCGCCGATCCAGTTCCGGGCCGTGCTCTACTGCCCGCCGACCAATCTCGAGCGCTACGGCTTCGCCCGGCTCGAGCACGGCCTGAACCTCTGCGCAAAGCGGATCCTCGTCCAGAGCGACTGTCGGGACCTCGTGCCCGAATACCTGAGGTTCCTCCGCGGGCTGGTGGACTCGGAGGACCTGCCGCTGAACGTCTCGCGCGAGACGCTCCAGGACAACGCGGTGATCCGCAAGATCCGGACGTCGCTGATCAAGGGCGTGCTCGACCGGCTCGACCAGATCGCCCGGGACAGGCCCGACGACTTCAAGACGTTCACGGCCCAGTACGGCATCCTGCTCAAGGAAGGGGCCATCACGGACTCGGCCAACCGTGAGCGGCTGGCGAAGCTGCTGCGGTTCGGCTCGTCCCACAGCGAGGACCCCGAGGCCCGCGTCTCGCTGGAAGAATATCTGGCCCGGATGCCCGAGAACCAGAAGCGGATCTACTACCTGGGCGGCCCCGACCCCGCGGCCATCCGGAAGAGCCCCAACCTGGAGATCTTCCGCCGCCGCGGCCTCGAGGTCCTCTTCCTGACCGAGCCGATCGACGAGTTCGTGATGAACGCGCTGGTGTCGTTCTCGGGCAAGCCGCTGACCTCGATCGACTCGGATGATCTGGAGCTGCCGGACGCCCCGACGGAGGAGAAGGCGGCCGACGCCGGGGAGGGTGAGGAGTCGAAGGGGGCCGAGCGGCTTCACCCGGGTGCTCCAGCTCTTCCGCGAGGCCATCGGCTCGCGCGTGAAGGAGGTCCGCGAGTCGAAGCGGCTGACCGACAGCCCCTGCTGCCTGGTGAACGCCGACGGCGGCATGAGCACGCAGATGCAGCGGCTCATGAAGCTGACCAACAAGGACTTCCCCGACATGGCGCGGATCCTGGAGGTGAATCCCTCCGCCTCGTTGATCCGCCGGCTCTCGCGCCTGAGCGCCAATCCCGAGCACGACGCCTTCATCAAGCAGTGCGGGCTCCAGCTCCTGGCCAACGCCCTGATCCTCGAAGGCTCCACCCCGGACCCCGAGGACCTCGTCTCGCGGGTCCAGGCCTTCATGGACGAGGCGGCCGAGAAGCGGTCGCCGCTGATCCTCTGAGCCGGTCACGGACCCGGGGATCGCGCGAGAGAAGGACCATCTCCGGGCCGAGGGGATCGGACGGTCCGCAGTTGCGGACCCTACAGGACTGCCGGAACGACCCTCTCCCGCGCGAGCGGGAGAGGGTGGTCCGAAGGACCGGGTGAGGGCCGGCGAACGCCGCGGCGATTGCACCCCCTCATCCGGCCCTCCGGGCAATACTGTTCGGCACGAATTTTGTTCATGGGCCGACCTGGCGTCGGATGAGGTCATCTTCGCCCCGCGCCAGCGGGGAGAAGGTGCCGCGTAGCGGCGGATGAGGGGTCCTCAGCGTCATCGGCCCCAGCAGATCACCCCTCATCCGGCCCCTTCGGGCCACCTTCTCCCCGCTGGCGCGGGCGCTGGGCTGCTTCGCCGCTCCCTCCTTCGATCTCATATGCAACTCGTGCCGAACAGTATTGCCCTCCGGGCCACCTTCTCCCCGGGGAGAAGGTGAACGAGCCCCGCCCAGCTTCTGAAAATGTCACACCTCTTCTTATCGATTTGTAAATAACAACACATGGTGGTCATTTCCCTTTCCGTCCAGAGGCTTCCCCCGGCTTGCCGTTCGACGAGCCCGCCAGCGGGAAGATGATGTCGCCGCCGGTCCGGGGAATGTCGTTCTGCGCCGCTCGATCGTCGTCCCCGTCGGGACCGTAGCTGTACAGCAGGTAGCCCGGGGGCACGGGCCGAAGCCGCGGCGACTGGTTCTGATCGGCCCACAGGATTCCCGGGTCGTCCAGGGGCAGCAGGCTCTGCCCCGACGCGGGGATGTAGCCGAACGGCCGGTTGGGCGCGTAAGGATCGATCGGCATCCCTTCAAGCTCACCATCGGCGACCACCTGCTCCAGGGGACTCGGCAGCTTCCCGCCGTGCTCGAGCTGCCAGGCGCGGATGCCGAGGATCGCGATCAGGGCGCGGCGGCCCACCTCGTTGCGGTCCCAGAGGACGGCGTATGAGTCCACGGGCGGCAGGAACCGCTGGAGCAGCGGCGTGGTCTGGGTGATCCAGTTCACCAGCGGCGGCGCGAACACCCTCCCGTCTCCGCTGATCGGGAATGCCAAACTGGCCCCACCGCCCCTGGCGGCCTGCCAGGGCTCACGCCTCGCTTGCTCGATGCCCCAGCCCAGCACGATCCTCCACGCCCGGCCGAACCGGGCGAGTTCCCACGGGGTCGTCATCAGGTCGACGCGGAGCTTCTCCATCGGCTCGATCTCTTTCGGCACCGCAACCGAATACATCTGGAGCGTTTTCTCCACGAACTCCGAGCGCGAGAGGGCCTCGGTGTTTCGAAGGATCTGGGCCTCGGCTCGGAGCGGCTCGGCGGGATCGGGCCTGGGGATGGCCTGGTAGGCGGCCCGTGCGGCTCGCAGCCGGGCGGTCGTCTGCCGGCCGTCGGCCGCCCACGCCATCGCCAGCCGGAGCGCCCGTCGCTCGTCGTGGAGCCCGCTGCTCGCGGTCCCGATCGGCGAGTTGCTCATCCGGTGCCGCGCCATCCGGAAGAGGACCGCGATGTCCTTCCAGGCCCCGTCGAGGTCGCCTCGCGCCACCTGGTCGCGGATCGACACCTCCAGCAACATCCCCGCGATGACGTGCCCGGTGCTGGCCTCCAGCCGGGAGAACGCGTTGGCTTGCTCCAGGTCCGCGAACCGGCAATACGGCCGGGCGGCGGCCAGGCGGAGCAGGTCCAGCGCCTCTCGGTTCTGGCCGAGCCACTTGAGCAGTGTGTCATCCATCGGCGCAGATCCGCCGGCGTCCACCCGGGAGACGCCTGTCGGAATGTGCGCGATTTTATCGGAGGCCTTGCGGTAGAGGGGGGCTGCGTTGTCGTCCTCCGGGATGAAGGTGGGCGTCGCGAGGCCGAAGAGCTGCGCCTCGGCCATCGGTTCGAGTCTCGGGACCTCGCTCGCCCGGACCGCCACGTAGGCCGCGAACGTGACCACGAAGAAGCCGACGCACCAGCCGGCCAGCCGCAGCCAGCGGCCGACGCCGGGGCGCTCGACCAGCCAGTCGCCGCTCCAGGCCAGGCTCACGCCGAGGATCGCCAGCGGGGCCGCCACCAGGAAGGCCGGCGGCAGCAGGTTCATGACGAACAGGCCGGCCAGGGGGATCCAGGCCAGGAACCAGAGCAGGATGGCCACCACGCCCGCCGTGATCGCGCGGCGGAAGACCATCCCGCAGAGCACCGGGATGCTGAACGCGAGCGCCCCGAGCGGGACGATCCACGACGCATCCATGATCATCATCGGTCCGAACAACGAACCGCCACCGGTGAGGGAGAGCGTGAACAGCCGGGCGACGACCGCGAGTACCAGCACGCCTAACAGCACGGCGAGCCAGACCGCGACCCGGACCGTCCAGATCACCCCCGGTCGCACGCCCTCGTTGGCCAGCAGCCGGTGCGATCCACGCCGGAGGTCGTTGCCGAAGACGCTGGAGCCGGCCAGCAGGCTCGCGAGCAGCGCGTCGACGCTCCACAGTTCCGCCCAGCCTCCGATCAACGGGGTCACGACGGCCGGGATCACGAAGGCGATGATGGTCAGCCAGCCGAGCGACTCCCGGGCCTCGCGAAGGGTCTGCCACGCGAGGCTCCGGACGGCTGGCAGCGTGAAGGCGGGGCGCGCGATCTCCTCGCGAGGGGTGGCCCGGGCGGGCCGCACGACCGACGATGTGATTCGCGAGGATCGCTTCGCCTCGGGACGCCGCCGTCCGGGCGGCTCGGAGCGCACGAAGAAGAGGAACGAGCCCGCCCAGGTCAGTGCCACCGCCCCGAGCACCCACGGCGAGGTGAATGGGTACCGGTCCATCGGGAACCATCGCTCGACCGCGGGAATCACCAGCAGGCTGGTCGCGATCGCGAAGACCGCCGCGAGCGAGGCGTTGTTCGTGACGGCCGAGCAGAGCAACCCGCTACCCAGCACGCCCAGCAGGACCACGACCACGGATGTCGCGTACTGGGCCGGCGTGGGGCCAACCCATCGCTCGGCCCCCAGGGCCGCGGCCGCCAGCAGGACGAGTGCGAGCGCGAGCGTCGAGGCCGCCGCGAACGAGGACTTCGCCAGCCAGAGCCGCCATCGTTCCACCGCGAGGACGTCGAGCCACCGGAGCGTCCCCGCCTCGCGCTCGCCGGCGAACGCCGCCGCGGCCACGGCATAGCCGTAGAGGCACGCCCAGCCGATCGCCAGGATCGCCAGCCCGCCGGAGGATCGGAAACCGCTGGTGTCGTAGCGGATGATCAGCCCCTGCGCCACCAGCGCCAGCAGCACGAGGAGCGCCCAGATCGGCCAGAACTGCCGCAGGTCCTTCCACCACAATCGCGCGACCATGTGAGTCAAGCTCCAGAAGGGAAAGCCATGAGCTGAGAGCGGTGTGCGGTCCCATCGAACAGCGGCCGCGGCAGCGACCCCCCTTATTCCCCCCTTGGCAAGGGGGGACACAGGGGGGTGCGTTCCGGCGCTGCGGACAGCCTGTGCGGATACCGCGCGAGCGAATCCGTCAGGCCACGTTCGCCGCCGGCCGGGGCGGCTCGGGCTGGGGACGGCGGCCACGCATGTAACCGATGTAGATCTCCTCGAGGCTCGGCGTCTCGATGCGGACGGACTCCACACCCGGGAGCGTCCGCAACGCGTCGGCCGCCGCCCGGTCCCGGGCGCGGATCAGCCAGTGGGCCTGCCGCGGCGCGTCGGCCGCGTCGATCAGCTCGACCGGCAATCCGGCGGGAGGGGCGGCGGGATGGTCGCGGCTGGTGAACGTGAGCGCCGCGAGGAAGGTCCGCGCCTTCATCTCCTCCAGCGGCTCGGCCAGGATGAGCCTGCCCTGGTGGAGCAGGGCCACGTGGCTGGCGACCCGCTCGACCTCGGCGATCTGGTGGCTCGAGAGCAGCACGGTCTTGCCGCTGCTCGCCAGCTCGACCATGCTCTCGAGGAATTCGCGACGCACCAGGGCATCGAGCCCGGAGGTCGGCTCGTCGAGCACCAGCAAGGCCGGGTCGGACGCCATGGCCAGCGCCAGCGACACCTTGGCCCGCATGCCCTTGGAGAGGGCCTTGATCTTCCGCCTCGCCGGCAGCCCGAAGCCGTCCACGAGCCCGGCGTAACGGGCCTGATATCCGGCCGTGCCGGTCCGCCCGTCGGGGTGGAAGCCCGCCGCGAACCAGCCGATCTCACCGACCGTCATCCAGTCGTAGAGCGCCGGCTGCTCGGGGACGTAGCCCACCCGGCGGCGGATCTCGACGCCCTGCCTCGCGGGATCGAGCCCGAGCACCTCGACCTTGCCCGAATCGGCGGCAATCAGCCCCATCAGGACCTGGATCGTCGTGGTTTTGCCGGCCCCGTTCTCGCCCAGCAGGCCGAACACCGAGCCCTCGGGGATCTCCAGCGAGAGCCGGTCCACCGCGAGCTGGTCGCGGTAACTCCTGGTCAGGTTCTCGATCCGGATTGCGATCTTCGCCTGGCTCGTCGTCATGCGTCCCTCCCGTCCGCCCCGTGGGCGGTCCCGTTCCCCCTGGCCCATTCCTCGCGGAGGATGGCCTCGATCTCGGCCGGATCGAGCCGCGGTCTGCCTGGCCTCGTCGAGCGCCGCCCGGAGCCGGGCCCGGACGAAGTCGCTCCGCGAGGCACGACACCGCTCGGCCGCCCCCTCCGCGACCTGCAAGCCCGTCCCGCGGACCGGCTCGATCAGCCCCTCGGACTGCAGCTCCCGGTAGGCCCGGGCCACCGTGTTCGGGTTGACCACCAGTTGCTTCGACAGCTCGCGCACCGAGGGCACCAGCTCCCCGGGCCGCAGGACGCCCGCCGCGACCGCGAACTTCACCCGGTCCGCGATCTGGCCGTAGATCGGCCGACTGTCTCCCGCATTCAGATCCAGCAGGATCATGGCGAGGTCTCCTAGTGTGCTACGTCACTAGTACAGTATTGGTGGCTTCCTGACAGATGTCAAGGGCGTGGCCCGAGACGTTCGAGGTGACCCCACGGACGTCGCATTCAGCCCGCCTGGAATCGGGCAAGGGGAGCGGCTAACGTGATAGAGTCGTCTTGTTGCGAGCGACCCGGCTCGCGTGCCGTGCCGATGCGTACCCCGTCCGATCACCTCTCGCCGAGGGGGCTGGCTCCATGGGCAGTTCGCCGCGAACGCCGCCGATCAGCGACCCGCCGATCCGGCTGGCCGTCTGCGTCTCCGGGGGGGGAACCACCCTGCAGAACCTGATCGACCTGATCCGGGCGCGACGGCTGGACGCCCAGATCGTGCAGGTGGTCGCCAGCCGTCCGAGGATCGCGGCGATCCCCCGGGCCGAGGCGGCCGGCATCCCGCTGGCGCTGATGAATCGTTCGCCGAAATCCCATGCGGAGCTCAGCGCGTCGGTCTTCGACCCGATCCGCCACGCCCGCGCCGACCTGGTCATCTTCGGCGGCTTCCTGGCCCTGGTGAAGATCCCCGACGATTATCGCGGGCGCGTGATCAACGTCCATCCTGCACTGATCCCGGCCTTTTGCGGCCAGGGCTTCTACGGCTCGAAGGTGCACCAGGCCGTGCTGGAGGCCGGCGTGAAGGTCTCCGGCTGCACGGTCCACTTCGCCGACGACACCTACGACACCGGCCCGATCATCCTCCAGCGGGCGGTCCCGGTCCTCGAGGACGACACGCCCGAGAC
Organism: Isosphaeraceae bacterium; assembly: GCA_046349995.1. GTDB lineage: Bacteria > Planctomycetota > Planctomycetia > Isosphaerales > Isosphaeraceae > Aquisphaera. Next base: position 72,323 of record JAXMBE010000020.1, on the reverse strand, counting down.
CCTGGCCGCGCGCATTTTCAAGGAAGAATGTCGCGCGCTGCCCGAGGCGATCGAGCTCTACGGCGCGGGCCGCCTGCGCATCGATGGCCGGCGGGTGCGGGTGCTGGGGGCAAGCTAAGCGGCCGGACCGAGTCACCCTGAACTTCTCCAGAGGAGTGCTCTGCCCGGGCTTTTTGACCGATTCATCGCGACATCGCCGGAGTCAGCCGCAGCTAGAGTGTTGAGGATATCTCGGTCCGGCCGCTTAGAGCCGTTTCCGGTTGCCTGTGTGGTCCGCAATTGCGGACCACTTCAGGATGGATGACCGAAGAGGTCCGCAATTGCGGACCCTACGAAGACGCGCGCTATCTGAGGGGCAGCCGAGTCACGAGTTCGCGGAACTTCCCCCTCAAAGGAGTAGAGAATCCAGGTGTGTTAACCCCACCGGCTCCCGGCTGGCGAAGGGCTCGCCGTGGAGGACGCCGACCATGTGGCCCCAGTAGCGGGTGCGGTCGCAGACCGAATCGATCACGCCGGGTTGGCCCGCGGGCTGGTTGTCGAGGAGCTGAGATCGGTAGCAGCGAAGGGAGGTCAGCTTGGCGTCGAGCTGGTCGGAGACGTCGATCACCAGGCTGGGCCGCTCGACGATGCGGAGGTGGACGCTGAAGTAGTAGAGGATGCGGGCCGGGTGGAAGGGAGTCCCGGGGATGTCGGACTTCGAGAGCTTGCTCCAGAACCGCGCCTCCTCGACCAGCTTCGTGGCCGCGGTGTGATCCGGGTGGGCGTCTTCCCAGTACGGGGCGAAGAGGAGTCGGGGCCGGACGCGGCGGAAGACGGCGGCGAGCTGGCGGCGGTTGGCGAGCGACGGCTCCAGGCTCCGGTTCGGCAGGCCGAGGTTCTTCCGCCAGGGGTTTCCGAGCGCCTCGTTCGCCGCCGCGGTCTCGGCCGCGCGGCGCTCCAGCGACCCGAGCGGCGTGGGTTCCCCGCTCGTCAGGTCCAGGATCCCCACCTTCCAGCCCTGCCGGATCAGCCGAACGATGGTACCGCCCATGCCCAGCTCGGCATCATCAGGATGAGGGGCCACGACCAGAGCATCCAGCATCAATCGGATCTCTCCAGTGGAGTCGGTGTTCCGTGCAAGCAGTCTGGATTATCAGACGGCTCTCTTCGCGCGGCAACCGAGCTTCGCTGATGGCCGCGCGTCGAGGCCGACGTGTCGAGGACGAGGTGAGGGCCCCAGGGGCTGCCGTGGCCGGTTTCATCGTCCCTTCCGGGAAAACTCATTGGACACGGCCGCTCCGGACAATCACACTGGCCTTGGTCCCGAAGCCTACCCAGACGTTGAGGTCCGTGCCATGTACCGCTCGAAAGGAATCCTGTCCCTGATCGCCGCATGCCTGACGCTCACGACGGCCGCCCTGGCGCAGCAGGCGCCGGAGTACGCCGGGCCGACCAGGGGCGGCTTCCGGCTGCCCAACGGCTGGGTCATCGCTCCGGCCGGCTCCCAGGTGACGGTGACCGACCTGCCCCTGAACATCCTGCCGCTGCCGGACAATCGCCACGCGCTGATCGCCACGAGCGGTTACAACGCCCACGAGCTGAGCCTGATCGACCTCGACCAGAAGAAGGTCGTGGATGTTCAGAAGGTCCGCGAGAGCTGGTTCGGACTGGCGGCGACCGCCCAGCTTGACCGCATCTGGTGGTCCGGCGGCGGGGCCAACGTCGTCCATCGATTCCGGCTCGAAGGCCGGAAGCTCGCAGGCACGGGCGAGGACGCCGAGGGCGAAGCCAGGGCCGGGGCGGTTCGCGCCCGGGATCACTTCCAGAGCGGCCTGGCCCATGATGCGGCCCGGGGCGTCCTGTACGCGCTGGACATGGATCACAGCTCGATCGCCGTGCTCGACCTGGAGGCCCGGAAGACGCTGAGGTCGGCGCCGGTCGGCACGAGGCCCTACGACGTGGTCGTCGGCCCCCGCGGCTCGTTGCTCTACGTCTCGGACTGGGCCGGGCGCACGGTCCACGTGGTGGACCCCTCCGACCTGCGCACCGTGTCGCGGATCGCCGTCGGCGAGCACCCCAACCAGATGGCCCTGCATCCGGGCGACGGCCGGCTCTTCGTGGCCTGCGCCTCGAGCAACTGCGTGTCGGTGATCGAGACGCGGCGCGGGGTCGTCACCGAGACCATCCACACGGCGCTCTTCCCCCGCGCCCCAGAGGGCTCGACGCCCGACGCGCTGGCGATCGCGCCCGACGGCAAGACGCTCTACGTCGCCAACGCCGACAACAACTGCGTCGCGGTGATCGACATCTCCGCTCCCGGCAAGAGCCAGGTGAAGGGCTTCATCCCGACCGGCTGGTATCCGACGGCGGTGGCCGTCACTCCCGACGGCAAGAACCTGCTCGTCGGCGTCGGCAAGGGGAACCAGACGAAACCCAACCCGATCAGGGCGGAGCCCGCGAAGGGAAACGCGGAGCCCGAAGCGGCCGCGAGGCGACGGGCCCTGCCCTTCCCCTACATCGGGACGACGCTCTCCGGCGCGCTCTCGATCGTACCGGTCCCCGACGACCGGACGCTGGCGGCGTACACCGACACGGTCTACCGGAACTGCCCCTACTCCGACAGGCTGCTCACCGAGGCCCCGCATCCCGAGCCGACGGCCATCCCCACGAAGGTCGGCGATCCCTCGCCGATCAAGCACATCCTCTACATCATCAAGGAGAACCGGACCTACGATCAGGTCTTCGGCGACCTGACGCGCGGCAACGGCGATCCCGCCCTGGTGATGTTCGGCCGCGAGGTGACGCCCAACCACCACAAGCTGGCCGAGGAGTTCGTGCTGCTGGACAACCTCTACTGCAACGGGCACGTCTCGGCCGACGGCCATCCCTGGTCCACCATGGCCTACAACACGGACTACATCGCCCGGAACTGGGCGCTGACCTACTCGGGAAGAGCGGGCGTCGATGACGACGACGTGGGCGACCTCGCGAAGGCCCCGTCAGGATATCTCTGGGACGCCTGCGCCCGGGCCGGGCTGGCCTACCGGAGCTACGGCGAGTACGGTCGGCGGGTGAGCGAGCCGGACGGCTCGCTGCGGATGGAGGGCGCGGTGCCCGGCCTCGTCGGCCATGTCTCCCCGGATTACGGGATTTCCAAGGTCCCCGGCCGGCGCGCCCGCGACACCGACAACGCCGAGACCTTCCTCCGCGAGTTCCGGGAATTCGAGAAGAACAACAACCTGCCCCGGTTCATGGTCATGAGCCTGGGCGAGGACCACACGACGGGGACCCGCCCCGGCACGTTCACTCCCCAGGCCTGCGTCGCCAGCAACGACCTGGCGCTGGGGCGGATCGTCGAGGCCCTCTCGCGCAGCAAGTACTGGCCGGAGCTGGCGATCTTCGTCATCGAGGACGATGCACAGAACGGGCCGGACCACGTCGACGCCCACCGCACCGTGGGGCTGGTCGTCAGCCCCTACGTGAAGCGGAGGAGCCTGGACAGCACGCAGTACAGCACCGTCAGCATGATCCGCACGATGGAGCTGATCCTCGGCCTGCCGCCGCTCAGCCAGTACGACGCGGCGGCCCGCCCGATGTTCGCCTCGTTCACCGCGAAACCGGACCTGGCGCCCTACACCCACGAGCCGGCGCGGATCGACCTCAACGCCGTGAACACGGCCACGGCCTACGGCGCCGAGCGGTCGATGAAGATGGACTTCGACGAGTACGATCGGATCGACGACTTCGAACTCAACGAGATCCTCTGGCGAGCGATCAAGGGGAAGGACGCGCCCGTGCCGCCCGCGGCGCGCCGGGCCATCGCCTTCCGCCCCGCGGCATCCCCGGGTAGGCCGTGAGGACGTAGGTCTTGCCGTCCCGATGGGCCTGGTCCGTCGCACCTGGTATGGTCAGCGAAGGTCGTTCGTCGTCGCAACATGAGGAAGGGCATCGCGATGTCGAAGCTCATGGAACTGGCGTTCCAGAAGGCGAGTCAGCTTCCCGAGCAGGACCAGGAGGCGATTGCTTCGATCATCCTTCAGGAGATCGAATCCGAGCGACACTGGGATGAGTTGTTCGCGCGACCGGAATCGGCCGAGATCCTCTCCCGGATGGCCGATCGGGCGCTCGAAGCGGCACGGGCAGGCCGGGCCAGGAAGCTCGATCTCGGCGACCTATGAACAGCTTCCTGCTGCCCGAATTGTTCGAGTATCACCGGGCCCTGCCCGAATCGGTTCGTCAGCAAGCGAGGCAACCTTACGCCCTGTTCCAGCAGGACCCGAACCATCCTGGGCTGGGTTTTCGGCAGGTCCACCCGACCCGCCCGATCTTCTCGGCCCGCGTCGGCCTGCAATATCGGGCCTTCGGAGTCCGAGAAGGGGGCGATCTCTTCAGGTTCTGGATCGGCACTCACGCAGAGTACGATCGCCTCCTGAGCCAGCTTTGACCTCTGATACGTCTCGTCGTTCGTGGTCCTTTCCTCCTTCCCTCGATCCGCGGGAGCGACCCGGGGAGGCCCATGCCGTGCCTGGACAGAGCGCCATCCTATCCGGCGTCCTCCTGTTGGCCGCCGTCCTCGCCGACTTGACGGCCGGCGCCGAGCCGCCGAGGCGTCGCACGGCCGTCGCCATCGACGGGGCGAGGTTCCTCATCAACGGTCGGCCGACCTACGAGGGGCGAGTCTGGGAGGGCAGGTCCGTCGAGGGCCTCCTCTTCAACAGCCGGATGGTGCAGGCGATCTTCGACGACCTGAACCCGGCGACGGTCGGCCGCTGGGCGTATCCCGACACGGTCAAGTGGGACCCGGACCGGAACACTCGCGAGTTCCTGGCCATGATGCCGGAGTGGCGGCGGCACGGGCTGCTGGCCTTCACCGTGAACCTCCAGGGGGGGAGCCCGCAGGGATACTCGAAGGACCAGCCCTGGCACAACTCGGCGCTCCGCGAGGACGGGAGCCTGCGTCCGGACTACATGGCCCGCCTGGCGAGGGTGCTCGACCGGGCCGACGAGCTGGGCATGGTCGTGATCCTGGGGATCTATTACTTCGGCCAGGACCAACGGCTCAGGGACGAGCCGGCCGTGAAGGCGGGCGTCGACGCGACCGTCGACTGGCTCGTTGAACGCGGCGATTCCAACGTCCTGCTCGAGATCGACAATGAGTGCGACGTCGCGGCCTACGACCACGCGATCCTCCGGCCCGACCGCGTCCACGAGCTGATCCTCCGCGCACGGGACCGCGCCGCCCGAAAGGGCGCACGGCTCCTTATCGGGACGAGCTACGGCGGAGGCTCCGTGCCGAGACCGAACGTCGTGAAGGCGTCGGACTTCCTGCTGATCCACGGCAACGGCGTGAAGGACCCGGCCCGGATCGCGGCGATGGTCCGGGCTGCGAGGCAGGTCGAGGGCTACCGGCCGATGCCGATCCTCTTCAACGAGGACGACCACTTCGATTTCGACAAACCCGAGAACAACTTCCGGGCGGCGGTGGCGGAATACGCCTCCTGGGGCTATTTCGATTACCGGATGCCCGGCGAGGGGTTCGCCGAGGGATACCAGAGCGTCCCCGTCGACTGGACGACCGGCAGCGCCCGCAAGCGCGGGTTCTTCCGACTGCTGGCCGAAATCACCGGCTCTCGTTGAATCCCGATCCCGATCGGTTTCCCGCCCCACGTCCGGTCCTCCGCCGGCAACAACGATGAGGGCACTCGCGGCGGCTCGTTTCGCTGCCGGATCGCAACGTCGGGCGGGACACCCCGGTGACGGTGGGGCTTCTCACGGCTATAGTCGAGGTCCCGGCCCTCGCCGCCGCGGCCGGGTACCGCTTCGCCGGCGGTGGCCGATGACGTCCAACCGATGCTCACCATGCGACAGAAACCGACCAAGACCGCCCGCTTCTTCTGCCTCCTTGCCCTGGGGATCTTGCTGGCAGCGGCACAGCCGGCCGCCGCACAGGGCATCTCCGGGCTGAATTACCTCGGCCAGGCCGTCATCCCGCCCTACACAATCCCCGCCGGGCCCGCCGGGTCGGTCCTGGGTGTCCCGACCTGGGTCGGCGGGCTCTCGGGATTGGCCTACGACCCCTCAACCGGCAAGTTCCTGGCGATCTCCGACGATCGCAGCCAAATCGGCCCGGCGCGCTACTACACGCTGGACATCAACCTGACCGGCAACACGCTTGACGCGTCTCGAGTCAGCTTCACCGGGGTGACGGTCCTGCGTGACGCGGCCGGCGCCACGTTCGCCCCGCTGGCCATCGATGCGGAAGGGATCGCGCGGACGGCAGACGGTCGGGTGTTCATTGCCTCCGAGGGGGATCGGAGTCTGGGCATCCAGCCGTTCGTCAACCAGTTCGATGCGGCCACCGGTCAGCAGGTCTCGGCCCTGCCCGTGCCTTCGAAATTCCTGGTGGGGAATCCGAACTCGGGGGTTAACAACAACCGTTCCTTCGAATCGCTCACCATCACGCCGAGCGAGAAGTTCCTCTACACGGCCAATGAGATTGCCCTGGTCCAGGACGGGCCGGACGCAACGGCCACGAACGGATCGCCCTCTCGGATCCTCCAGTTCGATCTGGCCACCGGCCTGGCGGCCAAGGAGTTCCTTTACAACGTCGACCCGATCGCCATACCGCAGATCGGGCCGGGGCCCACGTTCACCAGCCTGGCTGAGCTGATCGCCCTGGACGACGGCCATCTGCTTGCGCTGGAGCGATCCCTCACGTCGAGCGCGCTGGACGCCCCGTTCACCATCAAGCTCTTCGAGGTCTCGCTCGACGGTGCGACCGACATCAGCGGGATCCAGAGCCTAAAGGAGAGCGGCCTGGACGGCATCGTCGCGGCGCGGAAGACCCTGCTGATGGACCTGTCCTCGCTGAACATCCCGCTGGACAACGTCGAGGGGATGGCCCTCGGGCCGACCCTCGCGAACGGCAACCGCAGCCTCATCCTGGTGAGCGACGATAACTTCTTCCCGAACCAGTCCACCCAGTTCATCGCCTTCGAGGTCTTGTCGGTGCCGGAGCCGTCGAGCATCGTCATGCTGGGGCTGGGTTCGCTCGTCGTCGCGGCCGCACGACGCCGTGGTGCGTTGGGACGTCTTCTCGGCGTCACGAACTGACCCGGGGCAGCCCGTCCCACCTCGAATTCTCGCGCGGCCCGCTTCCGCTAAGCACACAGACGGGGTTGATCCGTGGCTCCGGGGCCCCCTCATCTGCCGCCGCGTCGAAACCCTCGCCCGCGAGAGCGGGAGAGGGTGGCACGAAGTGCCGGGTGAGGGCCGACGCCGGCCTCGGCCAACGCCATCCCCCTCGTCCGCCCCTCCTCCGAACCCTCGCCCGCGAGAGCGGGAGAGGGTGGCACGAAGTGCCGGGTGAGGGCAGGTGCGGGCCGTGGCGTGCGCGCCCCCTCATCCGCCCCTTCGGGGCACCTTCTCCCGCGGGGAGAAGGGTGCGATGACCCCTCGCCCGCAAGAGCGGGAGCGGGATGTCAAGGAAACCGGGACCACTCGCTTAGCGCCGAAGCTCGAAGGTACCCTCATTGCGTGGCCTGCCCGACGACGGGTCGGATTCGATCCACCAGCGCCCTTCCAGCTCGCGGCCGTTCGGGCTGAGCCGGCCCTGATAGTGGACCGTATGCCCTTCGTCGACGTGCACGACCAGGTGCTCGCCGACCCGGTATCCGCCGAAATGGGTGCCCTCATATCGCTTGATGAAGGAGATCGTCGATCCGCGGACCCGGCCCTCGACGGATGATCTTGGGGGAAGGTGGGAGACGTATCGGATCGAATCCGCTTCGGCATCGGGGAAGAGCTCCGTGAGCCGGGCGACCAGCCGCTCGTCCTCGCCGGGCGGCATGCCCGCCTCGGCCGTCGCCTCGAAGACGCTCAGGTCGCGGTCGGTGTCGCCGTCGGTCATGGAGCCCGACAGGTTCTCCCCGTCCTGGTCCAGGTCCAGGGAGATGGGGTGAGGACGGCTGTGCTGGTGATAGTGGCCGGTCCAGCGGCCACGAAGGTCGGGCGTGCGTTCCATGGGCTGATCGCTCCAACCGCGTTCACGATCCGGCGGCCGATACCCATCATGGTCCGCACGGCGCCGACCGACGTCAAGCCGCACCGGGACCTACCTGGCGGCCTTCTTCTTCTTGCTCTTGCCGGACGAGGCCGCGACCCCACTCTCATTCATGACCGCCTTGACGGCGCCGGAGATGGCACCGAGCGCCGCCCCCGAGGCCACTTCCCCGAGGACCTCTCCGGTCGAGGGCGCCTCGCCGCCCGGACGCGAGGATTCGGACGTGAGTCGGGCGATCCCCGCCTCGCCCGAAGCCTCGCCGGATGTCGCCGGCTCGCAGAGCGGCACGGCCGTGGGCTCGCCGGCAAGGTTCCTGGCGGCCCCGGTGATCGCACCGACCACGGCTCCGGCGACCATGGTGTCCAGGGCCTCACCGGTCTTGGAGATCATGCTTTCCTTCGCCCTGGTCTTCTTGCTCGCTCCCGTGCGCGAACTCGCGGCCTTGCTTCGCGGCTTCGTCTTCCTGGAGTCGTGCTCCTTCTTGCCTGCCTTCCCGGCCGCACCGTTCGTCTTGGCCGCGCCGTTGGTCTGCCTGGCCGCGCCGTCGGACTTGGTCTTCGCGTCCTTGTCGCCGGCACCCGCGGCGACCGTGCGGCCGGTTGCCTTCGACTCGGCACCGTGACCGGGCTTCTTCTTCCCCTCGGACTTGGGCGACTTGCTGGCGATTTTCGACTTCCCCCCGGTCGGCATGAGAGCGTCCTTCGAAGTGTGGGTGATGGCGAACGGATGAAGCAGGCGATCCTTCAACGCGTGGAGGTTGCGTCCCAGCGAGTTGCGGGTGGCCTTCATCGCTGCCCGGATGGCAGCCGGTGTTTCCTCTACCTCCGGGGCGTGGTCATGGTGTCCTTGATCCATGCGAGATCCTCGCGCAGGGCCCCGAGGGATTCCCGGGGCAAGAGGTCGATGCGTGCCGCCAGGCGAGAACCGGACGCCATCAGCCCGAGCCCGGCCGCGACGCAGCCCGATCCGACCAGCCCGTAGCACCCCCAGAGCGGGAGTCGGGTCGCGCGCTGGAGGCCGTGGACGAGCGAGAGCACGAGGAGACCCCCGCCGATCGCCGCGAACCCGGCGCCCGCCCCGATCGAGGCCGCCGCCGGCGACGCGTCGCGGAAGGCCGCGCCCAGCTCCTTGCGGAGGAGCCGCCCGTGCTGGTCCAGGAGCCGGCCGGCATCGTGGACAACCCGCCCGGCAAGGTCCGCCACCTCGCTGAGGCCCGACTCGGCGTCGGTGCTGGTCATGGACGCTCTCCCCAAGAGGTCCGGCGATCGACGGCCCGCCGATCGCCCGGCTGCCGCGTCATCGGGGCTTCTTCGGAGCCGAGCCCGACCGGCCGGCGGCGGAACGCCCGGACTCGGACTTCCGCGAACTCCCGGGCCCGGCGGCGGACGCGGACGAGGATCCGGTCTTCGCCTTGCGGGCGGAGGACTTGGTCCTGGCCCCCGAGCTCTCGCCGGATTCCGACGACCGCGAGGAGCCGGACTTCTTGGCCGAGGACTTGACGGCCGTGCTCGAGCCCGACTTGGACTTCGCGCTCGCGCCGGAGGCCTTGGCCGTCGTGCGCTTCTTGGCGCCGCGCTTCGGGCTCTCGGAGGAGGACTCGCCCGCGATGCTGCGGACGGCCCGCGCGCCGGCGCCCCGGACCACTTCCGCGCCCTCGACGACCGTCTCGCCGATGGCCGAGAGGGCCTTGCTGACACCCCGTCCGACGCCCCGGGCCGACCGCTTGACGGTCTTCACGGCGGACTCCGCCGCGTCGGCCACCGGTTCGGCGACCTTCGCGAGGGTCCCCTTGCGCTTCTTGGTCTGAGCCATGTGAACCCCTTTGTTCCTGATGTCCGAGCCAACCACCGGTATCCCCCTCGCAGTCATCGTCCCGCCGGGGCCGCCGCGGAGGGCGATTCCCCTGCCGCACCGAAGCCGAGCGAGGAGACCGCACAATCATATGGTAAGGCGTGCAAATCGAATGCCGAAGCGCAAGTGGCCTGCGCACCATGGTGGTGTGCCTCGCGCGGCCGTCGTAAGATGGGCCCCGTCGCGAGTCGAGATCAGGGGCGCTGCGAGACGGAAAGGCGAGGCGCGGATGAGGATGATCGGTGTGTGTGTCTGGACGGCGGTCGTCGTCGCGATCGGGGCCGGCGCGGGCGGCGCCGGGGAGCAGGGCCGGGCCGGGGCCGGCGTGACGGCGATCAAGGGGGCGCGGCTCTTCGACGGGAGGTCCGAGGCCATCCTGCCTCGCGGCGTCGTTCTGGTCGAGGGGGGGAAGATCGTGGCGGCGGGCACCGACCTCACCGTCCCCGACGGCGCCACGGTGATCGACCTCGGCGACGTGACGCTCGCTCCCGGCTTCATCGACGCGCATACGCACCTCTCCGGCGAGTACAACGACGACTGGAATCGCGCCTTCGTCAACGAGTTCCGCCGCGAGGTGGCGGAGAAGGCGATCGCCGGGGCGGTCCACGCGCGGGCCGTCGTGGAGGCCGGGTTCACCACGGTGCGCGACGTGGGGAGCGAGGACCTGATCGACGTCGGCCTGCGGAACAGCATCGCCCGCGGGCTGGTCCCCGGCCCTCGGATGCTGGTGGCCGTCCACTCGCTCGGCTCGCGGGGAGGGCACGCCGACCGCAGCGGGATCCGGCACGACCTGCTCCGCGAGGCGGGCCCGGCCGAGGGGATCGCGCACGGGCCGGCCGGCTTCCGCGAGGCCGTGCGCTACCAGGTCAAGTACGGGGCCGACGTCATCAAGTTCTGCGCCTCCGGCGGCGTCCTGTCGCTCGCCGACGAGGTCGATACGCCCCAGCTCACCCCCGAGGAGATGTCCGCGCTGGTCGACGAGGCGCACCGCCTCCGCAAGAAGGTGGCGGCGCACTGCCACGGCGACCGGGCGGCCCGCGACGCCGTCCTCGCGGGGGTCGACTCGATCGAGCACGGCTCGTTCCTCTCCGACGAGACGCTCTCGCTCATGAAGGAGAAGGGCACCTTCCTCGTGCCGACCCTGCTCGCCGGGGAATGGACGGGCGGGAGGATCGACAAGTTCCCGCCGGAGATCGGGGCCAAGGCGAGGGCCGCGCTGGCGGCCCGCTCGAGGATGTTCCGCTCGGCCGTGCGGCTGGGCGTGAAGATCGGGTTCGGCACCGACTCGGCGGTCTCACCCCACGGGGTCAACGCCCGCGAGTTCCGCCTGATGACCGACCTGGGCATGGCCCCCATCGACGCGTTGCGGGCCGCCACCTCGAACGATGCCGAGCTGCTCGGGATCGCGGCGAAGGTGGGGACGCTCGAGGCCGGCAAGCTCGCCGACGTGATCGCCATGACCGGCGACCCGACCGCCGACATCGCCGCGACCGAGCGGGTCGCGTTCGTGATGAAGGAAGGCAAGATCCTCAAGCAGCCGGCCGGGGCGTCGCATTGAAGCGATTGGCGCGACCGGGCCGCGCAGGGCGCGGCAGAGATCGAGCAGGTGCGTGACGACGCTGGGCACGCACCTGCGCAGTGGAACCGGCCGGCGGGCGATCAGACGGTGCGGTCGACGGCCTCGGCGATCCGGCGACACTGCTGCACGAGCTCGCCGAAGGCGGCCGGCGTGATCGACTGGGCGCCGTCGCTCATCGCGTGCTCGGGGTCGTCGTGGACCTCGAGGATCAGCGCGTCGGCGCCGGCCGCGACGGCGGCCCGGGACATCGGTGCCACCAGCTTGGACTTCCCGGTGCCGTGCGAGGGGTCGACCACGACCGGCAGATGGCTCTTGTCGTGGAGGTAGGGCACGGTGGCCAGCGGCAGGGTGAAGCGGGTGTGGTCCTCATACGTCCGGATCCCGCGCTCGCAGAGCATCACGTGGGGATTGCCCCGGTCGAGGATGTACTCGGCGGCGAGCAAAAACTCGTCGAGCGAGGCACTCATGCCTCGCTTCAGCAGGGCCGGCTTGCCCGAGTCGCCGACGGCCTGGAGCAGCTGATAGTTCTGCATGTTCCGGGCGCCGATCTGGAGGACGTCGGCGTACTCGGCCACCATCGGGACGTGCTCCGGGGCCATGACCTCGGTGACGATCGCCAGCCCGGTCTCGGCCCGCGCGGTGGCCAGCATCTTGAGCCCCAGCTCCTTGTGCCCCTGGAAGCTGTAGGGGCTGGTCCTGGGCTTGAAGGCCCCGCCCCGGAGGCCGCTGGCGCCGAGGGCCTTCACCTTCTTCGCGAGGTTGACGATCTGCTCCTCGCTCTCGACGGAGCAGGGACCGGCGATCATGGCCACGCGGTTCCCGCCGACCTCCAGGTCGCGCGCCTTGACGACCGTCCGCTCGCGCTTCAGCTCCGAGGAGGCCCGCTTGTACGGGGCCATGATCGGCAGCACCTTCTCCACGCCCGCGCCCGGCTCGAGGGCCTCGGTCAGCCCGGGCCGCTCCTCGCCGAGCGCCGCGATGACCGTCTGGTGCGTCCCGTGGATCACCTGGGGGGTCAGCCCCAGGGAGGAAATGTGGGCCGCCATGTGTTCGATCTCTGAGGGCGTCGCATCTGGTTTCATGACCACGATCACGGCTGTGCGTCCTCCGGCTGGTTCGGCGAACCGGTCATCCGCTCGCGTCCGCGGGGCCCCGAGCGGGAGGGAGATCTCCGAAGCCAAGAAAGAAAGGATTCCCAGTTCAACAAACGGCTACGGTCCTGTCCCCCGGCGCGACCCCATCGCGCCGGGTACGAAAAAAGCCCCGGGGTCTGAGGACAGATCCCGGGGCCTTGATGTATGCCTGGAAGGTCGAGTGAGTGGTCAGAGAGGACAGTTCTCCTCGGCCCGGGATCTGGTGGAACGCCCGGTAAAGTACCAGGACCGCCAGTAGCGGTTGTCTTTCCGACCATATTCCCCGATCACCGAGACGCGCTGCACGGGATTCTTCCTCCCCGGACCACGGGCGAACCAAACAAGTCGATCTTACGAGCCGATCGGCCCCGAGGCCGGATGACCTCGGGGCCGGATCGAACCAAACCGTAAGGTTATGGTCAAGATGCGGCTGCCCGACGGGCAACCCGTCGGCTGCCGTTAGGCGAGCCGCTCCTGGTTATCACTACACACGCGATCACCTCCTTTCGTTCTAGCCACCCTGGTTCCACGGGAGTCCAGCCTCGCGTAGTCTCAGGCTCTAGTCCATCGTGCCACGGTAGCACGATCCGAAAGTCGACCGAGCGTGTGTCGAGCTCGGAACGACAAGATAAGTGTAGTCGTGGCTGTCCACCGGATCAACGGGTGACCCGCGCCCTTCGCACGACGTCGGGCTATGTCGTCTCGGGCGGCTCCTGTTCGCCGGTCATCGTCCACTTCCACATGGCCATCAGGAAGCGGCTAAGCCGGTAATCTTCCGGATACCATTCGACGCGTTCCCCGTTGACGCCCTGCCAGACGATCGGGTCCGCCTGGTCGAGGTCGGAGTTCGGGATGCCCCAGAAGACGACCGCCTGGTTCTCTTCCATGAAGACAAGCCGGTCGTCCAGCCACTCCAGCGCCGTGATCGGCCGGAGCCGGTTGTGGTGCTCGTTGATCCAGTGCCGGCCCGCGACCACGTAATAGTCGGCCAGCGCCGTCGGGATCACCAGGCCGGTCCGGTCGAGGTCATCCCTGACCACCTGGTCCCCGAGCCCCTCCTCGGTTCCTGGTGGGTCGCCGAGAATCTCGCGGAATCGGCGGCGATAGTATTCCTTGAACATCCCTCGCCTCGTGGGCGGGTGTTCCGATGGCGCACCCGGATTGCCAGGTCACAGGAGTTGTCGGGATTCCTCGATCGTCATGCCAGCCGCTCGTACGATCGTCCCCATTGTGATCGCATTCACCGGGTTGTGGCGAGGGATCGTGACGATACCGGTCCCGTCCGTCATGACGAGATGCTTGCCCTGACGTCGGACCCGGAACCCGGCTTTTCCAGGGCTCGAACGGCGGCAAGATGATTCACGCCCGGCAGGGTTGGCATGTCGAGACAGCCACTTCGACTTCGCGCACGTCGGCCTCTGCCGTCAGCTCCGCGGCCACCTCGAGGTACTCGCGGATGGCGTCCACGATGTTCTCCAGCGCCTCGTCCTCGGTGGCGCCCTGGGAGCAGCAACCGGGCAGGCCAGGCACCATCACGCTTTGGCCTTCCTCCGACCGATAAAGAGCAACCTTGTAAGTCATGCGAACCTCCACCTGCCCACCTGATCGGAAGTGGCCAACCTCATACAACACCATCGCTTGCAACGATCAGGCGCGGGGCGGTTCGGATTCGGGATTCGTCGCCGAGCAAATCCGGTCCTTCCATGCAGGCGGATCCCAACGGCAAGCGACCTCACTCTCCGCCCGGCCGGGCCTCCTGCGCCCGCCGCTCGGTCTCCCGGTCGAGCACCTCCCGGATCGCGGCGAGCAGGGGGTGAACTCCCGTGAACTGTCGCCCGTAGCCCAGGTTGAACCGGTAGTCGAAGTCCTCCGGGTTCTGCCCCTGGTTGTGCTGCATGATCGTTTCCAGCTTGTCGAGCGCCTTCGCCAGGCGGGCCTCGGCCGTCGCCGCCTGCTCATACTCATCCCAGAGGCCGATCAGCTCGTCCCGGAGCCGCCCGGGCAGGGGATCGATGAGCCGGATCAGGTCCCGGCGTTCCTGTCCCGACTTCGGCTGCCCCTGGATCTGCTCGACCGCGGGGATATCGCCGCCGAGCGCCTCTCCGAGGTCGTGAATGATGCAGATCCGGATCAGCCTGGCGAAGTCCAGCCCCGGGAACTCGTCCCGGAGGAGCACGGCCATCAGGCAGAGCCTCCAGGTGTGTTCCGCGACGCTCTCCGGACGGCCTCCCGAGGTATGCCCGCTGCGGAGGGTGTCCTTGAGACGCTCCGCATCGCGAAGGAAGGCGAGGATCCCCTCAAGGTCGGACGCATCCACGATCAGGTGTCCCTTGCAGACGAAATGACCGGTCCATCGCGGGCGGTCACTCCGCCGGCTCACCTGGACCTGGTCCGTATTCCCGACACGGTTGGTCCCGCGATGTTCAGCCGATGGCGGGACGATCGGACCGGAGCGACTCGCACGGCCCGGAGGCGAGGGATCGCCTCGCACGAACGCATAAACCTGGGTACACTAGCATAACCGGCGACCACGAGGCCCGGGCCTCGACCGGCGGGTCCGCAGTGCATGGGGGTCATTGCCGATGTCCACCGTTTCCCGCCTCAAGGGGACGTTCACCCTCGAGCAATTCCTGGCGCACCCGGAGATCGACGAGAAGCCCTACCTGGAGTACTTCGACGGGAAAGTCGAGGCGAAGGTGTCGCCACAGTCGAAACACAGCCTGATCCAGTTGCGGATTCTGATGAGTCTCGAGGAGGCTGCCGGCAGCACCTCGGTCGGACTGCCCCTGCCCGAGCTGCGATGCACCTTCGGCGGACGGTCGCTCGTCCCGGACATCGTTTTCCTCCTTCAGGAGCACCTCGAGTTGGATGCCACGGGAGAGATCCGGAATGAGATCTCCCGGCCGCCGGACATCCACATCGAGATCGTCTCGCCCGATCAGTCGGTCCGGAAGAACCGTGATCGGATCGTCTTCTCGATCGCCCACGGCTGCCCCCTCGGCTGGCTCATCGACCCCGAGCGGAAGAAGGTCGAGGTGCACCGGCCGGGCCGGCCGGTCGAGGCCCTCTCGGGCGAGGGACACCTGGAAGGCGACCACGTCCTGCCGGGGTATCGCCTGGCCCTCTCGGAGCTGTTCGGCTGGCTCAGGCCGCCGACAAGGAGACCGCCGGCATCCGGCCCCCCCGGACCGGGAGGCCCCGGCTCATGAGTACGAGCGGCCCGGCGGCCATGGACGCCACCTCCCTCCGCCTGCTCTACGATGCCGGCACGCTGATCGTCGAGGGGCTCGACGAGGGTCAGGAACACGGCCTGCCGGGGCTGAAGTACGACCCCCGCACGAAGGACTTCCGGGCCGAGGCCATCTGGTACCGCAGCCTGGTCGAGCAGATCCGCAGGAATGGGCTCGCCTACAACGACCAGGCCCGGGCCTATGAACCCGTGCCCTGGAAGCTCCAGGTCGCCAAGGAAGCCTTCCCCCACCAGGTGGAAGGGCTCGATGCCTGGTGGAAGCAGGGCGGCCGGGGAGTCGTGGTGCTGCCGACGGGGACGGGGAAGACCCACCTGGCGAACCTCGCGATCGAGAAGGCCGGCCGGCCTACCCTGGTGATCACCCCCACGATCGACCTCATGAACCAGTGGTACGACGAGCTGGTCATGAGCTTCGGCGTCGAGGTCGGGCTGCTCGGCGGGGGCTACTACGACGTCCAGCCGCTGACGGTGACCACCTACGACTCGGCCCACATCAACATGGATCGCCTGGGGAACCGCTTCGGCCTGATCGTCTTCGACGAGTGCCACCACCTGCCCGGCCCGACCTACGGCTTCTCAGCTATCAGCGCGATCGCCCCGTTCCGGCTCGGACTGACCGCGACCCCCGAGCGCGCGGACAACGCCCACCTCCACCTCGACCAGCTCATCGGCCCGATCGTCTACCGCCGCGAGATCACCCAGCTCCGCGGCCAGTTCCTGGCCGAGTACCGGGTGATGTCCCTCTTCGTCTCGCTCTCCGACGAGGAGCGCAGCCGCTACGAGAAGGCGCGCGAGCTCTACCGGAGCTTCGTCCAGCAGTCGGGCATCGACATGCGCAAGCCCGACGGCTGGGGCCGGTTCCTCTACATGGCGTTTCGCTCCGAGGAGGGCCGCGAGGCGTTCCGCGCCTACCGCGAGCAGCGCATGCTCGCCCTGGCCGCCCCGGCCAAGCTCAAGCTCCTCGCCCGGCTCCTGGAGCGGCACGGCGGCGACCGCGTGATCATCTTCACGCACGACAACGCCACGGTCTACACGATCGCCCGCCAGTTCCTCGTCCCGGTGATTACCCACCAGACCAAGACCAAGGAGCGGCGGGAAGTGCTGCTGCGGTTCAACTCGGGAGCCTACCCGATCGTGGCGACGTCCAAGGTGCTCAACGAGGGCGTGAACGTCCCCGAGGCCAACGTGGCGATCATCCTCTCCGGCTCCGGCTCCGTGCGCGAGCACGTCCAGCGGCTCGGCCGCATCCTCCGCAAGTCGGGCGACAAGCAGGCCGTCCTCTACGAGGTCGTCACGAGGGGCACCGTGGAGGAATTCACCTCCAGCCGCCGCCGCCAGCACAGCGCGTATGAGGGGAACTGAGGATGGATCTGCCTTGGGGCGGCGGGTTCGTGCCCAAGACCGGTACTGCTGGTTCAATTCCTTCGTTCCAGTCGCTCCATGATACTGACCGCGAACAGATTTCCCCGCTGATGATCCGACTCGTCGCCGTTGAAGATCGACACCCGGTCTACCTTGTTCGTTTCCCTCCATTCCTCGATCTTCGCCATCCAGGCCTGGGCGTCGCGGCTCTGGCTCGACCAGCGTTGGAGCAGACCGAGAATGGCCCGCTCTTCTTCGCTACCGATCGACACCGGCCGACCCTTCTCCGGGATCGTGCTACCGAAGCGGAGATGCTGATCGCCGTCAAGGCTGTCCATCATGCAGATGGAATACTCGGTGCCGCGGGCGTCTTTGAAGCTCAGCCCGTTGCTCCCCCCGTCATCCCACGAAATCCCGAAGACCATCGTGATCGGCTCGGTGACGCCGCGTAGATACTCGGAACGGTCCGGTGGTACATCGGCATGACTACGCGCCCGTCGAAGGGACGACAAGCCGATCATGGCGAATACCAACACCAAGCACAGGACTATTAACGCCAGGCATGCTATGGATTGCTTTGAAGGCACAGTCATCCTGATGACCGGACACAACAGGCCGAATATCGCGGTTAAGGATTCCCGACCTTTCGCAGGCCGCGGACACACACATCGGAGCCGGAAGCATCAGCAACGGCCATGCCCCCGCGGTCCCGCTGATCGGGAGTCGGTGAGGCTTCCAGCCCTGATCGCAATATCCGCCGCTACTCTGAAGGGAGAAGGATAGAGGCCAGGTGGATGCCGGCGCGAATCGGGCCCGAGGTTATCGAAACTACGGTCACCCGCCTCGAAGCCTGGCCCGCTGCTGCAATGGGTCAGGTGATCAGGAATACCCGGTTAGCCGGAATGCCCCTTAGTTGCCAACCAGTGAGCAGGCTTTCTGGTAGGGTGGGTCAGCCGACGGGGTCGGCGCAACCCACCAGATGCCGGTGGGTTGCGCATCGCAGGCGATGCTGGCCCACCCTACGATTGGAGCGATCGCGAGTACCTTAACTGAAGGGCATTGCGGTCAGCCGATCGTACTCGGCATGCGTCCCGATCCAGAACCAGACGAGATCGGGCCCGTCATCAACAGCCACCGCCCGATAGTGCAACCCGACGCGGACCGACCAGAAGCGACCGACGCGTTTGAAGTGGAGCGAGGGATGCCGAGGGTCCTGGCGCAGCTGAGCATAGCACGAGTCGGCCAGCCGCTGGATCTCGGCCGGCCGGAAGCGATAGCGATGCCAGAACCTGGGTGCCCCCCGGTGGTTCACAGGTCGGTGCAACGTCCCTCGCGCCAGTCCAGCAGGGCTTCCTCGGCCAGGGCATCGAGCCGCCCCTCGGCGACGTCGCGCTCGAACTGACGGTCCCAAGCCGCGGCGTCGAACTCGGCGAACCAGGCACGCAACGCAGCCAGATCCTCGTCCGGCAACTTGCGGATGGCCTCCTCGATCTCATCGACGGTGCTCATGTCTGTTAGCCTATCGCAGGCGACTGATCGGAGCAGCGGACTTACCTGCCGGACGCTCACGTTCAGCGGACCCGCCCGCGTGATCCAGCCTCGTCCAACGCATTCGATGTCCTGAGATCCGGTGAGCTCGGATCCCCGCTCCCACAAGATCCGACTTTCGGAATCGCCACAGGTTGCGATCCCGCGCCGGTGCGGTTGGCATCGGAGGAGACGTTCGCGGACGGTAGAATAGGAGCACGTCCCGAGGTCACCGCGAGCATGTCGCCGCCCGTCTCGAGGACGAGCCCTGGGTCGATTGGCGGCACATGCTCACCGGCGATCTCGTCCGAGTCCGCGGCTCGAAGGAGCGGATCATCCCGCTCTACCTCAACCGGTCCAGCCCCCAGTGGCTGGAGGTGGCCGAGAGCCTGCTGATGGTCTTCCGCGAGGGGGTCGGCATGACTCGCGGCGAGATCGAGGAGGAGATCGACGAGCTGTTCGGCGGGGGCGGCAAGGCGACCGTCGTCCATCGCGGGCTGGCCAAGGTGCTCGAGGACCGGGCCGAGTTCGAGGTGGTGGCGGACGTCCCCCCCGAGCAGATCCGCGAGAAGGTCTTCACCGCCGCGGCGGAGCACCGCCAGCGGCAGCGGGCCGGGTCCCCGCCGGCGGACGGCGAGGCACCGGCAGGGCGAGTAGCCCGCGAGTCGTTCCATCGCGATGAGGTCCTCGAACAGGTCTCCCGCGAGCTGAACCTCGCCCCGGACGTGCTCCTGAATAGCCTCTTCGCCGACCTCAGGGACGAGAACCGGCTCCTCAAGTTCGAGGACATGACCGCACAGCGACTGATCGACCGCTACAACGTGGCCCTCGCCCAGGCTGTGCTCCTGCGGTCGA
The DNA here is from genome assembly GCA_046349995.1 of Isosphaeraceae bacterium. Lineage (GTDB taxonomy): Bacteria > Planctomycetota > Planctomycetia > Isosphaerales > Isosphaeraceae > Aquisphaera. Next base: position 52,725 of record JAXMBE010000020.1, on the reverse strand, counting down.
TGCGGGTGGAGGCGGAGGTCCGCAACGAGGGGCCCGCCCGCTATCGCCAGCTCTTCCGCCGGCTCAAGTTCCACCGCCTCGTCTACCGGGTGAAGGGGACGATGGCCGACGGCTACACCATCCAGATCGACGGCCCGCTCAGCCTCTTCAGCGCGACGACCAGGTACGGCCTGCAGATGGCGATGTTCCTGCCGGCGCTCCTGCATTGCCACGACTTCCGCCTCGACGCCGAGCTCCGCTGGGGGCCGCGGCGAGAGCCCCGCAGCTTCCACCTCGATTCGAACGCCGGCCTGATCACCCACCAGCTCGATTCGGGCGTCTACGTCCCGGCCGAGATCCCCGCCTTCGTGGAGCGGTTCCGGCAGGTGGCCCCCTCGTGGACCCTCGACGACTGCACCGAGGTCCTGGAGCTCGGCCGCGAGGGCGTCTGGGTGCCGGACTATCGCGCCGTCCACAAGCCCACCGGGACGGAGGTCTTCCTGGAGGTGCTCGGCTTCTGGAAGAAATCGAGCCTCGAACGCCTGCTGCGGCTCCTCCCCAGTCATGGGCCGCCCCGGTTCGTGCTCGTGGTCTCCGACAAGCTCAAGGTCGATGAGGGCGATCTCGGCGAGTTCCCGGGGCCGATCCTCTGGTTCAAGGAAATCCCGAACGCCCCGGAACTCGCGGCCCTGCTCGAGACGTTCCTCAAGCCCAGGGATGAGACGGGAAACCTGTTCTGATCGATCTCCCCGCGTGCTTGACCTTGCCGCCAGCCCCCGTTAGAACCGCCGGAAGGTCCGATGACCCCGGAACACGATGAGCCCCTTCGAGGTGTGACGCGAAAATGAGCCGAGATGAAACCCTGAAGCGAATCCTGGACGGCGGGATCGTCGCGGTCGTGCGGTCGGAGTCGAGCGAATCCCTCGTGAAGGTTGTCGAGGCCCTGGCCGAGGGGGGCGTGACGGCGGCCGAGATCACCTTCACGGTTCCCAACGCGGTGGACGTGATCCGGCGGGTCCGCACCGAGGTCGGGAGCCGTATCGTGCTCGGCGCCGGAACCGTGCTCGACCCCGAGACGGCCCGGGCCGCCCTGCTGGCCGGCGCCGAGTACATCGTGTCCCCCGTGGTCAATCTCGAGGTCATCAAGCTCTGCCGCCGCTACGACAAGGCCGTCATGCCCGGGGCGTTCACGCCCACCGAGGTGCTCTCGGCGTGGGAGGCCGGGGCCGACGTCGTGAAGGTCTTCCCCGCCGACGTCGGCGGCCCACCTTACCTGAAGGCCCTGCGCGGCCCACTTCCTCAAGTGCGCCTCATGCCGACCGGTGGAGTGGATCTGAACACGGCTGAGGCGTTCCTGAAGGCAGGTGCCTGCTGCCTGGGCGTCGGCGGTTCCCTGGTCGAACCGAAGGCCATCGCGGCCGGGGATTTCACTCGGATTCGTGACCTGGCCAGCCAGTATGCCGCCATCGTCCGACGCTTCGTGGTGCTCTGTAGTCTCACTGGCCCCTCAAAGCACCCACATTCCACGAACCCCGGAGTCTTCTTGCCAGGCCGGGACAATCCGCGCCCACCCGCACGATCGGGCCCTTCGGCAGGATCGCTTCCAGGCGACCCACGGGAAAGGTCGATAAAGGCCGTAAGAGCCGAGCCGCGCTGGTGTTGGGGCGTCGCGGCACCGGTATTCCGGCCGGGGCGTCGCGTTCGAGGAAGCCGGCGAGCTGAGCGCGAGCGGCGGGAAGACCCTCGTGGGGCGAGCCAGAGGCAAAGCCGTGGATGGTCGCAGGCGGCCTGGCCGAAGGGCCTCGGCGGTACGCCTGACCACGCTCCTGCTCGCGCTGGCAGCCGTCGTGGGGGCCGGGCGCTCGTCGGCCGCCGAACCGCCGGCGGGCCGATCCGGGCCCAGGATCCCCGTGATCTACCAGAAGAAGCGGTCCTTCCGGATCCCTTCCATATCGATGAACAGAGCCGTGCCCGGCTGAAGGAGGTCCAGCTCTGGGTCTCCGGGACTCCGGGTTTCACTGGGATCCGAAGAGTCGCACGACCCCAGACATGGGGAAATTCACCTTCCGCACCTCGCACGACGGGGAGTTCTGGTTCGCGACCCGGACCCTGACGGTGGACGTGATGCTCGCCGCCGATGGACGAGACCGTCAGGTAGCGAAAGCCGAGGTCGCTCGTCGATACGGTGCCCCCTTCCGTCGTGGTCGAGCCCGACGGCCGTCGCGGCAGCCTCGCCTCGGTTCGCTGGGAGGTCAAGGACGAGAACCTCGATCTCAAGACCCTCGCACTGGAATACCAGGCGAGGGGCCCGAGAAGGTGGCGAAGGCGCCGATTCAGCGTCGCACCCTGATCGGAGCCCAGCGTTGGGACATGGTTGGTCAATTCGCTGCGTGTCCGGGTGTCGATTGCCGACCGGGCCGGGAACGTCGGCGAGAACGAGATCGTGTTGCCGGAGGGGACGGCCGGGGCGTCGGAGTTCGCGGCGGCGGAGGTGGACACCCAGGCTCCTCCCGTCGAGCAGATCTCGAGCGGCCGTTCGCCGATCTGGAAGACCCCGGGCTGCCGATCCGAGGATGAACCCGGCCGCTCGCAGGGGAGTTCGCGTCGAACGCCCGACGCGACGAACGCGTTGACGATCTGGGATCCGGCGGGGCGTTCCCCGCCACTCCCGACAGCAGCGATTCCGGATCCAGCCTCGCCATGGGGGCCAGCCGCGGCGCCCAGCCGGCGCCCGCCGCGAACGAGTCCTTCCCGGCTCCGGTCAAGGCGGCGGCGGCCTTGGGACCGACGCGTCGGGACATCAGACCATGCTGGTGGCGAGCCCCGATTCAAGCTCCAGTACGCCATCGAAGACGCGCCGGCCCCAACGGCCCGGCGTCGGTCAACTCTGGATCACCCAGGACGGCGGGCGATCCTGGACCGTGCCGAGGACCCCGACCGGGTCTCCCCCGCTGACGTCGACCTCGGCGGCAGGAGGACTACGGCCTGAACCTCGTGGCCCGGTCCGCCTCCGGCCTGGGCGACACGCCTGCGCGGGCGACCCGCCGCAGACCTGGGTCGAGGTCGACCTGACCTCGCCGACAGGTCCAGCTCTATCCGCCCCCAGATCGGCAGCGGACCGAACGCCGGCAAGGTCGCGATCACCTGGCGGGCCAGCGACCTGCACCTGGGGTCGCGGTCGGTCTCGCTGCTCTGGCGGCCCGACCAGGCCGGGGCCGCCTGGCAGCCGATCGCCGACGCTCAGGAGAACACCGGCCAGTTCGTCTGGACGGTGCCGCCCAGCTTCCCGCCCAGGTTCCACGTCCGCGTGGAGGCCGTCGATACGGTCGGCCATCGCGGCTGGGCCGAGACCACCGACGGCGCCCCGATCATCGTCGATCGCAGCCGCCCCCGCAGCCGGATCATCGGCCTGGACCCGAACGCCCGCGCCGGCAGCGGGCCGGCCGCTCCCTCACTTCGCTAGCCTCCGCCGCACGATCGCGATGGATCAGGGCTGCGGAGCCACTCGAGGAGCATGTGCATGCCCCTGTCTGCCCTGCTCGTCCTGGCCATTGCGATCCTTGCCTGGGTCTTCTGGCCGCGAAATGATGAGCAGCGCCCGAACCCTTGACGAGCCCGGTTCCGGCAGGGACTGACTCCAGCACCGTGCGGCCAGGGGCCAGGCGCCTCTCGGGTACGGTGAGGCAGCGTCGTCGAGGCGTGAGACGTCCCCGGAGTTGACCGAGGCGGGCGACGGGAAGGGTGGCTGACGGGATTCGAACCCGCGATATCCAGATCCACAATCTGGCGCCTTAACCGCTAGGCCACAGCCACCATCGTTCTCACGACACGATAAACCGGGCGGAGGGTTCGCGTCAAGCCGGACAGGGCCGCCCGGGGGGGGCCGGCCGGCGGCCCTCGAAGGGGCCCGCGCCGGAACTCGGCACAGTGCGAAAACCTATAGGAGTGAAAGGATTTGCAGCGAATCCGGTGGGATTCCGGGAGAAATCAAAAAAGGTCCTTGACAGCGGCGTATAAACTCTTGACGTGGGCTGGACATATTGCTGGTATTTAGCAGTCTTTTCGATCTCGCATCGGGACCGAAACGGCGAGCGTCTGGCTTCCTTCAGGACCCTGGCACCCGGAACGGCTCCGAGGCGGAATGAGATGGCGGATGGGACCCGGTTGCGGATCGGAATCGCCGGCTGCGGGCGCGCCGCCCGGAGCCATCTGGATCGGCTCCTCAGCCTGAGCGAGGTGGAGATCGTCGGATGTGCCGACCTCGAGCGCGAGAAGGCGGTGGCGATGGCCTCCGCGGTGGCCGCCGGCCAGGCGAGCCCTGACGTCGGCGCCCACGGCGACCACCGGGAGCTGCTCCAGCAGGCCGGCCCGGACGCCCTGCTCATCTTCACCCCCCACCGGTGGCACTACCGGCTGGCGATGGACGCCCTCCAGGCCGGCTGCCACATCCTCGTCGAGAAGCCGCTCTCGACGAACGTGCAGGAGGCGACGGATATCCTCGGCCTGGCCCGGGGTCGCGGGCTCCGGGTGGCGGTGGGGCATCAGTATCGCCTCTGCCCCAGCCTCATCGAGGCCCGCCGCTTGCTCGCCGAGGGACGGATCGGCCCCTTGAGGCTGGTGACGGCCTCGCTGGCGCAGCCGTGGCTGGCCAGGCTCACCGCCGGGGAGCGCGACTGGAGGTCGGATCCGAGGGTCGCCGGCGGCGGCGTGCTGACCGACCTCGGCGACCACCTGATCGACGCCCTGCTCTGGACGACCGGGCAGGCCGCTCGCGACGTCTATGCCGTTCAGACGCCCTGGGAGATGGGGCTCGACCTGGTCACGGCCGCGACCATCCGCCTGAGGGACGACACGCCCGTGAGCTTCTCGGTCTCGGGGGCCTCTCCCGCGTCGCTCTTCGAGCTGAACTTCTTCGGTGAGCAGGGGCGGATCCGGGTCACCGATCGCATCGCGGAGTACGGGGCGGCGCCGGATAAGGAGCTCGAGCCGGTCTCCTTACCCCCGCAATCCGAGTCGATCGATGGGAATTTCGTCGCGGCGATCCGCCGCGGGGCCCCGCTGTGCTGCCCGGCCGACGAGGCCGTCGAGACGGTCCGCCTGATGGAAGCCATGATGAGATCGTCGCTCACCGGGCAATCCGTGCGACTCTCGTAGCCTGGTACCCCGTGGCCGGACGAGTCGGAGCGGGCCGGAGCTCGGGTCAGCCGGCCGCCGGGTCGCCGGAGAAAACCGACGGGCGCCGCGGGAACCTCTTGAGCCCACACCATGCCGAGACCGACTGATCAAAAAAGACGCCCGCTGACGAGCCCGCCGGACGATTCAGGGTCGATCCGGCCGGCGGCTCGCGGCCTGCTGCGAAGGGGCCGCCGCGATCGGGCTTGCGTGCTTGACAACGAACTGTCACCTGGACTACCACTATGGCTCCTCCCTCGGGACGTCCGGATCGCCGAGGGGAGGCCTGGCCATTGAACTTGCCTTGAACCACGGGGGGAAGACTCCCACCGACAATCCCTTGGCCTGAGGACCGAATCGATGTTCGACTGTGTTGAATTGCTCCCGACCCTGGCTGTCCCGACCTCTCCCGAAGCGCCGTGGGACGCCTGGTCCGCGGATTTCCTCCCGCTGGAAGCGCGCCACCCCAGCGAAGAGGAGGAGGAGTTCGAGGAGGAGGAGATCGACGGGGAGGAGGAGGAAGAGGAGTTCGACGACTTCGACGATGAGGAAGACGACATCGACGAGGACTTCGACGACGAGGACGAGGAGATCGACGAGGAGATTGATGAAGAGATCGATGATATAGACATCGAAGAGGAAGAAGACGAAGAATTCGATGACGACGATGACGACTACCTGGACGAGGAGGAGGAGGAGGACGAGGACATCGACTGACCCCGGACGGGCGGATCCGCGCGCGGGGGCCGGTCGGCGACGGCCCGGGTGACCGAGGCCGGGCCGTCGGCGACCGGGCAAGGCGTCGGGGCTGGCTGGACCCGATCCCGAAGCGGACAGACCGCAGGGGCCCCCTCGTGGCTCGTCGTGTCGAGGGACGGGGCCGAGATCCTCGCGAGGCGGGACGCATCTCCATGTGCGTGCCGCCTCTTCTTACGCGCCGCGCCGTCGAGATTGCGGGTCCTGCCGGGCGTCCCGGGTGCCCCCGGTTGTCGTCGCGTGCCGGGCGGGGGATTGGCTGGTCCCCCCCGGGGAGTTCGGTTAGAATTCACGGAATCTGAGCGAACGCCGAGTCCCGTCCGACGCATCCCACGCCGGGCCGGATCTCCTGCGTCCGCAGACTCGGGGCTGGCCCCGGTTGCCTCCCACGGACCCGTGCGTGCGTGGCAGCATCGATAGACCCGCCGGGAAGGAGCACGCGTTGATGGGCACATCAGACTGGGCAGGTGATTCTTCCCCCGAACGTTCCTCCCCCGAGATCTCCACGCGGCGCCTGCGCGAGCAGACTCAGCGCGACTTCGAAATCGAGTTCCTGGGCAAGGTGCTCGAGCGCGATCCCTTCTTCGTCGAGGCGATCCGGGTGCTCGCGAATCACCTGGCGGCCAAGGGCGAGTACGCCAGGACGCTGCAACTCGACCGGCGGCTGGTCCGACTGATCCCGGATAACGACATCGCGTGGTACAACCTGGCTTGCACCTATGCAGTGCTGGGCATGACCGATCCCGCCTTCGCGGCCCTCCAGCGGTCCCTCGAGCTGGGTTATCGCCTGATCGAACGGTTGCGCCAGGATCCCGACCTGAAGAGCCTGCGTCGCGATCCGCGTTTCCTCCGCCTGCTGAGACGTTTCGAATTTATCCTCTGACCTCGATTCCCCGCCCGATCGATCTGATCCCCGGCGGACCGCCGGCTGCGGGGCCGCCGGACTCCGAGCCGATTCGCCGGTTCGGCTCGCCGGGGGATGCCCGGCTGAACATCTCCCGGGCGACGACTCTGGAATTCCGTGGGACCGCGAGCTGAGACGACGCTGGGTGACTCATGACACACCACGAATGGGAACACGTTCAGGAAGCCACCCGGACGGTGCGGTCGCAATGGTCGGGGAAGCCCGACGTCGGCCTCGTGCTCGGGACCGGGCTGGGGGCGCTCGCCCGTGAGATCGAGGCGGCGGCGACCATCCCCTACCCCGAGATCCCGTATTTCCCGCGCTCGACCGTCGAGAGTCACAAGGGGCAGCTCGTCTGCGGGACGCTGGTCGGACATCAGGTCGTGGCCATGGAGGGGCGATTCCACCTCTACGAGGGGTACACCGCGTCGCAGGTGACCTTCCCGATCCGGGTGATGAAGGAGCTCGGCTGCCGCCTGCTGATCGTGTCCAACGCGGCGGGGGGGCTGAATCCCCTGTACGAGAAGGGCGACCTCATCGTCATCGACGACCACATCAACCTGCTAGGCGTCAACCCGCTGATCGGCCCGAACGATGATCGCCTGGGGCCGCGGTTCCCGGACCTGATCGAGCCGTATGACCGCTCGCTCCAGAATCTCGCCCTGCGCGTGGCCCTCGAGGAGAACATCGTGGCCCACCGCGGTGTCTATGCCGCGATGACCGGCCCGAACCTCGAGACCCGGGCGGAGTATCGCTTCCTGCGGATGATCGGGGCCGACATGATCGGGATGTCCACGATCCCCGAGGTCCTGGTCGCCGTCCACGCCGGGCTGAAGGTGCTCGGATTCTCGATCGTGACCGACCTCTGCTTGCCCGACGCCCTCGAACCGGTGAAGATCGAGGACATCCTCGCCGTCGCCGGGCAGGCGGAGGCCAAGCTGCGGACGATCGTCAAGGGAGTCCTCCAGCGCTGGCAGGGCTGACCCGGGCGTCCCCGGGCTCCCGCGGCCGCCGGGGGGGCATCCGACGCCGGATCCGGGGGACCGGGCCGGGCAACGGTCCACCGGACCGGATCAAGACACCGTTTTCCATCGATCCGCACCGCACGGATGACGGCGCCCGCCGGTCATCGGAGTCGGATGTCGCGCTTCCCGGAACTTCAAACCGCCATGTCGACCAACGCCAAGCCCTACAAAGAGACGCTGAACCTCCCGTCGACCCGCTTCGAGATGAAGGCCAACCTCTCGGTCCGGGAGCCGCAGATCCAGGAGCGGTGGAAGGAACACTCGCTGTACTCGCTGGTCCGGCAGGCCCGCGCCGGGTCGCCTCGGAAAGTGCTCCACGACGGCCCCCCCTACGCCAACGGCGACATCCACATGGGGACGGCGCTGAACAAGATGCTCAAGGACTTCGTGACCCGGTCGCTGACGATGCGCGGGTTTGACAGCCCGTACGTCCCGGGGTGGGACTGCCACGGCCTGCCGATCGAGCACAAGGTCGTCAAGGAGCTGGGTCCGAAGGCCGCCGGGATGAGCCACGCCGAGATCCGCGGCCTCTGCAAGACCGAGGCCATGAAGTGGGTGGACACCCAGCGCCGGCAGTTCCAGCGCCTGGGCGTCCTCGGAGACTGGGAGAACCCCTACCTGACGCTCGACCCCCGCTACGAGGCCGGCATCCTCGACGTCCTGGCCGACCTCCTGGAGGAGGGCTACGTCTTCCGCCAGCTCAAGCCGATCCACTGGTGCATGTCCGACCGGACGGCGCTCGCGGAAGCCGAGCTCGAATACCAGGAGGAGACGACCAGCAGCATCTACGTGAACTTCCCCATGGTCTCGAAGGTCCCGGCGTCCCTCACCGGGGCCGACGGCTCGGCGGACCATGACTGGCACGCGATGATCTGGACGACGACGCCCTGGACCTTGCCCGCGAACGTGGCGATCGCCGCCCATCCGGAGCTGATCTACGCCGGGGTCCGCTATACCGACCCGGCCAGCGGCCGGAGCCTCCGCACGATCCTCGCGGCCGACCTCGTCGCCAGGGTGATGGCGCTCGGGAAGGTCGCGGAATTCCAGGAACTCGGACGCTGCCGGGGCAAGGACCTCGAGCATTCCGAGTACCGCCATCCCTTCATCGACCGCGTCTCGCCGGTCGTGCTCGCCGGTTACGTGAGCGTCGAGGACGGCACCGGGCTGGTCCACACCGCGCCCGGACACGGCGCCGAGGACTACCAGACCGGCCGCGCGTATCAGCTCTCCGTGCTCAGCCCGGTCGACCCGTCGGGGAAGTTCACCGCCGAGGCTCCCGAGTGGATCGTCGGCCAGCAGGTCTTCGCGGCCAATCCGCGGATCGTCGAGCGGCTCCGCGAGTCGGGCAACCTGTTCCACCAGATGCCCCTGACGCACAGCTATCCCCACTGCTGGCGCTGCAAGCAGCCGGTCATCTTCCGGGCGACCGAGCAGTGGTTCATCGCGGTGGACCACAACGACCTCCGCGGGCGGACGCTGAAGGCGATCGGCGACGTGAACTGGCTGCCGTCGTGGGGGCAGTCTCGGATCGAGGCCATGGTCTCGCTCCGCCCGGACTGGTGCATCAGCCGGCAGCGTTCCTGGGGCGTCCCGATCCCCGCGCTCGGGTGCACGACCTGCCACACCCAGCTGCTCACCGCCGGCACGGTCCGGCACTTCCGCGACCTGTTCGAGTCCCAGGGGGCCGACGCCTGGTTCACCAGGCCGGTCGAGGAGTTGACGCCCCCCGGCGCGGCCTGCCCGAACTGCGGCGGGACCTCGTTCCGCAAGGAGGGGGACATCCTGGACGTCTGGTTCGAGTCCGGTTCGAGCCACCGCGCCGTGCTGGCGAAGAACTTCGGCCTCGGCTACCCCACGTTCATGTACCTGGAGGGGTCGGATCAGCACCGCGGCTGGTTCCAGTCGTCGATCATCACGGCCGTCGGCTCGACCGGAGTCGCTCCATTCGAGACGGTCCTGACGCATGGCTTCGTCGTCGACGACAAGGGCGAGAAGATGTCCAAGTCCCTCGGCAACGTCGTGCTGGCGGTGAAGGCGACCGAGCAATACGGGGCCGACGTGCTGCGGCTGATGGTCGCCAGCATGGACTACGCGGACGACATCCGGATCAGCGAGCGCGGAATCAAGGAGATGTCGGAGGCCTACCGGAAGATCCGCAACACGCTCCGCTACCTGCTGGGGAACCTCCAGGACTACGCCGGCTTCGACGCGTCCGCGGTCGACCTGGATCGGCTCCACGAGATCGACCGGTGGGCCCTGGGCCAGCTCAACAAGGTCATCCGGGACGTGACGGCCGCGTACGAGCGGTTCGAGTTCTACCGCGTCTACCAGCGGCTCTACCAGTTCATCTCGGTCGAGCTGTCGAGCTTCTATCTCGACGTGCTCAAGGACCGGCTCTATGCCGAGGCCCCGGGCAGCCAGGATCTCCTCGCGGCGCGGTTCGTGCTGGCGAAGCTGCATGACAACCTCACGCGGCTGCTGGCCCCGATCATCCCGCACACCGCCGAGGAATCGTACGAGTACGTGCCCGCCGGCCCCGACAAGCCGGCGAGCGTCCACCTCGCCGAGTTCCCGAGCCCGGACGAGCGCTGGGACGATCCGAAGCGAGACGCGGAGTGGGATGTGCTGCTCGAAGCGCGGGAGACCGTCCTCCGAACCCTCGAGGGCCTCCGGAAGGCCAAGACGATCGGCAGCGCCCAGGAAGCGTCCGTGACCCTCGCGGCGTCCGACGCCGACCGCGCCGTGCTGACGGCTCGCAGGCAACTCATGGAAACGCTCTGCATGGTCTCCGAGCTGGAGGTCGTCCCGGCCTCCGGCCAGGCCGCCGCGCCGGGCGAGCGATTCGCCGCCGCGGCCGTCCGCTCGTCGCACGGCAAGTGTGAACGTTGCTGGAACTACCGCCCGACCGTGGGCCGGGACGAGGCCCACCCGACGCTCTGCGAACGGTGCGCGGGCGTCCTCAAGGGCATGGGCTGAGACCCCCGGGATTCACCCGGCTCTCCGACTGGCTTCGGGGGCCCTGCGATTTCGCGGCTGGCAACCAACAGCGCCCTCTGAAACTTCCCGCTCGACCTCGGCCTCCCTGGATTCGTCGAGGGTCATCCTGCGCCCATGATCGGCAGGACCGATGCGGAGGGCATGAGCGGTGGCCATGGCGGATGAGGTCCCCTGTGAGGTGCTGAACGACTCGTCCTCCATCCCATCTCCCTCGATCCGGCTCGGCAGCGAGGACTGAAGACGCGGATCAGGACCTGGGCGAAAAAGGTTCACCGGTCTTGACAGGATCGCGGCGAAAGGCGATGAGAGCCCTCACACCATCTCCAACGGGCGCGCTGTCTCGTCTTCCGGATTGAACGACACCTCGGCTCTTCGAAAACCGGAGAGATGGAGACGGTCAGCCTCTCCCTCAAGGTTCGAATTCGGGTCGGGACCGGGCGAAGGCGGTCGGCAGGTTGTCCGGCCGGTGGGACCGACATCACGCAGGAGGACGCTGATGTTCAATCGAAGAATCCTGACCGTGGCCCTGATCGGGCTCGGCGCGCAGGTTGTCGCCGGCGTGGGCGCGGAGGCGGGCGATGCTGATTCTCGCTATGCCCCGACCATCACGAACCAGATCGGCGACAAGCCGGTTCGGCTCGTCCTCACCGGGACGGCGATGAGGACGAAATACCTGTTCAACGTCTATGCCATCGGGAGCTATGTGCAGGCGGGAGCCAGGGTGCGGGACGCCGAGGAACTGGCGAAGGTCGACGTGCCCAAGCAACTGCACCTGATCTTCGAGCGAGACATCGATCCCGACACGATGGCGAAGTCCTTCAGCCAGGCGATCCGGATGAACCACGCCGCCCCCGCCTTCGGCCAAGAACTGGCCGAGCTGGAGAAGTACTTCCGGACGAGTTCGATCAGGGCCGGTGACCACCTCTGGCTGACTTCCATCCCCGGGTCGGGATTCCGTTGCCAGGTGGCCGGCAAGCCGAGCCTGATGATCGAGAATCCCGGATTCGCACGGGCTGCCTGGGAGGCCTATCTGGGTCCGAGAAACGTGGGCGTGGCCATCAAGTCGGGCCTGTCGTCCCGCCTCTGAACCGGCCGGTGGAATCGGTGTCGGCTCAAGATCCCGGACGGATGAGCCGTCACCGATCTCGTCCTTGAGAGTTGCACCGACCGACTCGCTCCCGTGTGTACCAGCTTGCCTTACAATTGAGCGATGACCTCTTTGGGCCCCTTGAGTTCCACCAGTAGAGGCACACGCACTCAGATGCCAGATGGACCCCAGGAAGGAACGACTCCGTGGGGCGAGAGAGAGGCCTCCGGACCCGGATGCCACTCGCCGGCCGCTGACCTCCGGCCCGGCGACGTGATGGGTGACTATGTACTCCTGGAGCAGCTCGGCGAGGGGAGTCAGGGGGTCGTCTGGAAGGCCAGGGCGCAGCAGGCTCCCGAAATTGTCGTGGCACTGAAGACGCTCAGGGCGACAATAGCGGGCGACCTGACCATGGCAGACCAACTCCGGAGAGATGCGCGCGCGATTGCCCGAATGAAGCACGAGCACATCATCCGGACCTTCCATTGCGGCGAGTACCGCGGGCGCTGGTTCTTTGTCCTGGAGCTAATGGAGGGAAGGACGGTCGCCGAGCGGCTCGCGTCCTACACCGCGAATCCGCGCTCGGCGGCCGTGCTGATGGAGAAGGTAGCGCGAGCGATCCACCATGCCCATACCCGCAACCCGGGAGTGCTGCATCTCGATCTGAAGCCCGGCAACATCCTGCTGACCGCCGAAGGAGAGCCGAAGGTGAGCGACTTCGGGCTGTGCATGCGGCTGGAGGCGATGGCCCCTCTTGTGCAGGGGCCGATGCCCACTTGCACCGGCGAGGAAGTCGATGTCGATGGCCTCTCGGCGACATTCCAGCGGGCAGGCATCGTCGGGACGCTCCCTTACATATCGACGGAGATGGCCGGCGGCCGCTGGTCGGATATCTCGACGGCCTCCGACGTCTACGGCCTCGGCGCCGTCCTCTATGCCATGCTCACCGGGCGGGAGCCGTATCGGGGCAGGGACGCGAGAGAGACCTTGTCCCTCGTCCTTCGAGGCGACCTGGCGCGCCCCCGCTCACTCAACCCGGGCGTCGACCGCGAGCTGGAGGCGGTCTGCCTGAAGTGCCTTGACCGCGAACCCGGCCGGCGCTATGGCTCGGCCGACGCACTGGCGAACGACCTGCGCCGGTGGCTCGACCGCCGGCCGACCCTGGCCGGCGGCAAGCCGTCGGCGGCCCGAGAGGTCCGCTTCTGGGCGCGTCGGCACCCGCTCCGGCTCGCCTCGGCGGGTCTCGTCGCGCTCCTGCTCTGGCTGATCGGCCTGGCCATCGCTGTGGCCGAGCTCCGGAGGGAGAATGCGCTCCTCGCAGAGCGGCTAGCGAAGGATGTCGATCGGGAACTCCTCCTGATCCGCTTCGCCACCAAACTCCTGGCGATGGACCAGGGGCTCCGGCAGGCTCTTGCCTCGTTCCCAGCCCAGGCCGAGCGGCGGCGTGAGGCAGTCGAGGGTTTCCTTCACGAGGCAATCGAAGCCAAGAACCTGTTCGGGATCGCCGGGGAGAATCCCCTCGTCAACGTCTTCGTCCTGCAGCCCGACGGGGTCCTCTTGGCCGACACGGAGGATGGGAGCAAGTCCATCGGAAAATCCTATCGGGTCCGCGACTACTACCAGGCCCTCGCCGGGCCCGGTCACGACCGGCCGCGAGACGACGTCTACGTCGCCCGGTCGTTCCAATCGCAGAACGACGACCGCTACAAGATCGCGGTCTCGACGCGGATCTGGGGGGACGACGGCAAGCTCATGGGCATCCTGGTCGCGAACTTCACGATTGGGCCACGCCTGATCGCCCTGGACATGACCCAGGAGCCCGACGCCACTGTCCTCTGCCCGATGGACGAGTCCGATCCCGTCCATGATCGAGAGGACCGGCATCCCCCATGGCCTTACATCTCCGTACTCGACCGGAGCTACCAGGGCAGTCCCAAGGACAGCCCTCTCCAGGAGCTGGAATCGTCCTGGCTCCGCGAGCTTCAGCGGAATCCGAATCGCAGACACGCATCCGAGGGGCCGCTTGGCGGACGCATCGTCGATTATCACCGCGTCGGCGAGACCCACATGATTGTGAAACTGTCGCGTCGCTGCCCCTGGCCGCTCTCGTGGTTACCCGTTCTTCATTGACGAGCCGCGCCTGGGAATCGGCCCAGGTCTTTCTGTCGGTGGGAGAGAAGCAAAGGGGACTTTGACCTGACTCCCAGGAGGGAGGAGGATTCAGGCGATCCTCTGTCGAATCGTGGCGAGCCCTCGAGTCGAGGAAGACAATCGGCCCGCCGGCTCAATCAAGAGCGGGCGGGCCGAAGTCGAGTGACAGCAAACTCAGGCAGGTCCCGGGAGCAGGACGCTCACTCCTTGGCGGCGGAGGCGTGGGCCTCCTCGCGGTAGCGGCCGTAGGACGAGCCCTTCTCGGCGAGGGCCTCCAGCGCGTCGGGGTGGATGCGGACTTCGGCGTCGAGGTGCTGCTTGAAGCCGGTGCCCGCGGGGACGAGGTGGCCGAGGATGACGTTCTCCTTGAGGCCGACGAGGTAGTCGACCTTGCCGGCGAGCGCCGCCTCGGTGAGCACCTTGGTGGTTTCCTGGAAGCTCGCGGCCGAGATGAAGCTGTCGGACTGCACCGCGGCCTTGGTGATGCCCAGGAGCTGGGTGCTCGCCGCGGCCGGCTTGGTGCGGATCCACTCGGACTTCTTGCCGGTGTTGGCCTCGATCCGGAGGTTCTCCTGCTCGAAGGTGTCGCGGGGGACGATGTCGCCGACCCGGAACTCGGTGTCGCCGGCGTCCTTGATCTTGACGCAGTTCATGAGCTCCTGGTTGACCCGGCGGAACTCGAACTTGTCGATGACCGAGCCGGGCAGGAGCCCGGTGTCGCCGACGCTCTCGACGCGCACCTTGCGGAGCATCTGGGCGATGATGATCTCCAGGTGCTTGTCGTCGATCTCCACGCGCTGCGAGCGGTACACGTTCTGGATCTCACGCAGGAGATACCGCTGGACGGCCTCCTCGCCGGAGATCCGCAGGATGTCGTGCGGGACGAGCGGCCCCTCGACCAGCGGGTCGCCGGCGCGGACGCGGTCGGAGCCGTGGACGCGGAGGTACTTGCCGTGGGGCACGAGGTGCTCGCGCTCGATGCCGGACTCGTTGCGGACGATGATGGTCCGCTTGCCACGGCGCTTCTCGTCCAGCAGCTCGACGCGGCCGTCGATCTCGGCGATGACCGCCGGCTCCTTGGGCCGCCGGGCCTCGAAGAGCTCGGTGACCCGCGGCAGGCCGCCGGTGATGTCCTGGGTGCCGCCCACCTCGCGCGGGGTCTTGGCCAGGAGCGTGCCGGCGGAGATCATCTGGCCGCTCTCGACCTCGATCGAGGCCCGCTCGGGGATGTACTTGTAGTCGAGGGTCTTGCCCTCGGCGTCCTCGATGACGATCTGCGGGTGCAGGTCGCCCTTGTGCTCGATGATCGTGCGGCGGACGTGGCCGGAGGGGTCGGCCTCGACCTTCATGGTCTCGCCCTCGACGATGTCGTCGAAGCGGACCTTGCCGCCGACCTCCGCGAGGATCGGGATGTTGTGCGGGTCCCACTCGCAGAGCATCTGGCCGCGGTTGATCTGCTGGCCGTCCTGGACGACCATGGTCGCGCCGTCGGGCACGTCGTACTTCTCGAGCTCGCGGCCCTTGGCGTCGAGGATCTGGATCTCGCCGTTGCGCGACAGGGCGATGGCCTTGCCCTCGTCGTTGACGACGATGTTGATGCCGACGAACTTGACCTTGCCCTCGCGCTTCGACTTGACGTCCTTCTCCTCGACGCCGCGGGTGGCCACGCCGCCGATGTGGAAGGTACGCATCGTGAGCTGGGTGCCGGGCTCGCCGATCGACTGGGCGGCGATGATACCCACCGCCATGCCGACCTCGACGAGCTGGCCGGTGGCCAGGTCCATCCCGTAGCAGCGGCGGCAGACGCCGAGCGAGGCCTCGCAGGTCATCGGGCTGCGGACCTGGATCTTCTCGATCTGCATCTCCTCGAGCTTGCGGGCGGCGGCCAGGGTGATCATCTCGTTCTCGCGGACGATCACCTGGTCGCTGATCGGGTCGACGATGTTGACCCGGCTGACCCGGCCGCGGATCGACTGCGCGAGGCTGACCTCGACCTTCTCGCCCTTGTAGATGACGCCCTTGGTGATGCCCTGCGAGGTGCCGCAGTCCTCGCCGGTGATCACGACGTTCTGGGCGACGTCGGCGAGCTTGCGGGTCAGGTAGCCCGAGTCGGCCGTCTTGAGGGCCGTGTCGGCCAGGCCCTTGCGGGCGCCGTGGGTCGAGCTGAAGTACTCGAGCACCGACAGCCCCTCGCGGAAGTTCGCCTTGATGGGCGTCTCGATGATCTTGCCCGAGGGCTTGGCCATGAGTCCGCGCATCCCGGCGAGCTGGCGGATCTGCTCGACGCCGCCGCGGGCCCCCGACTCGGCCATCAGGAAGATCGGGTTGAGGTAGATCTCGTTCTCGCGGGTGTCGTTGCGGAGGGCCTCCATCATCTCGGCCGTGATCCGCTCGCGGGCGTGGGTCCAGGCGTCCAGGACCTTGTTGTAGCGCTCCTGGTCGGTGATGATCCCGCGCTGGTAGAGCTTGTTGTTCTTCGAGACCTCCTTCTCGGCCTCGGCGATGATGTGGTCCTTGGAGCCGGGGGTCTTGAGGTCGTCGGTGGCGAACGACAGCCCCGAGCGGGTCGACTCGCGGAACCCCAGGTCCTTCATGCGGTCCAGCAGCGAGATCGTCTCGCGGCGGCCGAGGATCTGGTAGCAGTCGGCGATGATGCCCTGGAGCTGCTTCTGGCCGAGGGTCAGGTTATAGAACGGCATCTTTGGGTGCAGGATGTCGTTGAAGATCACCCGGCCCACGGTGGTCCGGATGACCATCCCCGGCGAGAACTCCTTCTCCCCCTCGCCGCGGAGCTTCTTGTGGGCGGGGAGCCGGAGCTTGATCTGGGCGTGGACGCCGACCTTGCCCTGGCTGTGCGCCAGGAAGACCTCGTTGGGCGAGGCGTAGACGCCGACCTCGTAGTTGCCGTCCTTGCGGTACTCGCCCTTCTCCCCCGGCCGGCTGACCGTCACGTAGTACGACCCCATGACGATGTCCTGGGTCGGGCTGATGATCGGGTTGCCGTTGGCCGGGCTGAAGATGTTGTTCGTCGCCATCATCAGGGTCATGGCCTCGACCTGCGCCTCGATCGACAGCGGCAGGTGGACGGCCATCTGGTCGCCGTCGAAGTCGGCGTTGAAGCCCTTGCAGACCAGCGGGTGGATCCGGATGGCGTTGCCCTCGACGAGCACCGGCTCGAACGCCTGGATGCCCATCCGGTGCAGGGTCGGGGCCCGGTTGAGCAGCACCGGGTGATTGCGGATCACCTCCTCGAGGATGTCCCAGACCTCCTCGCTGCGGCGCTCGAGCATCTTCTTGGCCGACTTGATCGTGTCGGCATGCCCCAGCTCCTTGAGCCTGCGGATGATGAACGGCTGGAAGAGCTCCAGCGCGATCTTCTTGGGGAGCCCGCACTGGTGGAGCTTCAGGTCGGGGCCGACCACGATGACCGAGCGGGCCGAGTAGTCGACGCGCTTTCCCAGGAGGTTCTCGCGGAACCGCCCCTGCTTGCCCTTGATCATGTCGGTCAGGGACTTGAGCGGGCGATTCGACGAGCCGAGCACGGGCCGCTTGCAGCGGTTGTTGTCGAAGAGCGCGTCGACGGCCTGCTGGAGCATCCGCTTCTCGTTGCGGATGATGACCTCGGGGGCGTTCAGGTCGACCAGCTTCTTGAGCCGGTTGTTGCGGTTGATGATCCGGCGGTAAAGGTCGTTCAGGTCGCTGGTGGCGAAGTTGCCCGAGTCCAGCAGCACCAGCGGCCGGAGGTCCGGCGGGATGACCGGGATGCACTCCAGCACCATCCACTCCGGCCGGTTGTCGCTGTCCCTCAGGGCCTCGACGACCTTCAGCCGCTTGGTCAGGTCCTTGATCTTCTGCTTGCTGGTCGTCTCCAGGAGCTCCTGGCGGAGCTTCTTGGAGAGGCTGACCAGGTCGAGCCGCATCAGGAGCTTGCGGACGGCGTCGGCCCCCATGTCGGCCTGGAACGTGTCGCCGAACTGCTCGCGGTGCTTGCGGAACTCCTCCTCGGTCAGGAGCTGGCGTTCCTTGAGCGGGGTGTCACCCGGGTCGACGACCACGTAATCCTGGAAGTAGATGATCCGCTCCAGGCTGGTCGTCTTCATGTCCAGCAAGGTGCCGAGCCGGCTCGGCATGGCCTTGAAGAACCAGATATGCACCACCGGCGCGGCCAGCTCGATATGCCCCATCCGCTTGCGGCGCACCCGCGAGTGAGTCACCTTCACGCCGCAGCGGTCGCAGATCATCCCCTTGTACTTCATCCCGCGGTACTTGCCGCAGGCGCACTCCCAGTCCTTCTCGGGCCCGAAGATCCGCTCACAGAAGAGTCCGTCCTTCTCCGGCCGATAGGTCCGGTAGTTGATCGTCTCCGGCTTCTTGACCTCGCCGAACGACCAGCTCCGGATGTCGTAGGGACTGGCCAGCCCGATCTTGACGGCACCATAGTCATTGATACGATCGTAGGCACTTTCGCCCATGCTCACGAGACACTCTCCTCCGCGGGGGAATTGGCTCTACCGAAGCAGGGTGGTTGGTGGGTGAAAGCGGCGGTCGCGCAAGTCGAGATCCTTCACGAGACGACCGCCCGGGTTTTTGCTCGTTCGATGGCTCTGCCGCCACGATGACTCGGCGCCTCGGGACCCGACTGGGGCGTCGGCGTCCCGCACTTCATCGAGCCCGTCAAAACAAAAAAAGGCCGCGAGTCACTCCCCCGTTTCACCGGGAAGGCGACTGCGGTTGCGTCTGGGCACCCTCAGACCCAAAGGTCAAGCCGGTTACCTCCTTGACCGGTCTGTCGGTCAGACTCCAGCATCCAGCCTCGTACCTTCGACCACGGCGGCACAGTGGCAGCCTCAGAATCGACAGCATGGGCGCTCGGAGGAGTCACAATTTGACATCATAGGCAATCCCAGGACCAATTCCAAGAAATACTTTCTCCGGATCGACGTTTTTTTCGTAAATGACTGGATTCAAAAGAGTTACACGACATGGCCAGCCGCGGGCTTTGGGCCGGTCACGCCGTTGGCCGAGAGCCCTGCCGAAAATCCCGAACGCCGGGCGTCGGAGAAACCAGACCCATCCCAGCCACCTGCTCCTCGAGGGCCATCGACTCGTCCGGGTGCCATCAACCGGTCGACCCCGGACCGTCCGGCCAGCGGGAGCATAACGAGGGGGGCCGCCCGACGCCGTGGTGGGATCGAGGAGGACCAACGGACAGGGGAAAGCGAATTCTACCCAAATCCCCGAGCCTGTCCCGGTTCTCGCAGCCCCACATGTGTTCCGCGGTCCTGCGCGCAAGAACCGGATCGATCGATGACTCGATCGAGAGGATCAATGAAATCTGGATAGGGAATTGATGAAAAAATGAAAAGGACGGTGTGGTCCCCGGGCCGATCTCGGCGTCGAGGGACGGGGAGGTGCCCACGCTTGTGCCGCGGGATCGGGGGGCACTACAATCGATGGATCAGGAGCGTTCCTGCCGCCACGCCGGGACCGAGGAGGGAGACAGTCGTGGAAGACGATGAGGGCCGAGGGATTCCGGCCGGATCCAGCACCACGAAGGACCGTACTCCGCGTTTCGGGAGCTACATCGGCCTCTTTTACGTCGCCGCCATCGTGGGGGTGTTGAGCTTCGCCGTCCTGCGTGACTCGGGGACCGGGCACGCCTTCGATCGCCTGCAGACGGGCATGACCCCCACGGAGGTCGCGGCCCTGCTGGGGACGCCGCAGGCCGCGACCGCGGAAGGGCCCCGCACGATCCAGACCTGGCGCATCCCCGACGGGCAGACGTTCGTCGTCGAGTTCATCGACGGCAAGCTCGTCCAGAAGCGCAGGGACGCCAGGTAGGCGACTCGCCGGCGGGCGCGCATGGGCTGCCCGGGCCCGCGGGAGCCGCAAGGCGGATCCGCCCCGGAGGTCGAGCCTCCTCCCCCCTTACAGGATCTCCGAGAGCCGGTGGATGCGGGCCCTCTTCGCCTCCTCCGCCTTCGTGATCCCGCTCCGCCACTCGACGATCCGGGCGTCGGCCTGCGCGCGGACGCGGGCGGAATGCTCCCCATTGAGGCGCCGGCCGAGCGACTCGGCGAGCCTCCGCGACAGGTAGGTGAGGCTCTCGTAGACGTGGATCGATTCGATCGTCCGGACGTAGCGCTCGCACTTGAAGTCGTAGATGACCAGGCAGTCCGGATTGGCGAATCCCCGGCGATGCGCCTGGCCGGAGTGGGTCGTCCCCGTGGGGATCTCCGCGGCCGGCGTCCTGCCCGTGCACTGGATCAGCCCGGGGCCGCAGTACGCCGTCTCGACCTGGGTCAGCGCCTGCTCCCCGTCCGTCGAGACCAGCCGCTCGAATCCGGTGAAGTATTCCTTGCCGGAGGGACCCTCGACCGTCGGCATGCCGGGGTGGATCTCGAAGTTGAACGGATTCACGAACGTCGCAGGGCTCTCCGGGTACTTGCGGCGGAGGGCCTCGGCGACTTCCGAGGCGTGCTCCTCGAAGGCGGCCTCCTGCTCGTTGATCTGGCTGTGGGTGCCGGCGTCGCTGGTCACCCCGGAGAGGATCGCGCCGCAGAGCTGATCCTCGGCGAACCAGCAGTAGATGTACTCGACGAACGGCGGCAGGAGCGGGGCCTCGCGCGTCTTCTGGAGGACGAGCGATCGGGAGCCTTCGTAGTTGTAGAAGAACTCCCGGGCGGCCGCCTCCAGCGCCTCGCACCTCGCCTTGTAGTAGTCGCGCGCCTGCTCGTCGGGATCGAGGATCCGGACTCCGAGGTCGCCCTGGTTGATGAGGGTGATCAGGTCGCCTGACGACGATCCTGCCACGAACGGTCCCAGCCGGTTCGTCGCGTGGGGGGCGGGTTGCGTCATGGATTCTCGCCGTTGAGAAGGTCGGTGAAGCCGTCGTGGGGTCCATCCGCCCCGCCTCGGTCGGGACGACGAGGCGGGGCGGGGTGCTCGATGTTACTGCGCGGGGCCTCCGCTCAGACCCGCTTCTTCTCGAGCTGCATGTTCAGCCCGAGGCCGCGGATCTCGTTGGTGAGGACGTCGAAGCTGGCTGGCGTCCCGGCCTCGAGGGTGTTCTCGCCCTTGACCATGCTCTCGTAGATCTTGGTCCGGCCCTCGACGTCGTCGGACTTCACGGTGAGGAGCTCCTGGAGGATGTAGGCCGCGCCGTAGGCCTCCAGCGCCCAGACTTCCATCTCGCCGAACCGCTGGCCGCCGAACCGCGCCTTGCCGCCCAGGGGCTGCTGGGTGATCAGGGAGTACGGCCCGGTCGCGCGGGCGTGGATCTTGTCGTCCACCAGGTGGTGGAGCTTGAGCATGTAGATGTATCCGACCGTGACCCGCTGGTCGAACTTCTGGCCGGTCCGGCCGTCGTAGAGCACGGCCTTGCCGTTCTCGGGGAGCCCGGCGTCCTTCAGGCACTGGCGGATGGTCTCCTCGCTGGCGCCGTCGAAGACGGGGCAGACCGCCTGGAAGCCGAGCTTGGCGGCCGCCCAGCCCAGGTGCGTCTCGAGGATCTGGCCGACGTTCATGCGGCTCGGGACGCCCAGCGGGTTGAGCAGGATCTCCACGCCGGTGCCGTCCTCGAGGAACGGCATGTCCTCCTCTGGGAGGATCTTGGCGATGACCCCCTTGTTCCCGTGCCGGCCGGCCATCTTGTCGCCGACGGAGATGACCCGCTTGGTGGCGATGTAGACCTTGACCATCTGGAGGACGCCCGAGGGGAGCTCGTCGCCCCGCTTCAGGCTGTTGAGCCGCCGCTCCTTCTCGTCCTTCAGGGCCTCGATCCTCGGGGCGTACTGGCGGACGACCTCCCTGGCCTTCTTGGCGGCGTCGGGGCTGCGGATGTCCAGCGCCTCGAGCTTGAACCGCTCGTTCTCGTCGACGAGGTCCTTGGGGTCCTTGGCGCGGCCCAGGGGCTTGCCGGTGGAGGGGTCGGTGACGGGGCCGCCGACGGCCTCCTCCAGCGCCTTGACCATCTGCCTGTACTCGTCGGCGATCCGGGCGTTCTCGACCCCCTCGGTGTCCTTCAGCTCCTTCTCGAAGGCCTTCCGCTCGTCCTCGCTGAGGCTCATCCGGCGGCTGAACCGCTGGGTGTTGATGACGATGCCCTCGACGCCGGAGGGGACCTCCAGGGAGTCGTTCTTGACGTCCTCGCCGGCGCGGCCGAAGATCGCGTGCAGCAGCTTCTCCTCGGGGGTCAGCTCGCTCTTGCTCTTGGGCGCCACCTTGCCGACGAGGATGTCCCCCGGCTTGACGTAGGTCCCGATCTGCACCACGCCGTTCTCGTCGAGGTTGCGCAGCGCCTTCTCGGAGACGTTGGGGATGTCGCGGGTGAACTCCTCGCGCCCCAGCTTGGTCTCGCGGATCTCGATCTCGAACTCCTCGATGTGGATCGAGGTGTAGACGTCGTCCCGCACCAGCTTCTCGCTGATGATGATGGCGTCCTCGAAGTTGTAGCCGTCCCACGCCATGAAGGCCACCAGGACGTTGCGGCCCAGCGAGAGCTCGCCCTTGAAGGTCGACGCGCCGTCGGCCAGGATGTCCCCCTTCTTGACCTTCTGCCCGACCTGCACGATCGGCTTCTGGTTCAGGCAGGTGCGCTCGTTCAGGCCGACGTACTTCCGCAGCTTGTAGATGTGGTTGTGGTCGATGATGATCCGCGTCGAGTCGACGTAGGTGACCGTGCCGTCCTGCATCGCCTTGACGACCATGCCGGAGTTGACCGCGACCGACCGCTCCAGGCCGGTGGCGACGATCGGCGGCTCGGCCACCAGCAGCGGCACGGCCTGGCGCTGCATGTTGGAGCCCATCAGCGCCCGGTTCGCGTCGTCGTGCTCGAGGAACGGGATCAGGCCGGCGGACACGCCCACCATCTGCTTCGGCGAGATGTCCATGTACTCGATCTGGTCGACGGCCACCGTCACGAAGTCGGTCTGGTAGCGGGCCGTCAGCGTTGGGCCCTTGAGCTTGCCGTGGTCGTCCGCGGCCGCGTCGGCCGGGGCGAGGTAGGCCTCGCTCTCCTCGTCGGCGCGCATCCAGGTCACGCCCGAGGCGTCCTGCACCGGGCGGCCCTTCTCGACCTTGCGGTACGGGGTGACCAGGAAGCCGTACTCGTCGACGCCGCCGTAGATCCCCAGCGAGCTGATCAGGCCGATGTTGGTCCCCTCGGGCGTCTCGATCGGGCAGATCCGGCCGTAGTGCGAGATGTGCACGTCGCGGACCTCGAAGCCCGCCCGCTTGCGGTTCAGGCCGCCGGGCCCCAGGGCCGAGAGCCGGCGCTCGTGGGTGAGCTGGGCGAGCGGGTTGGTCTGGTCGACGACCTGGGAGAGCTCGCCGCGGCCGAAGAAGTACTCGATCGCGGCGCTGATGCTCTTGGGATTGATCAGCGACCGCGGCGTCATGTCGTCGGCCTCCTTCAGGCTCATCCGCTCCTGCACGGTGCGGCGGAGCTTCAGGAAGCCCTTGCGGAGCTCGTCGGCGGCCAGCTCGTCGATCGTCCGGAGGCGGCGGTTGCCGAGGTGGTCGATGTCGTCGACGTGGACGCGCGGGTCGTTGCCCCTGCGGAGCCGGAGGATGTAGCGGATCGCGTTGACGTAGTCCTGGGGATCCAGGGTCATCCGATCCTCGGGGACGTCCTGGTTGAACTTGCGGTTGATCCGGAACCGGCCCACCTTGCCCAGCCGGTAGCGGTTGGTGTCGAAGAACTTCTCGTGGAACAGCTCGCGGGCCTTCTCGAGCTGGGGGGGGTTGCCGGGGCGGAGCCGCTGGTAGATCCGCAGGAGGGCGCTCTCGTGGTCCGTGGTCGGGTCCTCCTGGAGCGACAGCAGGATGAGCTGGTCGCGGGCGTCCTTCAGGACCTGGATCGGCCCGAGGTTGCCGGCGTCGGCGAGGACCTGGGCGAGGGTCTTGGAGATCGTCGCGCCGCTGTCGACCAGGACCTCGCCGGTCATCGGATCGACCACGTCACCGCAGGCGATCCGCCCCTCGAGCTTGGCGGCGGCCTTGGGGTCGCCCGAGTCGATCACGTCGGCCTCGTAGAACGCCTGGAGGATGGCCTCGTCCGAGGAGTACTCGGGGCTCATGGCGCGCAGGAGCGTCATCGCCGAGAACTTGCCGGACTGGTCGATCCGGACGCCAAGCGTCTCCTTCTTGGTGACCTGGAGCTCGATCCAGCTCCCCCGCTCCGGGATCACGCGGCAGGCGTGCAGCTTCTTGTCGCCCGACTCCACCTCGACGACGAAGTCGACGCCCGGGGAGCGGTGCAGCTGGCTGACCACCACGCGCTCGGCGCCGTTGATGATGAACTCGCCGCCGCCGA
The DNA here is from genome assembly GCA_046349995.1 of Isosphaeraceae bacterium. Lineage (GTDB taxonomy): Bacteria > Planctomycetota > Planctomycetia > Isosphaerales > Isosphaeraceae > Aquisphaera. The sequence continues at coordinate 28,339 of JAXMBE010000020.1, read as the reverse complement.
TCATGATCGGCATGTCGCCCAGGTAGACCGATTCCTCGAGGACCGTCTCGCCTTTATTAAGCCGGAGCCAGACGTGCAGCGGGCGGCCGAAGGTCAGCCGGAGCTGCCGGCACTCGTCGGGATCGTAGCGGGGCTTCCCCAGGTCGTAGCGGAGATACTCGAGCTTGAGCGTCTTGTCGTAGCTCTCGATCGGGAAGATCTCCCTGAAGACGCTCTCGAGCCCCGTGTCGGTGCGCTTCTCGGGCTGATCATCGGCCTGGAGGAACCGCTCGTAGCTCCGGGTCTGGATCTGGGTCAGGTCGGGGACCGGGAACTCATCATGGATCCGTCCGAAGTTCCTTCTCTGGGCGGGGATGATCCGCCGTACGGTCGTCGGAGTGGGCATGTCGTCGCGCTCCTCAAGGGGAGAAAGGAAGACCCTCCGGAATGGTCAGCGAGCGAGATCGTGTCGGGCCCCGGTCTCCCGCGGGCTCGGGCAGTATCGATCCGGAATCACGACTGCCGGGAAACCAGGGGGAGCATCTGTGTCGAATCGGACCACACGATCGGGCCCGACTTCTCGGCCCCTCGTGCCATGATGGGTTGCGGATCGGAGCAGGGTCTCGCCGGGATCGCGGAGCAAGGCGGGGAGATCATGTTCCGTACTCTGGTCCATTCTATCCGGGAATCGTTACGAGGCGGATGGGAGGGCCGAGGCTGCGGGTGCCCTTCGCGCGCCCCGACACCCCGGGGCCGGCGGCGGTGGGCTCGCGGTCTCCGGGGTGGCGATGTGGACGCGGAGGGGTCTCTCGGGCTCCGGTTGACGATCGTTCATCCTTGCGGGGAGCGTATCCGGGCGACCCGAGGCGGGCAAGACCCGACCCCCCGGGTCACGCGGATCGAACGTCCAGGGGAGCAGGCCAGGGTCACTTGATCTTGACCGTGGCGCCCGCCTCTTCGAGTTCCTTCTTGAGCTTCTCGGCATCCTCCTTGGAGATGGCGGTCTTGACCTCCTTGGGGGCCGCCTCGACCAGGTCCTTGGCCTCCTTGAGGCCCAGGGCGGTGGCGGCGCGGACGACCTTGATGACGTTGATCTTGTTGGCGCCGACGGCCTCCAGGACGACGTCGAACTCGGTCTTCGGCGCGGCGGCCTCGGCGGGCGCGGCGGGGCCGGCGGCGGGGCCGGCGACGGCCACGGCGGCGGCGGCCGGCTTGATCCCGTGGACGACCTCCAGGTAGTCGCCCAGGGCCTTGGCCTCCAGGACGGTCAGCTTGACGATCGAATCGCCCAGGGTCTTGATGTTATCGGCGAACGAGGGGGCTTCGGCGGTGGCCATGGGGGGACGGGTCCTTTCTTGCTCTCTCGATCAGATCATGATCATTGTAGGGACGTGCGTCAAACGCACAGGAGTCCAGGAATCGGGAAAAACGGCCCGCATGCGTATCCGACGCACGCTGCCGGGTGAATCGGGCTCGTCGAGGGGCGCCGGCCGGTCGCGGCCCGGCGCCTCGCGATCACGCGGGGGCCTCTTCGGTCGCGGACTCGCCGCCCTCGCCGCCGTCGGAGATCGTCTTCAGCTGGCCCATGAGCTGGCCCGCCGGGGCGTTGGCCAGCGACAGGACGCGCTGGACGGGGGCCAGGGCCAGGCTGACCACGCGGCCGATCAGTTGCTCGCGGCTGGGCAGCTTGGTGATGTCCTCGACCTGGCCGGGGCCGATGACGATCCCGTCCACGGCCCCGCCCTTGATCTCGGGCTTCTTGAGCTTCTTGACCTGGCCGGAGATCTCCTTGGCCAGCTCGGCGACGCCCTCCCCGCCCCAGACCAGCACCGAGGGCCTTCCAGATACCGGGAGAGCCCGTCCAGGCCCATCTCGGAGAACACCCGCTTGGCAAGCGTGTTCTTGAGCGTCCGGACGCGGATCGACTTCTTGCGGAGATCGCGGCGGAGCTCGTGCTCCGAGACCGCGTCGATCCCCTTGAGGTCCAGGATCAGCATCGACTGGCTGCCGTCGATGTCCGAGCGGAGCTGATCCATCATCATTTCTTTGACATATTTACTCATAATACTTTACTATTCCTCCCGGGGGTCGCGGCGCGTCGGTCCTGGGGCCGGGCCGGCGGGCCTGGCCGCGTTCAGGCGGAGATCCGGATCCCCGGGCTCATCGTCGCCGAGATGGTGATCGACTGGAGGTACGTCCCCTTGGCCGCCGCCGGCTTGAGGGGACCGAGGTAGTTCAGGAAGGCGTTGATGTTCTCCACCAGCTGCTCTTCGCTGAAGGTGATCTTGCCGACCGGCACGGCGACGTTCCCGCCCTTGTCGTTGCGGAACTCGATCTTGCCGGCCTTGAATTCCCGGACGGCCGAGGCGATGTCCGTGGTCACGGTGCCGGAGCGGGGCGAGGGCATCAGCCCGCGGGGGCCGAGCACCCGGCCCAGGGCCCGACGATGCCCATCATGTCCGGCGTGGCCAGCGCCACGTCGAAGTCCATCGTGCCGCCCTTGATCTGGGCCGCCAGGTCGTCGGCCCCGACGATGTCGGCGCCCGCCGCCCGGGCCTTCTCGGCGTTGTCGCCCTGGGCGAAGACGGCGACGCGCACCGCCTTGCCGATGCCGTGCGGCAGGGCCACCGAGCCGCGGACGTTCTGGTCGCTCTGCCGCGGGTCGATGCCCAGGTGGGTCGAGACCTCGACGGTCTGGTTGAACTTCGTGGTGTTGAAGCCCTTGAGGATCTTGACCGCCTCGGCCAGGGGGACCGGGGTCTTGTCCTTGTGCTTCGCGCTCAGGGCACGAAATCGCTTCGAGTGCTGGGGCAAAGTCCCCTCCTTTCGCCCGAACGGGCTGCCGCCGATGCTGCTCTCCTCGGCCGTCGGCGGGCGGTCGCGCCTTCACGGGCCGGGGCTGGTTCCGGTCGACTCGGGGCCGGATCGGGGCCGGGCCGATCCGAACCCCGTTATCCCTTGATCTCCACTCCCATGCTCCTGGCGGTGCCGGCGATGACCCGGCAGGCATGCTCGAGGTCGCGGGCATTGAGGTCGGCGAACTTGGTCTCGGCGATCTTCCGGACCTGCTCGGCCGTCACGGTGCCCACCTTCGTCTTGTTCGGCACCGCGGAGCCGGCGGCGATCCCGGCGGCCTGCTTCAGGAGCACCGCGGCGGGGGGGCTCTTGGTGATGAACTCGAACGAGCGGTCCGAGTAGATGGTGATCTCGACGGGGATGGTGGTCCCCTTCATGTCCTTGGTCCGCTCGTTGAACTGCATCACGAACTGACCGATATTGACCCCGTGCTGGCCGAGCGGGTCCGACCGGGGGGCGGGGGTCGCCTGACCGCCGGGACACTGCAGCTTGACCTTCGCCGTCATCACCTTCGCCATCGCTGATTCCCACCCTTGCTTCGACGAGGAGTCGTTCTTGATCCGAGCTTGAATGTCCGGGCGGCCCGGGGCGGGCCGTCCCTCCTGTCCGTCGCGGCCCGCCGGTCCGATCAGATCCGCTCGAGTTTCCAGTACTCGATATCGACCGGCGTCGGCCGATTGAAGATGATCAGCATCACCTTGACGAGCCCGCGGCCCTCGATCACTTCCTCGACGGTCCCCTCGAAGTCCTCGAAGGGGCCGTCCTTGATCTTCACCCGGTCGCCGCGCTCGACGTCGATCCGGACCTTGGGCGTCTCGGCCGTGGTCTTCTCTTCCTCCTGGTGGAGCATCTGGTTGACCTCGGCCTCGGTCATCTTGGTCGGGGTGCCGTGGGCGCCCACGAAGTCGCCGACGCCGGGCGTCTCGCGGACCAGGAACCAGGTCTTCTCGTTCAGCTCCATCTGGACCATGATGTAGCCCGGATAGGTCTTGCGGCTCGACGATCCGCTTCTTGTTGTTGCGGATCTCGGTGATCTTCTCGGTCGGCACGACGATCCGCGGCTTGCCGTCGGGATTCTTGCCGAAGAACTTCTCCAGGCCCTGGATCTTGACCCGCCGCTGGAGCGCGTCCCGGATCGTATCCTCGCGCGAGCTCTGGACCTTCAGGACGTACCAGACGAGTTCCGGCTCCGGCTCGGCGTCGTCGGCGTCGTCGGCCGCCGGCGCCTCCTCCGATTCGGCGTCCGGACCGGGCCCCTCGCCGTCGTCGTCGGGCACCTCGGCCGCCGCGGGCCCGGCCTTGCGCCGGGAGGTTCCCCGGCCCTTGGGGCGGTCGCCGTCCGGCGTCTCCTCCTCGACGGAGAGCGACGGCGGCTCCGCCTCGCCGCCCTCCGAGCCTCCGGGGGCTGGTTTCAGGTCATCGTCGGGTTCGGTCACGTCAGTCATTTCCCACTCAGGTCCGATCCAGGGGCATCTCTCGGGTTCGGTGGCGAAGCGCCTCGCGGGGAGTTACGTGCGGGGAGAGCGACCCACGGCGTCCCGGCGGCCCTGTCACGGTCAGGAGGTCGAACCGAAGCCGCCGCCGCCGGCGAATTGGAGCACGCCGATGGTGCGCAGGATGAACAGCCAGAGCCAGTCCACGACGAACAGGAACACCGCCAGGAAGAGGACCGTGGCCAGGACCACGGTCGTCATGCGGTACAGGTCGTCCTTGCTCGTCCAGGAGACCTTGTTCATCTCGGCTTCGGTGGCGATCAGGAACTCGGCGAACGGGGGGAAGTGGATGACCCGGAAGATGATCCAGCCGAGCACCGCCAGGGCGGCCGTCGGGATCCCCAGCCGCCAGTAAGGGTTGTAGTCCATCGAGGCGTCGTAGAGCCGCCACACGCCCGCCGCCGCGATGACCCCGAGACCCAGAGCGGTGTAGAGCCGGGCGTACCAACCCTGCATGGGCTTGTAGAGCCCGGTCTGCACGAGGTTCGCGAAGAACTGCAGGAACGTGCTCGGCGGACTGCCGCTGGCCTTCCCCTTGGGCGGCTTCGAAGGCTTCGAGGCCGGCACGTCGTCTTTCACCTTGCCCATGGCACCACTCTCGGTTAGGTTCGCCGGGGATTCCCGCCCCATCACTCACAATCGCCCCGCCTCGATCTCGAACGAAGATCGGTCCCAGGAGTCGCGACGCGATGGACCGGAGGCCGCACGTTCACGAGGTGGGAGTTGTTCGCGATCGGAGAGTCCCGGAATCGGTCCCGGGATGGACCTCTTCGGAAGCACGAGCGGAGGGAATCGAACCCCCAACCGCCGGTTTTGGAAACCGGTGCTCTGCCAATTGAGCTACGCTCGTCTCGGTCGATCGAGGATTCCGGCCATCCCCCGGGCCCCGCGGCACTCGCTGCGCCCCCCTCTAATGGGGACACCCAGATCCGATCGGATCGCGAGTCGCGACGTCCGGAGGACCCGGCGGAAGCCGCCCGAGGTCGCATCGCCGATCCCCCGCGCGGCGGGAGCGGCGAGCGCCGGCGGCTCATTTCTTGCGCGATTCCTTGTGGGGCGTGTGCTTCCGCTCCCGCTTGCAGTACTTCTTGAGTTCCAGCCGGTTCGCACCGCGGGTCTCCTTCTGGACCCGGTAATTCCGGTCCCCGCAGGCGGTGCACTCCAGCCACACATACTCACGCATGACGACACGGCTCCTGCGCCAGCTACGGGCACGCGGCCGATCGACGGGTTTCAAACCCTCGGCGACCGGCGAGGCTTCATGAGGTCGGAAAAGTATGCGGTGCGGCCCGACGCCGACCCTCTCGGGTCGAGTCGTCCGCCGCACCCCGGACCGAAGGGCGTCCGCTCCGCGAAGGAGCCCGACCCGACGGTCAACTGACGGAGGCCGGCCCCCTTCCGGACGGGCGGGGGGCCTGTTGCCTCTCCTGAATTACTGCAGGATCTTGGTGACGACGCCGGCGCCGACCGTCTTGCCGCCCTCACGGATGGCGAACCGGAGGCTCTCCTCCATGGCGACCGGCGAGTGCAGCTCCACGGTCATCTTGATGTTGTCGCCCGGCATGCACATCTCGGCCTCGCTGCCGTCCTCGGACAGCAGGTTGAGGATCGAGCCGGTCACGTCGGTGGTCCGCAGGTAGAACTGCGGCCGGTAGCCCTTGAAGAACGGGGTGTGCCGGCCCCCCTCTTCCTTGCTGAGCACGTAGACCTCGGCCTCGAACTTGGTGTGGGGCGTGATCGAGCCGGGCTTGCAGATGACCTGGCCGCGCTCCAGGTCGTTCTTCTCAACGCCGCGGAGCAGCAGGCCGACGTTGTCGCCGGCGAGGCCCTCGTCGAGCGTCTTCTGGAACGCCTCGACGCCGGTGACGGTCGTCGGCTTCTTGGTCCCGAAGCCGATGATCTCCACGGCGTCGCCGACCTTGACCTTGCCGCGATCGATCCGGCCGGTGCCCACGGTGCCGCGGCCCTTGATCGAGAACACGTCCTCGACGGCCATCAGGAACGGCTTGTCGACCTCGCGGACCGGCTCGGGGATGTACTCGTCCATCGCCTTGACGAGGTCGAGGATCGGCTTGGACGCCGCGGGATCGCCGGGCTTCTCGAGGGCCGGGCGACTGCTGCCGCGGATGATCGGGATCTCGTCGCCGGGGAACTTGTAGTGGGTCAGGAGCTCGCGGAGCTCGAGCTCGACCAGCTCCAGCAGCTCCTCGTCGTCCACCAGGTCGATCTTGTTGAGGAAGACGACCATCGCCGGCACGCCGACCTGGCGGGCCAGGAGGATGTGCTCCCGCGTCTGGGGCATCGGGCCGTCGGCCGCGGAGACGACCAGGATCGCGCCGTCCATCTGGGCGGCGCCGGTGATCATGTTCTTGATGTAATCCGCGTGGCCCGGGCAATCGATGTGCGCGTAGTGCCGCTTGTCGCTCTCGTACTCGACGTGGGAGACGGCGATCGTCACCGTCTTGGTCGCATCGCGGACCGTGCCGCCCTTGGCGATGTCGGCGTAGGCCTTGGCCTTGGCTCGCCCCGCCTCGGCCAGCACGGCCAGGATCGCCGCGGTGAGCGTGGTCTTGCCGTGATCGATGTGCCCGATGGTGCCCACGTTCACGTGGGGCTTGGTCCTGGTGAAAGTTTCCTTGGCCATGTGCTGTTGCGCCTATTCGGCATCCCTGAAGTCAAGGTCAAAACGGCGGGCACCTTCCAGCAGCCCCTCCCGCCAGCATGGTCCGTTTCGGACGACCATCCCGGCGGCCGGGGCCAACCGCCAGGCACTTCATCCCACACGCCCGAAGTTTTGGGCAACCGACCCAAGAGCTGCCGCTGGGATTTGAACCCAGGACCTCGTCCTTACCAAGGACGCGCTCTACCAGCTGAGCCACGGCAGCGTGTAACGGTGGATTCTAGGGGACTCCGACGGCTGTGCACTCCTCCCGGATCACTGACCTCGTCCGATCCCGCGGCGGGAAGCGGGTGATGGGAATCGAACCCACGCAGCCTGCTTGGAAGGCAGGGGCTCTACCACTGAGCTACACCCGCGGGGTGGCCGGGCAAACGGGTACAGTACCCATCCCGGCCGCAGGACCGCGCCCCGAGCCAGACGCAATCAATCGTATCAGAAGTCCTCGTCCGGATCCGCTCTTCGACTCGAATTCTCCCAGAAACGATCGACCCCGGCGCGAGTCGAACCTTCGCCGCCGGGGATTTCATGGGTGGAGCAGGATTCGAACCTGCGAAGGCAGTGCCACCAGATTTACAGTCTGGCCCCTTTGGCCGCTTGGGTATCCACCCGTCACCGATTCCTTGCCCCGGAGCGCGGCCTTCGTTGCCGACCCCCCGGGACGCCATGCCGATCCAATCTCTCCCGTCAGAGCTGGCGGTGAGACTCGAACTCACAACCTACGGTTTACAAAACCGTTGCTCTGCCGGTTGAGCTACGCCAGCAGCCTGGGCCGTGAAATTCCCTACTATATCGTCCGACGCGACGTTTGCAAGAGCTTTCGCCGGCCAGCACGTCGGGCCCCGATCGGCGGGAGATTTATCGTAACCGCCTCGATCCGCCAGCGGCAAGGCGAAGCGGGAAAAAAAGAGGCCCCCCGCCGACACGCTCGGCAAGGGGGCCGTGCCCTGTTCTCGTGCCGGCGGACACCCGGGGCGATCAGAGCATGGGCAGCTCGAGCCTCTGCTCGCCGGCGATCTTGCGGAGCTTGTCCACGCCCCTGGACTCGATCTGCCGGACGCGCTCCTTCGTGATCCCGAGCTCGCGTCCCAGCTGCTCGAGCGTCCGCTCCGCGTTGCCTCCCAGCCCGAACCGGCTGGTGATGATGAGCCGCTCCCGGTCGTCGAGGCGATCGAGCATGCCCTTGATGGCCTCCTGCATGCGCTTCAGGCTGCTCTCGTACTCGTGCTCGTCGGTGCGGTTGTCGGCCGCGGCCTCGAACATCTCCTCATGCCCGGTGACGAACCGGTCGCGCCGGTAGTTCTCCTCCGGGATCGTCCGGGCGAAGTTCTTCATGATCGCCCAGGAGGCGTAGGTGCTGAACGGGTTGCCCCGGGAGAAATCGAACTTCTCCACGGCGCGGATTAGGCTCATGTTGCCGTCGGAGACCAGCTCGAAGAAGTTGTTCGAGGGCCCCACGTGCCGCTTGGCGATCGAGACCACCAGGCGGAGGTTCGCCCGGATGATCTGGTTCTTGACCGAGAGTGCTTGCTCCTGGAGGTCCTCGATGCGGTCGAGGTCGGCGGTCTTGGCCCGGGCCGGGTCCAGCGCCTGCCTCAGCCCGTGGGCCCTGTGCTTGAGGTAGTTCATCGCCCGGAACAGGTGCAGTTCCTGCTCGCGGTCGAGCAAGGGGACCTCATACAGGCTCGCGAGGTAGGGAGGCAGGCCCTTGGGCGCCTTGGGACGCCGCGGGGCCTTGCCGCCGGCGGGCGGCGGCATGGGGGCCATGATCACCGCCTCGGCCTCCGGGTCGTCGAAGCTGGGATGCGGGATGTACTCCAGCTTCGACTCCAGCAGCCGGCGGGCGCGGACCTCGTTGATCAGCCGATAGATGCTCGACTTCGTCCGCCCGAACTGGGCGGCCAGGACGTCGGCCGAGACCCCCATCCGATGCCTCAGATAGATCTGGCTCTTCGCCTCCTCATCCAGCGGCGCGGGGGTGGGAGCGAAGATCGGACGGTCGGGGTTCTCGCGATCGTAGGCCTTCAGGGTGAGTCGAACCGTCTCTGTCGAACGTTCCATCTTTCTTGCGATCCTCCGCGCCACCTCGACCAGGCCGACCTGGCCCGGCCGATAGAGCGCCATGCGACGGGCCCGCCGGACGATCTCGTCCCGCTCGGCCTCCGTCAGTTGCCGGAATCGAGCACCCCGTTCCACCTGTTCCCGATGAGCCGCGACGAAGCGATCGACGCTCGACGCGAGGAAGCCGACCTGGGTCCGCCCCCCCATCACGAACCGCCGCGCCACCAGGCCCTGCCTCCTCCAGCGGGTGATCGTGCGGGTCGAGACGTTGAATCGACGCCCGACCTCCGCGACGGTCAGCACCGGCTCGGAGACCTGTTCGACGCATTGCCGGACCGTCCCCGAGAGGTCCTCCACGAACAACCGAAGATCATAGGTCAGATCGTCCCCGTCGAGCATCAACGCCGACCAGCCGTCGGGGCGGTAGCCGGTGATCCTGAAACAAAGGTACTCGTACGGGTACTGTTTTCCCGGCGCGATCTCGCCGAGGAGCTGCTCGGCACGCTCGATCTGCTCCAGCCGACGATCCCTGGGCGCGTACCGCGCCTGTTGATCCTTCAACTGCTTGATCGCGGGATGGCGATAAGTCTTCGACATCCACCTACCCCCTCACCTCGGCGAGTCGACCGTGAGCGTGCCGGACCCCAGTCCCCAGCCTCTCGCCGACGCGACGCCCTCCATCCCTTCGGTCATCCGGATCCTCAACGCCTGGCTGTCCGTATTTATTCGATGAAGCAAAGGCCGTATTAATCAAGAGTTCTATCGGACTTGCCCATTCAGGGACGACACGCTCGAGTCGAGCCGGGCGGGTTGTCCCCAGGAGACCTCTCGAGGAGATGGCGACACCACTAATACGTCGCAAGACCCCCCTTGGATCGACCACTGACATTCGTTCGTTCAGCTTGTACCCGATCACTAGATGCTTCGAACGTCTCGCAAGTTCCGTCAAATCTGAAGCCAAAACCTTGATCCTACCAGGCAATCCATAATATCAAGCTTGCGTCGAGACTCGTGAGTTAAACGAGAGCCACCATTTCTTGGGACAGCACTATCACATTTTTTGTGCCAATCCATGCCCTGAGCATCCGCGGCCGACCGTGCCCGATCGTTCAATCTCTCGCCCCCAGCTCCGGAATCCTCCGTTCTCGAACATCTGTTTCAAACAGACGTTTGAGGCGGTGACTTTGTTCGCGCGATCCGCCCCGATAGATGAAATGGACATCGGAACTGTTCGCGGCCCGCCCCTCCCTAGGAATAAACCGAGAAAAGGGTCGCGAAGACGGCAGCGTAGGGAAAAGGAGAGGTCTGGGATAGGGGCCCGCGAACCGCAAATTGACAGACCATGCTCGTTTTGATAATCCGATCGCCAATCTGACTGCCTCGGCCCTCCTCGTCTCCAGGACTGTTCGAGGGGTGAGCTGCTGTGCATGCAAGAAGGGATAAAGCCATTCGCCTCTTCTTCAATCGAGTTCACTGGCTCGCCGTATTTGTAATGTCGCCATGCGTGCATTGTCTCGGGGGTACGCCGATCACCCTGCGGGAGTCCGCGACCCAGGATCGCTGCACACAGGTGAGGATTGAACTGAAGGCCGATGGGCTGTTTCGGCCGTCGCTGGCTCCCCAGGAGGTCGCTCCCGAAGCGAAGCTGCCCAAGCCGTTGCTTCTGGAGGTCAAAACCCGCCTCATCTTCGCCGAGAGGCTGCTCGCGACGGGGCCGATGGCCGGCGATCAGGGCGGGAGGGACTCAGGGACTGTCAAGGCGGTGCGCTGGGTCCGGCAGGCGGCGTCCGCGATCAACGGGGAGGTGCGGCCGACGGCCGCGGTGCTGCGTCCCGATCTCGCGCTCCTGATCGCCGAGAAGGGCCCGGCCGACGGGTCGGTCGTGGTGGTCAGCCCCGTCGGGCCGCTGACCCGGTCGGAGCTGGAACTGGTCCAGGGCCTTGGCGATCCGCTCATCCTGGGTGATCTCCTTCCGAGCTCGGAGGTGGAGCCCGGGCAGTCCTGGAAGCTCCCCTCGTCGGCGGCCCTCGGGCTGACCGGGTACGACGAGGCGAAGTCGAACACGCTGGTAGCGAGCCTCGAGCGGGTGGACGACAAGGTCGCGGTCCTGCGGATCGAGGGCACGGTCGAGGGTTCCGTGCTGGGCGGTGCGGGGAAGGTCACCTGCACCGGGACCGCCCGGTTCAACCGGGAGTCCGGCCTGATCGAGCAGCTCGACCTCGACCGCACGGAACGTCGCGATCCCGGCCCCGTGGAGGCCGGCCTGGACGTGAAGAGCACGCTGACGGTCCGCAGGCGGCCGTCGACGCTCACCGCCGAGCTCTCCGACGAGGGCCTCAAGGGCTTCACCCTCGAGACCGGGCCGCAACGCCGTTTGCTCCAACTGGTCTCCCCGGATAGCAAGTACAACCTGCTGCACGACCGCCGCTGGCACACGTACTGGGATGATCCCAAGCTGGTCGTGCTGAAGCGGGTCGAGGGCGGCAAGGTGCTGGCGCAATGCAACCTCGCCGCCGGCCCTCCCGCGGGCAAGGGGCGGCATCAGGATCCGGCCCGATTCCGCGACGACATCAAGCGTTCCCTGAAGCAGCGGTTCGTCCAGTTCCTCGGCGCGGGCGAGGTCGACGGCGATCCCGCCGGGGGCTTCCGCTACAAGGTCGGTGTCCAGGGTCGCGAGGGCGACCTGAACGTGCTCTGGCACTACTACCTCGTGGCCAGCCCGGAGGGGGATCAGTTGCTGGCGACCTTTACACTGGCCGCGGACGACGCCAGGGAGTTCGCCGATCAGGACGCCGAGATGATCGCTTCGCTCCAGTGGTATGCCCCCGCCGCGGAGAACCCGCCGCCGAAGCCCTGAGCCTCCGCGTGCATCTCCCTGCCTTCCGCATCGAGGCGAGCCGGCGGCCACGAAACCTCGGATCGAGCCGATCCGGCTGTACCCCAGCACGGACGGTCTGTGGTTAAATGAGAAGCAGCGAGGCCGAAGGACCGATCGCTGACTGCCCTGCGGACAGTCAGCCCACGGGGATGCAGGTCGATCGGGAGGTGCGACGATGGGCAGCGGGCATCATGAGACCCGGAGTGCCGCCGGAGCGTCGGGAAGTCGGGGACGAGGCCCGGATCGGCCCGGGGGACGCCGCGGATGCCTCGCCTGGGCGAACCGGGCCCTGATCGTCTCGACCATGCTCCTCGCTGCCCCCCTCGCCGCGCCGGCTCAGCAGCCGGAGCCCGAGCCCGCGAAGCGGGCCGGGGTCGTCCAGGCCCTGAGCGCCCGCTACCACTTCGCTGAGAAGTACGGAGTGGCAGGCGTCCCGACGCAGCCGGAACTCCTGACGCAGTACCGGGTGGCCGCCAGGGAGACGACCAAGATCAGCCGGGAGAAGGCGGAGGGCGCCCCGCAAGTTGACCAGTCGGTGTTGCAGTCGATTTACGCCGAGCGCGTGGCCAGGGTCAACAAGGACGGTTTCGTCGGCGAGGTCGTCCGCCGCTACGAGCAGGCGAAGCTCAACTCCACCGTGCGCTTTACCTCCTACAAGACGAAGTGGCTCGAGGGGTTGACCGTCCTCTACCGCCTGCAGAACCGCCTGTCGCCCCAGATCCTGAGCCTGAGCGATCGCTCCCTGCGGCAGCAGGAGTATGAGCAGATCTCGCTGCAACCCTTCCTCCCGGTCCTCGCCACGATGCTCCCCCGGACGCCGTCCCGGGTGGGAGACACCTGGCAGCTCACGCGGGCGTCGCTCTGGGCCCTGGTCGGCGAGATGCCCCTGGAGGAGGGCTTCGAAGTGACGGCCGAGCTCCGCGAGGTCCGGAACGACGACCCGGGGAAACCGATGATGGCCGTCATCGACGTGCGGGGCGACTTCCAGCTGGCCGAGGGGTCTTCGGCCGTCAACGCCCAGATCTCCTTCACCTTCCAGCCTTCGGCCGCCCGGGCCCGGGGACGGGCGGCTCCCGGTGCGGGCTCGCAGGACCAGCCCGGCACCGCGAAGTCGGAGGCGGATGCCGGATCCGGCGCGACCTACGAGGCCAGGGGCTACGTCTCCAAGATCCGGATGGCCCAGGTCATCTCGATGACCGCGCCCGGCGACGGAGCGCGGCTCAAGCAGACGATCGACCGGTCGCTGATTCTCGAGCGACGCACCTCCTCCCCCGACGACGGAGCCCAGCCGCCGCTGGCGATCCCCGACCCCGCGCCGGCCCCGAGCGTGGCGAACTCCTGGCTGCTCTACGACGATCCCCAGGGTCGATTCCATCTCCTCTACCCGCAGGAATTCCGGGTGGCGAAGGTCTATCCCGACGGCGGCATCGACCTCCTGGATCCCCGTCCCGACGGCCAGGACGTCATCCAGGTCAACCCGGTGCCCAAGGGGCCCGAGGCGCAGCGGGATCGCCTGCCTGCCGATCCCCAGCAGGAGAAGAAGCTGCTCGAGGAAGATTGGCGCAAGAGGGGCGAGAAGGTCCTGCCCGGCCCGGCCGGCTGGCTGCCGGAGGCCGACTGGTCCGCTTCCAAGCGGAGGGTCTATCGGATCGAGGCCGCGCTGGTGCCCGATGAGGACAGCGGCCGTGGTCCGGTCCCCGCCGGCGGACGGATCTACATGGACCGCTACATCGTCCAGTTCCTGAGGAACGAGGTGATCCGGGTCACCGCGATGACCACGCGCGATCCCCACGTCGCCTTCCGGGACCAGGCGGAGTCGCTCATCAGGACATTCGAGTTCGGGCCGTCCCCGGGCGCCGTGCCGGCGGCCCGCGCCGAGCCGGGCGGTTCAGGTCCGGGCCCCGGCCGTTGAGGGAAATAACCCGGCGATTCAGGCCCCGTCAAACCAGCGAGGCAAACGACGTGATCGGATCGTCGCGGTTCGCAGCCCAGACCAGTCGACTCGGCTCGACACGGCGCCTGTCGTGCCTGTTGATCGCGGCCGTCTCGCTGATGAGCCTGGGCGGGCAACCGGGACCGCCCCGCGGGTTCACGGTCCAGGTCCGGCTCGACTCCCGGATCGCCGACGACCTCGAGGAGCCGGCGGAGGACGCCGATCCCCCCTGCGGGGTCGACGGCGAAGGGGATGAGGCGGCCCTGGTCGCTCGCCCCGCGAGCCATCCGCGTGCCATCGGGCGCGGGCCCCGAGTCCTCGTCTCCAGGGAAGGTCCGGCGGCATCGCCCGGGTGGACGGCCAACCGAAGGCGAATCCCCGCCGCACGCCACTCCGGCCGAGCCCTCCGGCTCTGGCTCCAGTCCCACGTCTGCTGAGCCTGCCCCTTCGCCGCCGGGTCGACACCCCGGACTGCATTTCGAAGAACGAACCTCCCTCGATGCCCAGGCCCCGCCTGGCCCGGTTTCGCATCCTCTCCCGGAGTCCGATCGATCATGTCATCCATTTCGCAGGTCATGGGCGCAGCCGATGCGCTCGAAGGTCGATTCCTGCTCGAGCCGCGCGTCCAGATCCGCTACCTCCTCGGCGAGTGGCGAAAGATGTTCCGCCGCGAGTCGCTGATCCCGGATCTGGTCGCCGGGATCTCGGTGGCGCTGGTCGCCTTGCCCCTCTCGCTCGCCATCGCGACGGCCTCGGGCGTGGAGCCGGGAGTCGGCCTGATCACCGCGATCGTCGGGGGGATCGTCGTCGCGTTGTTCGGGGGCTGCTCGCTCCAGGTCTCGGGCCCCGCGGCGGCGATGACGTTCCTGGTGTACGAGATCGTGACCAAGTACGGCATGGCGGGACTGACGGTCGCGACGATCATCGCCGCCCTCCTGCAACTGGGGGCCGGCGCGTTCCGCCTGGGGAGGTTCATCCAGTTCATCCCCCGGCCCGTCATCGCCGGCTTCCTGTCCGGCATCGGCCTGACCATCCTCTGCACGCAGCTCTCCGTGATCCTCGGCTACGAGGTCTCCCACGAGGAGGAAGGGGGGGCGCTCGCCCTGCTCTGGCAGACCGTACGGAACATGCACCGCATGGAGCCCGTGACCCTGGTCATCGGCCTGGTGGCGATCGCCGCCATGGTCGGCCTGCCTCGCCTCTCCCGGAGGCTCCCGGTACCCCTGATCGCCGTCCTCGCCGCGAGCCTGGTCCCGCTGTTCCTCGACGCGTCGCGCGTCGCGTTCCTGGGGCAGTTGCCGACATCCATCCCGCTCCCCAGCCTCCCCCGGATCCCCTGGGAGGAGTGGAACGAGCTGGTCATGGCCTCGGTGACCGTCTTCCTGCTGGCCACGCTCGAATCGCTGCTCTCGGCCTCGGTGACAGATTCCCTGGCCAAGGGGACCCGCTCCGACCACAACCAGGAGCTGATCGGCCAGGGACTGGGCAACCTCGCCAGCGCCCTGGTGGGGGGGATCCCCGTCACCGGCGTGATCGCCCGCTCGGCCACGAACATCCAGGCGGGGGGGCGGACCCGTCTCTCGACGATCATCCACGCGCTGATCCTGCTGGCGATGCTCCTGGGGCTGGCGCCGCTGGTGGCCCGGATCCCCCGCGCCGCACTGGCCGGCGTCCTGATCGCCGTGGCGTTCCGGATGATCGAGATCCGCATGCTCCGGCGGCTCTGGGCCGTCAACCGCGTCGAGGCCGCCATCTTCCTGACGACCTGCGGGGCGATCCTCGTCACCGACCTGATCGTCGGGGTCCCGGTCGGGATGATCGCGGCGTTCATGTACGTCATCTACGAGATCTCGCGGCTGAACCTGCGGCCCGTCACGCTGGGTAGGGAGGAGGAAAGCTGGGGCGAGCCCGGCCCCGAGGCCTGCCCGGCCGTGACGGTCCTGACGGTGGAAGGGCCGCTCTTCTTCGCGTCCTCGTTCCACCTGAGGAACCTCGTCAATCGGCTAGAACATCCGCGCTGCCTGGTGCTCGACCTGGAGAAGACGCCGTTCCTGGACCTGTCGGGCTCGGAGATCCTCGAAGAGGTCATCGAGCTGCTTCACCGCCGCGGATGCCTGGTGGTCCTGGCGCGGCCGTCCGAATCCGTGTTCCGGAGGCTCCGGAGTCTCGACCGTGACGAGTTCCCGATGCTCCGCGAGAGTCCGATCTACGGCGAGCTCCGCGACGCGATGCTCCACGCCGCGACCGAGTTCGATCAGGAGCATCTCTGCGAGAATTGCCGGCTCCAGGGCCAGTGCGCCGCCCTCTCCCGGGCGCTTAAGGGGATCGAGGCCCTCCAGGGCACGCCCATCCCGCGGGTCAGGGCCGTGATCCGGCAGCGGTCGGAGGTCGGGCAGGACCACTCCCGCGCGGCGGACACGGTCCCCGGCGTGGCGACGCCCCTGGCGTCCGTGCGGGAATCGGTCCGCCCCAGCGTCGCGACGTCGTGGAACCTCCGGACGACCTTGCCGACGGTGGATCCGACTGCCTACGTGGATCCACTGGCGACCGTGATCGGCGAGGTCGCCATCGGGGCGCGGGTCTATGTCGGCCCCGGGGCCTCGGTCCGCGCCGACGAGGGGACGCCGTTCTCCATCGGCGCCGAATCGAACCTGCAAGACGGGGTCACCGTCCACGGGTTGAGGGGCAAGGTCGTCCTGGTGGAAGGCCGGCCGTATGCCGTCTACATCGGACGCAACGTCTCGCTGACGCATCACTCCCTGATTCACGGCCCGTGCTACATCGGGGATCGCTGCTTCATCGGCTTCAAGTCGATGGTCCACGATTCGGTCGTGGGCGAGGGCTGCGTCGTCGGGCTGGGCGCCGTGGTCGTCGGTGTGACGCTCCGCCCCGGGCGCTACGTGGCCCACAACGTGGTCGTCGACACGCAGGAGAAGGCGGATGACCTGCCGGATGTCGGCCCGGAGTGGGCAAAACTGCGCGACGAGGTGCTGGAGGTCAACCAGGAGCTCGCGGAAGGCCATCGCCTGGCGGTCCGGGACCCCGCAACCCTGGGTCGGGCGGCGGGGGAGCCCCAGCCGTCGGCCAATTGAGTTCGCGAACTTGACCCGCTTCCTCGAATTGCTTAAAGCTCTGTGGCGGGACCCCGGCCGGGGATGGTCATGCCGGGGGAGCCGGGGCCTCCCCGCCCGGCGATCGCGGATCGAGGGTGCGGTCCCCGGGGAAACCCGGCTCGCCCCCCGGTCGACAGAATCTTCCCCCGCACTTCGAGCACGGCCGAGCCGAGGATGGAGCCCAGGGATGGGACGATGGCTGACCATTCTGATCCGGTCGAGTCGGGCGGACCGGCCCGCGGCGGGAGTGCCGCTGCTTCTCGCCCTGCTGATGGCCGCGGCCGCCGGCGGACAGGAGCCGCCCGGCCGATCGCAGGACGGCGCCGCGGATGTCCTGACCCGGGGCCCGGTGCACGAGGCGTTCGCCGCCCCGGTGGTTCACGACCCGCAGCCGGGACTGGTCGTCCCGAAGGAGCCGCCGGCAGCGGTGGAGGAGCTGCCCCCCGATCAGAAGCCCTCCGGCCAGAATGTCCAGTGGATCGCGGGCTACTGGAGCTGGGACCCGTCGCGCGAGGACTTCATCTGGATCAGCGGCGTCTGGCGCGAGCCGCCGCCGGGCCGCCAGTGGGTCCCCGGATACTGGAACCGAGTCGAGGGCGGCTTCCAGTGGATCCCCGGCGCCTGGGTCCCCGTGGGCCGTTCCGCCGGCGGGGCCGCCGCCGAGCCGGCGTCCGAGGGCCAGGCCGCCTACCTGCCCGCTCCCCCGCGCACCCTGGAGCAGGGGCCGAACAGCCCCCAGCCCGAGGGCAACGTCTTCTGGACCCCGGGGTGCTGGTCCTGGCAGGAGGGCCGCTACCTTTGGCGCCCCGGCTTCTGGGCCGCCGTCCAGCCCAACTGGCTGTGGATACCGGCGCACTACGTCTGGACGCCGGGCGGTTTCCTGTTCGTCGAGGGCTACTGGGACCTGCCGCTGGCGACCCGCGGCGTGCTCTTCGCCCCGGTCTACTTCACGCAGCCGGTCTACCTCCAGCCCTCCTACGTCTTCACGCCGTCGCTCACGATCGCGACTCCCGGGCTGGTCGCCAACCTGTTCGTGATTCCGAGCTACCAGCACTACTGCTTCGGGGACTACTACGACCGCTCGTTCCTGAGCGTGGGCATCGTCCCCTGGTTCTCGTTCACTTACGTCTCCGGGCCGGCGAGGCCGGTCTACTATGATCCGATTTTCACCTTTTATGCATCCGTCAACATCCGTCGCGACCCAGGCTGGGTGGCCCGGGTGCGTCAGGAGTACGTGGTCCGGCGGGACAACGTCGCGATGAGGCCGCCGCGGACTTACATCGAGCAGACACGGATCGTCCAGAGGAATGTCAACATCACGAGGAACGTCACCGTGCTGGCGAGACCGCTCGCGGAGCGCACCCCGGAGGGCGGCTCGCGCCTCGAGCGCGTGAGCCTCGAGAACCGGAGGCACTGGCAGGACCAGGGGGCCGAACTCCGGCGATTGCGCGAGGCGCGATCCCGGCAGGAGGCGCAGGCCGTCGGCTGGCGCCCCAATCGGCCCGAGCCCGGGGAGCGGCTCGCGAGGGCCGAGCCGTCCGCTCGTCCCCGCCCGCTGCGGTTGCCGGCCTCTCCGGTGGCCGCCCCGCTCCACCAGCACGCCGAGGGCCCGGCCTCCGCCGGCCGGCTTCCGAGGCCGGACCATGCGGCCGCCGGCCCGCCGCAACGCCGTCTCGGCGACCTCCATCGCGACGCGCCGTCGCCCGTCGACCCGAGGCGGCCGGCCACGCCCGGCCCGTCCGCATCGGCGAGCCGTCAACAGCCCGCGGACCGTCCCGCGGTCCCTCGTCATTCCGGGACCCCCGGCCAGGCCGCTCCCCATGACGTCCCCGGGGCGGCGACGATTCCCCGGACCTCAAGGCCCGGCCAGCCGTCGCCTCCATCGGGCGAGGCTTCCCGTCTCCACGCCCCTCCCCGGTACACCCATCGGCAACCCCCGCCCGCACCCCGGCCACTTCCCAGGAGGGGGCAGAACCAGCAACCCCGCCCGAAGCCATGATTGGTTGAGCGTCCGCAGGCAGCGAGGCCGAGCTTCGGAGGGTGGGCAGGATCGGTCGACCGGACTACCATCATTCTGGGCGGTTCGATCGTCGACGGACGGCGGTCCCGGCCTTCCCTCTCCCCGGAGCCCGACCTGTGTCCACGATGCGAATCCCTCCTCGTTCGACCTCGATGGGGGACCCCGGGGCCGCGGTCTCGCGGCTGGACCTCGATCGCGATGAGCTGAAGCGCTGCTACCGCGAGGTGCGGCGGACGACCGAGGCCCTCTGCGAGCCACTGGAGGTGGAGGACCACGTCATCCAGTCGATGCCCGACGCGAGCCCGGCGAAATGGCACCTGGCCCACACGTCGTGGTTCTTCGAGACCTTCGTGCTGGCGCCCGAGGCGCCGGGCTACCGGCCGGTCGATCCCCGCTACGGCTTCCTCTTCAATTCGTACTACAACGCCGTCGGGGAACGAATCGCCCGCGACCGGCGCGGGCTGCTCTCCCGCCCCACCGTCGCCGAGGTCTATGCCTACCGCGCGGCGATCGACGAGCAGGTCGAGGGTTTCCTGGATCGGGCCGCGGATGCCGTGATCGAGAAGGTCCGCGGCACGATAATCCTGGGGCTGCACCACGAGCAGCAGCACCAGGAACTCATCGTCACGGACATCAAGCATGCCCTGGCCGGCAATCCGCTACGGCCGGTCTATCGAGAGCGCGAGGACGGCTCGAATCCGCCTGGATTGTCCGTCCCGCCGATCCGCTGGGTCGAGTTCGACGCCGGCCTGCGAGAGATCGGGCACGAGGGGTCCTCATTCGCCTTCGATAACGAGACGCCGCGGCACCGGCAATATGTCCACGGCTTCGCCGTCGCCGACCGCCCGGTGACCAACGGCGAGTATCTCCGGTTCATCGAGGATCGCGGTTACGGCCGCCCCCAGTTCTGGCTCTCCGACGGCTGGTTCGCCGCGACCCGCAACCACTGGTGCGGGCCGCTGTACTGGGAATCGCAGGACGATCACCGCGAGAGGCTCTTCACGCTCTCCGGGATGCGGGACCTCGACCCGGATGTGCCGGTCTGCCACGTCAGTTACTTCGAGGCCGACGCCTACGCCCGCTGGGCCGGGGCACGCCTGCCCACGGAGGCCGAATGGGAGACGGCGGCGAAGTCCGGACCATCGTCGGGAGGGACCTTCCTCGAATCCGGGCGCTTCCATCCCGGGACGCTCCTCGGGCGCGAGGGGCGGCCCGGGCCGACCGCGATCTCGCGCCTGCTCGGCGACGTCTGGGAGTGGACCCAGAGCCCCTACACGGCCTACCACGGCTTCCGCCCCGCGCCCGGGGCCATCGGCGAGTACAACGGCAAGTTCATGTGCAACCAGTTCATCCTCCGGGGCGGTTCGTGTGCCACGCCGCGCTCTCACATCCGGGCGACGTACCGCAATTTCTTCCCCCCCGAGGCCCGCTGGCAGTTCTCGGGGATCCGCCTGGCGAAGGACCTCTGAGGCCGGGAGGACCACCGCTCAGTAGGCGTCGGCGCTGACCACCTCTCCGCCGAGGATCGTGCCCATCGCCCTCCAGATCGATCCGGCGATGCTGTCCTTGACGAAGCGGACGCTGCCGTCGCCGAGCAGGACGTTCACCCCGCCGGGATGGTAGCTACGGGCGGTGATCGCGGCGAAGGTCGGCCCGCCACGCTTCTCGCGCTGCCCGGTGATGTCCAGGTCGACGGGGCCGCCGGAGGGGGACTTGCCGACCGACGTCCTGTTCGGCGTCCAGGCCGTCGTGAAGCCGGTGTGATGGGCCTGTCCGTCGGTCCATTCCGAGTGGCTGGTCTTGTATTCGCATTTTCCGCCCTCGTACTCCGGCACGATCTCCAGGGGGTTGGATTCCGTGCCGGGGACGTCGAACGGGTTGCGCACCCGGGAGAGTCCGCCGCAGTCGCGATAGAGCGGCTGCTTGGCCTTCCCCTCGGAGGCGAGCAGGGTCATGCTCATCCCGTCGCGGAATTCGGCCCATCGGCGGCTCCGGTTCGGACCGAAGGCGCTGCGGTTCTCCGGCCCCTGGAATCCTCCCCAGACGAACCAGTCGCCCATGCAGAAACCGTAGTTCGTGACATTCGACAGGCCCACGTTCGCGGCGGCCGGGCGGGGGTCGATCTCGCTCGGGCAGAGGAGCACCGAGACGGACTGGCTGGCCACGGTCACGTTCTGCACGCTCTCCCCCGAGAAGCTGAAGTTGATCGCGCTGAACATCGGGCCCTGCTCCATCAGGGGCAGGATGCGGCCGGAGACACTCCAGCCGATCCAGTTCGTGACCGTGTTGCCGTGACCTCCCAGGACGATCGACGGGGGCAGCGCTCCGGCGATGGTCTCGTAGTTGTGGACCCCCAGCCCCAGTTGCTTGAGGTTGTTCGTGCAGCTCATCCGACGGGCCGCCTCGCGGGCCGACTGGACGGCCGGAAGCAGCAGGGCGATCAGCACGGCGATGATCGCGATCACCACCAGCAGCTCGATCAGGGTGAAGCCATTCACTCTTCGAATATTCATTTGATAGTTCCGCCATTCTTCGCGGTGTCGATGCCGGGGCAAGGAGGTCGGTATCAAGCGTCGGGGACTCGATGAGCGACTTCAAGTGAAATCCGGCAGTAGTGAGTTCCGCCGACGACGGCCCGGGGTTCGCGGTCAGGAGCACGGGCCTTCAAGGCAGGTCTCCGAAGCCTGTTCCCATGATCACGCGGATCGGTTAGCCTGGTTGAATTCCGCCGCGGGCCGCCCGCGAGCCCGTCGGGACGAATGTCGCGGGGTGAGGAGCCGGCGGGGCCCGGATGCCCCGTGGTTGTCAGGATGCACGCGATCGATCGCGAAGCCACCGACGCGCTGGCGATGCTCTCCGCGCCGGTCCGTGACTGGTTCGCCGAGGAGTTTCCGGAAGGGCCGACGCCTGCCCAGGCGACCGCCTGGCCCCGGATCTCCGCCGGCCGGCATCTGCTCCTGGTCTCGCCGACCGGGACGGGCAAGACCCTGGCCGGGTTCCTCGGCATCCTCGATCGGCTCGCTCGCGACCATGACCGGGGCGCGCTGGCCCCGGGCCTGAAGTGCGTCTACGTGTCGCCCCTGCGCAGCCTCAGCTACGACATCGAGCGGAATCTCTCCCATCCGCTGGACGGCATCCGTCGGCGGCTGGGGTTGGATGAGAGCCCGATCCGGGTCGGCGTCCGGACCGGCGACACCTCGGCATACCGGCGGCGCAAGCTCAGGGAGCGGCCCCCGCACATCCTGATCACGACGCCCGAGAGCCTGTCGCTGCTGCTCAGCCAGTCCGGCTGGGCGGAGCACTGGGGGGGCGTCGAGCACGTGATCGTCGACGAGGTCCATGCCCTGGTGCCCGGCAAGCGGGGCGCGGACCTGGCGGTCACGCTCGAGCGGCTGTCGGCGCGGGCGGGCCGCGATCCCTGCCGGGTCGGCCTGTCGGCCACCTGCCGGCCGACGGAGCCCGTGGCGCGATTCCTGGTCGGTCCGTCGCGCGAGTGCCACGTGGCCGTCGCCCCCCCGCCCCGCGGGTCGAAGCCGCTGGAGATCGGCGTCGAATCGCTGCTGGAGCCGGGCGAGGCGCCCCATCGCGGCCTGACCTACCGGCGGCTGATCCGCCGCCTCCGCCAGGTGATCCGGGCGAACCGCACGACCGTCGTCTTCGCAAACACCCGGCCCCTGACCGAGAAGATCGCCCACGACCTTCGGCACGACCCGTTGATGCGGGACGACCGAGGCGGCGAACCGAACGCGCCGGGGGTCCCCGACCCGTCGATCGCCGCACACCACTCGGCCCTCGATGCGCGACGCCGGCATGAGGTGGAAGGGCTCCTCAAGCAGGGCCGGCTGAAGGCCGTCGTCACCAGCACGAGCCTGGAGCTCGGCGTGGATATCGGCACCGCGGACCTCTCGGTGCAGGTCGGGCTCCCCGGGGGAGTGGCCCGGTGCGTCCAGCGCGTGGGGAGGTCGGGCCATCGCCGGGGCGAGGTGTCGCGCGGCCTGATCCTGGCGGCGTCCGGGGCCGAGGTCGCCGGCGGCCTGGTCACGGCCCGGGCCGCCCGGGAGGGACGGCTCGAGCCCCTGCGCGCCGTCGAGGCCCCCCTCGACGTCCTCTGCCAGCAACTGCTCGCCCTGGCCTGCGCGGGCGAGTGCGCCGCCGATGACGCGTATGCGCTCGTCCGCAGGTCCAGCGCGATGGCCTCATTGACCCGGGCCGACTTCGACGCCTGCCTCGACTTCCTCGCCGGGGACTTGCCCTCTCCCCCGGCAGCGTGCAGCCCGAGCCCGGCGCGGCCCCGCGCTGGTCGTCGCCCCGGATCTGGAAGCGGAACGGCTGGTTCGGGGTCCGCAGCCCGCGGGTCGCCCGCTGGTTCTGGAACAACGTCGGGACGATCAGCTCGGAGGAATCGGCCCAGGTGCTGGAGGGCGGGGTCGCGATCGGCACGCTCGAGGGCGCCTACGCCGAGCGGCTGACGGCCGGCGACCGGTTCGTGCTCGACGGCCGTTCCTTCGAGGTCCGCCGTCGCGAGGGGACGACGATCCACGTCCGGCACACGGGCTCCGGCGACGGCGGATTGCCCATCTGGCATAGCGACCGGCAGTCCCTGACCTCCGACCTCGCCACCGAGGTCGCCGAGTTCCGGGCCGAGGCCGCGCTGCGGGCGAGCCGACAGGGTTCCCGGGCGCTGCGAGCGTGGCTGAGTGAGGCCCAGGGGCTGCCGCCAAACGCCGCCGCCGTCCTGGCCGATCTGATCGAGGCCCAGGACCGCGTGAGCGAGGTGCCCGGGCCGCGCGACCTCCTGATCGAGGAGGCGCCTTCCGCCGAGGGCGACGGCTGGTCCTACACCTTCCACGCCCCGCTCAACCGGGCAGCCTGCGAGGCGCTCGGCCGGGCCACGGCCGCCCGGCTCGGGCGCCGTTTCGGGCGCAACATCGTGCTCCAGGCGGCCGATCTGGGATGGTCGATCGGCCTGCCGGACGAGGGGGCCCTCGCGCGCGAGGACCTCGGATGGCTCCTCGACCCGGATCGGCTCGAGGCCGACGTGCTCGAAGGGCTGGACCGCGGCGAACTGCCGGCTCGCCGGTTCCGCCACGTTGCGGCCACCGGGCTGATGGTCCTGGACAACCCCGAGCGGGGACGGCGGGTACGGGTCGGCGGGATGAACTGGGTGAGCAGCCGCCTCTATCCCCTGGTGAGGGCGGCGTGCCCCGACCACCCCCTGCTCCGCGGGACCCGGCGAGAGGTCCTGCACGACGTGCTCGACCTGCCGGCCGCCCGTGCCTGGCTCTCGACCCGACCGACCCTCCGGCTGAGGAGGCTTGCATCCGTCTCTCCGTTCGCCGCCGAGTGGGTCCTCGCCGCCGCCACGGAGCCCGTCCGGTTCGAATCGACGGCGGAGACCCTCCGGCGTCTGCACGCGCGGCTCACCTCGCCGCCGGAGAGCCGGCGGGAGGCCGTTGTATGAAGGCGAAGCCCAGGGAGCGGGATCGTCCGGGTGAGGTCGCCTCCGAGGGGCCGTGCGTCGCGGTGGAGAACTGGCTGCTGACTCCGGAGGCGGGCATCCTCCACCCGGGTGAGCGCACGGCGGTGATCGCCGACCTCCATCTCGGTTACGAGTGGGCTCGGGGAGCGGCCGGAGACAGCGTGCCCCGCCATTCGCTCGACGAGGCGTTGCGGCGGCTGACCGGCCTGCTCGCCCGGTCGCCGGTGGGCCGCGTGGTCGTCGCCGGAGACCTCGTGGAGTCCGCCCGGCCGTGCCGCCGGACGGCCGCGGACGTGGTCCGATTCGGGCGCTGGCTCGACGACCGCGAGATTCAACTCGTCCTGATCCGCGGCAACCACGACGGCGGCCTGGAATGGCTGATGAGGCGGCGCGAGGTCGAGCTGCCCGCGGGGGCCGCCTTCCAGGCGAGCCTGGTCGTCGACGGCTGGACCATCATGCACGGGCACGACGGCGCGACCGCGTCCAGGCTCATCGTCGGCCACCATCACCCGGTCCTCAGGGCCGCGGGCATCGCCTACCCCTGCTTCCTCGCGGGCCCGGGCGCCATCATGCTGCCCGCCTTCTCCCGGAATGCGGCCGGGGTCGATGTGACCGCCCTGGCGGCGTCCGCCGGCCAGGCCGTTTCGTCCCTGAGATCCCTGGCGAGCACCGGATCCGAGCTGCTCGATTTCGGCCCGGTCGGCGAGCTGGCCTCGCGATTGCGGGGGAAGCCGGGCCAGCCGGGCGGGAAGTCATGAAGATCACTTTAGTATGCAACTGACTGATCAAGTCTAAAAGTTGGTTATATCATTAAAGCAGGTGTAATTGTAGGGAGCGGTGTTGCCCCCCGCTCTGCCGCGGCCGGGCAGTCCTCACGGTTGCGTGGAATCCGGTCGCCGGGGCCACGCGCCGGCCGCCCGGGGCGCGTCTCCGCCCGCCGTGCGGGTCGGTTGGTCGGTCGCGTCGCCGGACCGCAAGACGGTCCCCTCGATCCTTGACCGTCGCCGCGGCCGGGTGTAGGTTTGATCCCAGGGTCGTTAGCGAATCCGGGAGTGTCGGTGTCCTCGCCTGGGGAGGCGCCGGAGCGACCGTCGGGAAGGCTCGATCGGTCTCGCGCGGCTCATGGCACCGTTTCGATCCGGGGGGATCGCGAGTCACGGGCCTGCGTGAGCGAAGGCGAGCTGACTGCTTGTCGCGAAGGGCGCGGCATGCCGGTGGAGGATGATCTCCGCGGATTCGCGGTGTCGACCGGTTTGCTTCAGCGCCGGGCGAATTGCCTGGCCTCGGATGAAGTCGAGCGGCGGAGCCGGTGAGCCGTCGCTGCCCTGCCCCCCGCACACCCGGGTCCGGTCGGCGTGGACGCCTTGGCTTCTTGCGCTCGCTGCAGTTCTGGACATGTGTTCGCTGTGGTCCGGTTCGTTCGGCGGAGTCTCCGGGCGCCGGGCTGGGGGGCATGAGCCGATGTATTCCCGCAGTTCCTACCTGTTTTCATGGTTGACCGTTGGGGTTACGCTTCTGGTGCTGGCAGTGCTCTGGGTGCCGGGATTCGGCGTGACGCCCGGTGGCCGCGGACGGCCACGGGCCTCGGGGCGTGTGACCTACAATGATCGCCCCGTGACCAACGGCGCGATTATCTTCGAGCCGATCAATCGCAACTCCGACTGGGGGGCGTCGCAGCTCGACCCCGAGGGGAATTTCGCTCTCGAGACCTTTGCCGGTCGGGATGAGCTGCCGCCGGGGAAGTACCGCGTCTTCTTCGTCTTTCACGGCAAATCCAGCCGGGGGCTGAAGGACCTCACGAAGCGGCACGAGGAGGAACCCGCCGACGAGGGCCTCGAGGCGCCCCTCGCGGGTGAAGTACCGCCGCCGATCCCCGCGAAGTACACCAGGTCGCTGACCTCGGACCTCTGGGTGGTACTCACCAAGGAGCCGAACCGGATCGATATCCGCTTGAAGGACTGAAGGCGCCCTCCCCGGGCACACGATCGATCGACGGGACGGCCTCGGCAACGGGCCGTCGCATGCCGCCGACTCCCGGACGGCATCGTCCGGAGGTCGCGACTCCAGGCCATCATGAGAAGGGGCGGCGATCTCCTCGCGGAGACCGCCGCCCCTCTTGACTGCGCCGGCATCACGGGCGCCACTCACTGACAGCTCAGGCAGGTCGGGGTGACCACGGGCACCATCGTGCACTGCTGCACCGCGATGGTCGTGGGGACCTGACGCGCGACCGTCCGGTTGACGGTGACGGGCACCTGTTCGGCGACGGTCACGGGTACCTGCCGCGAGGCCGTCTCGGCGACCATCCGGCAGGTCCTCACCGGGATCTGCTCCACTCGCTCCTCCGCCGTGTACTGGCAGGTGGTCACCTGGTAGGGCTCGACCCGCTCCTCGGCGACGTAGCGGCAGGTCTGGACCTCGTAGGGCTCGACCCGCTCCTCCGCGACGTAGCTGCACGTGGTGACGGGGATCGTCTCCACCCGAGGTTCGGCCACCATCTCGCAGGTCTGGACCTGATAGGGCTCGACCCGCTCCTCGGCGACGTAGCGGCAGGTCTGGACCTGATAGGGCTCGACCCGCTCCTCGGCGACGTAGCGACAGGTCTGGACCTCGTAGGGCTCGACCCGCTCTTCCGCCACGTAGCGGCAGGTCGTCACGGGGGTGGCCTCCACCCGCTCTTCCGCGACGTAGCGGCAGCGAGTGACCGGGACCTGGCGGACCATCGTCTCGCGGACGTAGGTCGTCTCCGAGACCTCGCGGGTGACCGGGCGGGAGACGAACACCCTGCGGCTGACGGTCCTCGGCGGGCACTGCACCGCGACGGTGGCCGTGACCTTGCGCTTGTGCAGGCAGCCGAAGAGGCCGCGACGAGGCTGGCCGCACGCGTCGCACTCCTGGACAGGCACCCGGACCTGACGCTCGACGACCGGCCCCGGGATCGTCTCGTACTGACGTTCATAATAGCCGCACTCGACGGTCTCCTGCCGGACGGTCGTCACGGGCCGGCAGACGGTGTAGGGCTGCTCGACCATCACGGTCTCGGTCACCGGCCGCATGACGGTGTAGCGCCGTTCCTGGTTGACGGTCTGGTAGACGGGCCGCTGGACGGTGTATCGCCGCTCCCGCCGCTCCGTCTGGTAGACCGGCCGCATCACGGTGTAGCGCCGCTCGCGGTTCTCCGTCTGGTAGACGGGCTTCATCACGGTGTACTTGCGCTCGCTGACCGAGGTCTCCCACACCGGCCTCATGACCGTGTAGTTCTCGGTCTGATACGCGGTCCGGTAACGCGTCTCCATCACCGTGACGGCCTGCGTCTCGTAGACCGTCTCGTAGACCGTCTGGTAGACGGTCTGGACCTGCGGGGCCAGGCTCACCACGCTGAGCTGCGTGGCCACCACGGGGGCCGGCGCGCAGCGGTGACACGCCCCACCGCCATAGGTGGCCCAGGCCGGCGCGGCTGGCCCGGTGCAGAGCGCCGCGGCCACTCCGGCAGTCAGGCACAGGCTTTTCAGGGACTTGAACATGCGTTGCTCCTCGGCGGATCGCCGGCCGTCCCTGCCGCGACTCGCCAAACCTGGGTCCTTCGCACGGCCCGGAGGAGTGCGCTGCCTCGTCCCTGAGAAGGCCCTCCGCGTGACGGACTCGAGCGCGGCGCCCGGAGGTCGCGTGCGGCCATCGGCCCCTCGCGGGTCGCCCCGTCGAGAGATTCCGGCGGCCGGACGAAAAATTCCTGAAGCGGCCCGCTCGAAACGGTCGAAGATAGAACGATCGAGGCTCGCATGGAGCCTTCCAAGACCAGTATATCACCGGGGTCGAATCGCCTCCGCAAAATGCGGGGATTTCCTGGAGT
>JAXMBE010000019.1:0-126372 GCA_046349995.1 Isosphaeraceae bacterium | reverse complement strand
GGCAGGATCGATGATTTGAACGGGTGACCATAACCGTGATATCTGGGGACGTTCCGGGGCCCCACCGCCACGCGACTCGGGAGTGCGACGGATGAGCCAGAGCCGAAGTGCCGTGTGTGCGGTGATGGCCGGCGCGATCATGTTCGCGGTCGGTGCCCTGTTCCACCTCGTGATCCCGGTGATCGCACCTTCCATCCCCCCGCAATTCGAGAACGCGGCGCTGTTCCGACGCTGGGAAGGGTGGACCCGGAACTACATGGCGATCCACCCTTTCGGCTTCGGGGTCGTGTTCGCCACGGTCTACCTCGTTCTTCTCGGTCGCGGCGGCGTGACCCCCGGTTGGCGTGACGGCATCCTCTACGGGCTGGGCGTCTTCCTGGTCGGCAGCCTGCCCGTCTTTCTGCTTGCGTTCGCGTCGTTCAACCTGACGCCCGAGATCATCGTGTCCTGGGTGGCCCAGAACGTGTGCCAGTACACCGCGGCCGGGCTCGCAATCGGCCTGGTCGCGAGGCGAGCCTGATCGCCCATCGCTGCTCAGGCCCCCACCTCGCCGCGACTGAGTTCTTGCGTCCACCGCTCTCCGAGATAACCTGGGGCTCAGACCAGTGACGCTGCGATCGTCCGCCACCCGCGAGAGGAGCCTGCCGATGCCGCGACTCGGGAGATTGCCTGAGTGCCTCCCCGCCTTGATCATCCCCCGCCGTTCGGTGCTGCTGGTGCCCTGGATCGTCCTGGTCCCGATCGGGCTGGCCACCCTCGCGGCCGATCCGGCCCCATCGTTCCGGGCGGGTGCGGCGACCAGCAACATCTCCCCCTGGCTGGGGCTGTCGATCAACGGCAGCATGTCCGACGGCACCGTGGCCCACGTCCACGACGAGCTCCACGCCCGTGCGCTGGTCCTCGACGACGGCCGGCGCCGGATGGCCATCGTGGTCTGCGATAGCTGCATGATCCCCCGGGACGTGGTCCTCCGCGCGAAGGCGCGGATCGCCCAGCGAGTGAAGATCGCCCCGGAACGCGTGCTGATCTCCGCGACGCACGCGCATTCCTGCCCGACCGCCGGGTCGGTCTTCCAGAGCGACCCGGAACCGGACTACCTCCGCTTCCTCGCGGTGCGGATCGCCGACGCCGTGGAGCGGGCGGCCAACCAGCTCGAGCCCGCGGAGATCGGCTGGGGGGCCGGGCGGAACGACCGACAGGTCTTCAATCGCCGCTGGAAGATGAAGCCGGGCTCGATCCCTCCCGATCCCTTCGGCGGCACGGCCGCCCAGGTCCAGATGAACCCGCCGGTGGGCAGCCCCAACCTGCTGGAGCCGGCGGGCCCGATCGACCCGGACGTCTGGGTCCTCGCGGCCCGGTCGACCGGGGGCCGCCCGATCGCCCTCCTGGCCAACTACTCGCTCCACTACGTCGGCGGCGTCGGGCCCGGGCACGCATCGGCCGACTATTTCGGCGCGTTCGCCAGGCGGGTCGCGGACCAACTCGGGTCCGTTCGGCACGACCCGCCGTTCGTCGCGATGATGTCCAACGGGACCAGCGGAGACATCAACAACATCAATTTCCGGAGCCCTCGTCCCCCGGCGCCGGCCTACGCGCAGATCCACGCGGTCGCCAATGAGCTGGCGGACGAGGCGGTTCGCGTCCTGGGGGGTCTTTCGTTCCACTCGGCGGTCACGCTCGACGCGCGCACGGCCGAACTGACGCTCGGCGTCAGGAAGCCGGGTCAGGAGGACCTGGCCCGGGCCGAGACCATCCTGAAAGAGGCCGCCGGAAAGCCCTTAACCCGGCTCGATCAGATCTACGCCCGCGAGACGACGCTCCTGAACGAGTATCCGGACACCGTGCCCGTCACGATCCAGGCCCTCCGGATCGGGGACCTCGGCATCGCCGCGATCCCCTGCGAGGTGTTCGTCGAGATCGGCCTGGACATCAAGGCTCGTAGCGAACTGAAGCCGGTCTTCACGATCGAGCTGGCCAACGGCTACAACGGCTACCTGCCGACGAAGACCCAGCACGCGCTGGGCGGCTACGAGACCTGGCGGGCGCGGTCCAGCTACCTGGAAGTGGACGCCGCCGACAAGATCGCGGCGAAGGCGACGGAACTGCTGTCGGAACTGAACGAGGCGAAGGGACAGGCGGCTCGCTGAGCGCCCGTGGGAGGGCACACCGAGCCACCCGCCGCCGGTCCGGAGCGAGAAAGGCACCGCATGAAGATTCAATCGATCGACGTTTGCCCCCTCACCGGCGCGACGGTGGACGGCGGCTGGCCGCAGGGGCACGAGCCCCAGGAGAACCTGCACACGCTGCTCGTCGTTCGGACCGACGAGGGGCTCGTCGGCCACGGGAGCTGCTTCACCTCGGGCAAGCTCGTGGCCGGCGCGGTTGAATTACTCTGGCCGCTCCTGCGCGGGCAATCCGCGGTCGAGCCGGAGCGCGTGTCGGAGACGCTCCGGCAGTCGAGCTTCTGGCAGGGCCGGGGCGGCTCGGTCGAGCACGCCGTCAGCGGCATCGACCTGGCGCTCTGGGACCTCATGGGCAAGGCGTGCGGCCAGCCCGTCTCGAGGCTGCTCGGGGGCAACTATCGCGACCGGATCAAGCCCTACGGCTCGATCCTCTTCGACGAGCCCGAGCCGCTGCGGCGCACGCTGGAGGGCGTCGTCGCCAGGGGATTCCGGGCGATCAAGCTGGGGTGGCGGCCCTTCGGCCGGCGGGATCGGGCGTTCGATGAACTGCTCGTCCGCACGGCGCGGCAGGCGGTGGGCGACGACGTCGAGCTCATGGTGGACGCCGGCGGCAGTGAGCAGTTCTGGCCCCACGGGACGAACTGGGCGCGGAACACGGCGAACATGCTGGGCGACCACGCCATCGTCTGGTTCGAGGAGCCGCTGCCGCCGGACGACCTCGACGGCTACGCGGCCCTGACGCGCGTCTCTCCCGTGCCGATCGCCGGCGGGGAGGTGCTCACGCGACGGCAATCCTTCCAGCCCTGGATCGAGCGCCGGGCCGTGGACATCCTCCAGCCCGATTGCACCAAGAACGGCGGCCTGAGCGAATCGCGGCGGATCGCCTGGATGGCCTACGATCACAACGTCCAGGTCGTCCCGCACGGCTGGAACACGGCGGTGGGGCTGGCGGCGGATCTCCAGTTCTCCGCCGCGATCCCGGTCGCCCGCTACGTCGAGTACCTCACCCCGTGCGCGTACATCGACGAGCTGATGATCGAGGCGTTCCGGCTCGACGGCCAGGGACTCCTCGAGATCCCCACGCGCCCCGGCCTGGGGATCGACATCGACCCGCAGAAGCTGAAGCGGTTCTGCCCGGAACGCGTGATCTTCCACTGAGCCGGATGCGTCGGCGACGGTCATATCCCGGACAGCGGACCCGGGCCGTCGCTCACGCTTCCGGCTCTGATGGCGAGGGTGAGGTCACCGGGCTCGGCGAGCCCTGACCCGGGCCGCGAACCGTTGCCCGGGCAATCCGGGATGAACTCCGCCGGGGGCACGCGACCCGGGGGGAACCTCCCGGGCGGGCTTGCGCTGACCGGCGACCCCGTCGCCCCCCTTCGGACGCTGCCGACGGGCCGCGGTCCGGCGCAACTTGCCGACGCCCGAGGCCATCGGGTCGGGATTGCTGGTCCCCGTCGTGACCGCCGCGGGAGGATCGGCGGCGCCGGGCCCGGCCGCGACGGGGCCCGAACCGGCCTTCCCCCCGGGAACGATCCCGATCGGCTCGACGGGCGCCGCGGGGGCGATGGTCAGCACGCCATCGACGCCCGTGTCCGCGGCGGTGTCGGTCGGGGCCGTCGTCAGCCTGAGGCTCGTGCCCCGGCTATTTGACAGGTTCACGTACAGGTTGCCCATCGAGCCCATGAGGTTGAGGCTCGCCGGGCCCGGAGGGGCATCGGGCCTGATGGTCAGATCGATGAGCAGCAGATCGCCCGCGGTCCCGTCGGGGAGTGCCACGCCGTTCCCGGACCGGCTCATGGCCGTGAGCTGGATCGTGCCGGCCTGGTCGATGATCGCGAAGGGGGCGTCGAACCCGTCGGGGCCCTGGGCGACCAGGCCGCCGAGGCGGACGTTGCTCGCGGAGAACTTTGAGGCGTCGAAGTGGATGGCGAGGTCGAGGCCGGCGACATCGACGCCATCCTCTCCATTGACGGCGAGCTTCACCGGGACTGTGATCACCTGCCCGGGAGATCCCTGCAAGTTGTCGGGGATGAACACCAGGGGATCGGGGCCGGGCACCGAGGAAATGTCCGGTCCCCTGGGCGGGATGAAATTCGTGGTCTGATTCGTGATGTACCGGCGGATCTGGGTGAGATCGCCGCTATCGACCGAGCCGTTGCCGTTGAGGTCGCCGACCGCCGCGGATCGCGGGTCGGCCAGTTGCGCCCCGGCGAAGCCCTGGTCGATCCCCACGATGACGCGCCGGAGCAGGGTCGCATCTCCGGAGGTGATCCTGCCGTCGCCGTTCAGGTCGCCCAGGTAGGTCGCCGCGTGGATCGCGTCGTCGGGGAGCGCGGGGAGGACCGTCGATCCCGCTTCCACCACCAGGTCGGTCAGGGAGAGGACCTGCTTCGCCGAGTAAGGGGCATCGGCCGGGATGGAGGCCGTCAGCCTCACGATGTCCTGGGCCCCGGCGGGGAGGGCCGGGCTGTCGAACGTGATGATGGCCACGCCGGGGGTGCTCGTATCCAGGGTCGCCGACGACCCCTCCGGAAGTGCCGTGATCCCGGTGATGGACAGGAGGTTCGCGTTGTAGTGCAGCTCGAGCGAGACCGCGGTCACGCCGTTGCCGTCGGAAAGGCGAATCGGGAGCCCGGCCGCGCTGGCCGGCACGTTCACGGCCTGAGTCTGGCCGCGGGCGAAGTCGGGGAGGCCGACGACGACCGTCCCTGCGGCCGGCGCGTCGACGGTGAAGCTCGCCGTGAAGTCGCCCCCCGCCACGCCGTCTCCGTCCCCGTCGATCGGCTCGCCCGCCGCGGTGCGGAACGCATTGGCGGCCGAGCGGAGCACGACCTGGTAGGTGTCGGCGGCCAGCAGCCCGCCGGTGCGGAGGAACGTGACCGAAAGCCCGTCCGGCGAGGGGATCAGTGAACCGCGCACGGTGCCGACCGTCGCTCCCACGAGCGTGGCGTCGGCCGGGCCCAGCGCCCCGCTGGCCGTGTCGTAGAGATTCAGCGTGGACAGGTCGATGGGCTGGTTGAACCGCGCGACGAAGCCGGTAGGAGTGGCCGTGATCGAGGCGACCTGGAAGGTATCGTCATCCGTATTCGTCACTCCGACGTCGGCGGGGTTCAGGCCGTTGTAGGCGGAGTCGTTGCTGACGGCGGGGCCCAGCACGATCGAATAGGCGACGTTTCCGTCCTCGACCGCGTCGTCGACTCCCGTCACGGTTACGGTCCGGGGGACATTCCAGTTGTCCTGGGTGAAGGTCAGCGAGGCCGGGCTCACCGTCCCCTCGGACGTGTCGGAGCTGCTCAGCGGGATGGTGACGTCCGCGATGGGGCGGGCGTTCAGCACGACGGTGAACGTGGCCGTGCCCCCGGCCTCGGTCGTCACGAGGCCGCCGGTCGGGCTGAGCGTGGTCCCCGCGGTCGCCGATTCCCCGAAGTTCTTCTGCTCGATCCCGGTGTAGTGGATGTCCTGGTAGCCGGCGATCTGCGCGGTGCTGCCGTCGTCCGTGACGCTCAGGCCGGCCGGCACCAGGTTCAGGATATCCGCCGTGGCCTGGGCGCCGCCGTTGATCGTGTAGGAGATGGTCGCGGACGGGGACACCAGGAAGTTGTCGTCGCCCGAGCTGCCCGTCACGTTGACGACGTTGATGCCGGAGTAGTTGACGGCAAGGTCGGTGTGGAGGGAATCACGGCTGGGGGTGACGTCGAGGATGAGGCTGCCCGCAGACTGGGCCGCGTTCCGGAAGTCGAAGCCGATGTGCTGGAAGAAGCCGTCCTCGTCCGCGCCGGGCTCTCCCGTCAACTGGGGCAGGACCTTGGCCGCCCAGCCGCTCGTCAGGTAGTCCATCCCGAAGATGCCGTCGATCTGCGGCCCGTCCTCGACCACGATGTCGAGCACGCCGACGAGCATGTTGGCCCAGGTCAGCTTGGGGCCCTGGTCGGTCGTGATGCTGGCCTGCTGGAACGGGACCAGCGGGACGAGGACGGTCCCGCCGACGCCCCCGACCTCGATGAAGTCGACGGCCTCGTCGTCGAGCGAGCCGTTGCCATTCTTGTCCAGGCCCAGGGCGATGGCCTTCGCCGTCGAGAGCATCGAGAGCTGCGCTCCGGTGTCGACGAGGAACTGGCCGCTGGCCTGATGGTCGCCGTCCCGGACCTCCACCTGCACGAACGGGAGCGGGGCCATCGTCGGGATCGGGCCGTTTCCGATCTGGCCGTCGGCGGGGAACTCGTGGAGCGTCAGCGGGACCGAGTACGTGTGGACATTCGGCGGCAGCGGATCCGCGCTGAATTCGACCTTCATCGACAGGTCGAGCGGATCCTGGAGGGTCGACCAGCCCGTCAGGTCCAGGGTCGTCACCCGGCCGACCATCGCGGGCATGCCGACGATGCCCCAGGGCCCCAGGAAGCTGAAGCTGTTGTCCTCGCTGGAAAGGATCTGGACATTCTGGAGCGTATTCCGCACGCCGCTATTGCCGGCGAAGTCGAGGCGATAGGGGGCCGAGACGTCCCAGAGATTCGTTCCGGCGACGCCCTGCTCGTCGTACTGGCCGAGGGTCTGATACGGCAGGCCGGAGTCATTCGTCTTCAGCTCGGTCGTCGCCTCCGCCGCCGAGAGGACGCTGGTGGCGCCGGTGTCGAGCAGGAAGGTGTTGAAGGTGCTCGGCCCCAGGCTCGTTTCGTTCCCCTGGGCATCCAGATGGATGACCTCGACGGTGACCTTGGGCTGATCGATGGCGATGTTGTCGGACCGGCCCAGGACGATCTCGGATCCGCCCCCCGCGCTCTGGAGCTGGACCTGGCCGTCGGAGAGGACGAATGTCTGGGGATTCGATCCGGGGGCGGTCACGTGGAGCGTGTCGCCCGCGCCCCCGCCGATCACGTTCAGTCCGGTCATGCGGCCGTAGTTGGAGATCCCGCGATCGACGGTCAGCGAATCCTGGCCGGGCTGGGAGAGGTCCACTGAGAGGGTCCCTCGGAGCTTGAGGGTGGCCTTCAGGCCGCCGCTGGTCACGTCGATCACCTTGGAGCCGTCGGAGGTGAGCAGGGGTGCCAGGGCGACCGCATCGTTTCCCGCCGTCCCCAGCAGCGTCATCGCGTTGGTCGTCGTCGCGGGGCCCAGGTCGATGGCGATCGGGCCGGGCAGCGCGGGATCGAGGACCAGGCTCATCGTGTCGTCCCCGTCGAGGGTCACGATGTCGAACGTGGCGAACCCCGTGAGGGGGGCCCGGGCGACGCTCGCGGAGTCGCTCACGAGCCCGGCTCCGTCCACCGAGATCGCCACGCCGCCGAGCTCCCGGAAGCGGATGTAGCCCTGCCCGCCCACCTGGACCACGTCCACCGCGAGCCGGTTCGCCTCCCCGTCGGCGGCGATGTACGCGAGGCCCCCTTCGATGATGGACAGGCTCGCCGGCACGACGCGGACTTCGAGGATCGCGTCGTCGGACTCGGGCCAGGGGCGGAAGACCCTCGACCTGCGCCGGGCCGATCCGCCGGAGTGACGCCCTCCGTGCTTTCCCGCCCCGTGCGACCTGGCGTGAGTCATGGCTTGCTCCCTCGTGGCGTGAGTTGTTCGTCGCTGCCGCATCCCGGAGGGGTCACCGAGCCTGCGCCGGGAAATCGAGGCGAAGGCACCGGCTCGCGAGCCGGTCGCCCCGCCCGGTCCATCCGCCCGCGAACCCGGACGGATCATTCCCAACCATTCGCGGAACCGGCACCCGAGAATCGAGTCTGTATCGTCCCGGCATCAGCACCCTGGAGCACGAAAGAGGTCGATGATAACCGCCCACAGGGTTGCGCTACCCTGCGTGCGATATTCACTGCATGAGGACTCGATAGAAGTCTTTACGATAAGATCGCAGCCAGGTGATTCGATGCTGAGGCTAACGATGGTCTAGCGAACAGGTATCCGATTTTCAAGATCCGACAAGAGCGGCCGGGGCAGTGGCGGCCCTCCCCGGTCGGGTGGTGGAAACGGCCGAGCCCGGATTCTATCGGGGCCGCCGGGCCGACTCGTCTTGCGGAGGGCGAGTCTCAAACAATAATTTAATACAATAATTTAATATTGAGGAACCGAGCCGGAGCGGCCGGGCGGACGACCTCGGCCGGCGGGGACCTGTCTCGACGGGAGATGATCGTTGATGAGGCGACGCGGCACATGCTGGGCTCTGCCGTTCCTGCTGGCCCTCGCACCCCTCCGGTCGTCGGCCGCGGACGAGCGGCTGACCTTCGAGAACGACGTGCGGCCGATCCTCAAGGCTTACTGCCTGGACTGCCACGGCGGGGAGGCGCATCCGAAGGGGAAGCTCGACCTACGGCTCAGGCGGTTCGCGGAGCGCGGCGGGGAGAGCGGCCCGGCCGTCGTGCCGGGGAAGCCGCAGGAGAGTTATCTCCTGGAGCGGCTCCAGGCCGGCGAGATGCCACCGGGTGAGAAGAAGGTCCCCGCCGGGCAGATCGCCGTCATCGAACGCTGGATCGCCCAGGGTGCCCCGACCCTCCGGCCCGAGCCGGAGCGGCTGGCGCCGGGCGTCCAGATCACGCCCGAGGAGCGGGCCCACTGGGCGTATCAGCCGGTGCGGAGGCCCACGCCTCCCGCGTTCGGCCCGGGTCATCCCGTGCGCACGCCGGTCGACGCCTTCGTGCTGGCGAAGCTCCGCGAGAAGGGGCTGGACTTGGCCCCCGAGGCCGACCGCCGCAGCCTGATCCGCCGCGCCTCGATCGACCTGACCGGCCTGAACCCCTCGCCCGCCGAGGCCCAGGCCTTCCTGACCGACACTCGGCCGGACGCCTACGAGCGGCTGATCGACCGGCTCCTCGACTCCCCCCATTACGGGGAGCGTTGGGCCCGCCACTGGCTGGATGCGGCCGGCTACGCCGACTCGGACGGCAACGGCAACGACGACACCGAGCGCCCGTACCTCTACAAGTACCGCGACTACGTCGTCCGCTCGTTCAACGCGGACAAGCCGCTCGATCGCTTCCTGGTGGAGCAACTGGCCGGCGACGAGCTGGTGCCGCCTCCCTGGAACAACCTCGCGCCCGCCCAGGC
Organism: Isosphaeraceae bacterium; assembly: GCA_046349995.1. Lineage (GTDB taxonomy): Bacteria > Planctomycetota > Planctomycetia > Isosphaerales > Isosphaeraceae > Aquisphaera. The sequence continues at coordinate 117,148 of JAXMBE010000019.1, read as the reverse complement.
GGAACTGCTGGCGGCGACCGGGTTCCTGCGGACGGCCGCGGACCCCACCTCCACCGGCGGGGGCGACGAGGCGCTGGGATCGAATCAGGTCGTCGCCGACACGCTCAAGATCGTCGGCTCCGCGCTGTTAGGCCTGACGGTCGGCTGTGCCCAGTGCCACGACCATCGCTACGACCCGGTCCCGCAGTCCGACTACTATCGGCTCCGCGCCGTGTTCGAGCCGGCGCTCGACCCCTCGCACTGGCGGCGGCCCGGCCAGCGGCTGGTCTCGCTCTATCACGACTCGGACCGCGCCCGAGCGGCCGCGATCGAGGCCGAGGCCCAGAAGCTGGATCGTGAGCTCCAGGCGAAGACCGAGAAATACGTCGCCGCGGCCCTCCAGAAGGAGCTCGAGAAGTTCCCCGAGCCGCTACGGTCGAAGCTCCGCGACGCCAGGAACACACCCGGCGAGAAGCGCAGCGACGAGCAGAAGAACCTGATCGCCACCCACCCCAGCCTGAACCTCAACTCCGGGGTCCTCTACCAGTACAACCAGGCCGCGGCCGACGAATTGAAGAAGGACCAGGAGAAGATCAACGCCAGGCGTGCCGAGAAGCCCCGCGAGGATTTCGTGAGCGTGCTCAGCGAGCAGCCCGGCGTCCGGCCGGCGACTCACATCTTCCACCGCGGCGACCATCGCCAGCCGAAGCAGGAGGTGAAACCCGGCGACCTGACCATCGCCGCGCCCGACGGCGCGCGACTCGAGATCGACGACCAGGATCCGAAGGCCTCGACCTCCGGCCGGCGGCTCGCCTACGCCCGGCACCTCACCGGCGGCAAGCACCCGCTGACGGGCCGGGTCCTGGTGAACCGGGTCTGGCTCCACCACTTCGGCCGCGGGCTGGTCGAGACGCCCGGCGACTTTGGGGCCCTCGGCGTCCCGCCCAGCCACCCGGAACTCCTCGACTGGCTGGCCGACGAGCTCGTGCGGACCGGCTGGAGCCTCAAGCGGCTGCACCGGCTGATCATGACGTCCACGGTCTATCGCCAGTCCTCCCGGCGCGACCCGGCGAAGGATCGGATCGATTCCGAGAACGTGCTGCTGGGTCGTTACCCGGTCCGGCGGCTGGAGGCGGAAACCCTGCGCGACCAGGTGCTGCTGGCGAGCGGTCGGCTCGATCGGCGGATGTTCGGCCCTCCCGTCCCGGTGGCTGAGGACTCCGTCGGGCTGGTCCTGCCGGCGGATGACTCACCGCGACGGAGCCTCTATCTCCAGGTGCGGCGGACCAGGCCCGTGTCGCTCCTGGCGGCCTTCGACGCCCCCGTGATGACGGTCAACTGCGACCGCCGGCTCCCGAGCACGACGCCCTCGCAGTCGCTGATGCTGATGAACAGCGATTTCGTGCTCAACCACGCCGAGAAGATCGCCGGGCGGCTCAAGGCGGCCTCGCCGAAGTCCGACCTGCCGGCGCTGATCTCCTCGGCCTGGCAGGCCGTCTACCAGCGCCCGATTTCCCCCGAGGAGCAAGCACTGGCCGGGGAGTTCGCCGCGACGCAATTGAAGACGCTCGACCCGTCCTCGGGCCTCAAGGATCGCGAACTCTTCGTGCTCACCTGCCTCTGCCAGCAACTCCTCAGTTCCAACGAGTTCCTCTATGTCGATTGACCCCCGCTCCCAGAGCCGCCGTGCCTTCCTGGCGAATTCCGCCTTCGGCGTCGGCGCCGTGGCGCTGGCGCAGTTGCTGCACGAGGAGGGGCTGCTCGCAGAGACGCCGAAGCGGCCGGGCGAGAACCTGCCGCTCAACCTCGACGCCAGGCCGCCCCATTTCGCCCCGAAGGCGAAGGCCATGATCTCCCTGTTCATGCACGGGGGCCCCTCGCACGTCGACCTGCTCGACCCCAAGCCGGGGCTGAGCCGGTCGCACGGGACCGATTACGGCGGCGACGTCGTCTTCAGCTTCGTCAACCGCGCCAGCAAGAAGCTCTTCGGCAGCCCCTTCCGCTTCGCGAAGCATGGCCAGAGCGGCACCGAGGTCTCCGAGCTCCTGCCCCACACCGCCGGCATCGTGGACGACCTCTGCGTGGTTCGGTCGATGCACACCGGGCACAACGGCCACGAGGTCTCGATACGCTATTTCCACGGCGGCCTTCCCGCCATCGCCGGCCGGCCCACCATGGGGAGCTGGCTCGTCTACGGCCTGGGCAGCGAGACGCGCGAGCTGCCGGCCTACATGGTCCTCTCCGACCCCGAGGGCCATCCGGTGGACGGCACGATCAACTGGTCCAGCGGGTTCATGCCCAGCCTCTACCAGGGGACCGTCCTCCGCCCACAGGAGCCCCGGATCCTCAACCTGGATGCGCCCCCGAAGCTCAAGGGCACGCTCCAGAAGCAGAACCTCGCGCTGCTCGAGCGGCTCAACGAGCGGCACCTGGGCCTCCATCCCGGCGAGGCCGACCTGGAGTCGCGGATCCGCAGCTACGAGCTTGCCGCGGCCATGCAGACGGCGGCCAAGGAGGCGCTCGACATCTCGAACGAGCCGGCGCACATCCGCAAGCTCTACGGCCTGGACGAGGACGCGACGCGGGAATACGGCACGCGCTGCCTGCTCGCCCGGCGGCTGGTCGAACGGGGCGTGCGGTTCGTGCAGATCTTCCTCGGCGGCCAGCCGTGGGACAACCACAGCGCCATCAAGCAGACGCTGCCTGCCATCTGCCGCCGGACCGACAAACCCGCCGCGGCGCTGGTGAAGGACCTGAAGCAGCGGGGATTGCTCGACACGACGATCGTCCACTGGGGCGGCGAGATCGGCCGCCTGCCCGTCTGCGAGGGCGCCCTCGACGCCTCGGCCGGGAGAGATCACAACGGCCAGGGCTTCTCCATCTGGCTGGCCGGCGGCGGCATCAAGGGGGGCATGACCTTCGGCGCCACCGACGAGGTCGGCCACCGCGCCGCGGAGAACGTCGTCACCCCCAACGACTTCCAGGCCACGATCCTCCAGCAGTTCGGCCTGGACCACACCCGTTTGATCTACCACGCCAACGGCCGCGAGCAGCGACTCACCGACGGCCGCCCCGCCCGGGTGGTCAAGGAGCTCCTGGCCTGAGGCGTGGGCATTCCACAGGACGCAGTCGAGCGGGCCGCTTGACAATTCATAACCCACCGGCTATGATTCCGCCATGCGATCGGCCGCCGACGAGCTTTTCAGGGCCCTCGCCGACCCGACCCGCCGCGCGATCTACGAGCACCTGGTCAGCGACGGCGAGCAGACCGTGCGCGCACTGACGGATCGCGCGGGGGTGTCGCAGCCGGCGGTCTCGAAGCACCTGGCTGTGCTGAAGCAGGCCGAGCTGGTTCGCGACCGGCCGAAAGGTCGCCTGACCTACTACAGGGCCGATCCGGGAGGGTTGGCACCCCTGATCGACTGGATCGAGCACTACGCCTCGTTCTGGACCGAGCGCGTCGCTCGCCTCGAACGACTCCTGGAGAGAATGGACTCATGACTCCCGCCGACCAGTCGGCTCGATCGCAGGCCGGCACCCTCTCGCTCGACTTCGATTTGCAGCATCCGCCGGAGAAGGTGTGGCGTGCGCTCACTGACCCCGCGCTGCTGGCGGAGTGGCTCCTGCCCGTCGTCGATCTCAAGCTCGAGCCGGGTACTGTCTTCAGGTTCAACGCGCCGCCGCAGCCCGGCTGGGACGGCATCGTGAATTGCCGACTCCTCGAGATCGAGGCTCGGCGGTCGCTCAGCTACACCTGGGTCGCCGGCGAGATCGACACCGTCGTGACTCTCACGCTCACGGCCACGGCGTCGGGCACGCGGCTGTCCGTCGTGCAGTCGGGCTTCCGGCCGGACCAGAAGCGGAACCTCGGCGGCGCGCGCTACGGATGGAACATGATGGGCGGGAAGCTCGTCGACCTGCTGGCGAAAATCGCCTGAGCCGGTCAAGGCTCGTCGCCGAGGGCGGTCACTGACAGATCGGGCGTCTGCCCGATCCGCTTCGGGCCTGTTTCCACGGGAGGGTCCCTTGAGCTGGAACGAGGGGATTCGGCAGGTCCACCGCTGGGTGTCGCTCGCCTTCACGGCGACCGTCATCGCCAACTTCGTCGCCCTCGCACAGGTAGATGGAATGCCCCCGCCCTGGGTGACCTACTCACCCCTGCCGCCACTCGCATTGCTCCTGTTCACCGGCCTGTACCTGTTCGTGCTGCCGTACGCCTCCGGGAGGCGCGGCGGGCGACGGGCCGATCCCTCACGGACCCCCGAGGCTCGGTGATATGACCGCGAATCAGACCCCCTCCGGCCAGCACCCGGCCGACAGCCACGACCGGATCCGCGTCCAGGGCGCCCGGGAGAACAACCTGAAGGACGTCAGCGTCGAGATACCCAAGCGGCGGCTGACGGTGTTCACCGGAGTCTCGGGATCGGGTAAGTCGTCGCTGGTGTTCGGCACCATCGCGGCGGAGTCGCAACGCCTGATCAACGAGACCTACAAGCGTTCGTGCAGGGCTTCATGCCGACACTGGCCAGGCCCGAGGTCGACGTCCTGGATGGCCTGACGACCGCGATCCTCGTCGACCAGGAGCGGATGGGCGCCAACTCCCGCTCGACGGTCGGCACGGTCACGGACGCCAATGCGATGCTGCGGGTGCTGTTCAGCCGCATCGGCAAGCCGCACATCGGCTCGTCCAACGCCTTCTCCTTCAACGTCCCTTCGGTCCGGGGCGCCGGGAAGGTGGTCATCGAGAAGGGCGGCGAGAAGAAGACCGAGGCGCGTACCTTCGAGGTCAACGGCGGCATGTGCCCGCGCTGCGAGGGCATGGGCTCGGTCAATGACATCGACCTGTCCCAGCTCTATGACGAGAGTAAGTCGCTCAATGAGGGGGCGCTCACGATCCCGGGCTACACGGCCGACGGCTGGTACGTGCGCATCTTCGCGGCGGCGGGCCTCGACGCGGACAAGCCGATCCGCAAGTACACGAAGCGGGAGCTCCACACCTTCCTCTACTCGGAGCCGACCAAGGTGAAGGTCGAGAAGCTCAACCTCACCTTCGAGGGCCTCGTACCGCGGATCCAGAAGTCGTTCCTGTCCAAGGATGTCGACGCGCTGCAACCCCACATCCGCGCGTTCGTGGAACGTGCGGTCACCTTCACCACCTGCCCCGAGTGCGGCGGCACCCGGCTCAACGAGGCTGCCCGGTCCTGCCGGATCGGTCAGATCAACATCGCCGAGGCCTGCTCGATGCAGATCAACGACCTGGCCGAATGGGTGCGCGGCCTGGAAGAGCCGTCCGTCGCACCGCTGCTGGCGACGCTGCGACGGACGCTCGACTCGTTCGTGGAGATCGGGCTGGGCTACCTCAGCCTCGACCGGCCCTCCGGCACGCTCTCGGGCGGCGAGGCGCAGCGCACCAAGATGATCCGCCACCTCGGGTCGTCGCTCACCGACGTGACCTACGTCTTCGACGAGCCGACGATCGGGCTGCACCCCCACGACATCCAGCGGATGAACGAGCTGCTGCTGCGGCTTCGCGACAAGGGCAACACCGTCCTCGTGGTCGAGCACAAGCCGGAGATGATCGCGATCGCCGATCACGTCGTCGACCTCGGCCCAGGCGCCGGCACCGCCGGCGGCGAGGTGGTCTTCGAGGGCACCGTCGACGGGCTGCGGGCCAGCGGCACGCTCACCGGGCGTCACCTGAACGACCGGGCCTCCCTGAAGCCGTCGGTGCGGAAGCCTTCAAGCGTGATGGAAGTTCGCGGCGCCCGCACCCATAACCTGCGGGATGTGGACGTCGACATCCCGCTCGGTGTGCTGGTGGTGGTGACCGGCGTGGCCGGGTCGGGAAAGAGTTCCTTGATCCACGGCTCGGTGTCCGGCCGGGACGGGGTGGTGACGGTCGACCAGGCCCCGATCCGCGGCTCGCGGCGGAGCAACCCCGCGACGTACACCGACCTCCTGGAGCCGATCCGCAAGGCCTTCGCGAAGGCCAACGGCGTCAAGCCGGCCCTGTTCAGCGCCAACTCCGAGGGTGCATGTCCGACCTGCAACGGCGCCGGGGTGATCTACACCGACCTCGCGATGATGGCCGGCGTCGCCACGGTCTGCGAGGACTGCGAGGGCCGGCGATTCCAGGCGTCGGTCCTGGGCTACCGGCTCGGCGGCCTGAACATCGCCGAGGTGCTCGACCTGCCGGTTGAGGACGCGGTCCGCTTCTTCGGCGCCGGCGAGGCGCGGACGCCGGCCGCGCACGCGATCCTGCGGCGGATGGCCGACGTGGGGCTCGGCTACCTGCGGCTCGGCCAGCCGCTCACCACGCTGTCGGGCGGCGAGCGGCAGCGTCTCAAGCTCGCGACATACATGGGCGCCGACGGCGGCGTCTACGTGCTCGACGAGCCGACGGTCGGGCTGCACCTGGCCGACCTCGAGCAGTTGCTCGGGCTGCTGGATCGGCTGGTCGACGCCGGCAAGTCCGTCATCGTGATCGAGCACCACCAGGCGGTGATGGCGCACGCCGACTGGATCATCGATCTCGGGCCGGGCGCGGGCCACGACGGCGGCCGGATCGTGTTCGAGGGCACGCCGGCCGACCTGGTGGCGGCGCAGTCAACGCTGACCGGCGAGCACCTGGCGGCATTCGTCGGCGGCCGTGCGAAGGCGGCGGTCCGATCTCGCTGAGCGAGCTTACGTCCCCCATCTGCCGGCGCCTCGATCGCGTCGACCAGCGGCGTGATCAGGCTGTGAGACTTCGCCGGACCGACGCCGACGCCGGGGAAGCGCCCGCCCGGCACCATGGGCGAGCCGTCCACGGAACTGGGGCTGACCGGGCCAGATTGTGTCGGATCGCCAACGCCCACCGGGAGTGCCGTGGCCGGTCGCGGTGGGCGGTACCCAAATTCGACGAGACTCACCGACGGCCGCCCCGCCCGGGCGGTCAAGGAGATCCTGGCCTGAGGCGGAGTTCGTGTTTGCCCTCTCTCGACGTTGCTCTTATGCCTCTGTTGGAGTACGATCGCTCGTACCGTTGGAGGTACATGATGGCCAGGGTCCCCGCGATCATCCCGGTGTTCGACCTCCGCCAGGACGCGCGCAGGTCCTGAGCGCGAGGCCAGGAAGACCTGCGAGCCGGTCTTCATCACGCAACGAGGGCGCGACGGCCGTCCTGATGAGCCTGGAGGCCTACGAGGGTCCGAGGCGGAGCGAGCTGCTGCTCGAAAGGGCGCGCGGTGAGAAGGAGATCGCCGCGGGGGCCGGCCATTCCCTGGACGACGTGCTCGCGGAGGCCGAGTCGCCCTCCTCGAAGGACTGACCGTGGACGTCGTCTTCACGCTCGGGCGCGCCTCCAGTTCCTCCAAGCCGTACAGGCGATCCAGCGTCACAACCGGACGGCGGCCCGCAAGTTCCACAAGCGTGCGTCGGCCGCCTTGAAGCGGCTCACCCGTTTCCCGGAACTCTGGGCGCAGTGCTCGCGGAGTTCCCGGAACTGCCCCACCGGGAAATCTACGTCAAGCCGAGACTGTAGCAGCAAAGTAGTTGAGGAGATCGCCTTCTCTGGTGTAAACCATCCTCCGGATGAGCATCTCGTCCGAGGAGCGCCTTGATCGGCCAGGCGATCACGTCCCGGGATCCCACCGAAGGGATCACCCGGGCGGAGGATCTCCTCCCGCATGTCGAGCACCGGAGTCGTAACTTCCGGCTGCCGCAAGCTCCTGCTGCGGCCGCTCGGCCCCGCGCTGCAACCAATCTCAGCGGACCCTCCATGACCTGGGCAATGCTCCACTGGCCGGCCGATCACCATCGTGATCGCCTACCTGGGCACCGCTGTCCCGACTGCCGCCGGTGCTTCAACGCCGACATGGCCGACCTGGCCCTGCCGAAGTGCCGCTATACCCACCGCGTGCAGCAGACGGCCGTCCGCCTGGTCGTCGAGGATGGCCTGCCGTATCGGTCGGCGAGCTGGCACCCCCTGGGCGCGATCACCGCGTCTTCAGGCCCTGGGCCACGATCCAGAACTGGGTCGAGGCCGGGGGGAAAAAGGCGGCCCGCCGGATCGAGGCCGAGTACCTCGCCCGCGGCCTGAGGACTTCAGCGGCTACATCGCCGTCGATGAGTTGCATGACGGCCCGTTCTGCGTCCTGTCCCTGGTCGACAACCGGACCTTCACGCGGCTGATGTACCGGGTCCTGGAGAAGGCCCCGACCCGGGATGACATCCTCGCCTTGCTCCGCGACTTCAAGGCCCGCCGCGATGCTCGTGGCCTCGACGATCCGAGGCGTCACCACTCGACGGCTCGAACCTCTATCCGACGCCGTTGGCCGAGATCCTCCCCGACGCGCCCCATCAGGCTTGCCGGTTCCACGTCCTGAAGGAGATCACCAAGGCCGTGCTGCACGCCCCGGCCAGCCCGTGCCGAGATGAAAGCCTGGTCGCCCAGGACAGGCCGCGGGGCCGCCCCAAGAAGGATCAATCCCGGGAGGTGCGACGAGCCAAACGCCAGGAGCGAGCTGATCGAGGAGCTCTTCGAGCACCGGCACCTGTTCGTCCGAAGAAGCTGACGGCCGCTGAGGGGGCGGACGTTGCGGAGGGTCACGCTGAGGCCCGCCTCAACTGCGAACCCCGCGGTCGATCACGGACGAGGTCTACTGCTTGTTCGACCGCCGCTGCCGGCGGCTACGGCCCTGGCCCGGCTGGCGAAGCTACGGTCTCGTGCCGTTTCAAGCGGATCGGCCGGGCCCTGGAGAAGCTGTACACGCCGAACCTGGAGAAGGCTCTGACGTACCTGGACGACAAACTGCTGCCGGGGACGAGCAACGCGGTGGAAAGGGCACCCGCCGCTACTGCAAGGCCCAGCGGAGCGTCTATCGGAAAAAAAAAAAAAACACACACACACACACACACACACACACACACACACACACACACACACACGGACGGCGGAGCACATCCGGCAGCGGATCGCCCTGGACATGCACCGGGAGCAACGGGCCGAGGGCCGGTCCCGGACCACGAAAGTCCTGCATCAAGCCCGTGCGGGACCGTGAAGGTCCTCTACCCTGATGCTACAGTCTCGTCAAGCCCTACCGCTTCTTCTATCGCGTTCAGGGGGACCGAGTCTGGATCGTCGCCGTCTGGCATGGCGCCCAGACACCCGAGGAGCCGGAGACGCCATAGCCGGGTTTTGAGCCGGTCAGGAAGAGAACTGCACTTTCCCCAATCTCGTGCATTCAGATGGTTGGCGGGCTAGCTCGGCGGGAGGGACCGTTGAAGAGACCGTCCGGACTTTCCCGTTGATGCTGCGGAGGGCTTCGGTCGACTCCACAAGTCACGCGCCAGACGATGCCTCTCGTGCCCGATACCACCGCATCAGTTCCTCGGAGTTGACGGGAACGACTTGGCCATCTCGGACCGCTCTCAGCGCGGCATCGATCAGGAGCGGCGCTGGCCACTCCTGTCCACTGAGCCATTGCAGAAACCGAGCGATCACCTCGCGCTGGCGCGGCGAGAGTCGACGTACCGTCTCCAGGACGGTCTCGCTTTCCTTCGGTGAAGACCGGTCCATCACGACGAGCCTGGCGTTTATCTCGGAAGCCAGATGCACCTCGTCCGGGTGTTGCACCGCGAGGCACAGCAACCCGGGAAGGTAGTAGCGGAATGCCCGGGTGGAGAGGTACGCGCCGTCTCCGCCGACGCAGTCCTCGACGCGAAGTTGCATCCAGGATCTGCCCCGTAGGTAGCGAACCGACCATTGGCATTCCTCGCACCAGCAATCGCTGAGCGTGTCGTCTCCCGGGTAAGGGGCCGTGGGGAACGCAGACCGAATCTCGGCGAGCAAGTCCAAAGCGGTCTACCTCCGCCCCAACAGGAAAGTCGTTGTTAGTTCTCGTTTCGGTCCGGCTCCACAGCGTAGTCCTTGACCAACTCCCGCCGAGCGAGCCGTGGGCTCATGATTCGAACCTGAGGAGGATTTCCCACATCGGCATGCCGTCTCGACGGCAGGTCGACCTCATAAATGCTGCGATCCTGGTCTCGATCGGAGAGGACATCCGTGATAACTGGCGCGGGTATCGCGTCCAGCGTCTTCAGGAGCGTATCAGCGCCTGACGCAGGGCGCGTGCCTGGTCCGATTCCGTCGAGACCACCACGTCGATGCGGATGGCCTGCACCAGCCGAGTGACTAGCTCCAGCTTGTCCTCGAGCGTGAAGTCCGCCAGGGCCTTCTCGATGCTCTGCCATTGCTGCGCGGTCATCTTGTCGTCTCCTCGGCATTCAAGATATCCACGCCTCAGCCCCATCACCAAGCCGGCCCGATGACTCACCCCACCAGCTTCCCCAGGTGCTCCAGGCTCTTCGCCGCCTGGTCCGGGGTGCCGCATTCGACGGAGAAGACGATGTCGCGGGGGCACTTTTCCTGGACGATGGCAATGATCCGCTGCCAGTCGAGGACGCCCTCGCCGCAGGCGCAGCCGACAGGGGTGCCGGTCACCTTGCCACGTTCCTCGGCCGAGTGGGACTCGGAGATGTCCTTGGCGTGGAGGTGGACCAGGCGAGGGGCCACGCGCTCCAGCCAGGCGTAGACGTCGTGGCCGCAGAGATACGCGTTGCCCGTGTCGAAATTGATGCCGATCGCGGGCGACTTCACCAGGTTGTAGATCCGGTCGAGGCCGTCGGGATGGCGCGAGTACTGCGCGTGCGGCTCCAGCCCGATCTTCACGCCCCGCCGCTCGGCGATGAACGCCGCCTCCTGGAGGGTGTACCTGATCAGGACGAAGTCCTCCTCCTCGGTGGTCCACCTCGCCTTGATCCCCTCGTCGGTGTTGATCACGGGAACGCCGATCTCCGCGGCCACGCGGATCGCCAGCTTGATGTACTCGCCATGCACATCCGGGCGGCCCAGCGGGCCGTGCGACTGCAGCCCGGAGATCTTCAGCCCCGCCTTGTCACAGGCCTCCTTGATGCGGTACGGGTCGTCGAACATGGAGACGGTGTGGAAATACCCCGCCTCGCTCATCAGCTCCCGGCCGAAGTGGACCATCGGCTCGAAGTACTCGTAACCCATCTCGGCCGCACGCTCGACGGCCCACTCGAAGGGCTTGTCCGAGCTGCGCGAGAATTCCGCGTTCAGGCCAACCGCGATCTTGCCCATGGCTGCCTCCTCGCCCTGCTAGCGGCCCCCGGTTGTGAAGGAACTCATCCTGTATTCCAGCCGCCCCGGTCCCCTCCTGCAACCGGGCAGCAAGGCTGGTTCACCCGCGTTCGAGGATTCGCCGAGCGAGCCCACGAAGGGGGCAATGGCTGCAAGCAAATCGGGCAGCCGTTCAAAGAAGGTGGCGGCCAAGAACCCGGCATTTCGCGGTGAAAGCCTTTTCTCCATTCACCTTAGGGAGCAAGGGCGGGCGCAAGCCGTTACGGCACATCGTCTGCTCTGGAAGGCGGGTTTCGTCAGTGCCATGCAGTCGATCGACGAAGCACGCTCCCGCCGAGCAGAGGCGCCCGGCTTCCACCGACACCGAGGCTTCCGCGATCCGGTCGTGCGGCGGGGCGTGACACTCATGCAACATCTCGGATTCCGCGGTACGATGGGCTCGTGCGCGGTGGAGGTCTGGGCCAATGACGACCAGTCCTGTGATGCAATCTCAGTCTCAGACTCAAGGACAGATGGACACCCCCCGGGTCTCGGGGACGAGTGGGGCGCCGCTCCTCTTCCAGGACTACGCGCCGAACCCGGCGGCCTGGGATGAGCTGTTCGAGGCGCCGGGGCAGGCCCACGAGTACTGCCGGGTCCTGGTGGACCGTCTCGGCCGGCTCGACGTCCAGGAGTTCCTCAGCCGCCGCACGTCGGCGGACCTGGCCTTCATCAATAACGGGATCACGTTCTCGGTGTATTCCGACCGGCGGGGGACGGAGAAGATCTTTCCCTTCGACCTGATCCCGCGCCCCGTCTCGGGCAAGGAGTGGGACCGGCTGGAACGCGGGCTGGTGCAGCGGATCCGCGCGCTGAATCACTTCCTCGACGACGTCTACCACGACCAGCGGATCATCAAGGAAGACGTCATCCCGGCCGGCCTGGTGCTCCAGTCCAAGGGATTCCGCCCCGAGATGGTGGGTTTCAGCCCACCCGGGAAGCAGTACCTGCACGTGGTGGGCACCGACCTGGTGCGCGACACGAAGGGCGAGTTCCTGGTGCTCGAGGACAACGGCCGGTCCCCCTCGGGCGTCAGCTACGTGCTCGAGAATCGCGTGGTGATGAAGAAGGTCTTCCCGCAGCTCTTCCAGCAGTGCCGGGTGCGCCGGGTCGAGGATTACCCGAGGCACCTCTGGGAGGCCCTCAGCGCGGTGGCGCCGCCCGGGGCGGAGGATCCCCCCACGATCGTGCTGCTCTCGCCGGGGCCCTACAACTCGGCCTATTTCGAGCACTGCTTCCTGGCGCGGCACATGGGGATCGAGCTGGTCTTCGGGCAGGACCTGTTCGTCCACGAGGAGCAGGTCTTCCTGCGGACGACCCGCGGGCCCCAGAAGGTGGACGTGATCTACCGCCGGATCGACGACGATTTCCTCGACCCGAACACCTTCCGCCCCGACTCGATGCTCGGCGTACCCGACCTGATGAAGGCCTACCGCGCGGGGAACGTCACGCTCGCCAACGCGGTGGGCACGGGCGTCGCCGACGACAAGGCGATCTATCCGTTCGTCGAGGACATGATCCGGTTCTACCTGTCGGAGGAACCCCTGCTGAAGAACGTCCCCACCTACATCTGCGCCCGGCCCGACGACCTGGCCTACGTGCTGGACCACCTGCCGGAGCTGGTGGTGAAGGCGGTCAACGAGTCGGGCGGCTACGGCATGCTCATGGGTCCCTGGGCGACCTCCCAGCAGTGCTCGGAGTTCGCCGCGAAGCTGAGGGACAACCCGCGAAACTACATCGCCCAGCCGGTCGTCACGCTGTCCGCGACCCCCACCTGGACCGACGAGGGCCTCGCGCCGCGGCACGTGGACCTGAGGCCCTACATCGTCAGCGGCTCGTCCACCTGGGTGCTGCCCGGGGGGCTGACGCGCACGGCCCTGGTGAAGGGCTCGCTGGTGGTCAACTCGAGCCAGGGCGGCGGCAGCAAGGACACCTGGGTGATGGAGAACGGCCGATGATCTCGCGCGTCGCCGACCATTGCTTCTGGCTCAGCCGCTACCTGGAGCGGGCCGAGAACACCGCCCGCGTCCTCGAGGTCAATCAGACGCTGCTCCTGGATTTCGCGGTGCCGCTCGAGCAGCAGTGGCAGCCGCTGCTGATCATCAGCGGCATCCACGACATGCCCGAGGACGCCGACGGCGAGACCGTCCAGGATTACCTCACGTGGGAGCCGACGAACCTCTCGAGCATCGCCTCCGCCATCGGCGGGGCGAGGGAGAACGCGCGGAACATCCGCGAGGTCATCAGCGGCGAGTGCTGGGAGCGGCTCAACTACTATTATCTCTGGATCCAGAGCCCGCAGGCCCGCGCCCTGTACCACAGCGACCGGAACGCCTTCTACAGCGAGATCAAGCACATCAACCACCTGATCACCGGGATCAGCGAGGGCACGATGTCGCACGGCGAGGCGTGGGACTTCTTCCAGCTCGGCAAGTACCTGGAGCGGGCCTGCCAGACGGCCCGGATCCTGGACGTCAAGTACCACATCCTGCTGCCGACGGTGGACCAGGTGGGGACGCCGATCGACAACGCGCACTGGATGGCCATCCTCACCTCCTGCTCGGGCTACGAGCCCTACCACAAGCAGCGGCCCGGGTCCGACCCGGGGATCGCCGTCCCCGACTTCCTGATCTTCGATTCGATCTTCCCCCGGTCCGTGAGGTTCTGCCTGGGCAAGTGCCTGGCCGCCGCCTACGCCATCTCGGGCCGGACGCCGGGGAGGCCGGGCAACCTCGTCGAGCACACGCTGGACGACCTGGTCTCCTGGCTCAACCTGACCCGCATCGACGACTTCATCGAGGCCGGCCTCCACGAGGCGCTGACGAGCATCATCGACCGGATCCACGGCGTGGGCGACGCGATCCACAAGGTCTACTTCGACCAGCGGGGCGGCCTGGTGACGGCGGACCTGCCCGAGCCGACGACGAGGCAGCCGGCCATTCCGGCGCGCGGCGCGGACCGGACGGTGCCCTCCGCTTCCCCCCAGTCCGTCGCGTGAGAGCGTGCGTATCTCCCGGTGCGATACCGGCCGCCCCGCCCCGACGCGGCGGCGGAGGCTCCCCCCCCAAGACGACCAGCCAGGTGATCGACCCTCCATGCCCATCCAGGTCGCCCTCAATCACAGGACGAGTTACCGGTTCGACCGGCTGGTCAGCCTGCTGCCGCACGTGGTCCGGCTGCGCCCGGCCCCGCACTGCCGCACGCCGATCCTGAGCTACTCGCTCCGCGTGACGCCCCTGCCGCACTTCCTCAACTGGCAGCAGGATCCCTACAGCAACCACCTGGCCCGACTCGTCTTCCCGGAGCCGGTCCGGGAGCTGAACTTCGAGGTGGACCTGATCGCCGAGATGACGGTGATCAACCCGTTCGACTTCTTCATCGAGGATTCGGCCGGCCATTATCCGTTCACCTACGAGCCTCTGCTCGCGCGCGAGCTGATCCCCTACCTCGAGACCGAGACGGCCGGGCCCCGGCTCCGCTCGCTGGTGGCGGAGCTGCGCAGGTCGGACGTCCGGACGGTGGACTACATCGTCGAGCTCAACCGGCGGGTCCACGAGCGGATCCGCTACCTCATCCGCCTCGAGCCGGGCGTCCAGACCTGCGAGCGGACGCTGGAGCTCGCCAGCGGCTCGTGCCGCGACTCGGGCTGGCTGCTGGTCCAGCTCCTCCGCCAGCTCGGCCTGGCGGCGCGGTTCGTCTCGGGCTACCTGATCCAGCTCAAGCCCGACGTCCCCGCGCTCGACGGCCCTTCGGGGCCGGAAGAGGACTTCACCGACCTGCACGCCTGGGCCGAGGTGTACCTCCCCGGCGCCGGGTGGGTGGGGCTCGACGCCACGTCCGGGCTGCTGGCCGGGGAAGGGCACATCCCGCTGGCCTGCACGGCCGACCCTCAGACGGCCGCCCCCATCACCGGGTCCTACTCCTGGACCGTCCATCCCGATCGCGGCGAGAAGGACACCTGCGGGACCGATTTCACCTACCACATGAGCGTCCGACGGTTCCACGAGGACCCGCGGGTCACGAAGCCCTACACCGACGAGCAGTGGCGGGCGATCGAGGACCTCGGGCACGAGATCGACGAACACCTCCGCCGGGGCGACGTCCGACTGACGATGGGGGGCGAGCCGACCTTCGTCTCGATCGACGACATGGACGGCGAAGAGTGGAACACCGCCGCGCTGGGCGATGCCAAGCGGAGGATCGCCGGCGGACTGCTCAAGTCGCTGCGGGACCGGTTCGCCTCGGGAGGGCTGCTGATCTACGGCCAGGGCAAGCTCTACCCCGGAGAGCCCTTGCCGCGCTGGGCGCTCGGCTGCTTCTGGCGGATCGACGGCGAGCCGATCTGGCAGGATCCCGGCCTGATCGCCGACGAGGCCCACGACTACGGGCATACCGAGGCGGACGCGCGGCGGTTCATCACCACCCTGGCGGGAAGCTGGGGGTGAGCCCACTCAACGGCCGGCCTACGAGGACACCTTCGACCGCCTCTGGCGCGGCAGCAACTGCCGGTGAACCTGGACCCGGCCTCCAGCAAGCTGGAGGACCCGGTCGAGCGGCATCGGCACAGCGGGTCTTCGACCGCGGGCTGAATCGCGCCCGTCTCCTACGTCCACCTGCCGCTCCAGGCCCAGCAGGCCCCGGGCCGGGCGGGGCGGACCCGCTGGGTCAGCGACGAGTGGGAGATGCGCCGCGGGAGCCTGCTTCCTGCTCCCCGGGGACTCCTCCGTGGGGTATCGGCTGCCGCTCCCCTCGCTCCCCTGGACGGCGGCGAGGCGACGAGGACCTGCAGGTCGAGCTCGATCCGTTTTCGCGTTCGCCTGTTGCCTGCGCCCCGGGCGAAGGAGCCCTCGCGCCGGCAGCGGACTTCCGCCGAGGCCGAGGCCGCTCCCCGTCGACGGGCTTTCAGGCGAGACATCACGACCGCTTCCCGGTCGGGCAGAGCGTCAAGGGGTCGTCGCACCCACCCTCTCCGTCTGAGCCCCGACACGGCCGGCTGCGTCTTCATCCCCCCAGGGCTGCTGGAGGACTACCTCGACCTGATCTCGGCCGTCGAGGAAACCGCCAGGGAGCTGGGGCTCCCCGACATCATCCCGGAGGGCGCTACCGGCCGCCGACCGATCCCCGGCTCAACCACTTCAGCATCACGCCCGGCCCGGCGTGCTCGAGGTGAACATCCACCCGTCCCGCTCCTGGGACGAGCTGGTCCAGAACACCACGATCCTCTACGACGAGGCCAGGCGGGCACGGCTGAGGACCGAGAAGTTCATGATCGACGGCCGCCACACCGGGACCGGCGGCGAAAACATCCCGTGATCCTCGGCGGCCCCACCCCGGCCGACAGCCCAGCCCTGCGGCAGCCCGGCCTGCTCCGCAGCCTGATCACGTACTGGCATAATCACCCCTCGCTCTCGTACCTGTTCTCCGGGCTGTTCGTGGGCCCGCATAGCCAGGCGCCCCGGCTCGACGAGGCGCGGAACGACAGCCTGTACGAGATGGAGATCGCCTTCCGGCAGATCCCGGATCGCGGCGAGACGCGCCCCCTGGCTCGTCGATCGCGTCTTCCGCCACCTCCCCCTGGTGGACGTCACGGGCGGCACCCACCGGGCGGAGTTCTGCATCGACAAGCTCTTCGTCCCGACTCCGCCAACGGCCGGCTGGGGCTGGTCGAACTGCGGGCCTTCCGAGATGCGCCGCACGCCCGGCAGGATGAGCCTGGCCAGCAGCTCCTGATCGCGGCCTCGTCGCCTGGTTCTGGGAGAGCCCGCTGACGGATCGGCTGATCCCCTGGGGCACGGAGCTGCACGACCGCTTCATGCTGCCCCACTTCCTCGACCTCGACTTCCAGGACGTGCTGGGCGACCTGAACCGCGCCGGGTTCGCCTTCCAGAGCGAGTGGTTCGCCCCCCACTTCGAGTTCCGCTTCCCCCCGATCGGCTCGCTGTCGGCGGCGGGGATCACGCTCGAGCTTCGCCAGGCGATCGAGCCCTGGCACGTCCTGGGCGAGGAGGCCACCAGCAGCGGGACGGCCCGCTACGTCGAGTCCTCGCTGGAGCGGCTCCAGGTGAAGGTGCGCGGGCTGACCGAGGGTCGCCAGGTCGTCCTCTGCAACGGCCGGCGCGTCCCCCTCCACCCGACGGGCACCCGGGGCGAGTCCGTCGCGGGGGTCCGCTACCGCGCCTGGCAGCCGCCGTCCTGCCTGCACCCGACCATCCCGGTGAACTCTCCCCTGGTGTTCGACATCTGGGACCCCTGGCTGAAGCGGTCGGTCGGCGGCTGTACGTATCACGTGGTCCACCCCGGCGGCCGCGCCTACGACACCTTCCCGGTCAACGCGAACGAGGCGGAGTCCCGGCGGCATGCACGCTTCTTCCCCTTCGGTCACACGCCGGGGACCGTGCGGGTGCCCCCGCCCGAGCGACATCCCGCGGCGCCGCTGACCCTGGACCTGCGCCGGCCGCCGCCGACCGTCGGGCCGCTGGAGCCGGATCCGCCTCCCGCCGGCGGGCGTTCCGTGGTATGAAACGTGCCGATGCCATCATGAAAGCGTCGAGGCCCCAGCCCTGATCGCGGAGCCAGCGAGCTGTACTCATGCAGTCCATGATCACAGGAACCGAGGCCGAAGCCCCATGCTCCGCCTTCCGGGCCCCGGCGCTGGGCTGGGGGGAGTATCAGGGCATCGAGGGCTCCTATGACGAATTGCTCGCGCCCGGCGGCGGGGTGCACCGGCACTGGGGGCCGTTCCTCGAGGCGCTGGAGAACCTGGGCGGGGCGGAGCTCCACCGCCGCTGGGAGGAATCGCAGGACCTGATCCGCCAGAATGGGGTCACGTACAACGTCTACGGCGATCCCCGGGGCATGGATCGGCCCTGGCAGCTCGACCCGATCCCCCTGCTGATCTCCGGGGAGGAATGGCGGGCCCTGGAGGAGGGGCTGGTCCAGCGAGCCCGGCTCCTCAACCTCATCCTGGCCGACCTGTACGGGCCGCAGCGGCTGCTGACGCGCGGGCTGCTGCCGCCGGAACTCGTCTTCGGCAACCCCGCGTTCCTCCATCCCTGCCACGGGATCCCGGTCCCCGCGAATTGCTACCTGCACCTGTACGCGGCCAACCTCGGCCGGGCGGCGGACGGCCGGATCCTGGTCCTGGGTGACCGCACGCAGGCCCCCTCGGGCGCCGGCTATGCCCTGGAGAACCGCCTCGTCCTCTCGCGGATGCTCCCGGACATCTTCCGGGACTGCCGGGTGCAGCGGCTCGCCCCGTTCTTCCAGGCGATGCGCGACACCCTGCAGTCGATCTCGCCCCACAACCGCGACAACCCGCGGATCGTCCTGCTGACCCCTGGGCCATACAACGAGACCTACTTCGAGCACGCCTTCCTGGCGGGCTACCTCGGCTACACGCTCGTCGAGGGGGGCGACCTGCTCGTGCGGGGGAATCGCGTCTACCTGAAGCTGCTCGGGGGGCTCCAGCCGGTCGACGTGATCCTCCGCCGGCTCGACGACGACTACTGCGACCCGCTGGAGCTTCGCGGCAGTTCCTTCCTCGGCGTCCCGGGCCTGCTCCAGGCCGTCCGCGCCGGGAACGTCGTGATGGCCAATGCGCTGGGCAGCGGGCTGATCGAGACCCCGGGCATCCTCGCCTACCTCCCGGGCATCAGCCGCGAATTGCTGGGAGAGGACCTGAAGCTCCCCTGGGCCGAGTCGTGGTGGTGCGGCGAGCCGATCGGCCGTAGCCACGTGCTGGCGAAGCTGCCCCGGATGGTGATCAAGCCGAGCTTCTCCAGCCGCCGCTTCGAGCCGATCTTCGCCGACCGGCTCGGCCCCGCCGAGCTCGAGAAGCTGGCCGCCCGCATCCGGGCCCGCCCCGGGGATTACGTCGGCCAGGAGCAGCTCGCCCTGGCGTCGGCGCCGGTGATGCACGGCACGGACCTGGAGTCCCGCTACGCCGGCGTGCGGGTGTTCCTCACCGCCCGGGACGGCTCCTACATCGCGATGCCCGGCGGCCTGACCCGCGTCTCCTCGGCCACCGACTCCAAGGTCGTCACGATGCAGCGCGGCGGCGGGAGCAAGGACACCTGGGTCCTGACCGACCAGCCGGTCAGCAGCTTCAGCCTGCTGCCGCCGCCCCATCGCCCGATCCGGCTGAGCCGCGCGGGGGGCGACCTCTCGAGCCGCCACGCCGACGATTTCTACTGGCTGGGCCGCTACGTCGAACGGTCGGAGAGCGTCGTCCGCCTGCTCCGCGGCATCCTCATCCGCCTGACCGAGAAGTCGGGGATGACCGACGCCCCGGAGCTGCCGATCCTGCTCCGCGTCCTGACCGCGCAGACGCGGACGTTCCCCGGGTTCTTCGACCAGGAACATCCCGAGGTGATCGATCATCCCGAGGACGAGCTGCTCTCGCTCATCTTCGACCGGGAACGCTCGGGAAGCCTGGCCTGCACCCTCTCGCTGCTCCAACGAGTCGCCTCGAAGGTGCGCGACCGGATCTCGGTGGACATGTGGCGGACGCTCAGCCGGCTGATGGTCGACCTGATGGCCGACCTCAGGTCCATGACGCCGAGCCAGGACGACGGGCCGGAGCTGGGGCGCCTGGACGCCCGGGCGGTGCTCAGCGACGTCCTGGAGATGCTCGACGCGGGGATCAGCCGCCTGGCCGCCTTCAGCGGCCTGGTCTCCGAGAACCTGACCCGGGGCCAGTCCTGGACCTTCCTGGACATGGGGCGGAGGCTCGAGCGATCGCTCCAGGTCTCGGGGCTGCTGCGGGGCGCCCTGGGGTTCGACAGCCGCAACGAGGGCCCGCTGCTCGAGGCGATCCTGGAGATCGCCGACAGCACGATGACCTACCGCCGCCGCTACCTGAGCACGCTCCAGACGGCGCCGGTGCTGGACCTGCTCCTGTCCGACGAGACCAATCCCCGGTCGCTCGGCTTCCAGCTCGCGGCCCTGGCCGAGAGCATCGACCGCCTCCCCCGCGACCCGAACCTCCCCGGCCGCAGCCCCGAGCAGCGCCTGGTGCTCGCGGTCCTGACGGAGGTGCGGCTGGCGGACCCGGACGCCCTGACCCAGGCCGAGCCGTCCGGCCTCCGCCCCCGGCTCGACGGCCTGCTCAGCCGGGTCGAGGCCGACCTGCCCGTCGTCTCCGAGGTCCTCGCCGCCAGCTTCTTCAGCCACCTCCAGACCTCGCGGCACCTCGGCAGCCAGGACCCCGAGCGGGCCGCGACGACCCGGGAGTCACCGGAGGCCTAGATCGAGGGAGGCAGTTCGATGCTCTACCGGGCGGTGCACACCACGATCTACGACTACGGCGAACCCGTCTCGCTCTGCCACAACGTCCTGCACCTGACCGCCCGGAACGGGGCCTGGCAGTCGCGGCGGCTGAGCGAGCTGCGGATCAGCCCGCCGCCCTCGGTGATGGCCGAGCGGATCGACTATTTCGGAAACCCGGCCACCTTCGCCACGATCGAGGAGCCGCACAAGAAGCTGAGCGTGACGGCGATCAACGTCGCCGAGATCACGCCGACCCGCCCGCCCCAGCCCGACCAGACGCCGCCCTGGGAGGCGGTGCGTGACCGGCTGAAGACCGATCCCTCCCCCGAGGTAGTCGAGGCCAGCCAGTTCGCCTTCGATTCCCCGTACGTGACCGTCGACCAGCGGTTCGCCGACTACGCCGCGCCGTCGTTCCCGCCCGGCCGGCCGATCCTCGAGGCGATGCTCGACCTGACCAGGCGAATCCACGCCGAGTTCCGCTACGACCCGAAGGCGACGACCATCGCCACGCCGATCAAGGAGGTGCTGGAGCAGCGGCACGGCGTCTGCCAGGACTTCGCCCACCTCCAGATCGGCTGCCTCCGGGCGCTCGGCCTGGCCGCGCGGTACGTCAGCGGCTATCTCATCACCGTCCCCGTGCCGGGCCGTCCGAGGCTCGTCGGCGCCGAGGCCTCGCACGCCTGGATCTCGTTCTTTTGCCCCGGCTTCGGCTGGATCGACCTGGACCCGACCAACAACCAGGTCCCCTACGACCACCACATCGTCCTGGCCTGGGGCCGCGACTACGACGACGTCAGCCCGATCAAGGGTGTGATCCTCGGCGGCGGCAGCCACACCGTCAAGGTCGAGGTCGCCATCGCGCCGATCGTCGCGGGCGAGGCCCAGCCGCTCGCCCCTCCCGAGGAGGGCGAGGAGTACTGAATTCCCTTCAATGGATTCCGCGTTCCCTCAGAAGTTCGGCCGCCCAACGGCGATCCTCCGGGGAAAGGGGCGGCTCCGGCTCATCCCGGTAATCGATGTCGTCGCCGTATCGGCCGGAGTCGTAGCACTCGTCGATCAGTGCCTGGAGATCCAAGACCGCGTCCTCATCCTCCTGGCGCAAGGGGATCGGGAGGACCGGCAGGCGCTCGCGGAGAGGGATGGGGAAGAACTCGACCTCGAACGGCTTCCAGCCTCGCCGGCAGCAGGCGGCGTAGGGTGTCCGCCTGCCCTCCGGGATGCGATCGAACGGCACAGCGAGGACCCGCGTCCCGCCACGGAGGAGGTCGATCTCGACCAGGCCGACGCCCCCCGCCCTCAACTCCTCCTGCTTCTTGATGTAGAGATCCCGCCCGGGGCCGACCGCCTTGTTCGACGGGCTGAGCACCTCGATCACCGTCACTACCTTCCGCCCCGACTTGATGTCGATGATCTCGATGAATCCCTGCCGGATCGGCTCGGACTGGTCGAACCGGATAATGAGCGGCTCCGCCACGGCAATCCCGTTCCCCGAGCGTCGCCCGGCTCCCCGGCCCCCCGGACGCTCCACGACACGGACATCGGGGACGATGTTCCGACCGAGCCCCTCGGCCGGCTCGACGAAGACGCGCTCGTCGACCCTCGCCACGAGGTCACCCGGCAACCCTTTCTGTAAGGTGGAACGTGCATATGTGATCAACGTGTGATGCACGTCTCCCCAGTACGATTCGAGGTACGGATCCATCCCGGGAAAGGGACTGGGCATGGTCGAGTGCTCCGAGAGGCCGCCGGGCTCCGGGTCCATTCTAACCCGGCATGGACCGCGGGACCAACCGCGGCGGATCACGTCCTTGATCGCGGCCCTGGGGTGGGGTCGAATGGAGGAAACCATCGATCCCGAGGGCGGGAGGACATCATGGCGGGAACGCGAAGGGGCTTCCTCGGCGGCGCGGCGGGGATCATCGCGGGGGCATCGGCCTGGCCGTTCGGCTCTGGCGCGGCGAGGGCATCCCTTGAGGAACCTCCGGGCCTCCGCTTCGGCGCCTGCGTCGTCGACCTGGAGCAGGGGAGGGAGGCGGGGCTCGACGGGGTCGAGGTCCCCGTCGGCGGTCCGGCCGAGACGCTCGAGATCAGCCGGCCCGAGGTCCGACGCCGTTACCGCGAGCAGATGAAGCGGACGGGCCTGCCGATCAGCTCGCTGATGATGGGCCTGCTCAACGGGAGTCCCCTGGCCAGCGACCCGCGGGGCCCCTCATGGCTGGACCAGTCCATCGACGCCGCGCACGACCTGGGCGCGAAGGTCATCCTCGTCGCCTTCTTCGGCAACGGAGACCTGCTCGGACGCGGCGGCGAGGTGAAGGAAGACGACGTCAAGAAGATCGTTGAGCATCTCAGGTCGGCCGCACCGAAGGCGAAGCAGGCCGGCGTCATCCTGGGCATCGAGAATTACCTCGACGCCCGCCGAAACGCGGAGATCCTGGACGCGATCGACCATCCCTCCGTGAAGATCTACTACGACTGCTACAACACCGGGGCGACCAGGGGCTACGACGTGCCGGCCGAGATCCGGATGCTGAAGGACCGGATCGTCCAGTTCCACTTCAAGAACGGGCCAGACTTCCTCGATTCGGGCAAGCTCCGGTTCGAGCCCATCGCCGCGGCCATCCGGGAGATCGGCTACCGCGGCTGGATCGTCCTGGAGACCTCCAGCCCCACCCGCGACGCCGTCGCCGACGCCCGGCGCAACGCGGCCTACGCGCGCAAGCTGTTCGCGTGAAGGAATTATCATGGCAGAGAATGATGCCCAGAAAGCGGCCGCGACCGAGGCCCTCTACCAGGCACGCCTGCGGCGGTACGTCACCGCGATGCGGAACGGCAAGCCGGATATGGTCCCGATCCGGCCCTTCGTCGCCGAGTTCACCGGGGTCCACGCCGGCTATTCCTGCCAGGAGCTGGCCCACGACTACAAAAAAGCTTTTGCCGCCGCCCGCAGGTGCGCCGCGGACTACGACTGGGACGCCGTCGTCGCCAACATGGTCTACGTCTGGACCGGGCTGACCCAGGCGATCGGCCTGCGCTACTACGGGATCCCCGGGATCGACGTCCCGCTCGACATGGGGTTCCAGTACCGCGAGCCGCCCCAGGACAACGCGTTCATGAAGCCCGACGAGTACGACGCGCTGATCGCCGACCCGACGGGCTTCCTGCTCGACGTCTGGCTGCCCCGCGTCTCCACCGAGGTCCGCAAGGCCGGCGAGCCCGTCGATCGGGGCCACAACCTCTCCTTCATCAAGGGGGGGATGGCAATGATGGACTACTTCGGCGCCTTCGGTACGCAGAACGCCCGCCTCCGCTCCGAGAGCGGAACCGTCTCGGCGATCTCCGGGATCCTCAAGGCCCCGATGGACATCATCGCCGACAAGCTCCGCGGCTACCTCGGGCTGGTGGACGACCTGCACGAGCGCAGGGACAAGGTGCTCGCGGCCTGCGAGGCGCTCATCCCTCATCTGCTGAACGTCGCCCGGGCGACGGCGGATCCCGACCGCCTCGTCCCGGTCGGCTACTGGATGCACCGCGGCGGCGTGCCGTTCGTCTCCCCGGACATCTTCAGGAATGTCTACTGGGCCACGATCAAGCCGATCATCGAGGAGCTCTGGGCCGACAGGATCCAGACCCTCTTCTACGCCGAAGGCAAGTGGGACCGGCACCTGGAGTCGTTCGCCGAGCTACCCGACCGGAGCATCGTCTACCACGTCGACCAGGGCGACATCGAGAAGACGCACCGGATCCTGGGCGGGAAGTTCTGCCTCAGCGGCGGCATCTCCAACGTGATCCTGGCCCACGGCACGCCCGACGACGTCCGCAGGCGCTGCAAGGAGGTGATCGACATCGCCGCGAAGGAAGGCGGCTACATCATGGACGCCAGCGCCATCGTCCAGAACGACGCGAAGGTCGAGAATGTCCGGGCGATGACCGAGTTCACCCGAGAATACGGGATCTACTCGACCTCCGCCGACCCCTTCCCGCCGCCCCCCGTGAAGGTCCTCCGCGAGACGTCGTCTTCGGCGCGCCGCCCCGGCGCGAAGCCCCCCGGCGTGGTTGTCCCCTGGGAGGAGAAGCGCGCCCAGATATCCTCCTTCTCCGGCGACCCGGAACTCGTCCGACGCGTCTGGGAGGAGATCGACGGCCTGGCGAACATGTACATCTGGCAGATCCTGCTGTCGTTCTGAGCCGAGGAACGGCGTCCCCGCCGGATCCCTGCAGTCCGATCGATGCCGGGACGCCGGCTCCGTTCAGACCCTTTGGAGCTGCCCGACCACGAAATCCCTCGCCCGGGACACGCCGCTTTCGCCCAGGTGTTCGAGTACCAGCGGCAGCGGGCGATCGAGCCGCGCGAGGTGCCGCAGATAGAGCGGGTAATCCAGCACGCCCAAGCCGGCGGCGGGCAGGTCCTCGCCCTCGGCGGTGGGCCGCACGTCCTTGGCGTGGGCGATGGCGATCCGGTCGCCGAGGCGGTCGAACATCGCGTCCAGCACCGGCGACATCCGATCCAGGTCCTGCTTGCGGAAGTAGTTGCAGGGGTCCATCACCAGCCGGAGGGCAGGGGAGGGCACCTCGCGGAAGATCCGCTCCGCCCGCTCGATCGAGCTGATCACGTTCTTGTAGTAGGGCTCGAACGTCACGACGGCCCCGTGCTTCTCGGCCGTCCGTACGTGCTTTTCAAGTGCGGACCGGCAGAGGACGTAGGCCTCCTCGGTCCGGTTCTCAGGCGCGTCCGCCCACTCGGACTGGAGGTTGAACGACCCGGTCCCGGTCGACACCAGCCGGCAGCCCAGCCGGTCGACGTGGGAGAGGATCGCCTCCATCTTCGCCGCGCCACGCTTGCGTCGCTCGGGATCCTGATCGACCAGGTTGTAATAGCCGAAGATCCCGGCGATCTCGATCCCGGCATGCTCCAGCGTCGACACGATCTTCTTCGCCGCGTCCCAGTCGGGCTCCAGGGGATTGAACTGGACGTCGGCGAAGCGGAAGTCGCTCACGACGGAGAGGAAGCCATCGGCCGTGATCCGCCGCGCCGCCTCCTCCACGGGGAACTCGGCGTAGACACCCGACATGATGCCCAGCCTGAGGTTCTTCCGCGCCATCGCCCGCAGCGGCTCGTCGGCGACGGCCGCGGCAGAGACGCCGCGGCCGATCAGGCCGAGTCCAGCGCCGGCCGCGGTCATGCCCAGCCAGTCGCGCCGCGAGATCCGCGCGTCGAGGCCCGCACCCTCCTCACCCGCTCTCGGCCTGATCATCGCTCGCCCCCTTCCTTCACACCTCGGTCCACTCGCCGGGGACCGGCACCACGTAACGTCCCTTCGCGTCGGCACGAGCCGGCGCGGGGCTGTCCTTGTTCAGCCCGGCCACATCGCCGCAGAACGTGAAGCTCGACGAGAGCATCTCGTCCCAGGTGACGATCGAGCCGGTGTGCACGGCCGCGCGGCCCATCAGGGCCGCCAGGTTGGACATGCAGGCCCGGCGGGTCTCGTTGTAGGGCTGGTCCGTCCGGATCGCCCGGATGAGGTCGTTCCACTCGGCCTGCCAGGGGTCGCACGGCTCGGGGTCCGGCTTCCACGCGATGTTGCCCCGGCTCATCTTCTGGTCCCTGTAGATCTGGACCGTCGCCGCGTGGATGTTGCCCGAAAACTGCCCCGCGCTCTTCGTCCCGTGGACGTAGGTGGCGAAGTCGTTGTGCGCGCGATTGACGTAGCGGCCGCCGACCAGCGCCCGGGTGCCGTCGGGGAAGGCGTACTCGATCGAATAGCTGTCGAGGTTCTGGCTGCAATCGCTGCTGTCTGCCTGGCGTCCGCCCATGCCCAGGGCCGAGACCGGCCACGCGTCCTTGATCCAGCAGCATTCGTCGATCTGGTGGATCGTCATCTCGATGAACAGGCCCGACGACAGCCAGTGGAAGCAGTACGCGCGGCGGATCTGCCAGAGCAGCTCGCTCCCCTGCGCCTTCCACGGCTCCATCGCGATGGCCGGTCCCAGGCGGTAGGCGCGGATGAGCTCGATCGGCCCCATCGCGCCGTCGCGGATCTTCTGGATCATGGCCTGCCGGGCGACCGAGTGGCGGCACATCAGCCCGGCGGCGACCTTCAGGTTCTTCGCCTCGGCGGCCTGCCCGGCGCGGAGGACCTGCTTCACGCCGCCGGGGTCCGGGGCGAAGGTCTTCTCCATGAAGACGTTCACCCCCTTCTCGACGGCGTAGTCGAGGTGCGTCGGGCGGAACGCGGCGTGGGTCGTCAGCAGGACGATATCGCCCGACTTCAGGCAGTCGATCGCCTTCCGGTAGGCGTCGAAGCCCAGGAACCGCCGCTCGGGCGGCACGTCCACCTTCGGGCCGAATTGCTCCCTGATCTGCTTGTGCGAGCTCTCGAGCCGATCGCCGAACAGGTCGGCCATGGCGACCAGCTTGATCGGCTCGCCCGGGACCGAGAGCGCGTTGACGACCGCGCCGGTGCCCCGGCCGCCGCAGCCGACGATCGCGATCCGGATCGTGTTGTCCTCGCCGGCATGCACCGAGGGGATCGCCACCCCCGCCAGTGCCGAGGCCGCGGCGACGCGGCCCGTGCTCAGGATCAGCTCACGACGCGTCGAACCTGACTTGGATTCGGTCATGATCAAGTCCCCTTATGTGTTCTGTCCATGACGGTGAGAGCCTTCTGCGGCGAGAGACAGGCAGGGCTCTCGTTCCCTTCCCCCCGAGGGGGAAGGTGGCACGAAGTGCCGGATGAGGGTTCCTGATGCAAGCCACGGCCTGTGCGATCAACCCTCATCCGCCGCTGCGCGGCACCTTCCCCCTCGGGGGGAAGGGTCGAAGCCCGGCGGACCGGGCTTTCCCCCGCGAAGCTAGCCGATTTCCGGCAACTCGAAGCCCTTCCGCCGCGGCCGGGCCAGAAGCAGGTTGGCCTGGTCGTCGCCGGCGAATTTCTCGGCCTGCGGGTCCCAGTAGAGCTTGCGGCCCACGATTCGGCAGATGTTCACCAGGTGGCAGAGCGTCGTCGCGCGGTGCCCCGTCTCCACGTCGGCGTTGGGCTTCCGGCGCGAGCGGATGCAATCGAAGAAGTTCTCGATGTGGGCGATCGACTCTCCCCGGCCTTGCTTCGTCTCCGGCGGTGCCCCCTTGAGGAGGTCGGGCGGGTCGGCCGTGAAGCTGCCGCGCTTGATCTCGATCTTGCCGTGCTCGCCCAGGAAGATGGCCCCCAGGTCCTCCATGCCGCGCTTCTTGCCCTCCAGCTTGAGCACCGTGCCGTTGGCGTAGCGGGCGGTGACGCGGGCGCCCATGCCCTCTTCCTCCGGTCCGATCTCCACCGGCCCGGTGAGGTCGGTCCCCAGCGCGCACTGGACCTGGTCCAGGCTGTGGGTTCCCCAGCCGGTGACGCCCCACGACTGGCCGCCGGTGTCATACTCGAGGTAGTTGGACCAGCCGAACTGGAGGTCGTGGTGATAGGGCCTCGGCTCGGTCTGGTTGCACCACTCGTTCCAATCCAGCCCGGCGGGGATCGGCTCCGGCATGCGGGGCGTCCAGCCCACGCCGGGCAGGAAGTTGCAGGTGATCACCGTGTGGACCTTGCCGATCGCCCCGTCCCGCACCAGCTTGCTGGCGAACTGGTTGATCGGCATCGACCGCTGCTGAGAGCCGGTCTGGAGCACCCGGCCATACTTCTTCACCGCCTGGACGAGCGTCCGGCCCTCGGCCACGGTCAGGGTCAGCGGCTTCTCGGCGTAGACGTCGCAGCCGGCCTGGAGCACGTGGATGCAGGCCAGGACCCGGGCGTGGGTCGTCGTCTCGACGAAGACGGCGTCCAGCTTCTCCTTCTCGAGCATCTTTCGGTAATTCTGGTACGTCCGCCACTTCTCGCCGCCGGGCACGGCCTTGGCGGTCTGCTCGCAACGCGGCAGGAAGCAGTCGGCCGCCGCGACGACCTCCGCGCCGGGGAGCGCCTCGCCGTTGAGGATCCACCGCGCCCTCCCCCCCAGGCCGATGAAGCCGAGGCGGATTCGGTCGTTCGCCCCGGGACGCCCCGGAGCCCCGAGCACGCCGGCGGGGACGATCTCGGGAAACGCGAACCCGGCCGCGCCGGCGGCCGCGGCCGATGCTCGGAGCAACTGGCGACGATTCATGGGACACCTCTCGTCGGTGTGATGGTACGGGCGGGGCGCCGATCAGCGCGGCAGGTGGAGGCAAGTCAACTCGGGCAGGGCGCGAAAAAAGCCCCGCGGGCGCATAGTCGCACCCCGGGGCCGTCGTGGCGAGGATCCCACCGGCCCTTCGCGAGCCCGGGGATCCCCATGTATCCGTATTCTCCGACGCCCCGACGGACGGGTCAAGCCGTCCGCCGCCTCGCCGCCGTTGCCGGGACCTTGCCAGTGGAAAATCAGGCAAGAGAGCACGATGATGGGATCTTTCGATCCGCAATTCCGCCCTGGAGGGATCAACTTGTCGACCGAAGGAAGTTCGTCCCCGCCCTCGTCTCCGGTTCTCTGCGACTTCTGCGGCCGGAAGAGCGCCGAGGCCGGCCCGATGATCGAGGGCCGGGCCCTCTTGCCCACGTCCCCGGGCCGGCCGATCGCGCACATCTGCGCCCACTGCGTCAGCGTCGGCGAGGACCTGTTCGCCAAGCACGAGCGGAAGAACGCCAAGCTCGAGAAGGTGCCGACGCCCCGCGAGCTGGTCGCCCACCTGGACCAGTACATCATCGGCCAGGAGCGCGTGAAGAAGACGCTCGCCGTCGCCGTCGTCAACCACTACAAGCGCGTCCTGGGCGGCGAGATCAGCGACGAGGCGCTCGGGGACGTCGAGGTCTCCAAGAGCAACGTCCTCCTGATCGGCCCGACCGGCTGCGGCAAGACGGCGCTGGCGCAGACGCTCGCCCGCCGGCTGCACGTCCCCTTCGCCATCGGCGACGCCACCACGCTCACCGAGGCGGGCTACGTCGGCGAGGACGTCGAGAACCTGATCCTCAAGCTGGTCTCCGCGGCCGACTACGACATCGCGGCGGCCGAGAAGGGGATCATCTACATCGACGAGATCGACAAGATCGGCAAGACCAGCCAGAACGTCTCGATCACCCGCGACGTCTCGGGCGAGGGCGTGCAGCAGGCGCTCCTGAAGCTCCTGGAAGGGACCGTCGCCAACGTGCCCCCCCAGGGGGGCCGCAAGCACCCCGAGCAGCAGTACCTCCAGGTGAATACGACGGACATCCTGTTCATCTGCGGCGGGACATTCGTGGGTCTGGAGGAGATCATCGGCAAGCGGCTCGGGCGGAAGATGATCGGCTTCGGCCGCGGCGACGAGCGGGCCCACGACCGCGAGCTGGAGCGCAACGAGCTGGTCGCCCAGGTCACGCCGGAAGACCTGGAGCGCTACGGCATGATCCCCGAGCTGATCGGCCGGCTCCCCGTCATCGCCACCCTGAACCAGCTCTCCGAGGACGACCTCGCCCATATCCTGACCGAGCCGAAGGACGCGCTCGCCAAGCAGTACCAGGTCCTCTTCCACTACGACGGGGCGAAGCTCGAATTCCGCGACGACGCGATCCGCGAGATCGCCCGCCGCGCCAAGGCCCGCGGCACCGGCGCCCGTGCCCTCCGGTCGATCATGGAAAGCCTGATGCTCGACATCATGTACGACCTCCCCGAGCGCGAGCCCGGCCGGACCTACACCATCACCGAGGACATCGTCACGGGGAAGGCGTCACTCTTCCCGAACGAGTCCTGAGCCGCGAAATAGCCTCTTCTCCGAAATTCGGGAACCCCCGGACCACCTCACGCCATTACCCTGGGATGAAGAGGCCTGCGGGGTCTCTTCGACCCTTCTCCCTCGGCGAGGGGGAGAAAGTGGCACGAAGTGCCGGGTGAGGGGGACGTAAGCCGCGGCGCGCACCCCGGCCCCCTCACCCCAACCCTCTCCCCGCTGGTGCGGGGCGAGGGGGAAAGATGAGCCGCGGCAAGGGCCCGGGTTCGCGACCATGGAGCAGACCAACCGCCTGTCGCGCGACATCGGAACGCTGCTGGAGTTCGGCTCGTCGGCCAACCTCACCGACGGCCAGCTCCTGGAGCGTTTCCTGACCCGCGAGAGCGAGACGGCCGAGCGGGCCTTCGCGCTGCTGGTGGAACGTCACGGGCCGATGGTGATGCGGGTCTGCCGCGGCATCCTGGCCGATCCTCACGACGCCGAGGACGCCTTCCAGGCCACCTTCCTGGTGCTGGTCAAGAAGGCGCGAGCCCTCTGGGTCCAGGATTCGCTCGGCCCGTGGATCCACCAGGTGGCCCTGCGGACGGCCTCGCACTCCCGGGCGGCGGCCCTGCGGCGGCGCCGGCATGAGGCGTCCGCGGCACGGGCGGTGGACGAGGCCCCTCGACACGAGATCGACGATCTCGCCCCGATCCTCCACGAGGAGATTGGCCGGCTGCCCGAGCGGTTCCGCGTGCCGGTGATCCTGTGCGACCTCCAGGGGATCGATCAGGAGCAGGCCGCACGGCACCTCGGCTGCCCGGTCGGCACGATCAAGAGCCGGCTCAGCCGGGCGCGGCAGCGGCTCCGCGAGCGGCTCCTGCGCCGGGGGTTCGCCCCGGGCGTCGTGGCCGCCGGGGTGGTCCGTCCGCCCGGTATCGAGGACGTCCTGTCCGAGGCCCTCGTCTCCGCGACGGCTCGCGCCGCCTGCCGGTTCGCCGCGTCCCGCACCGTCCTGGACGGCACCGCCGTCCTCCTCGCCCAGGGAGTCCTCAGCGCTATGTCGATGACACGATGGTGGAAAGCCGCCTGCCTCCTGATCGTCGCCGGGGCGACCGTCTCCGGCGCCGGCCTGCTCTCCGGCCGCGGGAGCCGGGCCGTCGAGCCAGACCCGCAGGAGAAGGGCAGGCCCGAAGGCGACATGCCCGTCGCCGCCGCGACCCGCGGCCCCTTCCGGCTGGTGATCTCGGACCGGGGGACCGTGGAGCCGACGAAGGCGGAAGACCTGGTCTCGCGGCTCCAGGAAGCCCGCACCCTCCTCTCGATCGTCCCGGAGGGGACGAAGGTCAAGAAGGGTGACACGGTGGGCGAACTGGATTCGAGCTTGTTCCAGGAGCAGTTGAAACTTCAGATGCCAGCGACCCACGAGTCCGAGGCCGCCCTTCAGGCCGCCCGGCTCTCCCGGGAAATGGCCGAGCTTGCCCTCAAGGAGTACGAGGAAGGCATCTTCCTCTCCGAACTGGGAGTGGCCCGCGGAGACATCAAACTGAATGAAGCCGCCCTCGTGAAGGCCGACGCACGGCTGGAGCGGATGCGCCGGGCCAAGCAGAAGCTGGACGCGATGCGAGGGCGGCAGGCTCCTTCATCCGTCACCGAGATCCTCGCCGAGGTTGACCTCGAGGACCGGTTCGACGCGGCCGAGCAGGCCTTGCTCCGGCAGAAGGTCTCGTACGAGCTGGCCCAGGGTAAACTCCACCTGCTCGAGAACTACACCAAGGTCAAGACGACGAAGGCGC
This sequence comes from Isosphaeraceae bacterium, assembly GCA_046349995.1. Classification (GTDB taxonomy): domain Bacteria; phylum Planctomycetota; class Planctomycetia; order Isosphaerales; family Isosphaeraceae; genus Aquisphaera. The sequence continues at coordinate 85,245 of JAXMBE010000019.1, read as the reverse complement.
TGAGGGTCGAGGTTGAGAAGGCCCGCTCCGCCGAACGGTCCAGGGAACTCGCCCTCCAGGTCGAGCGGGAGAAGCAATCCAGGATCGAGAAGCAGATCAACTCCTGCAGGCTGGTCGCCCCCTTCGACGGACTCGTCACCCACGCGGATGGCCCCTCGCGCGCCGGAGAAAGGGTGACGATCGAGCCTGGATCCCTGATCGGGGTTGGTCAGCTCGTCGCGCGGGTCGTGGACCTCGATGCCCCGATGCGGCTCAATGCCAAGGTCGGCGAGGCGATGATCGATCAAGTGCGCCCCGGACAGCGGGCCCACGTCCGGATCGACGCGTTCCCGAACCAGAGCTTCACGGGCGTCGTGACCGATTTCGCGCCGCGCCCCGACCCTCAGTCCTACTTCGCCAGGAACGTCAAGGTGTACTCGACCCTGGTCCGGCTCGAGAACGGCAACAAGTCCCTCCGCCCCGGCATGACCGGCCACGCGGAGATCACGATCGTCGAGCACCCCGACGTCCTCACCGTGCCGTTCGACGCCATCCTCCATTACGAGGACGAGGACCATGTGGCCGTGAAGATGCCGGACGGCGGGTTCGAAAGGCGCAAGGTCGTCCTCGGCGAGGGCGACCCCGAGACCAGGCGGGTCGTGATCAAGGAAGGCCTCAAGCCCGGCGAGCAGGTCGCGCTGAAGCCGATCGACCTCCTGAGCGAGCATGAGAAGCGACAGAAGGGCATCGGCGAACCGACCAGGCCGGCGAGGAAGTCGGTCGACCCCAATCGGCCTCTCCCCAGGTGAGCCGGACGGCCGTATCCCTCGCCTCCTGTCTCCCCTTGACCCCCGCGCCTACACTTCCATCGAAGGGAGGTCGAGGAGACACTCATGGTCGCCATCCGAACTGACTGGGACGAAACCTGGACCGAGCCGCTCAGCGGTGCCGGGACGGAATCGCTACGGGCTTCGCCCGCCGCCGAGCCGGCCGAGCCCGATGACCTGCACCTGCTGGACGCCTACTCTCGGGCCGTCGTGGGCGCGGCCGAGAAGGTCGGCCCATCCGTCGTCCACATCGAGGCGCGGCACGCTCGCAACGGCCGCGGGCGGGGGAACCGCGGGACGGGCTCCGGGTTCGTCTTCACGTCGAGCGGCTACATCCTCACGAACAGCCACGTCGTGCACGGGGCCGAGCAGCTCGAAGTGACACTGGCTGACGGCAGCGAGCATCACGCGGACCTGATCGGCGATGACCCGGACACGGATCTCGCCGTGATCCGCGTCCACGCGGGAGAGCTCATGCCGGCGACGCTGGGCGACTCGAAGAGGGTCCGCGTCGGCCAGCTCGCCCTGGCGATCGGGCATCCCTACGGCTTCCAGAGCTCGGTGACGGCCGGGGTCGTCAGTGCGCTGGGGCGGTCGCTCCGGGCGGGCTCGGGACGGCTGATCGACGACGTGCTCCAGACGGACGCGGCCCTCAACCCCGGCAACTCGGGCGGGCCGCTCGTCGACTCTCGCGGTCAGGTGATCGGCGTGAACACGGCGATGATCCTGCCGGCCCAGGGGATCTGCTTCGCGATCGCGATCAACACGGCGAAGTTCGTCGCCGGCCGCCTGATCCGCGACGGCCGCGTGCGGCGAGCCCGGCTGGGCATCGCCGTGCAGACGGTGCCGTTGCCGGCCGGTCCCGGAGGGCAGGGCGATCGCAAACCACGCGGGGCCGTGCTCGTCGCGGGCGTCGAGCCCGACGGGCCGGCCGACCGGGCGGGCCTGGAGGAGGGCGACCTGATCCTCGGCCTCGACGGCCAGCCCGTCGGCGGCATCGACGACCTGCACCGGCTGCTCGCCGAGGAGCGCGTCGGCGTCAAGGTCCCGATCCGGATCCTCCGCCGGCCCGAGATCCTCACGCTGCACGTCGTCCCGGTCGAGTCGACGGCCACGGTTTCGGGATGAATCGGCCGTCACTCGGTCGGTGCGTCGGCCGATCAGAGCCCGAAGCGTGAGCGAGGGCCCGCCGGTCGCGGCATCGGCTTCCGGGCCTCGCACACGCTTCGGGCTCTGACCACTGACCACCCTCTCATCACGAGGCTCATTCCGGCAGGGCGTAGCCGCTCAGCGGGCGAGTCGCGGCCTTCGTCACGCCCTGGCTGCGGATCAGCTCCGGCGGCTCGGGCATCCGCCCCTGGTCGTTCGTCTCGGCGATCCAGTGGTCGAGGACGCCGCGCAGCCGGTCGCGTGTTGCGCGATGCTCGGGACTGTCCGCGAGATTCTGGATCTCGTGCGGGTCGGCCTCGAGGTCGTACAGTTCCTCCTCGGGCATCGTCGGGGCGCACAGCCGCTCTTGCGCCGGCGTCAGCTTGCCGGCGGCGTGAAGCTCCTTGAGCAGGTTCCACACCGGGTAGGACTTCTCCTTGTAGGCGTTGGCCTGGAGGAACGGCCGGTCGGGCGTGAAGTTGCGGATGTAGCGATGGCGCGCGTCGCGCACCGTGCGGAACCGGAACGGCGTCTCGTCGCAGCGGTCGCGGGCCCCGAAGACATACTCGCGCGGCGGCCCGGCGCGGTCGCCCAGGAAGGGCTGCCCCTGCATCGCCGGCGGGATCGGGATGCCGGCCAGCGCAAGCATCGTCGGGGCGAGATCGATGGACATCAGCAGCCGCGTATCCACGCTCCCCGGCGTGGAGTGGGCCGGGGCGGGAAAGCCCTTCGGCCAGCGGATGATCAGCGGGACGTTCAGGCCCTCCTCGTAGCAGAACTGCTTGCCGCGGATGTGCGCCTGGCCGTTGTCGCCGAAGAAGACCACGATCGTGCGGTCCGCCAGCCCGTCGCGCTCGAGTTGCTCCAGCACGAGCCCGACCTTCCGGTCCAGCTCGCTCGCGGCGTCGAGGTAGGCGGCGTGGTCGGCGCGGGTGACGGGATGGTCCGGCTCATACGGCGGGATCTCCACCTTCGCCGGGTCGGCACGCTTCGGGGCGCGGAACGCCCGGTGCGTCTCCTGGAAGTTGAGCTGCGCGAAGAACGGCTGATGCGCCTTCAGGTCGGCCCAGCGGTCCGAGTCGAACGGCCGTTCCGCGGGCGTGAAGTTCCAATCGGTCTTCGCGGCGCCCCGGAAGCCGAGCCCCGGCGGGAGGTGGCGCAGATTGGCCGTGAAGTAGCCGCCGTCCCGGAACCACTCCGTCAGCAGCCGGACCCCATCGGGCAGGCGGTAGCCGTCGTCGCGGTGCGAGCGGTGATGATGGGCGCCGATGGTCGTCTGGTACATCCCCGTCATGAACGCCGAACGGCTCGGCGAGCAGACCGGGGCCGTCGTGTAGAACCGCGCGTAACGGACGCCCTCGGCGGCAAGCCGGTCGAGGTTCGGCGTGAAGACTTCCCGCGTCCCAGTGCAGCCGAGCTGGTTGCCGAAGTCCTCGGCGATCAGCCAGAGGATGTTGGGGCGATCCGCGGCGCGCGAATCCGGCGGGCTCGCCGCGACCGCCGCGAGACCGAGGGAGATGGACGTGATGAACGAGCGAGAAGGGGTGTTCATTAGGGTCATGTCCGCATGCGTCGGCCACTCGCAGTTGAGATCCGGGTCATCGCCACGGATCGGTGACTCTAGCGAATTCCCCGGCACGCCGCATCATTGCACCGGACCTCGACCGGGGCTATGTTCCCCGATTGAGGCGAGCGAGGGTCCGGGGCCGTCCCGGTTTCCGGAGCATCGATGACGATCGCAGAGGGAGATCACGCCATGCCCGCGACGCTACGACCCCGGCCCGGGGTGTCCCTGTTCACCCTGGCCCTCCTCGCCGGCTCGCTGACCTCCGCGGCCCTCGGCGCCGAGGAGCCGAAGCGAACACCCCTCAAGCCGGCACTCTCGCTCAGGATGTCCGTCAGTGGGCCCATGGGATCTTACCTCTCCGCGGTGACGCAGAACTGGCTGCTCCCCGCGCCCGCGGGCAACCCGGCGATCCTGGCGATGTTCGCCGATCGCGACCGCACGCCCCATCGCGACCTCCTGCCCTGGTCCGGCGAGTTCGCCGGCAAGTACCTGACCGGGGCGACCCAGGTCCTGCGGACGACCGGCGACGAACGGCTCCGGCAGCACCTCGATCACTTCGCGCAGTCGCTGCCACCGCTCCAGGACAGGGACGGCTATCTCGGCCCCTTCCCCAGGGAGCATCGCCTGACCGGCTCGGCGCCCAATATCGGCGGCAAGCCGGGCGGCACCTGGGACGCCTGGGGGCATTATCACATGATGCTCGGGCTCCTGCTCTGGAACGAGACCTCCGGCGACACGGCGTCGCTGGACGCGGCGCGGCGGATCGGGGATCTCTTCTGCGACCGCTTCCTCGGCGACAGGAAGCCGCGACTGGTGGACACCGGCTCCACCGAGATGAACCTCGCGCCGGCACACGGGCTCTGCTTGCTCTACGAGAAGACCAGGGAGAAACGCTACCTGGACCTGGCCCGGCAGATCGTCGAGGAGTTCGCCGCCGCAGACGCCAGGGGTCAGCCCCTGGCCGGTGATTACTTCCGCCGGGGCCTGGCGGGCGAGGAATTCTACCGCCTGCCGAAGCCGCGATGGGAGAGCCTCCATCCGGTGTTGGCCCTGGCCGAGCTGGCGCGGATTACCAGAGATCCGCAGTACGCCAGGGCATTCGCGAACCTGTGGTGGAGCATCGCGAAGCTGGACCGGCACAACAACGGCGGCTTCTCCTCCGGCGAGCAGGCCCAGGGTAACCCCTACCACCGCGGCGCCATCGAGACCTGCTGCACGATCGCCTGGATGGCGATGACGGTCGAGATGCTCCGGCTCACGGGAGACCCGGTCGCGGCCGATGAGCTCGAACTCTCCACCTTCAACTCGGCGCTCGGGCTGTTCTCGCCCTCCGGCCGGTGGAGCACCTACAACACGCCGATGGATGGCGACCGCAAGGCGAACTTCCACGAGATCGTCTTCCAGGCTCGCCCCGGCTCTCCCGAACTCAATTGCTGCAGCGTGAATGCCGCCCGCGGCCTGGGGCTGCTCTCCGACTGGGCCCTGATGGCCGACGAGAAGGGGGACGGTCTTGTCCTCAACTGGTACGGCCCCGGGGCATTCACGACGAAGCTACCCTCGGGCGTCGCGGTCCGCCTCAGCAACCGCACGAGCTATCCCGTCGACGGCGAGGTGCGGATCCGCGTCGAACCCGAGCGTCACGCCGAGTTTCCGCTCCGCCTGCGGATCCCGCACTGGTCGGCACGGACGAAGGTCCGGGTCAACGACGAGCCGGTGTCGGCCGCCAGCCCGGCGACCTACCTCGAACTGCGTCGAACCTGGAGGCCCGGTGACGAGGTCGTCCTGAAAATCGACATGACGCCACACGTCTGGGCCGGAGAGAAGGAGAGCGCCGGGCGGGTGTCGATCTTCCGCGGTCCGATCCTGCTCGCGTTCGATCAGCGCTTCAACCCGGGCATGGCCGAGGATCCGCCCGCGATCGACCTGGCCGGAGCGATGGTGCTGACGAATCCCCAGCCGAGCGGGCCGCATCCGATCCTGCTGGTGGAGGCGAGGACAGCCGCCGGGCCGGTCCTGCTCTGCGACTTCGCCAGCGAGGGCCGACGGATCCCGCTATCGCTCGTGGCTGAAGGGCGAGGCCGCCCCGTGGAGTTCAGCCGCGAGCACCCTGGCGGAGCCATCCCATTCCTTCAGAAGGAATGACGAGGCGACAGCCAGGACTCATCGAGAACCGGCCGGGGATTTTCGGCTACTCGTCCGGTCGCGCGAGATTCTCGACGATTCGCGGGACGCGCCGGGCCACCCGCGGTCAGTATACTGGTGAACGACCAGACCTGACCCTCCGGAGCGGCCGAGATGGCACGCGAATCGGCGACACTCGTCCTGCGACATTCCCAGACCCTCCATGCACGCGGGGTCGTCGGCAGCCTGGCTGACGGCCAGCTCCTGCATCGATTCGTGGACGGAGGGGGCCTCGACCGCGAGGACGCCTTCGCGGCGCTCGTGGGCCGGCACGGGCCGATGGTCCTGAAGGTCTGCCGCCGGATGTTGCCCACCCCGGCCGATGCGGAAGACGCATTCCAGGCCGTGTTCCTGGTGCTGGCGCGGAGGGCCGGCTCGCTGCGCGAGGCCGAGTCGCTCAGGTCCTGGCTCCACGGCGTGGCCGTCCGCACGGCACAGGAGGCCCGCAGGCGAGCGGCCCGGCGGCGGTCGCTGGAGGAGCGGGCGACGGCGGCTCGCCCGCTTTCCTACGAGCCCCGCGACGGGGGGGACGCCGAGATCCTCCGGGTGCTGGACGAGGAGATCACCCGACTGCCCCTGCGCTACCGCGAGCCGATCCTCGCCTGTGAGCTCGAGGGGACCTCGCGCCAGGACGCGGCGATCCGGCTCGGGCTCCCCGAGGGGACGCTCTCCAGCCGGCTGGCCCGGGGCCGGGCCCTGCTGCGGCATCGGCTGACGCGACGCGGCCTCGCGCCGGGCGTGGTGGCGGGACTTGCCGCGGGGATCCCGGCCGCCGAGGCGGGCATCACCGTGCCCGAAGCCCTCTCCGCTGCCGCCGTGCGCCAGGGGCTCGTGTACGCGTCGGCGGGAGCCGCGAGCGGAACTATCCCGGCGGGCGTGGCATCGCTGACTCGGGGAGTGCTCGGGATCCTGTGGGCGAGCAAGCTAAAGCACCTGGCCGTCGTGTTGGGCTCGATCGGCGTGGCGACGTGCCTTGCGGCCGGCCTGGCCTGGGCGGCCGGCGTGGGGAGGATCGCTGTGAGCAACGAGGCGGCAATCTCAAGGCCGCTTCCAGTCGTGGCAGCCGAGGAGCCCTCCGCCACGAGGGCCACGATCCGCGGCCTCGTGGTCGACGAGCGCGGTCAGCCGGTCCCTGGCGCAGGAGTCATAGCCTGGGCCTTCACCCCCCTCGAGGCCAGGACGACCGCCGGTCCGGACGGACGCTTCACGCTCCGGATCAACCGCCCGACGGCGCGCGGCGCCTCGCTCCTGGCTCGGTCCGCCGACGGCGAGCGCCTGGGAATCCACCGCATCAGCTACGAGGAGACGCCAGCCGCCGACGCTCCGGTGCGGATCACCATGAAGCCGGCCCGACGCATCGCGGTGCGGGTCGCCCACGCGAAGCAGGGACTCGTCCCGGACGTCCCGGTCGAGGCGGCCAGCACGGCGGAGATCTACGACCGCTCGAGCACGAACCAGGAAGGACTCGCCACCCTTCGCATCCCGGCCGACGTCAGGGTCGAGTGGATCTACGCCGTCAAGCCGGGCCTCGGCTGCGACTATGCCGCGTTCGGCTCACCCGGCACGAGGCCGAACCGGGGTGCGGCCACTGGCGAGCTCCCCGAACAGGTCGGCCTGATGCTCGAAGGCGGGCGGACGGCCCGCATCAAGGCGGTGGACTCCGAGGGCAGGCCGATCTCCGGCACGGAGTTCGTGCTCTGGCTGCTCAAGAAGGAGGGCCGGTCCAGCGAGGTCAACTCCTTCAGCCGGTCGTTCTCCGCGACCACCGGCGCCGACGGCGTGGCCACGTTCGACTGGCTGCCGGTGACGAAGAACCTCCTCCAGTTCTGGCCCACCGACGACGCCTATTCCCAGCGCCGCGTGGTCGTGAAGGAGGAGGAGACGCAGCCGGTGACGACGAGGCTCGTCCGGACCGAGGCGATCCGCGGCCGGGTGGTCCACGCCGACGGCACCCCTGCGGCCGGCATCCGGATCCAGGCCTACGGCAGCGGCAAGACCCACGACAACGGTCGCGGCGAGGCCCTCACCGGCGCCGACGGTCGATACGAGATGAGGGTCAGCCCGGACGAGGCCTACGCTGTCTATATCGAAGACAGGGACCACGCGGCGAGATCGCGCCTCGACGTCATCGTCCGACGGGGCAAGCCGGCCGAAGCTGTCGACTTCACGCTCACCCGCGGGACTCTCCTCCGCGGCACCGTCTCGGTCGGCGATGGCGACAAATCCGCGCCGGGTGTGTACATCCGGCTGGATGAGAACGGCGGCCGTGCGCCCGAGGAGTTCCGGGATGCCGACGACAAGTTCACGTCCCACGAGGTCCGACACCAGTTCGGCACCACCACCGACGCGGCCGGACATTACTCGATCCGCATCGGCCCCGGCACCTACACCCTGATGGGCCCGCCCCGCACGAAGGACGAGAAGTTGGTCGTGGCGAACGAGACGGAGTTGGTGCGCGACTTCCGCATGCCGCGGCCGGAGAAGGGCCCGTTCGCGGGCCGGGTCGTCCGGGCCGACGACCTGAGCAAGGGCGTGGACGGGGCCCGCGTCGAGATCGTGGCCCAGAGCCTCTCCAGCTATCATCCCCCCCTGACGGCGGATTCCGAGGGGCGCTTCCGCGTCGAGCGATCGCTCGACCCGATCACGATCTGTGCCCTGAGCCCGGACGGCTCGCTCGGCGCGATCGTCGAGCGTGGGGCCGAGGATCCCGGCGCCGTCATCGCCGTCTCGCCGACCGCCACGGCGAGCGGGCTTCTGCTCGACGAGCAGGGCAAGCCGGCCGCGAAGCAACCGCTCGCCTGGGGCCGCCGGGTTTACCTGAACCCCGAAAAGGACACCATGTCGTACCACTTCGTCCCCAAGGTCGTGACGGACGAGTCGGGCCGGTTCACCTTACCCTCGCTGGTCGTCGGTCAGGAGTATCGTATCGCAGTGATGCGCGAAAACATGTTCGCCATGGCCGGCGTGGTGCGGCCCCAGAAGCCTGGCGCGATGGACCTGGGCACCCTTCAAGTCGGCGCCTACAAGCCCAGCCCGGAGGAAGTGGCCGAGGCGGAGTCGTCGTTCGAGAAGGACGCGCCCGACGCCGGCGCGGTCGCGCCGGCCATCGAGGCGACGACCCTCGATGGAGAGCCGCTCACGCTGGAACAGTTCAAGGGCAAGTTCGTCCTGCTCGACTTCTGGGCCACCTGGTGCGGCCCGTGCATCCAGGAGATCCCCACGCTCCAGGCCGTGCACGAGGATTTTGGCGACGACGACCGCCTCGCGATGGTGAGCCTGAGCGTGGACGAGAAGATCGACGAGCCGAGGAAGTTCCAGTTGAAGCGTCCGCTCCCCTGGACCCAGGGTTTCCTCGGCGGCGGCATCCACGGTCCGACGCCCGGCAGGTTCGGCATCCGGGCCATCCCCGCCATCGTCCTGGTCGGCCCCGACGGCCGGATCGTCGCGCGGGGCATGCGCGGCGAGGCGATCAAGAAGACAGTCGCCGATGCACTGACGAAGTAGCAGTCGACGCAGCCCCTGGGACGGCAACAATCCTGTCAGCGAACTCCCGTCACGGATCGTTCGGCCGAGAGCCAAGCAGGTGGCCATGGCTTGGCTCGAGTTTCGGTGCCCCGTACTCGACCCTGCACCACGAGGGGGAAGGCTTTCCGGGAGATCCCTTCCGCCTCGTGCGGCGGGGCCAGATTGGGAGGGAACTCACGGCCAACCGCGGCACACGCTCGGTGCTTGCCACTCAAATCGAAATCGGCATTGCCAGGAGTGCTTCCCCGACTACGAGGGCATTCCGTCGCCAGATCGTCCGCGAGACATGCAGGCATGGACACATGGGAACGTCTCAGCGGAGCAGCAATCGGGATTGAATGAATGCGGAAGCGCATGCGCTTCTGTATTCATGACATGATCGAGATTCCTCGTTGGGCCATTGCGTCGGCTCGATCCACCCGGCACGATGGACCGTCCTGATGGTAATTGCCCCGCGAAGTTGCGTGCGAGCCACACGGGCCGCCTGTCTGACTCTCCCGATCGACAATAGGGGCTGGCGCGAGAGGCGTGTCCCGTGGAGGGACTAACTTTCGATTGAGTCACACCCTGAATCGGCGTCCTCATCCGAATGGAAGTGGTGCTCAACGGCCGACCCACTTGCCGTGTCCTGGTCCCACCTGACCTGAGAGGACCCGCGAGATTGACTGCTTCTGGAGATCCCGCCATGCCGAACACCTCAACTCGTTCCTCTTTCCGGTCCCGTTCGAGCTTCAGGGGCGCCCGACGAAGGGAACGCCCGGGCGTTGAGCACCTGGAGGCACGCGAACTCCTGACCCTGCTGGGGCAGCAACTCTTCCCTGCGGACAACCCCTGGAACCAGAGTATCGCATCCGCGCCCGTGGCGTCGAACTCAGCGGCGATCGTCAATAACATCATCAGCCTGTACGGCGACGGTCGTTTTCACCCCGACTTCGGTCAGGATACGCGCAGCAGCAATCCGCTCTACGGCATCCCGTTCAACGTCGTTCATGGCAACACCCAGCCCAAGGTCCGCGTCGTGGTGGACGGCTACCCGGATGAGAGCGACTTGCTCGATGCGCCCATCCCCTCGAATGCCGTGCTCGAAGGAGATAACCAGAATGGTCCCGTCGCCGGCCTGGCCAACCGGGGGGACTCTCATTTGATCGTGTGGGATGCGGACAACAACATCGCCTACGAGTTCTACAACGCCTCGCGACCGAGTGAAAACAGCGACGGCCGGTGGCACGCCGCGCAGGAGTCGGTCTGGGACATGAAGACCAACACGTTCCGGACCCTCGGCTGGACCTCCGCGGACGCCGCTGGACTTGCGATCCTGCCGGGCCTCGTCCGGCCGGACGAGGCACTTCCCGCCAGCCAGGGCGGCCAGGGCGCCATCAACCATGCGATCCGGATCACGCTGCGCACAATATCATCCTCAACCAGTTCATCTATCCGGCCTCGCACATCGCCAACCCGGGGAACACGAACCCGGCGATTCAGCCGCCCATGGGCGCGCGCCTGCGCCTGAAGGCGAGCGTCAACATCTCGGGGCTCAGTCCCCAGTCGCGCGTGATCGCCCAGGCGATGAAGGACTACGGCGTGATCGTCGCGGACAACGGCAGCAACTTCTTCGCCAGCGGCGCGAGCTACTCCGTCGATGCGAACAACAACTTCGCCCTCACCTGGGATGACAATGACATTCAAAGCTCGACGACCGGCCTGAAGAGCCTCAAGTTCAGCGATTTCGAGGTGGTGGATACGACGCCAGTAGTGACCGGGCTGAGCGCCTCGTCCGGCTCCCCTGGGTCGACGATCACCATCACCGGCGCGAACTTCTCCGGGGCCGCGGGACACCTGCAGGTGCTCTTCGGGAGTACCGCCGCGACGGGCGTCACCGTCCTCGACGGCTCGCATGTCTCGGCGGTCGTGCCCCCGGGATCGGGGACGGTTGACGTCCGCGTGCAGTCCGGGATCAAGGTGTCCGACCCGGAGAACATCAAGAACCCGATCTTCGGGTACGGCATCTCCGCCGTGACGGCCGCTGACCGGTTCACGTACGGCGGCACGACCGGCAACCAGCCCCCGACCGTTGCGAAGGCCGTCGCCGCATCGCCGAGTCCCGTGACCGGTACCACGACTTCGCTCTCCGTGCTGGGCGCCGATGACGGCGGGGAAGCGAACCTCGTTTACGCATGGCAGGCAACCGTCGAACCGACAGGCGCCAGTCCTTCCTTCAGCGCCAACGGTACGAACGCCGCCAAGAACACCGTCGTCGCCTTCGATCGGGCGGGCGCCTACACCTTCACGGTCACCATCACCGACTCCGGCGGCCTCACAGTCACGAACTCGGTGAGCGTCACGGTCAACCAGACGTTCACACGTGTCCTGGTCTCGCCGTCGAGCGTCACCCTGGCGAACGGAGCCAAGCAACAATTCTCGGCTCAGGCGATCGACCAGTTCGGCCGCCCGCTGGCGACTCAACCGAGCTTCACCTGGTCGAAGCAGAGCGGCCGGGGTTCGATCACCAGGCGAGGGCTTTACACCGCGCCCGCCAGTGGCACGGGAACAGCCGTGATCAAAGCCACCGCGAGCGGGAAGAGCGGCACGGCGACCATCCAGATCACGACGGCACTACGACTTCTCGGGTTGCGACGCTCCCGTTTCATGCAAGGCCGACGGGCTTCACTTCAGACCTGACGTACCTGCTCCAACACCCCGAGCGGACCGCTATCCCCAGTTCACTCCCCTCCGTGAGGATGCATAGAGCACCAACGATGGAGGGTGGCAATCTGAGCAAGGGAGTAAGTAGCCTGCCAAGCACCTGGCCGGGGTCTGCTCAACTTCCCCCTACACAAACTGAAGACAAACCGTGGCCACCAGCTTGGTTGCTCAGGCCGAAGAGGCGTGCCGGCGGGCCCTACCCTGGCGTTCACGGGTCCCGGACGAATTCACCGGCAGTCTCCAGCGTTCCCTACGGCCACCCGAGCTTCCGCACGGTCCCCAGGGGGTTCGCGGCACTGACCACGTAGCTCTCGAGCTGGCGATGGTACTCGGCGATGCATTCGTGGACTCCCTGCGCCAGGAAATCGGCGATCAGCTCCCGGAAGACGCGCCTTGCCAGCTGCGGATCAATGCAGGACAAGGCGTTGATGACCCAGCCCGAGGCCGTGGCCCAGTAGGCACCGTTCTGGTAACGCCCCGGGGGCACGGGTGCGAGTTGCCTCTGCCAGGTCTCGCCCTTCAGCAGGTGCCGGACCTGGCCCCTCCAGAGGAACTGGTCGCGACGATCGACCAGGAAGCGGAGCACGCGATCGCGACGCCCCGGCAGTGGGATCCCGAGATCGATCGCGTAGGCGTTGCCCCACACGTCGATCTGACGGCAGTCGTGCGTCGCCGCCAGGAACGCGCCTCGGGGCTCGTCCCAGAGCACCTCCAGGTTCCGCTCGATCTTCCGGCGACGTGCCCGATAGGCCTCGGCCCTGTCTGCCTTACCGGCGTGGTCGTGCCAGGCGGCGAGACGGCCGCAGGCGGTCCAGTCGAGCAGGGACTCGAAGAAGAGCTCTCCCGTCTTGCCCACCGTGTCCGTGAATCCGTAGGGCGAGTGGGGGTCGGCCGGATCGTTGAACACGAGTCCTCGCTGGCTCCGCGGGACCCAGTCCATGGCCCGGTCGAGGGAGGCCGACCATTCCCGGAAGAGCCGCTCGGCACGCCCTCGCGGAAGGCGCTTCAGGTATTCATCGACGGCGATGACCAGGAAGCCGGGATTGTCCAGGTTCGCCCGCCCGAGCGGATGCTCGGGGGAGCCCGCGACATAGATCGGCAAGCCCTCCGGGTCGACCCGATCGGGGATCGCGCCGTCGTCACGCTGACCCCGGAGCAGGTATCGCAGGCACGCCTCGACGTCGTCCGTCGGGATCAGGTCGCCCGCGTTCTCGACCATGTAGGCGAAGTCGCGCGTCCAGAGGGCGCGGTAGTTCCCCCGGCCATCGGGCGTGTACAGGGTCGTGCCGTCCCTGGCCCGAACCCGGCAGCCCTCCAGCAATCTCCGTGCGGTCGATTCCAGAAAGCGAATGCGTTCGGCATCCGAGGCCTGTTGTCCCTCCTTCGCGGCCGGCACCGCCGCGAAGGCCGTCAGCATGGAGAGGAAGTCCCTCCTCGACTTCAAACTGGACGGTGGGCATGCTGGCATGGCGGGCCTCCGAGGGTGGGCGAATCAGGTGGGGGAGGGGCAGCCTCGCTCCACGACAGCTTAAGGGAATCGGCGGCCGCGAACACCGGGCTTCCGTTGCGGAGAATGGATCGATGAAGACGAATCGAGGCGCGCGGGCGGCGACGTGCTGGCTGATGACCTTGCTCATTCCCTGCCTCGCGTCCTGGCGGGTCCCGGCGCGGGCCGGGGAGTCGCCGTCGTACCGCTGGGTCCGCGTCACCCCGAAGGCCGCCTTCGCGGCCCGCGATGGCGCCGGGGCCGTGGTCTTCCAGGACAGGATGTGGCTCCTCGGCGGTTGGAACCCCGGCGATCGGGTCCACTTCCCGCGGATCTGCAACAACGAGGTCTGGAATTCAACCGACGGCGCGACCTGGACGCTGATCCGGCCGAACACGTTCCTGGATCGGACGTTCGACCCGGCCCGCGACTGGGAGGGGCGGCACACGGCCGGCACCGTCGCGTTCCGGGATCGGATCTGGATCGTCGGCGGAGACGCCAACCAGGGGCACCACCAGGACGACGTCTGGAGTTCGGCCGATGGCAAGCGATGGGATCGCGTGAATCCCGAGACGCCCGTGCCCTGGGGGCCCCGCGTGCTGCATCACACCCTGGTGTTCCAGGACAGGATCTGGGTCATCGGAGGACAGACGCTGCCCCAGTTCGCCCCGGCGGCCCAGGCCATCCACGGCGACGTCTGGAACACGAGCGACGGCGTCCACTGGACGCGGCTCGTCCCCGAGCCGCCCTCGTGGAGCCCGCGGGGGATGATCGGCGGCAGCGCCGTGCACCGGGGCCGCATGTGGATCCTGGGCGGCGGGACGTACGACACCCCGGCGCACCCGCAGCGCCAGTTCTTCAACGACGTCTGGAGCAGCGACGACGGCGTCCACTGGCGGCGGCACATCGAGCACGCCCCCTGGCAGGGCAGGCAGTACCACGAGGTCGCCGCCTTCGACGATCGGCTCTGGGTCCTCGAGGGCTACGCCGGCCGGAATCGGAACGACGTCTGGCATTCCGCCGACGGCGAGCGCTGGGAGGAACTTCCCGCGACGCCCTGGGCGCCACGCCACGCCGCGAGCGTCTTCGTCTTCAAGGACGCCCTCTGGGTCGTGGCCGGCAACAACATGGAGCCCGATGTCTGGAAGCTGGTGCGTCGAGATCGCGCGGACGAGCCCTCACGCTGAGGGAACTGCCCCCCCGGCCTCGGGGATCAGCGTCCACTCTTCTGGATCAGCTCGTGCAGCGGCTTGTCCTCCGGCCCTCCCGGGATGTCCCTCTCCGGCTGGTGCAAGCCGGACTGCTGCGCCTCGAGTCGCCCCTCGCCCTCGTCTGACCAGTCGTGCGACCGTTCCATCGCCGGCTTCACCGCCTCGCCCAGCTCCTCGACCAGCTTGCCGCCGAGCCAGGCCGTGTAGAGCGAGAGGCCACCGCCGGCCAGTGCGAGCAGCCGAGGGAAGACGCTCGCTCGCTCGCCGGACGACCGGCTCTGGAGCCGCATGATGTAGCTGGCGGTGAACAGGGTGCCGACCACCGCGTTGCCCAGGGCGTGGGTCGTCGCGATCTTGTGGCTTGGCTGTCGGCGCTTCGGGATGTGGCTGTAATCCCGCAGGCCGGTTACCACCGAGCCGGCGGCACCGATCAGGCCCACCGCCATGCTGATGCTCGCCGCGTCGTCGTAACCCTCGCTGCCCGTCGCCATGTAGAGGACATCGCTGATGGTGCTGACCGTGAAGGCCCCCAGCGGGACGGTGACGATCGCCGGGTGAGGGCTGTGCCCCAGCATCTCCTCGACCTTGTCCACCGACTTCGCGATGACATCCATCATAGAACCCCTCAGGTAACGCCCTGCACGGCCGGGCCCCCGAACGATCGGGGCCTGCTCCGCCGCGCGGACCGATGGAGCCGGCCTTCGGCGGCAGGCCGGGATCCTCCGCGCGGAGGGCCCACCTCCGGAGATCGAAGCAAAATCGGTGCCCGGACGGCGAGCGGCGACGGGCCCTGAAGGTCCGACCCTGCTGGACGGAGGCCCGATGGGCCCGACCGCGGACGCCTCCTCGGTCGAGCCAGGGCCGGTTCAGTCAAGCTGCGGCGGCAGGTTGCCGTAGCTCCAGGGCTGGCCCCGGAACGGGGGCAGGGCAGGGGGCTGCGGCAGGCGGCCCGGCTTGAGCGTCCTGGACAGCTCGACGAGCGCATCGGCGATCTTCTGGCCGCCCGCCGGCTCGAGGTTGCTGTAGCTGGTCAGCCGCGTCTCATAGCCGCCTCCGCGGGGCGACAGGGCCTCCTCGGTCGGCACGTAGCCGATCGAGTCGTTCGCCAGCGAGACCGGGAAGGTCACGGGGAAACCGCACTTCGCCTTGAGCTGGAGGCCGAAATCGCAGAAGTACTCGGCCGGACTCGCCAGGAGGGCGACCGGTCCCACCTGGACGGCCTGGACCTCGAACGCGGCGACCGGCTCGCGGGCGATCTTGGCGTCCAGGAGCACGGTCTCCTTGGCGAACGTCCACGCGGTGTGATCGGTCTTCTTGGGGTCCTGCTTGACGATCTCGAGCGCCTTCGCGACGTGCTCCTTGCTCGGCGGCCGGCGCGAGACCTTCAGCTCCTTGCGGGCGACCCCGAGCGGTACGAGCGGTCCCGCGCCCTGTTCCATCGCCAGCAGCGCCTTGACGGCCTCGGCCCCTACCCGGCCGCCCACGAATCGCGCGGCGACCTCGCCGAATTGCTTGATCTGCTGAGGGCTGCGGTTGTCCACCTGGGTGACGTCGCCCGCGGTCCCGGCCAGGAAGACGACCACCGCCTGCTCGCCCATCACGCCCCGGATCGCCTTCTCGATGTAGTAGATGTAATCGGCCGAGATGCCCCCCGGGCCGGTCGTCGCGTGGCAGGCGAAGTTGACGATGCAGCCCAGGAAGGCGCCGTCCTCCTTCCAGGCGCCGACGACGCCCACCTGCGGGTCGGTGGGCCCGGCCGGCTGGACGATCGACGGGTTGCCCTGCCCCGGGTGGGTCATGGTGAACCCGTCCCTCATGCGGAAGCGGCGGTTGAACGCCACCCGATCCTCGCGGCCGTAGCCGGCGCCTCCCCGGGCATCGACCCGCGCGGCGTCCGCGGCGCAGACGGCCTCCACGATGCCCTTCTCCACCTTGGCCGCGTACTCGGGATTCTCCACGATCGTGTAGTCGTTCACCAGCGACCGGACCAGGGGGCTCGCGTCGTCGAACTCGCCCGGCCTGTAGGAACCGATCGGCCCGCCGGAATGCGTATGCGAGGCGGCGATCAGGATCGAGCCGGGCTCGATCCCGCACTTCTTGTGGATGGCCTCGCGCACCGCCTGCACCGTGTGGCGGCGAATCCCGATGGCGTCGACGCCGACGATCGCGACCCGCGTCTTGCCGTCGTCGAAGACCGCCGCGCGGGCCTTGCAGGGGTCGTGGAACGATTGATGATACGCCTTGCCGTAACCTCCGGGATTCTCCATCCCGATCGCCGGCGAGATGTCGCGCTCGGCGAAGCCGGCCTTGAAGATCGGCTTATCGGCCGGGCCGGCCGCGACGGCCGGGGACGTCGAAGCCGGTGCGAAGGCGAGGGCCAGGCCCAGGCAGAGGACGATGGCGTTGTTCCAGTACCGTCTCATGAGCGCGCTCCCGAGGATCCGGATCGAGGATGCGAAACCTCCCCGAGGATGCCCCAAGTACCTTGAGGACGCAATCGGCAGCCGACACAATGGGCGGCGTGAGTCCCCGGACGGAAGGGGCCCGCGCCCTGGAGCGCACGGACGGCCGCGTCCGGCGGCCCGTCTTCCGCGACCCGCGACGCCCGGCCATGGTGGGGACTCGTGCCATCCGGCGCAGCGGCCCGACGGCCGCGATCTGGAGGATCTCCGACGTGAGATACGCGGCTCTCTCGATGCTCGCGCTGCTCGCCTTCCCGACCTTCGAGGCCGGGGCTGAGGACCCCATCCGGATCCATCCGGAGAACCCCCGCTACTTCCAGTGGAAGGGACGCGCCACCGTACTCGTGGCCGCGAGCGAACACTACGGGTCGGTCGTCAACGCGGGCTTCGACTTCACGAAGTACCTGGCCGCGGTCCGCGCGGCGGGCCTGAATCACACCCGCGTCTTCCTGGGCGACTACGTCGAGGCGCCGAAGTCCTTCGGCATCATCGACAACTCGCTGGCCGCGGCACCCGGCAAGCTCCTGGCCCCCTGGGCCCGCAGCGACCGGCCGGGGTTCGCGCTGGGCGGTATGAAGTTCGACCTGGATCGCTGGGACCCTGTGTACTTCGAGCGGCTGCACGCCTTCTTCCGCCGGGCGGAGGCCGAGGGCATCGTCGTCGAGGCGGTGCTCTTCTTCGTCGGGCCGGGCTGGGACACGGCGCCGCTGAATCCGCGGAACAACGTCAACGGCACGACCCCCATCACGGCCACGCAGTACCTCAGCCTCGACAACGGGAACATCCTCAGGTACCAGGAGGCGTATTGCCGGAAGCTCGTCCGCGAGCTGAACCGGTACGACCACCTGGTCTGGAACCTCTGCAACGAGCCGTGGTTCTACAACCAGGAACTGCCCGGGTTCGCCTCCCAGCCCCCCCGCGCGGTGAAGGCCTGGATCCGCCGGGTCTCCGAGTGGGTCATCGACGAGGAGTCGCGCCTGCCGAAGCGTCACGTCCTTGGCGTGGATCTGTCGAACCAGGGGACCGTCGTCGCGCCGGATGACCTGTCGGGCGACTTCGCGAACCTCTCGGTCTTCAACGTTCACTACGACGGCAATGCCCAGGTCCTGGCGCTGAACCCTCGGCTGCCAAAGCTCCTGGCCTTCAACGAGACGGGGTTCAACGGCACGGGCGACGACCTCTACCGCGTGCAAGGCTGGAACTTCTTGCTGTCCGGCGGCGGCCTCTACAATCACCTCGACTTCAGCTTCACCGTCGGCCACGAGGACGGCACGGCCACGCCCCGGTTCCTGCCCGGCTCGTATAACGGCGGCGGCTCCCGCGAGCTCCGGCGTCAGCTCGCGATCCTGCTCCGCTTCATGAACGCGCTGCCGCTGGAGCACATGATGCCCGACAATGGCCTGGTCGTCGGCGGTGCTGAGCGCTGGAGCGTGCTGGCCTGGCCCGGGCATGCCTACGCCCTCTGGCTGCCGGGCGAGGGGCCGATCGCCCCGCTCCTCAACCTCCCCGAGGGCGACTGGAGGATCGACGCAGTGGACATCCTCGACGGGACCGTCGCGACCCAGATCCTCGGCGGGAAGGGATGGTCGCGACGCGTGGAGGTGGCCCGGCGGGGCGGAGGGGCCGCACTCCGAATTACGCGCGCTGCTGTTGTGGGGACCGAGAAGAGCCGTGGAGCGGCGGCGACGGATCCTCCTGCTCCGGTCATGCTCGAGGACTTCGATTCGTACGCCTCCGACCGCGAGCTCGCCCGGGCCTGGTACGACCCGCCCCACGGCAGCGAGCCGATCCAGACCCTGGACCGGGAGATCAAGGAGGGCGGGAAGCAGGCCCTGAAGCTCGCCTACCGGACGACCAGCGAACCGGCGAAGCATTACAGCGCCATCTGCCGCGTCGCGAAATGGGACGCCTCGGGCCGCGACGCCTTCCAGTTCTGGCTCAAGCCCGACGGCTCGGGCCGCCAGCTCACCTTCCAGGTGAACATTGCAAACCGCCAGGGGAAGAACATCCACGACCTCTGGCAGGTCCGCGTGCCGCTCGCGAAGGGCGACACGACCCCGAGGGTCGTCACGATCCCCTTCGCACAGCTCGAGCACAACATCAAGTACGCCGACTCGCCCGATGTCCGGTCGGTCTTCGAGCCCGCCGCGCTCATCGAGATCGCCTTCTACGTCGGCGGCCGGGACGACGAGCCCGGCGATGGCGCCTATTACTTCGATGGTATCCGTGCCGTGGCGACGAAGCCGATGACTCGACCCTCCCCGTGAGGCCGTGGGGCGGGACCATGAACGGCTGGGGTTGCCCGTCTACCGAGGAGGGTCTCGCGATGAAGCCCACGCCTGGCTGGCTGGTCACGGTCACGGCGGCACTCTGCGTTTGCCTCTCTGTCACCGGCTGGTGCCCTGCCGAGGAGACTCCCGCCCCCTCGCTGATCGCCTTCTCGGTCCGTCGCTGGGAGGGCGAGTACCGCTCGCGCGACATCCCGGGGGGCGTCGAGACCACGCCCTCCACCGGTTCGATCTGGACGATCCGGGGCGACGGGTCGGGCATCAAGAAGGTTCACGAACTGGCCAAGGACACCAACGCGCCGGAGTTCAGCCCGGACGGGAAGTGGCTCTACTTCCAGTCCAACGCCACGGGGGACTACCGCATCTACCGCTCGCGGGTCGATGGCACGGAGCGCCATGTGGTGATCTCGCCGCAGGCGGTCGGGCCTTCCTGGAAGAGTGCCTACGGGCTCTCGTTCTCAACGGCCGGGCGGCTCGTGTTCACGGTGCATGACGGGCAGCGCGGGACAGTCGCCGTCGCGGAGCCGGACGGCGCCCAACCCAGGCTGGTCGCCCCGAATGCGGGCTACCTCTACATGGCGGCCCTGAACCCGGCGGGCGACACGATCGTCTGCTCGGGACCCGCCGCCGATTATCGGCTCCAGCGGATCGGCCTCGCCGACGGCAAGCCCGTCGTCCTCACCCCCGATCATCCCCAGTCCTTCGTGCCCCGCGTCACGCCCGACGGGAAGACGGTGGTCTTCTTCCGCCGCGACGGAGACATTTACCGCGTGGGCATGGACGGTAGCGGGCTTCGCCGGCTGACCACCGGCGTGGGGCACGTCGAGTTCCGGCTCTCGCCGGAGGATCGTCACGGCTCCAGCGACCCGCCGGACATTTCGCCGGACGGCCGGCGGATCGCCTTCGTCGCGGAGCAGGGCCCCGGGGCACGGATCAGGGTCATCGACCTGGACGGGACGCACGAGAGGACGGTCGCCGAGCGGTCCACCGCCTGCGGCCGGGTCCGCTGGAGTCCCGACGGCAAGGAGATCGCGTTCGTCTCGTTCGAGGGGAAGTACCCTCAACTCTTCGTCGTGCCCGCGGAGGGCGGTACGCCGCGGCAGTTGACGCGGCTCGAGGGTGCGGTGTACTTCGTCGCCTGGCAGCCTGGTGGGGCGGCGAACACCGAGCTTCCCCCCTGGAAGGTCAACACGCCGATCGTCCGCGTCGAGAAGTCCCTCCACACGAAGCACCCGAAACCACGCACGGCCGCGCTGGTGTCGATGCAGTACGTCGGGCCGGGGCTCGAGCGGCGGGAAGTCCGGGGCTTCGAGACGACGTCCGACGTGGCCGACGAGATCACCGCGCGGTGGTCCGACGACAACGGCCGGACCTGGTCCGCGCCCGTCGCGGTCCAGCCGTCCAACATCGTGAAGCATTCCGGCGTGCCGGTCTGGGAAGGCGAGGGCTCGGGCGTCTTCGATCCCGCCTCCGGCCGGCTCGTGCAGCTCTGGCTCCGGCAGATCGAGCGGAACGGACTTTACCACTGCGCCACGTACGTCCGGCACTCGAGCGACCAGGGCCGGACGTGGTCCGAGCCCCAGCCATTACGCTACGAGGAGGGCGAGCCCTTCAACCCCGCGAAGCCGCTGGATCCCAGCTTCCTGAACCGGAACCAGGGTTACCCCGGGAACAACATCCTGAACCGCTCGGACGGCTCGCTCGTGGTCTGCCTGGCGCACGCCAACGCGCCGGGCGACCCTCGCAATGACCGGCGGCCCTGGCGGATGGGCTCGATCCTCTTCCTGGGGCGCTGGGACGCGGCGAAGAAGACCTACGACTGGCAGCCCGGCGCCCGCGTCGAGATCGCCCCGGATCGCTCGGCGCGCGGGCTGATGGAGCCCGAGGTGGCCGAGCTGAAGGACGGCCGGCTGCTGGTCGTCTGGCGAGGGTCCGACCAGGGCTGGGACGGGACCGTCGCCCGAGAGCCCGGCCGCAAGTGGTTCAGCCTCTCCGCCGACGGCGGCCGCTCGCTCACGCCGGTCCAGGAATGGAAATACGACGACGGCTCGCGATTCTATTCGCCCTCCTCGATCCATCGCATGATCTGGCACAGTACGACCGGCAAGCTCTACTGGCTCGGCAACATCTGCCCGACCCCGCCGAACGGGAACTCGCCCCGCTACCCGCTGGTCATCGCGGAGGTCGATGAGCAAAGAGCTGCGCCGCGGCGAAGCACCGTGACCGCCATCGACGACCGCGAGGAGGGCCAGGGGGACATCCAGTTCTCGAACTTCTCGCTGCTCGAGGACCGCGAGACGCATCGGCTCGAACTCCTCCTGACCACCTACGGACAGGAGCCCGACCCCGCAAACTGGGCCACGGCCGACTGCTACCGTTACCGCCTGTCCCTCGCGGAACGCCCGTGACCCGACGCGGCGCCGAGCCGGCTCTCGCCGTACCGGACGCCCCGGAGGATTCCGGTTTACAAACGGCGCCCAACGTCATACTTTTGTTAAATATTCCTGGAACCGGCCGGTGGTCGAGGTATCGTCCTGCGCCGGCCGATCCGGGTGCTTTCCTGGCTGCTCGTCAGAGAATCTGTCCATGAATCCAGTTGGCGTCAGAGAACGATCGGGACGCTCGTGGGCAGCAGGGGCGCGGATTCGCGCGATCGTTGGTCTCGGCTCGTTCCTGTGCATCCTCGGGCCTCTCTCTGACTGGAATCATGTCGCCTTTGGCGCCGAGACGGTCGATTACCTCCGCCAGGTGAAGCCGATCCTCAGGCAGCGCTGCTATGCCTGCCACGGGGCGTTGCGACACCGGGCCCGGCTCCGGCTCGACACGGGGCAGGCGGTCCGACAGGGCGGGGCGGCCGGGCCGGCCGTCGAGCCCGGCGACGCAGAGGGCAGCCTGCTCGTCGAGCGGGTGTGTGAGGAAGACGCGAAGCTGAGGATGCCGCCGGAGGGGCCCCCGCTCACGCCCCCGCAGATCGAGGTCCTCAAGGCCTGGATCGACCAGGGCGCGAAGTCGCCCGCCGACGAGCCCCCCGAGGAAGACCCCCGCGAGCACTGGGCCTTCCGCAAGGTGGCCCGGCCGACCGTCCCGGCGATTGCGAACTCGGCCTGGATCCGCAACCCGATCGACGCCTTCCTCGCGGCCGAGCACGAGCGGCGCGGGCTGAGGCCGCTCGCCCAGGCCAGCCCCGAGGTGCTGCTCCGCCGGCTCTACCTCGACCTGGTGGGCCTGCCGCCGACGCGGCAGCAGCTCCATGAATTCCTGGCGGACCCGTCCGACGCGGCCTACGAGCGGATCGTCGATCGGCTGCTGAGCAGCCCCCAGCACGGCGAGCGCTGGGCACGGCACTGGATGGACGTCTGGCGGTACAGCGACTGGTACGGCCGCCGCGCCGTGCCCGACGTCCTCAACAGCTACGCCATGATCTGGCGGTGGCGCGACTGGATCGTCCGGGCGCTCAACCGGGACACCGGCTACGACGAGATGGTCCGTCAGATGCTCGCGGCCGACGAACTCAACCCGACCGACGATGCGAACCTCGTGGCGACCGGCTACGTCGTCCGCAACTTCTACCGCTGGAACTACAACTCCTGGATGAAGGACAACGTGGAGCACACGGCCAAGGCGTTCCTCGGCCTGACGATCCAGTGCGCCCACTGCCACGACCACAAGTACGACCCGATCCGCCAGGAAGAGTACTTCGCCCTGCGGGCCTGCTTCGAGCCGATCGAGATCCGCCACGACCGCGTCCCGGGCGAGCCCGACCCGGGGCCCTATCCCAAGTACGTCTACGGCTCTGCATACGGCCCGATCAAGTCAGGCATGGTGCGGGTCTTCGACGAGAAGCTCGACGCCGCGACGTTCCTCTACACACGGGGCGAGTCGCGCAACGTCGTCCCCGGCAAGCCGCCGATCGCGCCGGGGGTGCCCGCGTTTCTGGGCCCGATCCCCTTCCGCGTCGAGCCGGTCTCCCTGCCGACGGAAGCGTCCTATCCGGGACTCAGGGACTTCGTCCGGCGCGAGGAGATCGAGCGGCGTCTCGCCGAGGTGATCCGCTGCGAGCGGGCATCGGTTGGGAAGTCGGCGGACGAGAGGGCGGTCACGGAGGCCGAGCGTGACGCCGCCCGCGCCGGAGCTCGATGCCCTCCTGGCCCGGCTGGACGCCGACCTGTCCCGCCACGGCAAGGGCCCGGCGACGCCGCGGCATCCGCCAGGGCCGCGGCGCGCGGCCGAGCGGATCGCACGGCTGGCCCAGGCGAGACTCGCGGAGAGCAGGGCGGCGCGGAAGCTCGCGGACGCCGAACGCAAGCCGCATGGCGACACCAGGGCAAGCTCCGAACAGGCCGCGGCCCAGAAGGCGCTCGACGCCGCGCGGAAATCGGCGGCGGCCGCCCTGGCATCCTGGACGAAGGCCCCCGGCGCGTACACGCCTCTGAGCCCGACGTATCCGGCACGCAGCACCGGCCGGCGCACCGCACTGGCCCGCTGGATGACCGCACCGGAGAATCCCCTCACCGCGCGGGTCGCGATGAACCACCTCTGGCGGTGGCACTTCCAGCAGCCGCTCGTCGCCTCGACCCACGACTTCGGCCGCAACGGCAAGAGGCCGACTCACCCGGCGCTCCTGGACTGGCTGGCGAGCGAGTTCGTCGCCCGCGGCTGGAGCATGAAGGCGATGCACCGACTGATCGTGACGAGCGCGGCGTACCGCATGAGCTCCCGCCCGGACGAGGCCGATGGGTTGAATCGGGAGCGCGACCCGGAGAACACGGCGTACTGGCGGTTCAACACATCGCGGATGGAGTCCGAGGTCGTCCGCGACGGCCTGCTGGCGGCGGCCGGCGTGCTCGACCCGGCGATCGGCGGGCCGGACATCGACTTCAACCAGGGTTTCGTCTCGCGCCGGCGAAGCCTCTACCTGACCCACCACGGCGAGGGCCGGATGCCCTTCCTGGAACTGTTCGACGCCCCGGACGCCTGCGAGGCCTACACGCGGACCGTCTCGGTGGTCCCCCAGCAGTCGCTCGCGCTGACGAACAACGAGCTGGCCCGCTCGCTGGCGAAGGGGATCGCGGAGCGAGTCTGGGCCGAGGTCGAGCATGGACCGAACGCTTGCTGTGGCCCGATCGCGGCGGGTTGTTGCATCGGGGAATCTCCCCATGCGAATGGAGTCGCTGCATCCTCCGCACAACTTCCTCCCTTGAAAAGGGGGGATACAGGGGGGTCGCCTGGGCTCGCCGTCGCCTCCGGCTCGTCGCCGGCCTCACCCTCCCAGCCCCCCCTTGGCAAGGGGGGGAATTGGGATTCGTCGTCGTCGGGTTACTCTCCCCGGTTCATCACGGTCGCGTTCGAGCAGGTACTCTCGCGTCGGCCGTCCTCGGCGGAGCTGGAACGCTCGCTCGCGTTCCTCGAGGTCCAGGAGAAGCTATTCGCCTCCACGATCAGGGACGATCGCGAGCGCGCCGCCCGGGCGCAGGGCAACCTGGTGCACGTGCTGTTCAATCATCACGATTTCCTGACGATCCATTGAGGCGAGGTGATGGTCCGATGAGCAGCCGATCGTTTGGACCGCAATGCGGCCGGACCTCGCGGCGGACGTTCCTGGCCGACGTCGGCTGGGGCATCACCGGGCTGGCCGTCGGCTCGATGCTGGGGCGCGACGGCATCGTCCGGGCCGGCGAACCGGTCAATCCCGCCACGCCCGGCCTGCCTCTGTCCCCGACCCCGCGCACCAGGAGCGTGATCTGGGTCTTCCTCTCCGGCGGGGTCAGCCACCTGGAGACCTGGGACCCGAAGCCCGCGCTGACGAAATACGCGGGCAAGACGTACGACCAGACGCCCTACCCGAACCCGACCAAGTCGCCGCTGTTCAAGGAGCGTTCCCGCGCGGTGGTCGGAGACGACCGGCCCCACTCCCAGATCTTCCCGCTCCAGGTCGGCTTCAAGCGGTACGGCCAGGCGGGCGTCGACATCAGTGACTGGTGGCCGAACCTCGCGACCTGCGTCGATGACATCGCGCTGGTCCGCTCGATGTACACGACCGACAACGACCACGCCGCCGAGTTCCAGATGCACCACGGGCGGCACAAGCTCGACGAGAAGCAGCCGGTCATCGGCTCGTGGATCCACTACGGGCTCGGCACGCTGAATGAGAACCTGCCCCAGTTCGTCTTCCTGGGCCAGGCCAAGGACCCCAGGGTCAAGGAGGACTTCTCGGCCGACTACCTGGGCCCCCAGCATGCGGGCGTCGAGCTCTCGCTCGATCCCGGGGCGCCGCTGCCGTTCGGGGCCCGCCTGAAGGACGTGCAGGCCGAGGAGCAGCGCCAGCAGTTCGCGCTGATCGACGAATTCAACCGGCTCTCGGCCGTCGAGTACCCCGAGGACGCCCAGCTCCGCGCCCGCATCAAGGCCTACGAGCTGGCGTTCCGCATGCAGATGTCGGTGCCCGAGGCGCTCGACCTGGCCCGCGAGCCGGACGAGACGCAGCGGATCTACGGCATCGACCGGGAGCTGACCGCCGTCTACGGCCGTCGCCTGCTGGCGGCCCGCCGGCTGGTCGAGCGGGGCGTCCGGTTCGTGCTGGTCTACCTCAGCGACTACGGCGAATGGGACTCGCACCTCGATCTGCGCAACCTGCACGCCCGGTCGTGCGCGCGGGTGGACCGCCCCATCGCCGGACTCCTGAAGGACCTCAAGCGGAGCGGGCTGGACCAGGACGTGACGGTCGTCTGCTGCACCGAGTTTGGCCGCACTCCGGGCCTGGAGACCCGGAGCACCATCGCCAAGCCGACCGGCCGCGACCACCATCCCCACGCCTTCACCGTCTGGTTCGCCGGCGCCGGGATCCGCGGCGGGACGGTGCACGGGGCCACCGACGAGCTGGGCTTCCACGTCATCGAGCATCCCCACTACGTGACCGACGTCCACGCGACGCTGCTGCACCTGATGGGCCTCGACCCCCGCCGCCTCGACGTCCCCGGCCGCAAGCGGCTGGAGATCGACTACGGCCGACCGATCCGTGAGATCATGACCTGAGCACAAGGAGATCCGGCGTGTTCCAGCTCGATGGCCGCGCGCGAACCGCCTGCGACGGCATCCCCCGCCGCCGGCTGCTGGAGGCCGCCGGCGCGGGCCTCTTCGGCCTGAACCTCCCGCGACTCCTTGCGGCCGAGGCCGCCGCGCCCAGGGATCGCCGGACCCGCGTCAAGGCCGTGATCTTCGTCAACCTCTTCGGCGGGCCCAGCCAGCTCGAGACCTTCGACCTGAAGCCCGACGCCCCCGAGAAGATCCGCGGGCCGTTCCGCCCCATAGCCTGCCGCACGCCCGGCCTGATCATCAGCGAGCACCTGCCGCGGCTGGCGGCGATCTCGGACCGGTACTGCGTCGTCCGCAGCCTGACTCATCCCTACAACGACCACAGCGCCGCACACTACATCCAGACGGGCAAGCCCTGGCACGTCCCGATCGGCGCCGGGTTCAACGCGACCTCGGAGGACTGGCCCTCGATGGGCTCGGTCGTTGAGTACCTGGCCCAGAACGGGACCGGCGGCTCGGGGCGGACATTGCCGGCCTACGCGGTGGTGCCCAACTGGCTGGGGCGACTTCAGGAGGCCGGGCAGTATGTCCGCCCCGGCGAGTACCCCGGCTGGCTGGGCCGCCGCTACAGCCCGCTGACGACGGTCGTGGACAAGAAGGACCTCCAGGACAACCCCTACTGGCGCGACTGCCGCGACGAGGAGCTGACGTTCGAGATCGAGGGCCTGAAGCCCGGCGACGGCCTCCGGGTCGACCGGATGAACCGCCGGATGTCGCTGCTCGCCCAGTTCGACGAGGGACGCCGATCGCTCGACCGCGTCGCCCGGGTGCGCGACTTCGACCGCTTCCGCGAGCGGGCCCTGGCGCTGGCGACCTCCGAGGCGACCCGCCGCGCCCTGGACATCCGCCGCGAGGACCCGAAACTCCGCGACCGCTACGGACGACACCTCTTCGGCCAGTCGGCCCTCGTGGCCCGGCGGCTTGTCGAGGCGGGCGTCCAGTTCGTCACCGTCCACTACGACTCCTGCGACGGCTACAGCTGGGACTCGCACATCCACTCCGACGACGTGAAGGCCCACTTGATGCCGACCTTCGACCAGGGGCTCTCGGCCCTGCTGACCGACCTGGACGAGCGCGGGTTGCTCGCCGAGACGCTGGTCGTCGCCCTGGGCGAGATGGGCCGCTCGCCCCAGGCCACATCCCGCTGGGGCCGCGGCCACTGGAGCTACGTCTTCCCGGCCGTCCTGGCCGGCGGAGGCATCCGCGGCGGCACGACCTACGGGTCCTCCGACAGGGACGCCGCCCACGTCGTCGATCATCCGGTGAGCCCCGAATCGCTGGCCGCCACGATCTACCACGCGCTGGGGATCTCTCCCGAACTCCGCGTCCCCGACGCCCAGGGCCGGCCCGTCGCCATCGTCCAGGATGGTGAATCGATCCTCGGGCACCTGGGATGAGTTCTGCCCGACCGCATCCTCACTCTAGGCAGGAGCCGTCAGGATGAAGCGAAGGTCGTTCGTCTCGTTGATGGGGGCCGCGGCTGCGCTGCTTCGTGGCGAGGCCACGCACGCCGGTGGGCTGGCACAAGGGCCGGGAGATCGAAGGCGGACCGGCAAGCCGGTGAAGATGCACGCAGGAACCCAGCAGGGGCCTACTACCCCCCGAATGCTCCAGTACTTCAAGCGTCACGGGGTCAACCACATCTGCGGCTATCCACCAGACCCGGGCGCGAGAGGCGCATGGACTTCAGACGACCTGAAGCGGACGCGTGATCTCTGTGAGAGCCACGGCATCGCCCTGGACATGGTCGCCTTGCCGTTCCTGACCTCCAGCCACATCGACCACGAGCGCCACGGCTCGATCATGCTCGGCAAGAGTCCCGAACGCGATCGCGACATCGAGCACATCCAGCAGATGATCGCGGCCTGCGCGAAGGCCGGGATCCCGGCGTTCAAGTACAACATGAGCCTCCTCGGCGTCCTGCGAACCGAGACGACTCCCGGCAGAGGCGGTTCGCGCTACAGCACGTGGCGGTTGGCTGATGCCCGCGAGGAGCCGCCCCTGACCAGGGCCGGAACGGTCACGGCCGACGTCGCCTGGGAACGCATCACGTATTTCCTCGAGCGCATCATCCCCGTCTGCAACGAGTACAAGGTCAGGGCCGCTTGCCATCCGCACGACCCCGGAGTGCCTCCGCAGGGCTTCCAGGGCATCGTTCGCGTGTTGGGGACCCCCGAGGGGCTCCGCAGGTTCATCTCGATCCAGGAGAGCCCCTACCACGGACTCAACCTTTGCCTGGGCACGGTCGCAGAGATGCTCCAGGACCCGCGCCGCGAGATCCACGACATCATCCGCGAGTTCGGCCGGCGGAAGAAGATCTTCAACATTCACTTCCGCAATATCCGCGGCAAGCGCGACGACTTCCAGGAGGTCTACCCCGACGAGGGCGACATGGACATGCTCCAGGTGGCGCTGACGCTCCATGAAGTCGGCTACGAATTCATGTTGATGCCTGACCACGTACCCGGACACCCCGATGACCCGCAAGGGCTGCAGGGCTTCGCATTCGCCTACGGCCACATCGCCGGTATTCTCCACGCCGTCGCGGCCCTCGCCTCCGATGAGACGGACGCCGCCCTCAGGCCCCGAAGGGGCGGTACGTGAAGGTCGGTGACCTGATCAACGTGGGACCTGACGCGCGCGAGGGAAGTGATCGACCGGCTCCTCGACGATCCGGGCGAGCAGGTCGCCTGCCGAGATGAGAACGCCGGCCAGGAGCGCCAGGTTTCGCCCGGGAAATGGGGAAGGACGGAGGCCCATTCGTCCATCCCCACTCCAGGAGGGCGGGTCCGGATCAGGCCGAGCGGGGGCGCTCCCTGGTGACGTTCGGCGTCGCTACAGAGACACCGGCCGGCCCTCGCGGGCGGATTGCTTCTCGGCGAGGACCAGGCGGATGGTCTCGCGGGCGTCGCGGGGGGTGATGATCGGTTCGACGGACTCGCCGGCCACGGCGCGGGCGAAGTGCTCGACCTCCTGCGAGTAGCCGTCGCCCGCGGGCAGCTCGTACTCGGCCGGCTCGCCGTCGGCGGTCAGCACGCGGAAGGCGGGGGTCGAGCCCGAGTTGTAGACGATCGTCGCCTTCTCCAGGACGACGACGAAGCTCATCTCGAAGGGCAGGGCGGGGGCCATCCGCCAGGTGCTCTCGGCGACGACGGCCGGGCCGCCGGGGTAGTGGTACTGTGTCGAGATGTAGGTCTGCGGGCCGTCGGCGACGCTGCTGACCGTCGCCGGCATGCCGAAGAGGTGATGCACGTAGTCCGTGTCGTGGATGTGGAGGTCGAGCGGCTGGCCGCCGGACCGCTTCTCGTCGGCGAACCAGCTATCGGGGCTCCAGGTCGGCATGGCGGTGTAGCGCCGTAGCGACGCGGCGATCGGCTTGCCGTACTTCCCCCCCTCGATGAGCCGCCGGGTGACGACGTACTCCGGCCAGAACCGGATGCAGTGGCCGATCTGGAGGACCTTCCCCGTGCGCTCCGCGGCCGCGGTCATCCGGTCGCACTCTTCGACCGTGAGCGCCATCGGCTTCTCGCAGAGCACGTGCACGCCCGCCTCCAGGGCCTTCACCGTGGTGTCCGCGTGGAGGAACGTCGGCAGCGTGATCGACAGCGCATCGACCGTCCCGGAGGCGAGG
The DNA here is from genome assembly GCA_046349995.1 of Isosphaeraceae bacterium. Taxonomy (GTDB): domain Bacteria; phylum Planctomycetota; class Planctomycetia; order Isosphaerales; family Isosphaeraceae; genus Aquisphaera. Next base: position 55,144 of record JAXMBE010000019.1, on the reverse strand, counting down.
AACTGGTCGTAGTCGGTGAAGGTCTTCAGCCCGTCGAGGTCGATGTGATCCGCCGCGCCGGCGACGTTCCCCCCCGAGGGCTCGCCCGCCGCGGCCAGCACCTTCGGGTTCGCCTCGCAGATCGCCGCGACCGTCGCCCCCGGGATGGCCTTCCAGCAGCGGTAGTGCATCCGACCCATGAACCCCAACCCGACGATCCCGACGCGAATCATGGCGAACCTCTTGCCTGACGGCATTCCCCTGAAGCGGACGATTTCGACCTTTGCCGGCCCTTCACTCTCGCGGTCGCGGAGCGCACGGCGGCCTGAGACGATCCAACATACCACCGCGACGATGGCGAACCAAGATCCGGCGTCAGCCCGGCCCGACGCCCTCGCGCAGGTCGTTGCGGAGGCCGAAGAGGAAGAGCACCTCGGCGGTGAGGAACAGCGGGGCGTTGAAGATCTGGAGGAGGTTGTCGGCGAGCGCGGGACGGCGGCCCTCGATGGCATGGCCTGTCAGCTGGATGATCCAGCCCAGGACGAAGGCGCCCAGGAAGACGAGGGCGGATTGGGAGAAGGGGAGCAGCGCGGCGCGGTCGGCCGCCGCCAGGAGCAGCAGGTTGAACGGGGCCTGAATCAGGGCCACCGGCCAGTCGAGCCTCAGGTAATACACGAACACCACGAGGAAGAAGAGAGTGGCGCCGGTGAGCGGCCACTCCGGCGCGGCGACGAACCGGAACCAGCTCAGGACCAGGAAGATCGAGAAGGTCACGAGCGGCACGCCGACGAAGTGCGTCAGCTTGTTCCGCGGATCACGGTGATATGCGCCGTAGCTGGCGAGCTGGTCCTTCAGTGACGTCATCGTCGAGGCCCCCGGAAGCGGAGTGGGCGAGGGCCCCGGTGGCGCCGGGGCCGGCTCGTCAACAGTCTATCGGGGGCGTCACCGCCGCTCCAGCCGTCACTTGGCCTTGGCCTTCTCCTCGGCCCGGAGCTTCTGGAGGACCTTGCGGACCTTCGGCTCGATGTAGGTCTGGCTGTAGGCCGCGTCCGGGTGGTTCCGGTAGTAGTCCTGGTGATAGGCGTCCGCGGGATAGAACGCCTGGAAGGGGACCAGCTCGGTGACGATCGGCGACTTGCGGCCGCGTTTGGCCATCAGCTCCCTGTACTGCTTCTTCGCCTCTTCCTTCTGCTCGTCGCTGTGGTAGAGGATGATCGAGCGGTACTGGGTGCCGAAGTCGGGGCCCTGGCTGTTGAGCGTCGTCGGGTCGTGGGCCGTCCAGAAGTGCTTCAGGAGCTTGTCGAACGAGAGGACGTTCGGGTCGTACTCGATCTGGATCACCTCGGCGTGGCCGGTCAGGCCGGTGCAGACCATCTCGTAGGTCGGGTTGGGGACGTGCCCGCCCGAATAACCCGAGACGACGTTCGTTACCCCCGGGATCCGCTCGAAGTAGGCCTCCGTGCACCAGAAGCAGCCGCCGCCGAAGGTGGCCCGCTCCAGGGGCTTCGGACGCTTCCCGGTCGGCGCGGATTTCGTGTCGCCGGAGCCGTCTTCCTTCGCCTGGGCCTCCTCCGTGGGGTTGTCCTTCGAGGGCTCTTCCCGGGGGGTCGAGTTCGATTCCGCGTTCCGCGCTGTTGCCGCCGGGTTCCGGGACTTCTTCGGGGCCTGGGCCATTCCCGTCAAACCGAGAGCGACCGCCAGACCGAGGGATGCGACGAGCAGACGCTGATTCATTGGGAAGGCTCCCCGATCGGAGACCTGATGCCGTGGTTTCCGGATGACCGTCGGATGACTGCGTGAGATATTATAGACATCCAGGCCGAAATGGGCAGGGCCAGAGAACCTGCCCCGGGTCCGGGCCCGACTCGCCGGCCAGACCCGAATGCCATGTCTGCACGCGCCATCGGCGGCGAACGAACGTCCGGGCCGGCCGGTTCGGATCCCCGGCGGCGGCGGCGCGATCGTGCGATTCCCGTGACCTTGATCGTGGAGACGCGGGCGATTCCGCGCGCCGCGTCCCCGACGAGCGAGCATCCGCCAGGAGAGATCGCCATGCCGATCCTCGACGCCCAGAGGGGCAATCCGGAGAACCGGGCCGGTTCCACGGCCAGTCTCGCCGGATCCGGCGATGTCCGGCTGGCGCAGGCCCTGGAGCAGTATGTCGCGCTGCTCCAGGCCGGCCAGACGCCCGAGCGGTCGGCCTTCCTGGAAGGCCACGCCTCGGTGGCCGATTCCCTGCGGGCGTGCCTGGACGGCCTCGGACTGGTCGAGGGCGCCATGGGCGAGTTCCTCTCGGAGCCGGGTGGGCGCGAGCCCCTGGCGGGACCCGCCTCATCGGTCCTGGGCGACTTCCGCCTGATCCGGGAGATCGGCCGTGGCGGCATGGGCGTCGTCTACGAGGCCGAGCAGATGAGCCTGGGCCGGCGCGTCGCGCTGAAGGTCCTGCCCTCGGCCGCCTCGCTGGACCCCCGGCAGCGGCAGCGGTTCCAGGTCGAGGCCCAGGCCGCCGCCTTGCTCCACCACGAGCACATCGTGCCGGTCTTCGGCATCGGCGTGGACCATGGCGCCTGCTATTACGCCATGCAGTTGATCGACGGGCAGCCCCTGACCGAGGTCATCCGGCGACTCCGTGCCGAACGCTCGGAGCCGGCGGAAAGCCGCCCCGCCTCCACCCCGATGGATGGGTCGCCGGGGCACTCCGCCGATCCGCCCACCTCCTCACGCTCCTCGGGAAAATCCACCCTCGGCCGGGCGCGGGCGCGCGAGCTGGCCGGGCTGGCCGTCCAGGCGGCCGAGTCGCTCGAGCACGCTCACGAACTCGGGGTGATCCACCGCGACATCAAGCCTTCAAACCTTCTGCTCGACCAGAAGGGCAAGCTCTGGGTGGCCGACTTCGGGCTGGCGCGCCTGCCGCACGACGAGCACGACCTGACGAGGACCGGCGACCTCGTGGGCACCCTGCGCTACATGAGCCCGGAACAGGTCCGCGCCGAGCGCGGCGGGATCACCGCGGCGACCGACATCTACTCGCTGGGGGCCACGCTCTACGAGCTGCTCACGCTGCGGCCCGCCTTCGAGGCCGGCGACCGCCAGGAGCTGCTGCGGAAGATCCTCCACGACGAGCCGACCCCGCCGAGGAGGCTCGATCCGTCGATCCCCCGCGACCTCGAGACGATCGTCCTGAAGGCCATGGAGAAATCCCCCTCGGCCCGATACGGCACCGCGCTGCAGCTCGCCGAGGACCTCCGCCGGTTCCTCGACGATCAGCCGATCCTGGCCCGGCGGCCCCGGCTCGCGGAGCGCGTCGTGAAGTGGTCGCGGCGTCATCGCACGGCGGTGGTCGCCGCCCTCTCGGCGCTGATCGTGACACTCGCCGCCACGACCCTGATCTCCTGGCAGGCGAAGATCCGGACTCAGGCGTCGCTGGATGAATCCCGAAACGCCGCCAGGCTGCAGCGCGAGGTCGTGGAGTACGCTCTCGGCGTTTTCGACCAGATCACCCGCCCGCGGACACCCGACTCCGACTCGGCGCCCCCAGGCGAGGAGGACGCCCGGGTCCTCCGCCTGGCCCTTTCCTATTACGATCGCATCCCGGGCCTCTTCGCCGAAGGGGACACCGTCAAGGAGGTCGTGGCGAGGGCCCACCGCCAGGCGGGTCGCAGCCGGATGGCGCTCGGAGAGGTCAGGGGCAAGAAGGACTACCGCTCGGCCATCCGGATGTACGAGCAACTGGCGGCCCGCAATCCCGAGCGGATCTGGCTGCGAACCGGCCTGATCGAGACGCTGCACGAGTTCTCCGATCGTCTGACCTCCGAGGCGGATCGGGCCGAATCCGAGGCATGCTTCCGGCGGGCCGTCGAGGTGGCGGAATCGCTCGTCGGAAACCGCCAGGCCGCGATCCCCTGCTTCGCGAAAGCCCTGGTGGAGCCCTTCAGCGCGCTGGCGCAGGACCTGCTCCGACGGCCGATGAATGCGGCCTCCGCATCGTCGGCCGCACGGCTCGCCCGCCAGGCCGCGGCCTGGGGCCCCGAGGACGCGAAGGCCTGGAGCACCCTGGGCCTGGCGTGCTCCCGCGAGGGCGACTGGCCTGGCACGGTCGCCGCGCTCGAACGCGCCATCGAGGTGAACCGGGGCGAAAACGTCGCCGACCTCTTCCTGCTGGCCACCGCGCAGCGACGCCTCACCGGCGACGGTGTGCCGGCCTCCGGCCCCCGGTAGACAATCGCTCCTGACCCGTTGAGAACCCCTCCGCCCGCGATCTCGCTCCTTCACGTCACCTTGCCGGCGCTCGCAATCCGAAGGCCTTCGGTCTGGCGGGGCTGGGGACCTGCGAGTATCCTGACACCTGTCAAACCCGTCGGGCTCCCCCTCGTTTCATTCGGCGTCGCGGTTCGAGACTCGATCGATGATCCCCGGGCCGGTCTTCCAGTTCGAGTTGCTGACGACGGCCCGGCGAGGCCGCTTCTACGTCATGCGGGCGGCCTATGCCGCGATCCTGCTGCTGATCTTCTGGGCGATCCACACCGACTGGTCGGCCAGGGCCAACGCCGAGGCGACGATCCGCGAGATGAGCGGGCTGGCGATCATCTGTTTCGGCTCGGTGGCCGTGGCCCAGGTCGTCGTGGTGCTCTGCCTGACCCCCGCGCTGGCGGCGGGAGTGATCGCCGACGAGCGGCAGCGGAAGACGCTCCACTACCTGATGGCCAGCCGGCTGACCGGGCCGGAGATCGTGATCGGCAAGCTGCTCGCCCGGATGCTCCACGTCGGGGTGCTCCTGGCGGTGGGCTTCCCGATCCTCAGCCTGCTGGTGCTGCTCGGGGGGATCGATCCGATGCTGATCGCCCTGGCGTGCGGGGCTGCCGCCAGCACCGCCTGGCTCCTGGCGACGCTCTCCATCTGGGTCTCGACGGTCACCCGGCGGGCCCGCGACGCCCTGTTCGTCAGCTACGGGCTCGAGTTCCTCTGGCTCTTCCTGCCGACGCTCATCGGGATCCCCCCCTCCACCGGCTGGCGTGTGCTGGACCGGGTCGTCGATGTGACCCTCGAGGCCTGGAGAGTCAGCTCGCCGGTCGGTCAGGCACGCGGCCTGCTCTTCGGCGTCGCGCTGGGCGGAGGCCCGATATTCCCCGAGCTGGGCGAGATGATCTCGTATCAATTGATCGCCGGCCTCGCGCTCGCGCTACTGGCCGCGGTGCAGGTCCGGCCGGCGTTCCGCGCCCTGGAAGGCGGCCGCGCCGGGCGGCGTCTCCTGACGGGCCTGTTCGCCGCCCGCCGCCCGCTCCGCCTGCGGTCGCGCCCGTCGCTCGGCGACCGGCCGATGCTCTGGAAGGAACTCTTCACGGCACGCGCCCGGGGCTTCGCCCGGTTCGTGGGCTTGCTGGTCACCCTGACCGGCGGGGGCTTCCTGGTCTACTACACGGCCTGGTTCGGCGCCCTGGCGTTCCTGGAGATGTGGGGCGAGACTCCCGGGGCGCAGCCGGGGACGTGGCTCGTGTCGATGCACCGGTGGCAGTTCCTCGGGTTCCTCCAGGCCGTGGTGCCGCTCGTCTTCCTCGCGGGCATCCTCAGCGTGGCCGGCGCGGCGGCGGCCTCGATCACCTCGGAGCACGAGGAGGACACCTGGGTGAGCCTGACCTCCACCGACCTTACCGGCGGTGAGATCATCCTGGCGAAGCTGTTCGGCGCCCTCTGGCGGCCTCGCATGGTCGTCTCGGCGATCCTGCTGATGGCCCTGGCGGGAGTGCTCTCCCGGTCGATCCACCCCCTGAGCCTCCCGGCCCTGATCCTCGCACTGGCGGTCTTCGGCTGGTTCGCCGCGGCGCTGGGCGTCTGCATCTCGCTCCGGCTCCGATCCACCTGGCGGGCCCAGTTTCTCACCACGTCCTGCCTGCTGCTGATCAACTTGCTGGGCCAGGCGATCCTCAGCAATATCCAGCGCTACGCCCCGCTGCTCTGGCCGGGCTTCATGCCGACGGACATCAGCAAGACGATCATCTCCCCGAGCATCGGCCCGGAGCTGGAGAGCGAGTTGCGGGCGTGGGGCGTGACTCTCCGGGCCGTCGACCACGGGCCGATGTGGTCCCTCCTCTTCTGGGTCCTCAGCCTGGCGTCGTACCTCGCCGCCGCGATCGGGCTGACGCTGCTGGCGCTGCGGCAGTACGAAGGCGTCGCGGGTCGGGCACGGCGCGGCCGGACGCCGATCGAGCTGGGGCTCGCGCCGGGGACCGGCGCATGAGCACGGGGCTGAGGCGGCCCGAGCAGCCGGGCGAGACTCACGGCCGTTCTCGGCTGCCGCGTCGCAATCTCCTCGCGGTGGTACTGCTGCTCGCGGCCATCCTCGCCGTGGCGGCCTGGTGGTCCGTCTCGTCGCCCTCCTGGCCGGCCCGGCTGATCATCCGGACGGGGGGCCTGTCGCTCGACGAGTTCGAGAAGCAGCCGGTCACGGCCAGGAGCAGGCTTTGCGTCCCCCAGGCCGTCTCCCCCGACGGCAAAACTCTCCTGGCGGCGCACGGCGGCTCGGCCGTCCTGCTCGACACTGTGACGGGCCGCGAGACGGCGCGCTGGGCGATGCCCGGAGGACGGGACATCTACCAGGCGTGCTTCTCTCCCGACGGCCGCACCGTCGCGGCCATCACCCGGGGGCCCGTCGGCCAGAACCTGACGGCCGACCTGGTCGATGTCTCGTCGGGCAAGATCCGCACCTCGCTGCCGACACCGGGTGTCGGGATCGTCCACGGCGGACTCGCCTTCATGGACGGTGGCGAGGTGCTGAGGGTCCTCGTCCAGGACGGGCAGAACCGGCTCGTGGCAATCGAGGTGGACGTGTCGTCGGGACGTGAGACCGCGCGCCGGACGCTGTCGTGCCGGTCGCCGCAGTCGACCACGCACGCCTCACCGGACGGCCGCCAAGTCGCCATCGCCACGACGCCCTTCGCCCGCGGCGTGCAGCTCCCGGAACTGACCGACGTTGTGCTCTGGGACGCGGAGCAGGACCGGGAGGCAACGAGGATCGCCGGATCAACGGCGGTGACCACGATCACGGTCTCCGACGACGGGACGACCGTCGCGATCGGCCGAACCGGAGGCGCGATCGAGGTCTGGGACGTCGCAACGCGAACCCGGCGCGCCATGTTCCATCCGCATCGCACGGGCTTCGCGCCGAGGATGCTCTGGCTCTCCCCGGACGGTTCAGCCCTCGCCTCGCTGGCGATGCTCAGCTCGGGGCCGCTTTCACTGGATGGCCTGCGCTGGCGCGTCGCGGCGATGAGCGGCCGGGCTTCCATGCCGCCGGACGAGCTCAGCCTGCTGGACGCCTCCCGCGGCGAACTCCTCCTCCGGACCAGGGACGAGAGCGTCCCGTGCTTCTCGGGAGACGGACGAATCATCGCGACCCTTCATCGGGACGGGACAATCCTGCTGCGCGACATGCACCAGCCATGAGCACGCCGTGCGCACAGCCAGGGCCCGTCGATCTCCGGAATCCGAGAGATCGGCGGGCCCGCTCGGTTCGCCGGGTCGGCCGGGAGCACGATCCCGGGCATCCTGCCCATCGAATCGGGCCAGGCCGGTCCCGAAGGTGGTTCAACGTGTTTCCATGGTCGCGTCGAGGACGCAAGGCTCAGCGCTGGGCGACCGAGATGGTCTGGCTCACTCGAGGTCGCCCTGGAGGCTCCCGACGGGGGCCGGGCTCGAAGAGGTGGACAGCGATCCGGCGACGGAGGCGGCGGGCAGCATGCACAACGTGGGCATCAACACCGAGGGCAGCCAGTAGATCAACAGCATCATCAATCTCCGGGTTCCGACAGGGGCCGCACATGAGGCCCCGGCAAAAATCCGGAGCACTCCCCAGCAAAACCCGGACCGAGCATGATTGCGCAGTCGCAAGATCGCAAATGCACCGGTTCGTAAATCGATATGTTCAGGTCGTTTCAGCGATTGTTCAACAATCCGTTAATATTCACGTTGATTCGGATAATCATGAAAATGGCAATTTCTGCGCAATCGGCTGCCTCGCCGTGGTCAGCCGACTTCTCAATGGCAGCGTCGAGGGGCAGTCGAGTTACAGGTTTCGTCTCAGCCAGGCCGCAAAGACGTTGGACGGGCGTGTGAACCGTGAAGATTCTGGGTACGATGAAACCGCCACGCTCGTCCGACGAAATTCGACTCCACGTTGGTCAACGGGATGGTCCCATGTTCTGGATCGACCGCGAGTACGGGAGTCCTGGAAACAGGCAATTCTCGCGCCGGGCGATCCTCTGCGCCGGCGGGCTCAGCGCCCTGGGGCTGGCGGGCCCCGAGCTGGTCCGGCTCCGGGCGGCGACCACGGCCGGGGGCGGCGAGTCGAGGCACCGGGGGAACTCCTGCGTCTTCATCTTCCTCTTCGGCGGGCCCAGCCACATCGACCTCTGGGACATGAAGCCGAAGGCGCCGCTGGAGATCCGGGGCGAATTCCGGCCGGTTGATACGAGCGTGCCAGGCATCCAGATCTGCGAACATCTCCCGATGCTCGCGGCGACGATGGATCGTGTCTGCCTCGTCCGGTCGATGACCCACCAGATGCCCGTGCACGGGCCCGCGTGCAGCGAGCTGTACTCGGGCCGGCCCTACTTCGGCGCGCCGGTGACCGACCAGGCACGGCCGGAGGACTGGCCGTCGATCGCCTCGATGGTCGCGCGCTTTGGGCAGGGGCAGGGGGGCTGGCCGCCCTCGATCGTGCTGCCCTGGTTCACCCAGTTCGCCGGCCAGGACAGGCCGATCGCCGGGCAGTTCGGCGGCCGGATGGGGGCGATCCACCGGCCGTTCCTCGTCGAAGGCGATCCCAGCAGCCCCGATTTCCAGGTGCCCGGCGTCCGCCTCCCCGCGGGCCTGGCGCTCGAGCGGGTCCGGGCGCGGGGCGGGCTGCTCCGGAGCCTCGACGGGGCCGCAGAGCCGGGGCTGCTCCCTCCTCGGCAGGACGAGATCGTCTCGGCCAACCAGGCGACGGCCCAGGCGATGCTCGGCGATGCCCAGGCCCTCCGCGCGTTCGAACTCGACCGCGAGCCGCGCCGGGTCCGCGAACGCTATGGCGAGGGCAAGTTCGCCCAGAGCCTTCTGCTGGCCCGCCGCCTGGTGGAGGCCGGCGTCTCGCTGGTGACGGTCAACTACGACGACGAGTCGGCCTCCGACAAGGTCTCGCCCTACTGGGACACGCACCACCAGAACTTCCCGAAGCTACGCGAGCGCCTCGCGCCCCGGTTCGACCGGGCGTACTCGGCGTTCCTGGAGGACCTCCACCAGCGCGGGCTGCTCGACACGACGCTCGTCGTCGCCACCGGCGAGTTCGGGAGGAGCCCGAGGGTCGGCCAGTTCGTGCAGAACAACATGACCGAGAAGACGGGCCGCGACCACTGGCCCCACGCCTTCACCGTCCTGCTCGCCGGCGGCGGCGTCCGCGGCGGCCAGGTCTACGGCGCCACGAACGCCATCGGCAGCCACGTCGCGGATCGTCCCGTCACCCCCGCCGACCTCGCCGCCACGATCCTGCATCACCTCGGCGTCGATCATCGCCTCGAGTACTGGGACGAGTTCCAGCAGGTGCCGCGCCGCCTGTCCGAAGGGAAGCCGATCGCCGACCTGGCCTGACGCAGCAACTCCTGGGCTTGGCGAAACGCCCGCGATTCCCGACAATTCCTGTGTCCCCGGTCGATGATCCTCGTCTCACGGGCGGTCATGGTTGTTCTTGAGTTTCCAGGGCCCTCATCCGCCCCTCCGGGGCACCTTCTCCCGCAGGGAGAAGGATCGATCCCTCGCCCGCGAGAGCGGGAGAGGGTGGCCGAAGGCCGGGTGAGGGTCCGGGCACGGAGACGCAAGGACACATGAACAACCGCGGCCATGTGCTTACGTCTCGGGAACCACGATGACCCCACTCCTAGCCATGCTCCTGTGGGCCGGCGAGCCCGCGATGTCGGAGAAGATCGTCGAGTACGCGAAATCCCAGGTGGGACAGAAGGTGGGCGACGGGGAATGCACCTCGCTCGCGGTCGCGGCCCTGCGGCACGCAGGCGCGAAGGTCCGGCGACGGGCCCCGGTCCCGTGGGGTGAGGAAGTTGCGGCCTTCCGCGACGTCCGTCCGGGCGACATCCTCCAGTTCGAGAACGCCGTCTTCGTGCGCCACCGCGCGCTGGAGAACGGCGGGCTGCTGACCTCGACGTTCTCCTATCCCCACCACACGGCGATCGTCGCCGCCGTCCGCAAGAAAGGACCGAGGCCGATCCTGGTGATCCTCCATCAGAACGTGGGCGTCGACGGCACCGACGAGGCCGAGAAGCGGCTCGTGCAGCAGGGGACGCTCAACCTGGCCGAGAAGCGTTCGGGAACCATCCGGATCTACCGCCCCGGCGCGGAGTGATCGGGGCCGATGCCGTCCGGACCCCGCGGGTCATCTGCGGTGCTTGTGATCGCCGTGCGAGACAGGTACTGCGGCGGCACGGCGTCCGTCAGCCAGACGCCGTTGGCCGAGAGGTAGAAGGGGCATCCCTCGCGCGACATCCTCCCCGAGTCCACCGCGAAGATCACCGGCTCGCCCCTTCGGGCCCCGACCTTCGCCGCCGTCGCCACGTCCTTCGAGAGGTGGACGTGGTGCCGCTTCCCGCGGAGCAGGCCCTCGCGCAGGATCGACGGGACGAACCGCTCGACCGTGCCGTGATAGAGCGTCTCGGGGGGCTGCCTCTCCTCCAGTTGCAGGTCCACCGCGACGCTGTGCCCCTGGTTGGCCCGGATCCGCTCGCCCGTCGGGTCGAACGCGTAGCGCTGCTTGTCGTCGGACCGGACGCAGGCGACGAGATCCTCGAGGGCGATCCGGAAGCCGTGCCTGCGAGCCGCGGCGAGCAAGTCGTCCACCCGCACCCAGCCGCCGGGCTCGAGGGTCAACCCGAGCCGATCCGGCGCATGCCGGAGGTGCTTCGCCAGGTACTTGCTGATCCTGATCAGCCTCTGCGACGCGGGATGCTCGCTCATCGCCCGGAGCCCTTCCTCATCGTCGGCGGAATTTACCCCCGCGGTGCTCGCCCGCGGCGATCCTCGCATTGTCGCACGCCGGACGGTCGAGGCGAACCGGTCTCCAGCGTCAAGCGCCGGGCGTCATCCATCTCACTGCCCCTCGGCCGCTCCGACCGTGGACAGCGTGCACGCCGGGTCCCATAATCGGATGCTCTCAGTTCGTTCGGCACGGCCTTACCTGTGTGGAGGTCGCCCATGGCGCCACCGGGCGAGATGCCTCGTTGTCTGGGCGACTTCGAACTCATCCGGCAGATCGGCCGGGGCGGGATGGGTGTCGTCTACGAGGCCCGGCAGAAATCTCTCAACCGCCGAGTCGCCTTGAAGGTCCTCGATGGTGGGATCGGACTCTCGCAACGTGCGGTCCTTCGATTCCGGCGCGAGGCAGAGGCCGCCGCCGGCCTTCACCACACCAACATCGTGCCCGTCTACGCCATCGGAGAGGAGAGCGGCCAGCACTTCTACGCGATGGAACGAATTGATGGGCTCTCTCTCGACCGGGTCCTGGAGCAGTGGCGTGACGCCCAGGGCCAATGTCCTCCGGTCGTCGCGGGATCGGATCCGGGGCGAGAGTCGACCGAACCTCCCGACCCGGAGGTAACCGCGGCCTACGAGCCGACGGCGAACCGAGCGGTCGCGCCAGCACCGAGCGGCTCCCGTTCCGGATCGACGGGCTCGGGTACCGGCTCGGACCACTTCGATCGCGTCGCCCGTATGCTCGCCGAGGTCGCCGAGGCCCTCGACTACGCCCATCGTAACGGCATTGTCCACCGAGACGTCAAGCCGTCGAACCTGCTCCTGTCGCCCGATGGACGGCTCAGCCTGAACGACTTCGGCCTCGCCCGCGTCCTGGAGGAACCCGGCGTAACGCTGACCGGGGAGATCGTCGGCACGCCCCGCTACATGTCGCCCGAACAGCTCGCCGCGGGTCGCGTCCCGCTCGACCACCGCACCGACATCTACAGCCTCGGCGCCACGCTCTACGAGATGATCACGCTTCGGCCTCCGTTCGACGGCGCACGCCGGGAGCAGGTCCTCAGCCAGATCCTCCACAAGGACCCGCCCCCGCCGCGCCGGCTCAACAAGCGCGTGCCGATCGATCTGGAGACGATCTGCGTCAAGGCGATGGAGAAGGACCCGGACCGCCGCTATCAGACGGCCGGCCAGATGGCCGAGGACCTGCGTCGGTTCGCTGGCCGCCGGGAGATCTCCGCGCGGCGGACCGGACCGGTCGGGCGCATGGTCCGCTGGGCGCGCCGGCGACCGGGTCTGGCGACGGCGATCGGCGCAGCCGCCATCGCCATGGCCGCCGCGGCGGCCCTCGGCCTGGAGGCCCACCGGACACGGCAACGCCTGCTCGCCGAGCGCAGCCAGGCGGCCCTGGAGAAGGCGATCCTGATCGCCTTGAGCGGCGACTTCGACGAGACCGACAGGGCCATCGCCCAGGCCGAGGCCCTGGGTGCCTCGACGGGTGAGGTGAGGATGCTCCGGGGGCAGGTAGCGTTGTATCGGGGGGATCATGTCCTGGCAGCCCGCGAGCTCGAGCAGGCGGCCCGGCTGCTCCCCGACCGGGTCGCCCCGCAGGCGATGCTGGCCACCGCCTACCTGTGGCTGGGCCAGAACGAGCGATCACTCCGAATCCTCGAGGCCCTGGGCCACCAGCCCGCGCGCGGCCCCGAGGATTACCTCTTCCTCGCCCAGGCGCAGAGCTATTTCGATTCGAAAGCCGCACTCGCCACTCTGGAGATGGCGTCGGGCCTCCGGGGCCTCGCACCGGCCGTCCGCCTCACCCGGGCGGAGATCCGCTCCAACCTAGCGCTCCAGACCGAGGATCCCGCCGACGTGGCCCGCGCCCTGGAGGACCTTTCCGCGGCGAAAGCAGCAATGCTCGACGGCCCGAGCGTGCATACCCAGGAACTGCTGGCCCACCTCGCAGAGGCGAGGGTGCTGGCCCGCCTGGGCCGGGTCGACGAGGAACGCCGGGCCCTGGATCAGGTCCGCGCGGCGGCCGACTCCCTCGGGCGTTTCCCCGAGTCGCCCCTGGCCGCTACCTTCCGCAATTGGTATTTGGATTTCGCAGGCCGGCACGAGGAGGCCATCGACGGCTGGATCCGGGGTTTCGGCCGCTGGCCGTCTCATGGGCAATTCGCCAACAGTGCATCGATCGCCCATTTCCGACGCGGCGACCCGTCGAAAGGTGAGGCTGTGCTCGATCGCTTCAGGGCACTGGGGGGCGACTCGGTCGTTTGTGAGTCGAACCGCCCGATTCTTCTTCTCGACCGGTCCGGCAGCGTCGAGGCCGCGCTCGCGGCGGCCCGAGGCGTCGCCGACCGCTATCGCGCCGAAGGAGGACCATTCCAACTCATGAACTTCCTTCTGCTCATCGGCCGAAGGTCCCAGGCTATCGAGCTGGCGCGTCTGGGCATGCTGGGAGACGGTGGAACCGCGACACTGTCGGAATTCAACTCGCAGAACGAGCTCTTCCTCGCAGTCCTCACCGGCAAGATCTCCGAGGATGAGTACGCTCACTTGGCCCGGAAGCTGCCAGGTGACGAGCTCCTGATCCGCTCGGCCCTCTTCCGAATCCGGCTCTCCGAGGGTGACCGGGTCGGTGCATTGGAGCATCTCAGGCAGGCCGTGAAGACGCGGCTCGTGATGTATGGCGTCTACGATTGGACCCAGGCGTTCGTGGAGCGGATGGAACGCGACCCGACCTGGCCGCCGTGGATCCCGGTGGCGAAGCCCGCTCCCGGCGGGCCTGCGGCGCGGGATTGAGGGTGCGGATCTCTGCGGTGGGGCGAAGACGGCCGCTGCGGCGTGGGTTGCTCGCTCATCCCCTGGAGCCTTCCAATTCATCGTCGGAGGAACCTGACGCCGCAGTGCTCGGCCGGCGCGACGACGCCTCGCGATCATCCAGGTCGTCTCACGCTGGAGGGTCTATGCGGCCCGGCCCGCGACGTCAAGCGCCGAGCTTGAGGAGGGCAGCCCGGCCGACCGGCCGCCGTCGGATTGACCGCGGTCCCGGGCCGATCCAGAATCGAAGGTGAGAGCGTCCCGAGGACCAGACACCGGGCCGATCAGCGAGGTCCCAGCCATGACCCCAGCGCCCCTGCGAACTCGCCTGTGGATCCTGCTCACAATTGCCTGCTCCAGCGGCTGGGCCCATGCGGCCGACGCGCCGTTCCGGCGGGGCTTGCCGACCGACCCCGGGTTCTTCCCGATCGCGGTCTGGCTCCAGGCACCGGCGAACGCGGAGCGGTACCGGGCCATCGGGATCAACACGTACGTCGGGCTCTGGAGGGGCCCCACCGACGAGCAGCTCGACCTCCTCGACAGGGCGGGCATCCGCCTGATCTGCGGGCAGAGTGAGCGATCGCTGCGGTTCAAGGACCGCCCGACCATTATCGGCTGGATGCACGGCGACGAGCCGGACAACGCCCAGTCGCTGGGCCGTGGCAAGGGCTACGGCCCTCCGATCCCGCCGGAGAAGATCGTCGAGGGCTACGACCGGATCCGCAAGGCCGACCCCGATCGCCCCGTCTTGCTGAACCTGGGGCAGGGGGTGGCCTGGGACGGCTGGTACGGGCGCGGGGTGCGGACGAACCACCCGGAGGATTACCCCCGGTACGTGGAAGGCTGCGACATCGCCTCGTTCGACATCTACCCCGCCAGCCACGACCATAAGGACGTCGCCGGCAAGCTCTGGTACGTGCCCTTCGGCGTGGACCGGCTCCGCAAGTGGGGCGGCGGCAAGAAGGACGTCTGGTGCTGCATCGAGACGACCCGGATCAACAATCCCGATCGCAAGCCGACCCCCGAGCAGGTCCGCTCCGAGGTGTGGATGGCCCTGATCCACGGGGCGAAGGGGCTGATCTACTTCGCCCACGAGTTCAGGCCGAAGTTCATCGAGGCCGGCCTCCTCGCCGACGAGGACATGGCCCGCGGCGTGGCGGCCGTCAACGCGCAGATCCACGACCTCGCCCCCGCGCTCAACAGCCCGGACATTCCCGACGCGGCCAAGGTCACCTCTTCTGACGCGTCCGTCCCGATCGACTTCGTCGTGAAACGCCACGCCGGCCGCACGTACGTCCTCGCGGCCGCCATGCGCGAGGGCCACGCCGAGGCCACCTTCACCCTCCCCGACCGCGCCGACCGCCGCGTCGAGGTTCTCGGCGAAGGTAGGACCCTGGAATCGAAAGCCGGTACCTGGCGTGACAGCTTCAAGGGCTACGGGGTCCACCTCTACCGCATCAATCCCCCGCCCAGCGGACCCGGCCGGGCCGCTCCTTGAATGCGACCTCCACCTCGATTCCCGCCCTGGGCCGGAGGGTAACCTGTGCTGGCCGGGAGGGTCTTGCCGCTCCGGTCGCTCGGGGTGGCCTCGGCTCAGTATGCGTCGGCGCTGATAGCCTCGCCGCCGGCGCGGGTAGATAGCGCCTGATAGACCCCGGGGGGGCTGCTTGGAGCGACAAAGCCATTGAAACCGGGCCTATAAGTCCAACAATCGATCGTCTCCTTCAGGAAGTGGACCGAGCCGTCCAGGAAGGCGAAGTTGCAGCCGCCGGGGTGGAAGCTCGACGCTCCATTGACGATCGCATTGCCCATATTTGCATCGGCATCAAAATATGAGAGGCTAGCTCGAGGGCGAGAATGATGAGGGTTTATCGCGTAGAGGGTGGCGAACCTCGTGTCGCCGGCATCTCCGGAAGGCCACCAGAATTTCAGGATCTTATTGCTAGACCCCCAGTCTCCTGGAGGTCTGGGCTTGATCAGGCCGTAGGCCCTCTCCCCGAAGGCGATCGTCTGGCTCGTCCCATCGGTGATACCGGCAAGCCTGATGCCGGCTGGCCCCAGGAGAGAGAACGGCCCCAGATCATAAATGGTGCTGACGAAACCCGTGAACGGATCTCCCGAATAGCGGGGCATTCCCTGGTTGGCTGCATAACTGGTATATCGGAGCGCGTACTCGCCCGAGGGCCAGTTCCAGATTGGAGGGACATTCCCCGGGAACGTTCCTTGCCTGCCCACCTCAGGGTCGCTGGGACACCAGAGGGTGGAGAAGCCAATGCCAAGGATCGTCGCATTAGCCATTGAACTATATATACCTTGGGAGAAGTTCACGGCATCGAAGATCGCCTGCTGTTCGAGGTGGGGCAGGAGGGCCACGAAGACGCTCCTTCTGCCGGCCAGACTCACGGCCGGTAAGACATCATGATTACTGGCATAGTTCTGGGTGGCCAGGGCGACCTGCTTGAGATTGTTAGCGCACTGGGCACGTCGCGCGGCCTCGCGCGCCGCCTGCACTGCGGGCAGGAGCAGGCCGATCAACACGGCGATGATCGCGATCACTACCAGCAACTCGATCAGGGTGAAGCCACGGCAGGGGCGCGGCTCGGTCTGGAAGCGAGACATCGGGCGGTCTCCTGGGGTCGGTCGTCTTCAAGGATGCGAGAGGAAGCTGCACCTTTTATGAGCCAGGGACTCCAGGCCTCCAGCCCTTCTGTCGGGCAGGGCGTCTGACGCCAAGGGGCGCTTGCCGGCCGACCTTGGCCCGATCGAGGATTGGCGTGTCGTCCTTGCCGAATCCCTCGCGCTCGTCGAGCGAGATGGTTCCCACTTCGCTAGGGCCGCACCCGCCCGGGGACGTCCCTAAGCCGACCAGGAGCACGATCAGCAGGGCGAGAGACCCTAGCGAACGGAAGAGATGACGGAACATCGGTTTCGGCCCCATGCTACTGCTGGAACGGGTTGGACGGGAACAGCAAGTCCATAATGATGCCGTAATAGAGTCTGTGATAACGAAACATGAATTCGGTCGGCCTGGTCCGCGAGTAGGTCAGAGGGTCTGTCGCGAGGGCTCGCCGCAGCGCGGCCAGGGCACGATCGGTATAGGTTCGACGCTCGGCCCGCTCGGAGGAGGTCGGCGCCGCCCGGCTACGGTCGACGATGGCGCCGTGTTGCGCCAGGACGCAGGCCAGGCTATATAGGATCTCGGCCTGGCCGGTGCGGTTTCGGGTGTCCAGGGAGGAGAGCAGTTTCTCGAGGATCGCCTCAGCTTGCCGGGTCGACTCCAGCGCCTCGTCCACCCGGCCCTTCTCCAGGTGTATGAGGCCGACCCAGGTGTGAGCCTTGGCGATCCGACCCCGGAACTCGGCGGCGACGTAAGCCCCTTCAGCAGGCGCCACCTCGACGGGGGCCAAGGCCTCGCGGAACGCGTCCAGGGCCCCGGCTTCCTGGCCGGCCTCATGCCGGGCGATTCCGAGGTCGAGTAAGACATCCTTCAGGGCCAATAGACAATTGCGAGACGCTTGCGTGCTGTCGGTGGGCCTCTCGCGGATCAGGCCCTGGAGGAACTCCCGGGCCTCTTCGTGGAGCGTGATGACCGCGTCAGGCCGGCCCTGCGACCTGTACAGCTCGCCGATGTGATGATAGAGGTCGGAGAGTATCCTGGGATCTTGAGCCAGAACGGGGCTGTGCGGCAGCCGGAGCAGCCGCTTGCGGATGTCCCGGGCCCGATGGAACGCCTCCAGCGCTTGCTCGCGACGCCCGACATCCAGAAATGCCCGGCCGAGATTGCGGAGCGAGTTGGCCTCTTCATCCTCCTGGAGGCGAGCCGTATCGTCCTGTTCTGGCCTGACGGCCAGCCCCAACAGGGATGCGACCTCGTCCTGGAAGGGGCCTAGTCCCTCGTCCGAAGAGAGGCCTCGATCCACATACGGTGCGGCGCGGTTGTACCAATCGCGCCCCCGATCCGCGTCGCCTCGCCGGGCATGGGCCAGGGCCAGGGCCAGGTGTTCGAAACCGCCCTGCAGCGGCCGCGCCCGCTCCAGCTCCGCGATACATCCGCCCCAGTCCCCGGCCCGGCAGAGGGCCACGCCGAGGGTGCCCCTGTAGGCGTCGCTCTCGGGAGCCGCCGCGACGGCCCGCCGCGCCAGGGCAACCGCCCGGCTCGGGTCGCGGACATGCGGATCGGCCGCCGTCGCCAGCCACCGGGCGAGGCGATCGAGCTCGTCAGGAGTCGGCGTCAAGTCCCAGATCATGACCTCCCCCTCGCTCGGCTCCTCCCTCTCGTATCCGATCCACGGACCAACCCCGGCGCACGAGGCGAGGTGTCGGCCGTCGGGGCTGAACGCCAGGTCGATGATCCCGAGGGTGTGCCCGCGGAGGATGCGGAGTTCCCGGCCCGTGGGGGCGTGCCAGATCCGCACGGTGCTCTGTGAGCTTTCGGCGAGCAGCTCCCCATCGTGGCTGTAGGCTACCAGGGAGCCAGTGCGGTCAGCGCCCGTGCCGGTCGACATCCCATCGGGGCCGTAGGCCGCCGGGGCATAGGGAAGGAATGGAGATCCCGCGGGCAGCGTGCGGATCGGTGCCCCGCTCGCGGCATCCCAGAGCTCGATCCGGCGGCCGGCCGTGACGAGTACACGCCCGTCGGGGCTGAAGGCCAGGCCCCGGTACCCACTACCGAGGAGGGCGAAACGCTCTCGGCCGGTCGCCAAATCCCAGCGTTTAACCCTCGCCTCGCTGGCGGAGGCGAGCGCCTTGCCATCGGGGCTATAGGCCAGCCGTGAGATCGGGTGCCCGTGGGGTCCGACGACGTCGACGGGGTTGCCGGTCATCGCGTCGTATATCCTGATCAAGCCAGCAAGTCCGCTCGTCGCCAACCGGGAGCCGTCGGGGCTAAGCTGGAAGGTGTCGATCTGCCCCGCCATCTCCTTCAGGCGGCCGGCCGGCCGGCCGCTGTCCGAGTCCAACATCACGATATGCCCCTTGACGTTGGGCCTGTCCTGGAGCGCGTAGAGGCGGCGGCCGCGGGGACTGAAGGCTATGTTCCCCAGGGTCGAGTGCAGGTAGGAGCGGGCCCCCGGCCTCCCCGACGGAGGATCGCCGCCGGGCGGCAGCGGGTCGTGGCGGGTGATCTGTGCGACCTCCACGACCTTCACTCCCAGCTTCGAGGGGAAGTTGCGAAACAGGCCCACGCTCTCCCGTCTGCTCTCCTGGAGCGCCAGCTGCCGGCCGTCGGGGCTGAACGCGACCCCGATGAAGGGCCCGCGCAGGGTCGCGACGCACGGCCCGGTCGTCCGCTCGACGGGCCTCCCGTCCCACACCAGGGCGCCCCCCTTCTCCTTGAAGGTATCGCCGCCGGCCCCCCTCATGATGAGCCGGTGACCGTCCTCGCTGAAACGCAATCCCACCGCGTTCCAGTCCCATCGAGACTTCCCGGCGGCGAGGGTCAGCAGGAGCCGGCCCGACGTGAGGTCCCAGACCCTGATCTCCCTCTCGTCGGGAGTATCGGAGGACGCACCGAGCGAGGCGAGGCGGCGGCCGTCGGGGGGGAAGGACACGGCGAGCGTCATCCGCTCGTAGCCCTTGAGGCTCAGGAGCAACCGGCCGGCCTCCACATCCCAGACCCGGATCGTCCCGTCCATCGCGGCGCTCGCCAGCTGCCGGCCGTCGGGGCTGAACGCCTTTCCAGAAGGCGAAGGGGAGAGGAAATCCATTGGCGAAGAGGGCGTACCCGATTCGGACCTCTTCAGGCTGCGGATTACACTGCCGGTCTCCGCATCCACGATGGCGATCTCCGCGGACCCGTCTGAGACCTTCGCGGCCCCGTCCGTCGGGTTCTTGTGGTAGCAGGCCAGGCGGCGGCCGTCGGGACTGTAGACCGGGTTGAGGAGCGTATCCTCGCCGAACCGTGCGATCGAACGCCCGGTCTCCAGGTCCCAGATCGTGACGCCGAAACGGGGTGTATTCGCTGGATCGTAGGTGGAGATCGCCAGCCGGCGCGAGTCGGGACGGAAGGCGATTGAGGTACAAGGATGCCCACCGAACGTGTGCCTCAACTCCCCGCTGGTCACGTCCCAGACCAAGACGGTCAAGTCGTCCCCCGAGCCATGTCCCGCCGAGGTGTGATCACCGAGGCAGAAGGAACCTGCGAGGAGGCGACCGTCCGGGCTGAAGTCGAGGCAGCTGAGAGGTGGCCCGTAGCCGGTATCTCCTCTTCCGGCAGGGGCCGCCCCCGCGGGGAGATCGAGTATCCGGACGACTGCGCCGGTCCTGGCGTCCCTGATCCGCACCACCCTGTCCAGGACGCTGGCGGTGGCGATCCGACGGCCGTCGGGGTGGAACGCCACGAGGTCGAAGTCCCACGACCTGGCGACGGGCGGGGGGGACTCGTGCAAGGTCCGGTTCAGGAATTGCCACTCCCATCCGCGGGGTCGTCGCGGACAATCCTCGAGGATAAGTCGAGCGGAGCCAATCCGATCGGGGTACTCGGCGAAGTACTTAGCCACCACGGCGAACCTGTTGGCATAGAGCTGATCTTCCAGGCTCACATTGGTCGCGGTCAGGTCCCGGTTCGCCTTGGTCAGCGAGAGGTTCGACTCGGCCAGTTCTCCGCGGGCTTCCTCGGTCTTGCCGAGTTGCCACACGACCGCTCCGAATCCCGCCGCGACCGAGAGCGCCAGCAGGCCGAGCAGCCCCGCGATGGCGGGTCGTCGCCGCGCCCACATGACCACTCGCTCCAGGGTCGAGGTCCGTCGTGCCAAGATCGGCTCGCCCGCGACGAAGCGATCCAGGTCCTCCGCCAGCGCCTCCGCCGAGCCGTACCGCCGCCGGGGCTCCTTCTCCAGGCACTTCAGGCAGATCGTCTCCAGGTCGCGGCCCACACGCGGGTTGAGCCGTCGAGGCGGCTCGGGGGCCCGCTCGCGCAACTGCTCCAGCGTCTCCAGGACCGTATCGCCCTGGAACGGCGGCCGACCGGCGAGGAGCGCGTACAGGACGGCACCCAGGCCGTAGACGTCGCTGGCGGTGGTCACCGCCGCCCGCCGCCCGGTGGCCTGCTCGGGCGCCATGTACGAAGGCGTGCCCATGATCGCGCCCGTCCGCGTCAGACCGCTGTCGGCGGCGATCCGCTTGGCCAGGCCGAAGTCGGCGACGTGCGGCTGCCCCTCGGCATCGAGCAGGATGTTCGCGGGCTTCAGGTCGCGGTGGAGGATGCCGCGCTGGTGCGCGTGGTGCACGGCCCGGGCGATCACCGCCACCGTCCGCGCCGCTGCGCGGACGTCGCGGGCCGGGGCCTTGACGTGCCGGGAGAGGCTACCGCTCTCCATCAGCTTCATGCTGAAGTAGTGGTCGTCCTCGTATTCGCCGACCTCATAGATCGGCACGATGTGCGGGTGGTCGAGGCCGGCGACCGACTCGGCCTCGTTCCGGAACCGGCGCAGCTCAGCATCATCGGCGAGGCTCGCCGCCGCGATCATCTTGATGGCGACGGGGCGGTTGAGGCTGATCTGGCGGGCTCGGTAGACGACGCCCATGCCTCCCCGACCCAGCTCCTCGAGCAGCTCGTAGTCGCCGAAGTAGCGGACGCGGGTGCCACGTGGCGGGCCGTCGCGCGGCGGCGCCGCCGGATCGTATGAGTCGGTCCTCGTGCCGGGTACCGGCGCCCGGTCGCGGGGGTCCGGCATTGCCTCATCCCCACCTTGGGCCAGGGTGGGATCGTCGCTGCCGGGCGCGGCGATCTCGCGCAGGGGCTCGGCCAGGGGCCTGAGCCGGTCGTAGTCGGCGAAGAAGGACTCGAGTTGCGATGCCAGGTCGGGGTGGGCCGCCAGCAGCGCCGCGCGGTCGGGCGTCCGACCGGCTTGCGCGGCGTCGAGGAAGGCGGCGACCAGCGCGTCAAACCGATCGTCGCTCGGCGAGCAATCGCCGGGGGACTGGCTCATGGTGATTCCTCGAGGAGGGCGCGGAGTCGTTGCATGCCTCGGCGGATCAGCCCGGCGGCGGCGCCCTGGGTCTTCCCGATCTGGATCCCGACCTCGGCGACGCTCAGTCCCTGGAGGAAGTGCAGGGTCACCGCGTCGCGCTGGGGCGCCGGCAGCGCGGCGACGGCGCGTGCCATCCGGAGCAGTTGCTCGTTACGCTCGGCGACGGCGCCAGGCCCGGGCCGGTCGTCGGCCAACCACGCCTCCATCCGCGCCGACGACCGGTCCAGCGCCGCCTGGAGCGACCGCTCGCGGCCGACGTCGCGTTTGCCGCGGTAATGGTCGCGGACGGCCATCGCGAGATTGCGGGCCAGGATCTGGCGAAGCCAGGCCAGCAGCGCCGGTTGCCCCCCGCCGCGGAACTGGTCAAGCGCCTGGACGGCGTGGAGCAAGGTCTGTTGAACGAGGTCGCTGGGATCGATGCGAGCGCGTAGCTGGGGGTGGAGCTCCAGGCGCGCCAGGAGCCGGAGGTAGTCGCGGTAGGGCTCGAGATCGGCGGCATGACGGGCACGGCTCATGAAGGTCACCCCCGTCAATAAAGATGCCAACAGCGCGAAACCAGAGCGCGCAGGAGCCGTTCTTCCGCGATTCCCCGTCGTGCATGTGAGATGCTGGTGAATTGGACACGAGCGCAAGTTGCCGTGCAAGCGGGAACTTGCGACCGACCATCCGGCGCTGCCTCTCGGTTCCCGACGTGGGGATCGGCGGGGCGTGTCGGATCTCGGCCCGGCCGAAGAAGCTTCTTGGCGATCAGTCCGCACTCCGCTGGGACGTCTTCAGCAGGTCCCGGATCTCGGTCAGCAGTTCCTCCTGGCGGTTCATGGCGGGGGCGACTTCATCCGCCTTCTTCGGCCGCATCAGCCAGCCCAGGAACTTGACGAGGAACAGGAAGAGGATCGCGGAGATGAGCAGGAAGTGCGTGATGTCGCCCAGCAGCGGGCCGATCTTCACCGTGCTCCCCCGGAGCGTGAATTCCCAGTGCGTGTAGGGCCGCTCGCCCGGGATCAGGATGGCGATCACGGGCATGATCAGGTTCTTGACCAGCGAATCGATGATGTTGTGGAACGCGCCGCCGATGATGACCCCGATCGCCAGGTCGACGACGTTCCCCTTGAAGGCGAACGCCTTGAACTCGTCGAGCAGGGTCCAGGCTTTCTGGGTGGCCATGTTCAGGGTGGTCTTGGGATCGGGCGGCATTGGAGTTGGTCCCCTGACCGGGCGCATCGGTACGGCCCGATGCCCGGCGGCGCTGTTGTTGTCGATGAGGTCCGCGGGGCCACGACGCTCCGCGGGCCTTCACTCTACCCGAGCCGACCGCGGTCTTGCGCGGCCAGGCGTCCGCATCGGATTCCGGAGTTTCCGCTGACGGGCTACCCGGCCGTTCGCTGATGATAGGACCGTGGCCGGCGACCGGTCTGTGCCTCGATGTTCATTCTCCGCACGAGAGGGCGACCCATGCCCCTGAATCTGACCGACCGCATCGGCGCCTGGCTCGACGCCTCGGGCTGCTTCTTCCGGGTCTGGGCGCCGACCGCCCAGGCCGTCGCCGTGTTGATCCAGGACGGTCCCTACTGGGAAACGGTCGACGTGATCACCCGCAAGGAGCTGACCAAGCAGGACGGCTACTGGAGCGGCACCGTGCCGGGCGTCAATCCCTGGCAGCTCTACCGCTACGAGATCACGCCGGCCGCGGGCGCCGCGTTCGAGACGACCGACCCCGCCGCGCGCGACGTCATCAGCTCCGACCTGACCCGGTCCGACCCGAGCAAGCGGAACGGCTCGATTATCCAGGGCGACTGGGCCGTCCCCTGGTCGCCCCTCCAGACGCCCCGGTTCCGCGACTTCCTGATCTATGAGCTGCACGTCGGCAGCTTCGCGGGCCGGAACGACGGCCTGAACAAGGCCTGGTCGAGCTTCGAGGACGTCGAGGGCAAGCTCTCGTACATCCGCGACCTCGGCTTCAACTGCATCGAGCTGCTCCCCGTGCACGAGTACGCCATGGACCGCTCGTGGGGCTACAACCCGGCCTCCTTCTTCGCGCCCGAGTCATCCTACGGCTCGCCGTACAGCCTCGCGCACCTGGTGGACGAGGCCCACCGCCGCGGCCTGGCGGTGGTCTTCGACGTGGTCTACAACACCGAGTTCCCGGACAGGTACTTCATCGCGGAGCACCTGCCGGACAACCACTGGATCGTCAAGACGGGCGGCTTCCGCGCCACCTGGGACGCCGACTCGCACCACGAGTGCCAGCGGGCCCTCGCCGGCCAGGACCCGCTGAACAGGGTGAAGGGGTTCCTCGGCTGGGACGGCTACGACCACGCCTGGAACCTCGTGAAGTACACGCTCGGCTCGCACGACGACATCGGCGACGACAAGAAGGGCAACGCCGAGGACGGCCTGACCAACTGGGACAAGCGGCATCGCTACTTCGGTGTCCGTCCGGTGGCCCCCGTCGTTGACGTGTGGAGCGGGACGGGCGTGAGCCGACCCGCCGTCAGCCTGCGGCCAGGACCTCTGGACCGAGGGCCGCACCCGGCGGCCCGAGGACACGCGGCGACCCGAACGCCCAAGATGGAGCCTCTCTCTCTACTGGATCGTCGCGCCGTCCGCCTTGCTGACCCTGTAGTCCTGGCTGAAATTGTTGTCCCAGAAGAACTCGCCCGTCGCCCCGTTCCGGTAGAACACCGCGAAGCGAAACTCGGGCGACGAGCGGTCGATGTTGAGCTCCGGGGTCCGGAACTTCCAGACCTCCGCCCCTGGACCCACGAAGACATTGCCGCTGGCGTGCGGCCCGGCGAAGGAACCGAACGTGTCATGGAAGCTGAGGCCGCCGTCGGTCGACAGCCGGACCCCCACGTCCTTCACGAACGAAAGGTTGTTGACCAGGATCTCCCCCTCGAGCCAAGAGGTCGTGAAGACGAACCCGCCCCCGGCCTGGATGCCCTGCCGGGCCGTGGCGACGTTCAGGACTACGTTCCCGCCGACGATCGCCAGTTTGAAGTCGAAGCGGTAGTCCAGTCCCCCATTGTTGTCGAACGAGGTGACCCCGCCGGACTCGTAGCGGATCGCGAACCGAACGGCCTGCTCGTTGATGGTCCCGCTGAAGACGTCGTAGTCGCCGCCGTGGGACGCGAACGCCAGCGGGGCCCCTTTCCAGTAGGACCCGTCGGGCGTGTAGAGGACCGCCACGTCCTTCGCGAAGGCGATGTTCTTGACCTTCACCGAGATCGGGGTGAAGGTCCCGGAGAAGCCGCCCCCCGAGAAGAACTCCCGCCTCGCGAGTTTCAGCCTGACCGACCCGTTCATTGGGCTCACCCCCCGGAGCGCGGTGGCGGACGGACCGAACCACGGCAGCCCCAGAAACAGTACGGCCACCGGTCGGGGCGGTCAAGGAGCGGGCTGGCGGTCAGTTGCGGCGAGGACGGCCCGTCGCGTGCTCATCGATGTACGTCGGCTGGGTCGTGTCCCGGCACAGCCGCCAGCAGGGCGGTCCGGACGACCCGTCCGGCGAAGCCGGGTCACAAATCGACGGCAGGGAGTGGGGACGCGGGATCGTGGAAATTCTCTGGCAACCCGATCCCGGTCTAGATAGGTTTTTCGTATCTCCACTGCGTGACTCATCGCCTTGAGCCAGCGGGCGTTCGGGGTATCCCGACCCGACTTCATTTCGCAATCCTCAACTCGGACTACACCCATGCCACTCGGCACAGAGAACACCACGTTCAGCCGTGACGTCTTCGGCCGTTACATCTGCAACACGATGCAGGAGGCACTCGATAGCACCACCGGCGGCGGCAAGCCCTTCGACGTCATCGTCATCGGCGGTGGCTCCTTCGGCGGCGTCATCGCCCATCGGCTCTTCCAACTGGATTCGCGGCTGCGTCAGCACCGCATCCTCGTCCTCGAGGGCGGGCCGTTCGTGATACCCGAACACGTCCAGAATCTGCCGACCATCGGCGACGTGTTCGCGGAGGTGAGACGCGTGCCGTGGCAGGCCGCGCCGGCGTCGCCGAACCTCGGATATGACAGAGGCGGAAGCGGCCTCGCGTATTGCCTCGCCGGACGCTCGCTGTTCTTCGGCGGCTGGTCGCCGCAGCTCACCGACAGCGAACTCGCGGGCTGGCCGGCGGCGGTGGTCAAGGACCTGAAGGATGCCCATTTCAACGAGGCCAGGCGACAGATCGGCACCGACACGTCGAACGATTTCATCTTCGGCCCGCTCCACGACAAGCTGATCGACCGGCTCTTCACCGGCATCAATCAGGTCACGCACCGGTTCGGGATCAATACGCCGGAGGACCTCGAAGCGCCGCTGGCGGTCGTCTCGGCGGCCGAGCGCGCGGGGACATTCCCGCTCAACAAGTTCAGTGCGATGCCGCTGCTCATGGACGCGGCGCGCAAGTCGTGGGTCGAGTCGAATGGCGACGACCGCATAAAGCGGCTCATGATCGTGGCGAACTGCACGGTGAACGAACTGGGGCTGACGAACAACCGGGTGACGCTCGTGAGGACGAGCCTCGGTGATCTGGCGGTTCCGGCCGATGGCGCGGTCGTCGTCGCGCTCGGGACCATCGAATCGGCGCGGCTCGCGCTGCGTTCGTTCCCCAACACGAACCTGTTGATCGGCTGCAATCTCATGGCGCACTTGCGCAGCAACTTCACAATGCGGATTCCGCGCCGCTCGCTGAACGTCCCGCCCGACCGTCTCTACGCCTCGGCCCTGTTCGTGAAGGGGAAGAGCCCGAACGGCCACTTCCACCTTCAGATCACCGCCAGCGCAGCCGGCCCGAACCAGACGAATTCGGAAGCCGAGTTGTTTCGCAAGATACCGGACATCGATACGCTCGACTACTTCGACGTGAACGACGAATCGGTCATCATCACGTTGCGTGGCATCGGCGAGATGACTCCCGCCCCCAACACGGGCGCGACGAGTCGTGTGGACCTCATCCCGATCGCGGCGGCGGGTACCCAGGCGGTCGTCACGCAGAAGGCGCAAGTCACGATCGTCCCGTCGCCAACCGATCAGCTCCTGTGGAAAGATCTCGATTCGGCGACCGATGAGGTTGCGAGCGTGCTGGCCGCCGACCAGCCGTACGACGTGCTGATCGGCGGCAATTACCAACAAGTCGTTCCCGGCCAGGCGGGCAAGGAGGCCAAGGACGTCTTCCCGCACGCCAGCCGTCACGACCTCCTCGGCACGACGCACCACGAAGCCGGCACGCTCTGGATGGACCCCGACCCGACGAAAGGCGTGACCGACATCTGGGGGCGCTTCCATGAAGTGCCGAATGCCTGGGTCGCAGGGCCGGCGCTCTTCCCCTCGGTCGGCTCGCCGAACCCGATGCTGACCGGTGTGGCGCTCGCGCGGCGTGCCGCGGAGCGGATGTTCGAGAAGCCGATCACCACGGCGCCGGCCGGGCCGGTCCAGCTCTTCGACGGTGCCACGCTTAACGGCTGGACGCAGGCCGGTCCGGGGAATTTCGTCGTGGACAACGGCACGCTTCGCACGCAAGGCGGCCTTGGCCTGCTGTGGTATTCGGCCTCACAATTCCGCAACTTCGAACTCGCCGTCGATTGGAAGATCACGCAGACCGGCGACAACTCCGGTATCTTCATGCGATTCCCCGACCCGAACGGCGATCCGTTCAACGCCGTGCGCGAAGGCTACGAGGTGCAGATCGACGACCTCGGCAATCCCGACGGGGCGTTGTTCCACAAGACGGGCGCGATCTACGACGTCCAGCCGCCGTTGGTGCTCGCCGCGAAGCCACCCGGGCAGTGGAACACCTACGTCATCCGCGTGGTCGAACAGACGTACAACGTCACGCTCAACGGCCAGGTGGTGATCTCCGACTTCGTCGGCAACCGTTCGGTGCGCGGCTTCATCGGCCTGCAGAACCATCTGCCGAAGGACGTGGTCTTCTTCCGCAACATCGTCGTCACGCCGCTCTGAGAGGCGGCCCGAGATGGTATCCACGGACGCTGAGAGCTCAATCTCCGGGGCACGGCCATGATCGATCTGAACGAAGTCGGCGCCATGCCGCGCCGCGATGCGGCCGGGGACTGGCTGGTGAAGTTCGGCGTGTACCTGCCGGGCATCACCTTTAACAAGGGCTACGCGGTCAGGGTGCGGGTCATTCACCAGGAAGACCAGTTCATCCGCGGCATCGAGCCGAAGGACTTCTTCCTCAATTGGGTGAACGGCTCGGCGCTCGATCTGTGGACGCTCACGGTGCCCCTGGCCGCCGACCCGACGAGCCATTTCGGCATGACGGGCACCTATCTGTACCGCTTCCAGCTCTTGCGCGGGAATCGGGAGGTCACGTTCTGGTTCGCGGACCCGTTCGGGAGGGCCGCGGGCCTCGGCACGCTCTCCGCGTTCACCGTCGAGGACAACGCACAGCCGTTCCTCTGGACCGACGCCGGGTTCAGCGTTCCCGAGGTGGACGAGATGGTGGTGTACGAACTCAACGTGCGAGAGTTCAACCACGACTTCCAAGGGGTGATCGATCAACTCGACTACCTCGCCTCGCTCGGGGTCAACGTGCTCGAGTTGATGCCGGTCACGAACGTGAAGGAAGACGTCGAGTGGGGCTACACGCCGTTGGGGTTCTTCGCCCCGGACGACCGGCTGGGCGGGCCGACGGGGATGAAGCAACTCGTGGACGCCTGCCATCAGCGCGGCATCGCCGTCGTCCTCGACGCAGTCTATGCGCACGCGCACCCGGAGTTCGCCTACAGCCTCGTGTACGACACATCGGGCGAGCCGAACCCGATGATGGGCGCCTTCGCCGGCGAGTTCTTCGCGGGCCGCCCCGGAACCGACTATACGAAGGAATTCACGCGCGACTATTTCTTCCTGCTCAACGAGTACTGGCTACGCGAATATCACGTGGACGGGTTCCGTTACGACTACGTGCCGGGCATGTACGACGGTCCGGTCGGACAGGGCTACGCGAACCTCGTCTACCGCACGTACGAGGACTCCAAGTCGCTCGCGCGTTTCGACGCCGGCAACGGTCGGAGCAAGATCATCCAGTGTGCCGAGCACCTGCCCGACCCCGCAGGCATCCTGTCACAGACGTACTCCAACTGTGCATGGTCGAATGGGCTGCTCGATCGTGCGCGCGACATGGCCCGCTGGGGTTACGTCAGCGAGCATTTCGCGCACCTCCTGGACCCTGAATTCGTCGGCTTCCCCAGCGAGTTCCGCAACCCGGCGACCGGCGAGACTCTCCCTGTTGCGCCGTTCCAGTACACCGAATCGCACGACCACCCGCGGTTCGTCAACGTGTTCGGACAGGCCGGTCTCCGGGACCTGCTGGGGGAGTTCTACGGCAACCGCGACCGCCTTTACAAGGTGCAGCCGTACGTGATCGCTCTCTACACCGCCAAAGGCATTCCGATGCTTTGGAACGGCCAGGAATTCGGTGAGAATTGGGGCGTTCCGAGTTGGGGCATCGGCCGCAACCTCTTCGAGCGGCCTTTACACTGGGAGTTTTTCTACGACGCAGCCGGCAAGGCACTCATCCGCCTTCATCGCATCCTGGGCCAGTTGCGTCGCGCGCACCGCGCCTTGCGAAGCCGCGGGCACTTCTACTACTACTTCGATACCAACCATCTGCAGAAGGGCGTGATCGCGTTCCGTCGGGACGCAGACGCCGCCGGGGGCCAGGTCGCCGAGAGTTTCCTCGTGTTCTTGAACTTCTCCGATGGCGATTCCGAAATCTGGCTCCCGTTCCCCACGCCGGGCGTGTGGACCGAGCAAGTCGACGGCACGCGCCCTGCCGTGCAGACGTCTCAGGACAACCAATGGGCCTCGGTCATCGTGCCTTCCAACTATGGCGGAATCTACAAACGATTGTGATTCGCGTGCGCCGAGAGGATACATCCGTCGTCGTCGGGGGCGGAAAGGAACGACCCGGTCGGGCGGCCGGATCCGATGCCGTATCCGACGTTTGCTGCTACGCCGAGTTGGTCACGTGGCTGCATCCGGACGGCTTGACATGACCCCGCTGCCACCGCGCCGACCGGATACGGGTATCGGCCGCCGGTGTGAGGCGTGGTCGGGCGTGAGAGTGGCCGGATCCGCCTGACCGTCGCCGGGCACTCCGATGGCGCGACGTTCCGCCGGGTGGTGCGCAAGGCGAGCAGTCCGCTGGTGGATGTCTACAGGGACGAGTGGCAATCCATCGGTTCGCAATCGAGGCTGTGAAATTGTCGTCAAATGCACACTATATACCTGGCGGCCTATGGATGTAAGTCGTTGCCGCCGGAGAATTTAAGGTGTGAGCCATGCATATGTTCGGCGCACAAATGGCGAAGAATTCACAGCCTCGGTTGCGGACCCTAAGTGGGCTCGGTTGACCGGCCGCCGGCTGCTGAACAAAGCCAATCGGTCGTGGTCAATGGCTTTGCTCCAAAGGATTTGCGGCATATCGCGTCGATGCGGTCGCGCCGGTCGCGGTGAGGTCGGACGCACAGGCAGTAGATCCCGTGACGCGAGCGAGAATCCGGCAAACCCACCCCGTGCGGCATAACCGACGCGACACGCCAGCTTTCCTCATTTCCACAAAACACTCCGTTTGCCACAGATTTCTCAGCACGTCCAAATCCAAGGACCGAATCCGCCGATAACGGTTCGAGGCAAGGGAGGGCGGCAGGGGTCCGGGGAAGGGCGGGGTTTACGTTGACGGTTCCCGAGGGTTGGGCTATGGTTCCGGGCCGGGCGGATTCTCGCGAATGCGCCGCTGGAACGGTGCGCCTTTCGGGGCAGGGAGGCCCACGATGGCGATGATCACGGACGGCTCGCTGGCCCTCGACACCGAGGCCGAGGGGCTCGAGTTCGCCAGGAACGTCCTGCGCGTGGAGGCCGAGGCGCTGGAGCGGGTGCGCGACCGGCTGGGGCCGTCGATCGCGCACGCGGCCGACCTGATCCACCGCTGCGCCGGCAGCGTGATCGTCACCGGCATGGGCAAGGCGGGGCTGGTCGGGCAGAAGCTGGCGGCCACCCTCGCCTCGACGGGCACGCGGGCCTTCCCGCTCCACCCGGCCGAGGCGGTGCACGGCGACCTGGGCCGCGTCCGGGCCGACGACGTGGTCATCGCCCTCTCCCAGAGCGGCGAGACCGAGGAGGTCGTCCGGCTCATCCCCGCGCTGCGGCGGCTGAACGCCTGCCTGGTGGCGATCACCGAGCGGGCCACCAGCACCCTCGGCCAGGCCGCCGACCTCTGCATCGCGCTGGGGCCCGTGGAAGAGGCCTGCCCGCTCGGGCTAGCGCCCTCGGCGAGCACCACGGCCCTGATGGCGGTGGGCGACGCCCTGGCACTCCTCGTCAGCCGGATGCGGGACTTCTCGCCCGAGGACTTCGCCCTCTACCACCCGGCCGGCAGCCTGGGTCGGAAACTGATGCGGGTCGAGGACGTGATGCGGACCGGCCGGCAGATCCGCCGGGCCCACGTCGAGGAGACCGTCCGCGAGGTCTTCATCCGCCTGGCCGGCCCGCGCCGGCGCTCCGGCGCGGTGCTGATCGAGGACGACGAGACCCACCTCCTGGGCATCTTCACCGACAGCGACCTGGCCCGGCTCTTCGAGAAGCGGCGGGAGTCCGACCTCGACCGGCCGATCGGCGGGCTCATGACCATCGACCCCAAGCGGGTCCGCGTCGGGTCGATGCTCCACGACGCGGTCGAGCTGATGAAGCTGCACAAGATCAGCGAGCTGCCGGTCGTGGACCGGGGCAACCACCTGGTCGGCCTGATCGACGTGACCGACCTGATCGGCATGGAGCCCTCGGAGTTCGAGGAGTGACGCGGATGGATCAGTCGTCGTCGTCCGACCTGGACGCGCGGTGCGCGGCGATCGAGCTCCTGGCGGTGGACGTCGACGGCGTCCTGACCGACGGGCGGATCGTGATGGACGACGACGGCGTGGAATCGAAGCACTTCCACGTCCGGGACGGCCTGGGCTATTCGCTCTGGCACCGGGCGGGCAAGAGGTCGGCGATCCTGACCGGGCGGTCCGCCCGGGTGGTGGATCGCCGTGCCGAGGACCTGAAGATCGAGTACGTGGCCCAGGGGCTGGCCGAGAAGGAATCGGCGTTCCGTCAGATGATCAATCATTATCAGCTTTCCCCTCATCAGGTCTGCTACGTGGGCGACGACCTGGTTGACCTGCCGGTGCTGCGGCAGGTCGGCCTGGCGGCGGCCCCCGGGGACGCCGTGCCCGAGGTCCGGGCGGCCGTCCACCTGGTCACCGAGGCTCGGGGGGGGCGGGGGGCCGTCCGCGAGGTCATCGAGCGCATCCTCAAGGGGCAGGGGCTCTGGCACGGCCTCTGCGACGCATATCGGGCGCCGGCCATGTGAGCGGCGAGGGCGCCTGGCGCAGGGTCTTCGCAGTCGAGGGCGACGCGACCGCCTCGCCCCCCGATCCACGATCACGGCCGGCAACGGCACGGAACCGGACACTTGGTCAAGAAACTCCTCAAGCTGGTGACGGTGTTCACCCTCCTTCTGGGGTGCTACCTCGGCTACGTCCGTGCCTTCGACGTGCTGGTGGACCGGCTCGTCTCGGCCCGCAAGGTCGACGACCTGGCCTTCACCGTCAAGGACTCGAGGTCCAAGAAGGAGGCCATCCTGCGCGCCCGCGAGGCGTTCGGGCCCGACCACTGGACCGCCAGGGAAGACCTCCAGCTCCGCTATTACAACTCCGAGCGCGGCTTCTGGATGTACTCGCAGAAGGAGGAGCGGGTCCTCGAGGAGGACGGCGTCCGCTACGACGGGAGGCGGATCAAGCTGAAGCCCGCGGCCATCATCTGGCGGGCCAAGGACGGCAGCAGCACCAAGACGGTGACGGCCGAGGAGGCCGTGATCGACTTCAACCAGCCGCTCTCATTCAACGTGAAGCCCGACTCCGAGCCGATGGTCGTCAAGTACGCCCGGCTCGAGCGCGACGTACTGATTCGCGACGATCGGGGCACGGTCCTGGATCGCCGCGACGACATGGTCATCGGCCCCCTGACCTGGGTCGAGTACGACGACAACTCGCTCCAGGTCCGCAGCGACTCCCGGGTCGTCATCCTCGACCGCGACACCACGATCACCGGCGACGGCATGCTGATCCAGCTCCGCCCAAGGCGGAGCCCGCCCGCCGCACCCCGGGCCGCGGGGTTCGAGGCCGGCGCGGCTGCTCCGCAACGTCGACGTGACCTTCAACGACGTCGGCAAGACGGGCGTCCTGCCGGCGGCACGACGGTCGAGCAGGAGCCCGGACAGGGTCGTCGCCACGGCGAAGCTCGCCCCCGCCGGCACCTCCGCGAAGCCGCCCGCCGCCGAGCCCGTGCCCTGAACCTCCGCTGCGAAGGCCACATGCAGGTCGACTTCCCCAAACCGAACCTGCCCGTCAAGGTCGGCCGCCGGCCCCGGCCCCGACGCTCGTCCATTTCGAGCGCGACGTGGTGGTCCGTCGCGGCAAGCTCACGGAGCTCCCCGACCAGCTCGACACCGACAACCTCGACCTCGTGCTCGTCCCCGCCGAGCGGGCCGGGCCCCCCGCGAAGCCGGGCGCGAGCCAGGCCTCGACCGCCGAGGCGAAGCCGGCCGGCGGCGACGTCGAGGCCCGCGACGAGGAGGCCCAGCCCGGCCGTGCCCTCGGCAACCTGACACTCCAGCGGGTGAAGGCCACCGGCCACGCCGTCTGGCTCCAGCTACCGACCCAGGGCGCGAAGATCCGCTGCAACGAGCTGCTCCACAAGATCGGCCCGCCGGGCGGCGAGAACCTGACCTACTTCCGCGGCGACGCGTCCCGCAAGCTCTGGGTCGAGAAGCATGACTACGCGGAGGAGGCCCCGGCGGCCGACGGCAAGCCGGCCCGGCGCAAGCTCCAGTCGATCACCAATGTCTGGACCATCGACGCCACGCTGGTCGACAGCGGCGGCGGGATGGAGGCCTCGAATCTCTTCGCCCACGGGCCGGGATTGCTCGAGACACGGCCCGCCCCGGGGCCGCCCGGCAGCCCCGCCAAGGACACGCCGCCCGACCGCACGGTCGTCTGGCAGGACCTGTTGGTCGTGAAGAACGTGCTCGGGCCCGACCGGAAGATCGCGGGCCGCGAGCTCATCCTGAAGGGCAGCCCGCGGGTCGTGGATCGGCTCCAGCAGGCGTCGCTCGACGCCGCCGAGACGATCGTCGTCTGGCTCAAGCCGAAGCCGCAGGACGCCGGGTCGGCCGCGAAGCCGGCCCGTCCCGAGCCGGGGGCCGCCGCCGCGCCGCAGGGCGACCGCTTCCAGATCGAGCGGCTGCTCGCCCTCCGCGACGTCCGCCTGGTCGCCCCGTCCAAGCGGCTCTCCGCGAAGGATCGGCTCGAGGTCGATTTCGAGGAGACGCCCCGGACGGTCGCCGTCGCCGCCAACACCCCCCAGGCCAGGGCCGCCACCGTGGCCCCCTCTCCGGAGGCCGCGGCCGCCCCCGCCCCCGGACCCGATGGCCAGGCGAAGCCGAAAGAGGAGAAGGCGCCCGAGCCGCTGATGATCGCCCGGGCGAACCACGTGAAGGCCTAGGTGGTCCTCGACTCCAATCGCACGGCCGGGAAGGCGAAGGCCTCCAAGCAGCCCGGGGGGCTCGCCTCCGGCGGCGCGGATTCCAGCTACGAGGTCCGCGACCTGACCATGTTCGGCGCGGTCAGCCTGCATCAGGACGCCGCACCGGGGAAGACGAAGGGTCAGGACGCCACCGGCGAGACGCTCGTGCTGCACAACGAGGGCCCCGGCCGGGCCGTGTTCAACCTCTACGACCACGATCCCCGGCCGGGCAAGGCGGCGCCGGCTGCCGCCGTCAAGCGGCCTCCGGCCCGGGTCGTCACCGAGGACATGACCGTCGATGGCGGGGT
The DNA here is from genome assembly GCA_046349995.1 of Isosphaeraceae bacterium. Lineage (GTDB taxonomy): Bacteria > Planctomycetota > Planctomycetia > Isosphaerales > Isosphaeraceae > Aquisphaera. The sequence continues at coordinate 20,483 of JAXMBE010000019.1, read as the reverse complement.
GATCGGGGTCAATCAGCTCACCGACCAGGCGTGGGTCTACGGCCCCGGCAAGCTCGTCCAGATGACCGAGCGGAGCCTGCTGACCGACAGGGCCGTCGACGCCGACGGAGAGGCCGCCGACAAGGCCGAGGGTTCGACGGGCAAGCCGGGTACCCGCAAGCCCGGCGAACGGACGAAGACCCGCGCCGGCAAGGCCCTTTCCGACAAGGTCCCGCTGACGATCACCTGGGCCGAGAAGATGGTCTTCAGCGGCGTCTCCCGCGACCCCGAGAATCGGCCGGCGGCCAAGGCGCAGTTCTTCAAGAACGCCCGCGCCGAGATGGAGGACGGGCTGCTCTACTGCGACGACGTCATGACGACCTACACCGACCGGCCGATCCCGCTGGCCGAGGCCGGCAAGCTGAAGCGGGCCCGGCCCGCCGCCACGGGCGACGCGCCCGACGGCCGGCAGGACGAACCGGAGGAGCCCAGGCCCGACCTGGCGCTGATCGACCTCGTCGGCAACGCGCAGGCGATCAGCCGCAAGGTCGATCCCGACCGCCCCGTCGTGCTCAGCCGGCAGCGGATCACCGGCGACCGGCTGCTCTACGACCGCCGCACCGGCGATTTCCGGATCCCGGGCGCCGGGATGGTCTACCTCTACGACCGGACGAACTCGAACGGCCCGCCATCCGCCCCGGGCGACGAGGCCGACGGCGTGATGGCCAATCGCCGGACGATCCGCCCCACCTCGGGCCGGTCCGACGACCGCTCCGCCGGCAGGACCCGGCTGCCCGACATGGTGCTGACCCAGATCCGGTTCAGCCGCGAGATGAAGGGGCGGTTCGGCACGGGCAAGGCCACCGACAGGACCGAGACCCGGTGGGCCGACTTCTTCGGGGACATCGAGGCGGCCCGCTCCGTGGTCCCCAACGAGCGGACGATCATCGACTACGACCGGCTGCCAGCGAAGTCGTACTTCCTGACCTCGCAGACGATGCGGGTGGTGACCGAGCCGCCGGCGGCGGGCTCCGCCCCCGACGCCCCGTCGCGGAACTTCCTCAAGGCCTGGGAGAACGCCTACGCCCGCACCGAGGACACGGCCATCCAGGCCGACGTGATCACCTATGATTCGACCAAGGACCTCATCTACGCGAACGGCCAGGAGGGGCGGCTCGTCCAGATCGTCCAGCAGAAGGGCGTGGGCCAGCCGGCCTCGCCGACCCGGGCCCAGTCGCTGCGGGTCAACCCGAAGACGGGCGCCGTGAATCTCTCCGACCCGCGCGAGCTCCAGGTCGTCGAGGCCAAGACCGGGACCCGGCCGAAGCCGCAGGCGCCGCCCGATCCGAACGCCAAGCCGCCGAAGGCGCCCAAGCCCTCCCCGCACGCGGCCCAACAACATCGAGCGGAAGGGCTTCACGGGAAGATAGGCCGATCCCGCCGTCGAAGACCCTGGCCTCGCCGATTGCCGCGGCCCTCGGACCCCTCCGAATCCCCCTTCTCAAGGGGGAGAGTGTCCCTCGTGCCTCCTCACCGGGGTCGATCGGATCACCTTCCCCCCTTGCAAAGGGGGGATACAGGGGGGTCTCCGGCGTCCTGGACGAAGCATGGTGTTATCTTCTTATCAATAAACTTCTCCGGCGATGGCGCCCCGGGCCGGAGCGGGCCGGGGCGTCCTGCCCGCGGGAGGCGTAGCGGGCGTGCCAGCCCTCGGCCGCCCGGATCGAGCGGAGCTCCTCGCGGGAGAAGCCGTAGCGGGCGAACCACGGGGTCCCGCGTTCGCGGACCAGGGCGTCGAGCTCGGCCAGCCGCTCGCGGGCCGTCGTCGCCGCGAACCGGCTCCGCGCCCCGGCCCCTTCCTGGAGGAAGTACTCCTTCCAGATGGCCCGGCCGCCGAGGATCCCCGAGGCGCCGACGCCCATCGCCTGCTCCACCTGGGCCAGGTAGTCTCGGAAGTCCACCCCCGCGGAGAGCAGCACCCAGGGGCGTTCGCTGGCCGCGTCCAGGGCGTGAAGGTTGTCCTCATGCTGGGCCGCCGGCTCGCGGCCCGCGGTGCCGGGGAACTCGGCCTTGTAGATGTCGCAGAAGCGGCTGAGCTGGCGGGCCGACTCGATGACCGTCCGGGGCTTGCGGTCGAGGTAGGAGGCGTCGGTCTTCTTCTCGCCGCCGAAGGGGAACGAGACGGTCTCCAGCAGCAGCAGCAGGTCGTGCCGCTTGCATTCCTCGTACACGGTCTCGATGAGGCGGAAGGAGTGCTCCGCGGAGTCCGGCTCGGTGGGCTCGAACTGGGCGAGCAGCTTGAGGGCGTCGGGCGCCCATCCGCTTGATCTTGGCGACGCCCCAGCCCGGCTCGACGGCCGCCAGCGCGCCCTGACCTTGTTCTTCGGGCTGCCGGACATCTCGTAGCGGACCAGGAGCCCGGTGTCCGGCGGGATCGCCTCGGAGGCGATGGCCGACCAGGCCCCGTAGTAGGCGTCGATGAGCACGCCCGAGGCGGCCGGGGCCAGGTTCCGCATCAGGTCGAGCTTGGCGTCGACGATCTCCTCGTAGGTGGGCTCGCGGTCCTCGCCCCGGGCCCGGAGGGCCTTGCAGGCCATCTCGATCACCGAGCTGTTCTGGTCCAGGGCCAGCATGGTCAGCGTGCCGGCGGGGTTGCTGATGCGTTGCAGCCCCCTGAGCTTGCCGGGCGTGAGCCCCTTGCCCAGCAGGACCGTGGCGCCGAGTCGTTCTCCGTTTTCGGGGCTTGCCATGGGACGAATAAAATCCTTTTGAAGTGGGGCACTGGTGATCGACAGGGCATCATTCTAACTCGATCGCCCGCCGGCCGGGAGGATTGCGGTCCCCGGGTCCCGGCCTTATGATGGGTGCGATCTGACCGACGCCGCCGGGCCGAGGACCGTCCCGGGCCGGTGCGGTCAGGGAGACGCCGCCCAGGGAAGGAACGTTCTCACCGTGGTGCCCGGGTCCGCTCGTCCAGGGGCCGGACCTCGGGCCTTGATGGCACATGACCATCCTGATCGCATCCATACAGCACGCGGCGCCAGTCGGGGATCCGCCCCTCCGAGGGACCACCACGGCCGCACATCGGAGAGTCACCGCTCATGGGGACCCCCATCGTCGATCTGCTCGGGGCCGAGGCCGATAGCCTCCTGAAGCACACCTGCAAGACCATCTCCAAGGAGACGATCAATCTCCCGGGCCCGGACTTCGTGGACCGGGTCTTCGTCCCCAGCGACCGCAACCCGAAGGTGCTCGGGAAGCTCCAGTGGATGTTCAACAGCGGCCGCCTGGGCAACTCGGGCTACCTGTCGATCCTGCCGGTCGACCAGGGCATCGAGCACTCCGCCGGCGCCAGCTTCGCCAAGAACCCGCAGTACTTCGACCCCGAGAACATCATCAAGCTGGCGATCGAGGGCGGCTGCAACGCCGTGGCCAGCACCTTCGGCGTCCTGGGCATGACGGCCCGGAAGTACGCCCACAAGATCCCCTTCCTGGTCAAGATCAACCACAACGAGCTGCTGACCTACCCGAACAAGTTCGACCAGATCATGTTCGGCACGGTCAAGGAGGCGTATGAGATGGGCGCGGCCGCGATCGGCGCGACCATCTACTTCGGCTCGCCCGAGAGCGGCCGGCAGATCGTCGAGGTCGCCGAGGCGTTCGCCCTGGCACACGAGCTGGGCCTGGCCACCGTGCTCTGGTGCTACCTCCGCAGCAACTCGTTCAAGAAGGACGGCGTCGACTACCACGTCGCGGCCGACCTCACCGGCCAGGCCAACCACCTGGGCGTCACCATCGCGGCCGACATCATCAAGCAGAAGCTCCCGGAGAACAACGGCGGCTTCAAGGCCCTGAACATGGGCGGCTCCAGCTACGGCAAGCTCGACGAGCGGATGTACACGGAGCTCTCCACCGACAACCCGATCGACCTCTGCCGCTACCAGGTCGCCAACTGCTACATGGGCCGCGCGGGGCTGATCAACTCCGGCGGGGCCAGCGGCAAGAACGACATGGCCGAGGCCGTGAAGACCGCGGTGATCAACAAGCGGGCCGGCGGCATGGGCCTGATCTCCGGCCGCAAGGCCTTCCAGCGCCCGATGGCCGAGGGCGTCAAGCTGCTCAACGCCATCCAGGACGTCTACCTCGATCCCGCGATCACGATCGCCTGATCCGATCCGAGGCGGGGCCGGACGCACGGCCGAGCGCTCAGGGCGGGGGCGCGTCTCCCGCCCGGGACAATTGCGCTACAGTCCGGCGCCGGGATGGGCCGATATTACTCCTGCCGGAAGGGAATCCGGCCCGGCCAGGGAAGGCCGAGTCGCACGAGCGTCCCTCCACCAGTTGCGTCCACGGAAGGACCCGCGGCTTGGGACCTCAGGGCCAGGGACGGCCCTCGATCGTATTCTTTCGCTCAGGGACGGATCGATCCGCGCGGAGCAAGGATGTCTCCGCAGGGCCCGCCACGGGCAGGGTCTCCGTCAATCGGCATGCAGACGGCCGCGCCTCGACCGCTCCCCCGGATTCTCCACGATCCCGGAGCGGCCAGCGCGGTCGTTTGCCTGCGCGCGGTGCCGGCATCAATCCCGCCGAGCCCGGAGGGCATCAGCGTGCCCCCACGCCGATGAGCACGCGCGTCCCCTGCTCCAGCAGGCGCTCGTAGAAGAAGAGCTGATTCAGCGGCGAGCGGACCAGGGTGGAGAATTCCTTGCTCCCCTTGCGGCTCAGGTTGCACCGGAACTGGACCTTGCCATCCTCGTCGAGCGGGCTCACGAGCACGGTCTCCGCCCGGTACCCGGCGCCCAGGTCGCAGACGATCGACTTGCCCTTCTCGATCCGCTTGCTCTGCACCTCGATGAGCCTGAAGCCGTGACCCGGGAGCACTTTGCGCAATTGCTTCTGGACCGCGACCAGGCGCGGGTCGAGTTCCGAGGACTCCGGGATCGCGAGGATCGCGAACGCCGTCACCTGCCGCTCGGAAGGTCCCGCGGACGTGGGCGGGGCAGGGGACCTTGCCGGTCGGTCGGTGGCCGATGACGCGGGAGCCTGGCCCTCGGCGAACATCGCCGCGAGGGACATCGCGGAAAGGACGAGCAGGCCGCCGGCCAGGTGGAATCGAGAGCGCCGCGCGGGAGAGGGATTCACGAGTCACTCCGCCATGGCGAACACGGCGCTGGATGCCTCGACGCGATTGAAGAAGACGAACCAGGGGTCCTCGCCGTTCCGGGAATCAAGCTCCGTCAGGTCCACCATCTGGACCTGCGATCCCTCGGAGCGGATCAACGCGACCTGGCCGTCCTCGAACTCGAACTCGGAATCGAGGCTGGGCTCGACCGCCCGGGCCAGCGACGGCCCCGGCGGATTGGCGACCGGACCCGCGTCTCGCCAGGGGTTCTGCCAGGCGAGCCCGACGGCCACGAGCAAGGCCGCCGCCTGGGCGACAAGCACCATCCCGATCAGGGGGACGGATCGCCAGCGGGACGACCGGCTCGAGGATGCGACCGGACGTGCCGACGCCGCCTCATGAACCCGGGCCACGCGCAAGTGACCATTCCCATTTGTCCCGGCCTCGCCCACTTCACTGCGGACGGCAGCCCAGACCCTGTCCCACGCCTCGCCGGAGACTTCCGCGGGCCGCGTGGCCTCCCAGAGTTGATCGAACCGGCGAGATCGCGCCGCGGCGGCCGAGCATCGGTCGCAGTGCGCAAGGTGTCCGCGGAGGGCGGCATCATTCTGAGCCCCACCGGGACGGGACAGTTCACGAAGGACCTCGTCGCAACGCATCGTCATGCAACCTTGATCAAACCCGCTAACTTACCTAATCCAGGCCCTTGAGCCTGTTCCACTCCAGGTTTTCCTGGAGCTTCTTGCGAGCCGAGTTGATCCGACTCATCACCGTCCCGATCGCGATGCCCTGGGTCTCCGCGATTTCCTTGTAACTGAGACCCAGCTCCGCAAACAGGATGAAGGTGGTCCGGATCTTCGGGCTCAGGCGTTCGAGGGCACGGTCCAGGGCTCGGCGGAGATCATGCTGGTGCAGTCGCCGCGCCGGGTCGTCGTCACTGGACGGCTCGGACAACGCCCCGGTTTCCTCTCCCAAACTCAGAGCCGATCTTCGCTTACGCCGACGGCCGCTGTCCAGGGCCGAGTTCGCGACGATCCGCAGAAACCAGTAACGGAATCCGCACCGACCGTCGAATTCTCCCAGCCCCGAAAACGCCTTGATGAATGCATCCTGGACCGCGTCGAGGGCGTCCTGTTCATGACCCAGGAAGCGGAAGGCGACCCGGTATGCATCCCCCCGGTAACGCTCGAAAAGCTCCTCGAGCGCACTCAGGTCCCTCGCCCGAGCGCGGCCAACGAGAACTTCATCCGGCGTGGACACGCTTGGGGGAGCATCGAGCATACATTCACCACGACTCTAGACGATTCCCGGCCCGACGTTATTCGCATCCGGTGCGCGCGAGCGAACCGGGTTCAGATGCTCGCGTGATGCCAATCCCCGTGAGTTATCAACCAATGAGCGGGCTTCCTCGTCGGGTGGGCTAGCCGGCTCAGTCGGCGCAACCCACCGGCAATCCGTGGGTTGCGCATCGCAAGCGATGCCGACCCAGCCCACGACCTCAGTCGACCGTGACCGGGGCGGGATCCTCGCCGAGGAACTCGCGGATCGCCGCGGCGACGTCCCCGGCGTGGTCGCCGAAGACCATGGTGATGTGATTCCCGCCGACCGCCCGATACCGGCAATCCGGCATGAGCGCGACGGTCGCCCGCGCGCCGGCTTCCGTCAGGAACGGCGGCGAGCCGGCCGGCCCGTAGGGCTCGGTCGCGTTGATCAGCAGGCAGGGCTGGCGAATCGTCCGGACGAGGCTCGGCCAGTCCTCCGCGAGGATGCCCTCGACGGCCGCCCTGATGGCCGGCCGGTCCACGCGCTGGCGGACGCTGCCGTCCGCCGCGATGTTCACATAGGAGCGGAAGTAGCGTTCCAGGGAGTCATTCCAGCGCCCCTGGAGGTAGGGCAGGTTCTTGACCGCCGCCAGGTAGGCGTCCCACGACGGGACGACCGCGCCGAGGCGTGCGAGCATCGGGGCCAGCACCTCGCGGGTCTCGGGGCTGGCGACGGAGATCGCCGCGTCGAGGACCACCAGCCGCGGGAACCGTTCGGGATGATGGGCCCCCAGGAAGAAGGCCAGCATCCCCCCGAAGGAATGGCCCACCAGCACCGCCCGCCCGATCTCACGCCGGTCGAGCAGGTCCAGGACATCGCCCGCATGGTCGGCCATCCGGTAATTCGCGGCCGGGTCGGCGGGGTCCATGCCGGCCGGCGGGGCGTCGCTGAGCCCTCGGCCGCGGAGGTCCAGGGCGATCGTGCGGTAGGCGCCGCCGAGTCCCGTGACGATGAGGTCCTCGAAGATCGGGGCCGTCGCCGAGAGGCCGGGCAGGCAGACCAGGGTCGGCGGGCCTCCGGGGAACTCCAGGTCGTGGAGCCTCATCCCTGCGATGTCGAGGAAGTGGCCCGTCATGGGTGGCCGTGGTCTTTCTTGAGTTGCGACTTGTCGATCTTGCCCGCCGCCGTCCGGGGCAGGCTCACGACCGCGATCAGGCTCACGGGGAGTTTGTACCGCGCCAGCCAGCGAGCCGCAAACTCCCTCAGCTCCGGGAGGCTCAGCGTGGCGCCGGGCTTGAGGGCGACGACGGCCCGCGGCGACTCGCCCCATTTCGGGTCCGGCACGCCGATGAGCGCGGCCTCGGCGACCGCCGGATGGGCGGCCAGCACGCTCTCGACCTCCGCCGGATAGACGTTCTCCCCGCCCGAGATGATCAGGTCCTTCAGGCGGCCGACGATGAAGGCGTAGCCCTCGGCGTCGCGGCGGGCGAGATCCCCCGTCCGCAGCCAGCCGTCCCGGATCGTCCGCGCGGTCTCCTCCGGCCGGTTCCAGTATCCGGCGCAGACGTGCGGCCCGCGGATCAGGAGCTCGCCCACCTCGTCCGGGCCGCAGTCCCGCCCGGCCTGGTCGACGATCCGGATGTCGATGTGGAAGAGCGGGAACCCGACCGAGCCCGGCTTGCGGCGGACGTCCCCGTCGGGGAGCCAGAACGTGTTCGGCCCGGCCTCGGTGAGCCCGTAGCCTGTCTTGAAGGGGACGCTCCGCTCCCAGAACCGCTCGTGGATGATCGCGGGGCAGGGGGCACCGCCGCTGATGACCAGTTTCAGCCGGCGGAAGTCGGTCGTCCTCCAGCGGGGGTGCTCCTGGAGGGCCAGGAACATCGTGGGCACGCCGAAGAAGATCGTCACTCGCCCCTCGTCGATCAGGTCGTAGACCTGCTCCACGTCGAACCCGCGGCAGACGATCGACGTGCCCCCCAGATGAACGAGCGGCGCGGTGAAGACATTCAGCCCGCCGGTGTGAAAGAGCGGCGCGTTCAGGATCGCCACGTCATCCGCCGTCAGGCCCCAGCTCACGGCGGTGTTGATCGCGTTCCAGGCGATGTTGCCATGGGTCAGGACGGCGCCCTTCGGCCGGCCCGTCGAGCCGCCGGTGTAGCAGAGCACCCAGGGATCGTCCCAGCCGAGATCGACCGCGGCGAGCGGCCCGTCGTCGAGCCCCTGGCGCTCGTGGTGGCAATGGTCCTCGTCGGCGGCGCGGGCCGACCCGTCGAGCGCCAGCCCGAGCCAGCTCGCGTCTTGACCGCTCCGGATCTCCCGCACCCGATCGACGAACTCCGGGCCGTACGCGAGCAGCTTCGGCCCGGCGTCGTCGATGAGCGCCTCAAGCTCTCGCGCCGTCAGCCGCCAGTTGAGGGGCTGAAGGATGGTCCCGAGCTTACCGCAGGCGAACCAGAGTTCCAGAAAATCGAGCCCGTTGTGCGCCAGGACGGCGACGCGGTCGCCCCGAGCGATGCCGAGCGAATCGAGCAGCCGGGCCGACCGGTTCGCGGCCCGGTTCCACTCGCGGTAGGTGACCTCTCGGCCCGTCCCCGCGCGATCGACGATCGCCACCTTCTCCGGCGTCAACAGCGCCCGCCGCCCGAGCCAGTCGCCGAGGAACATCGCGAGTCTCACTCCGGCACCGAATCCTGGCCACCGCCGCCGAGACTACCCCACCGGCTGATGGAAGACCAGATTCGCGCGAATCTCGACGGACGACGCAGCGGAGGCTCGTCGCCCGCGTTCCGATCGGGGATGAGGTGATGCCTTCGGCGACGATGCATTCGACCTTGACCCTTTTTTTCGTTCCTGGCACGATGCGGCCCTCAAGTCCCTGGAGACTTTTGCCGAGAGCCCCCTCCTTGATTCGCCCACTCCCCTGGCTTGAGCACGACCGCCGTCTCGGCCCGGACCCGGGCCGCGGGCTTCCCAGGATGAGGAAGAATCCCGCGGATGCACGGTTCGAGCGAGGCGCGGCGAAACCGAAGCAAGGTGCGACGGAGCCGATTCCGGTCCGACACGCTCTCCACGATGCGGATGGAAGGCAGAATTCAAGGAGGATCCTTGCCGTGATGCTTCGTTGTCTGACTCCCGTGGCGACGTTGGGGGTGCTTCTGACGCTGGGCGCGGGCATCCCGTCGAGCGCGGCCCGGGCCGCCTCGATGAATCCGAACGCCTCCACGACGACGGCGAATTATCGCCTCATCAGCAGCGTGGACCTCCCGGTCCCCGACGCCTCGATCCAGGCGCCCCAGGTGGTCGCCTCGATCGCGCCCCCCGGCGGCGTCGTCCCCCCCAAGCAGTCCGACGGGACCGAGGGGAGCCCGCTGACCGTCCTGCCCGACTCCCACGGCTTCGACCCCAACCACCTCGTCGTGCTGCTGCTCGACTCCAAGAACGACGCGGGCCAGCCCGAGCAGAAGTTCGGCCTGCTCTTCGACGGCCAGGGGATGAAGGCCGGCGGCGTGCTCCACTTCGCGCTCAGCATCGACAGCGCACTGGCCAGCAATCCGCCGGTCCTGAAGGCCCAGACGCCGGGCTTCGAGATCATCCCCGACACGCCCGATCCGGTGCCCCCGACCACGGTCGACGGCGGCGGGAACGGTACGCCCGTGCAAGGCAACCAGATCCCCGAGCCGCTCTCGCTGGTCCTCTGGTCCGCGGCGGCCGTCGGGATCGCGGCGCGTCATCGGCGCACGCGCCGCCAGCCGGCCGCCTGAAACCGCCCCCGGGCACGATCGAACCACACCCCGCCCCGACAGGGCCGCGACCCGACGCACCGTCGTCCGGGGCGCGGCCCTTGTCCTTTGGAGGAGACGGCTCCCCGCGAGGCCGGTCCGCCGGATCGCATCCGGCCTCGGCACGCCGGCGGTTCCCCGGTGACACCGCGCGGCAGGAAGCGCAAGATCGGGGCTTCCTCCGGGCCTGGATTGATGACCACCCCTTCGGTGCAGAGGATCCACCATGCGACTTCGCGGACGGCATGACTCGCGGACGGGCAGGCGAGGCCTCGCCCTGGCGCTGATCCCCCTCCTCGGGCTTTTCTGTGGCGGTCTCCTGGGCGTGGGTGTGTCGCAGGAAGCTCGCTCCGAGGAAGGCTCCTCCGGCGTCATCAAATCGGTCGAGGTCGTCCTCCTCTCAACCATGCTGGCGGACAGCCGGGGGATCGGCGAATGGGGCTTCGCGGCGCTCGTCGAGGCCGACGGCCGGCGGATCCTCTTCGACACCGGGGCGCGGCCCGAGACGGTGCTCCGCAACGCCCGGGAACTGAAGATCGACCTGAGCGGCGTGAACGAGGTGATCCTCAGCCACCACCACGGCGACCACACCGGCGGGCTGGTCACGCTCCGCCGCGAGCTCTCCCGGGAGAACCCGAAGGCCCTGGAGCGGGCCTACGTCGGCGAGGGGATCTTCCTGAGCAGGCCGGATCCGGAGGGGCGGGAACAGAACGAGGCCCTGGCCATCAAGCGGGAATACGAGTCCCTGGGAGGCTCCTTCACCGTGATCCGCCAGCCCACGTCCCTCTTCCCGGGCGCCTGGCTGACCGGCCCGGTCCCCCGGCCCTACCCCGAACGTAACTGGTCGCTGGCGCGGTCGATCGTGCGAGACGGCAAGCGGACCGAGGACAATCTCCCGGAGGACATGTCGCTGGTTCTGGACACGCCGAAGGGGCTGGTCGTGGTCTCCGGCTGCGGGCACGCCGGCATCATCAACACGCTCGAATTCGCCCGGGACCGGATCCGCAAGGCCCCGATCCACGCGGCGCTCGGCGGGTTCCACCTCTTCGAGGCGAAGCCCGACGTGCTGGACTGGACGGCCGGCAAGCTGCGGTCGTTCGAACTTGGCCATTTCCTGGGGGCCCACTGCACGGGGATTGAGCCCGTGTTCGCCCTTCGCGAGCGGCTGGGGCTGGACCGCAAGCGCTGCGCCGTCGGCGCGGTCGGGGCACGGTTCCGCCTCGATGAGGGCCTTCAGCCCGGCCGGATCGCCGAGTGACCGCAGCCGGGCCGAGGGCCATCGATCCGGTCGAGGCGAGGCGGTCTCGACGCCGCCATCCTGAAGAAATCGTTCAGGAAATTCCGGTCACAAAGGATTTCTCGATCGGGTAATCTGCATTGCTGCAATGCCGGTTGCAAATAGGCGGATTTCCGGAAAAGATCAGCTAGAGCGCTTGCGTAAAGAGGCGACGGTCCGGAATGGCCACCCTCCCCCCCACGCCTCGAGACCGGTGGAAACGACCCATGAGCCAGTCGACCAACCACTTCACGGCCGTCTGCCCCAACTGCCTGGTCAGTTGGAACATCGAGCACATCCACGCCGGCCGCAAGGTCCGCTGCAAGCAGTGCAATCAGAAGTTTCGCGCCTACGCACCCGAATCGAACGTTCCGGGCGCTTCCGCTTCGACCAAGAAGGCGGGCGAGGCGTCCAGGCCCGGCGGCTCGCGGTCCGAGCGGGTCGAGGCCGTCTGCCCGCATTGCTCCTCGTCCCTGAGCGTCCGGAAGGTCTACGCCGGTCATCACGTCCGCTGCAAGATCTGCGACGAGAAGTTCCGGGTCCCGAGCCTCGCCTCGCCGCCCGCCGAGGTCGCCAGGCCGCCCGGGGGATTCGACCCGGCTCCCGACCCGATCGACCGGGACCAGCAGGAATCACCCCCGGCCGAGCCGGCCGAGGCCGGTACAGTCCCCCTCCAGGCGGCCGGGGAGGCGGCCGTCCGGCCGGAGGTCGCCGACCACCCCCATCCTGCGCGTCGCGAGCGGCCGGTTGAGGTGTTGAAGAAGCTCCGTGACTGGATCGCCGTCGTCGAGGAGGCTCGCGAGACCGCACTCCGCGACCTCCAGGAATCCCGCAAGATCCAGGAGAAGCTGAAGCAGGAGCTGCGTGAGCGGCACACCACGGTCGAGGGGCTGCGTGCGGACCTCGCTTCGAAGGAGCGGCAACACGCCGAGTCGCTCCAGACCGAGGCGGAACGGTTCCAGAAACAGGCCGAGGAACTTGAGGCCCGGCTTCGAGAGCGTGAGGGGCTGGCCGACACCCTGGCGAGCCGCGAGGACGAGCTGCGAGAAACCGGCCGTCGGATCGAGGAACTCGGCCGGGAGATCCAGACGCTCGAAGAGGCACGCGCCCGGCTCGCCTCCGAGAAGGAGTCGCTGGATCAGGAGTTGGTGCAACAGCGTGAGGAGCTGAAGTCCACGCTCTCGGAGCGGGACCGCTTCCACGACCAGTTACAGTCGCGCGACCAGGCCCTGGCCGGCTCCGAAGTGCGGATCCAGGGATTCACCGAGCAGATCCGCCGGCACGACGAGGACCGCCTCGCCCTGGCCGCCGAGAAGGAGCGGCTCCAGGCCGAGCTGCGCGAGGCCGTCGAGGGCGCCGAGCGGCACCGCGGCGAGTCCTCCGGTCGCGAGGAGGCGCTGCGCCGGGACCTCGAGCGGCTGGCCGCCGAGGCCGACGGCCTGCGGCGCGGGCTGGACGAGGCCGAGCGGGCGCGGCACGACCTCCAGGCGCAACTCGAGGAGCAGCTCCGCCAGGCCGAGCGGCAACGGCAGGAGGCCGGCGCGGAACTCGGCTCGCTCCAGGCCAGGGTCCAGGAACTCCTCGGACTCCAGGCCCGCGAGCGTGACGAGCGCCAGCGGGCGGTCACCGAGCGCGAGCGGGAGCTCCGGGCCCAGTTCCAGGGCGCACTCTCCGCCCGGGAGCTGGAGCTCCGGGCTGAGCACAAGGCGGCCCTGGAGGCCGAGCGCGCCCGCCACGCCGGGCAGCCGGCCCCGGCCGAGGGCCTCTCCTACGGGGGCGGCGGCCTGGTCCGCCGCCTCGAATCCGGGATCGCGAGCCTGGCGTCGGCCCATCTCAATCTCGATGACGACCTCGACGAAGCCCGGAAGGAGATCGACCGCCTGAAGGCGAGACTCGCCGAGGCCGAGGCAGCGACGAGGGCCGCGGAGAAGAAGCTGGTCGCGAACGCCGAGTTCGAGGCCGCCCGCCGCGAGATCGACCGCCTCCGGGCGCAGCTCGCCGAGGCCCAGGCAGCGAAGGCCCCGGCGCGGAACGGGAGCTCGCCCCCGGCCGACGACGACCCCGACGCCCCGCGGAAGGAGATCGACCGCCTTCGCGTGAAGCTGGCCGAGGCGGAGACCGCGAGGAAGTCGATGGCCTCGCTGCTGGAGGGCATGGGGATCCGGCTCAAGAAGTGAATGGCTGCGCCCGCGCCGGCCGGCCGTGACTCCACGCGCGATGGTCCTCCGGGCGGCGAGGCAGAGGGTCCCTTCTCCCTCGCGGCAGAAAGTGCCGCGCAGCGGCGAATGAGGCGGCGCGCAGGCCGCGGCCCGCACCGGCCCTCACCCGGCCCTGCGGGCCACCCTCTCCCGCTCGCGCGGGCGAGGGGCTCAAGGTCGCCTGCGATCGGTCGGGGCCATCGCCTCGATCACAGGTATTCCTGGAACAGCTCGCGGCTGGGCCGGGGGATCACCACCTGGGAGACCAGCAGCCCGCGCTCCCGCACCGGCCGGGCACCGGCCTGGATCCCGGCCCGGACGTCGGCCACGCTCCCGGTCATCAGCAGGAGCCCCTTGCCCCCCAGGGCCATGGCCACGTGGATCCGGAAGACGATGACGTTCGCGGCCTTGGCCGCGGCGTTGGCCGCCGCGAGGATGCTCGTCCCGCTGAAGCTCTCGATGACGCCCAGTGCGTCGGCGTCCTCGGGCGCCAGCACCACCGACTGCCCCAGCGCGGGGAAGATCGACTCGTGTGCGTTGGCGATGACCATGTGATCGATGACGGCCTCGTCCGCCTTCGCCAGCCCGGCGCGGACGGCCGCCTGCACGTCGCTGACCAGGCCACCCACCACCACGAGGTACTTCCCGGAGCAGATCGTGCGGGCGATCAGCAGCTCGACCGAGGCCGCCTTGAGCATCTCGTCCTGCGCCTCCATGCCCAGGCCGATGCAGGAGAACTCCAGGGCGCCGATGGATCTCGGTGTCGACATCTCTCGCTCTCTCCCAGGCGGCGGCTACCCGTTCTTCCGGATCCAGACCACGCCGTCAGAGACACCGTCGACCGTGCCGTCGATCGACGCGTGCACCGGCGCACCCAGCGCCGGCCGGCCGTCGCGCACCGGGGGCCGTCCCACGACCTGGCCGCGGACCACCGGCTGGCCGACCTGGACCGTCGGCTGGCATGGCTCGCCGAGGTGCTGCTTCAAGGGGATCCCGACCTTGTCGGCCTCCATCAGCCGCGGATTGAGCGGGCCGACGTTCCGGAACTTGCCCAGCCCGAGCTTCTGGATCAGCCGCGCCATGGGCGCCTTGCGATTCTCCAGGTGGAGTTCGGGCCGGCGGGGGTTGAACGGCGGGTTTTCCCAGCGGCGCTTCTCGGACGCCAGCCGCCGCTTGTTCTGGACGCAGACATTCCGGGGGTCGAGGTCCTCCGGGCAGGCGTAGAGGCTGCACAGGTTGCACTCGCAGCAGAACGACGTGCCGATAACGTTCGCCTCGCCGACCAGATTGAAGCCGAGGCTGCGCATCGCCTTGTGCGGCTCGATCGGGTGGCCGAGCAGCCAGCGCGGGCAGAGCTCGGTGCAGAAGCTGCACTGGTCGCAGGCGGAGCGGCCGATCCGGGCGATCTGGTGCCAGTCCTGCCGGCGACGCCGCACGACGACGTGGTCCTCCGGCAGCAGGATCACGCCGCCGGTCGTCTTGGTCACGAGGGCCGAATGGTCGTCCTCCAGGTAGCCCATCATCACCCCGCCCACGATGTAGCGGGCGTCACGGATGGTCGGGCCGCCGGCCGCCTCGACGCACCGCGCGAGCGTCACGCCGATCGGCACGCGGAGCGTCACCGGCTCGGCCACGGCGCCGGCGATCGTCAGGTACTTCTCGACGACCGGCTGCCGATCCGCCAGGGCGACGTTGAGGGCCGTCTCGACGTTGATCACCACCGCGCCGACGTGCAGCGGGATGCCCCCCGGCGGGATCACCCGGCCGAGCACGTCGTAGACCAGGATGAACTCGTCGCCCGCCGGGTACGAGTCGCGCAGCGGGGCGATCTGCACGCCCCCCGGCAGCCTCGGCCGCAGCGCGTCGATGACGTCGTGGTACTTCTCCTTGATGCCGACCCAGCCCTCGGAGGCCCCCACCAGCCGCATCGCGACCTGGAGGCCCGCCAGGACCTGGTCGCCGTAGGCGTGGAGGACCTCCTTGTCCTTGTGCAGCAGGGGCTCGCACTCCGCGGCGTTGATCAGCACCGCGTCGGCCTTGCCGGCGAGCTTCACGTGCGTCGGGAACCCCGCGCCGCCGGCCCCGACGACGCCCGCCTCGGCGATCGCGCTCAGATCGATGGTTGTTCCGGGCATGATAAATCCGCTGCCGTCCGTGTCCTGGGCCACGTCCGTTATGGCGCAGGCCCGGATTATATCGCGCCCCGCAGCCCGCCGCGATGGCGCGCCGACCGGCCGCCGCGCGCGACGCCGTGCGGGGCGGTCGGCGCTATCGGTTCATGGCAAGGCGGTTCTTCGGAGCAGTCGCGGGGGTGACGGGCTCGGCGTCGGAGGGGGCCCGGAGCGTCTTCAGGAAGTCGATCAGCGCGGCCCGATCGTCGGCGGGGAGCCTCAGGTACGCGGCCGTCACGGACTCCGCGTCGCCATGATGCCGCCGGACCGCCGCCTCCAGCGTGGCAGAGCCGCCGTCGTGGAAATACGGGGCGGAATCCGCCACCCCCCAGAGCGGGGGAGTCTTCCATTCCTCGGGCAGCGGGTAGTCCTCCGGCAGCGGGACCGGCGGCGTCTCGCGGTAGCCGCCGGAGCCCCCGCCCCGGGATCGGTCGTCGAGGCGGTGCAGCAGGAAGTCGGAGTAGACTCCTTCGACGCCCGCCACGTCCGGGGTGTGACAGGCCGCACAGCCGATCTCGCCGAACAGCGCCCTGCCGCGTTCGGATCGACGCTGCCGGTCGGGGTCGGCCGGCGCGACCTCGGCCGGGCGCGGCAGCGAGTCGACGAACGCGACCAGCGAGCGGAACTGGGCGTCGGTCAGGTCGCGCTCGACCTGCGGGTAGTCCAGGCAGACCATCGGCCTGGCCTGCTCCATGCAGGGGTTCCCCAAACCCAGCTCGTTGGAGCACGCGGCGGCGACGAACTCCTCCAGCGTGGCGAACTGGGCCTTCCAGCCGAACTTGCCCACGCGGCCGTCGGGGAGCACGCGCGGCCGACCCGTCACGACCCCGCCGAAGTTGCCGGCGATCTCGTTGCCGACCGCAGCGGCCGAAGCCTTCATCCACCGGTGGCGGATCGTCTTGCCCGAGATCCGGTCGATCCAACCCGCGCCGAAGAGGGCCGTCGAATTCACGGTCTGGGTATGGACCGGGTCGAAATCGCGGATGAAGACCTGGCACCCGCCCTCGACCCGGAGTCCGCCGGGGACGACTGGGAAGAACTTGCCGAGCTCGCGCCGCCCCTCGAGGAGGTGGTTGGCGACGGCGAAGCGATGGATCAGGCCGCCCTTGACCTCGGGCCGGTCCCGGGTCGGGAACGCCTCGAAGGCCAGGACGTTGTGCGCGTTGTCGCCGCCCCCGCCGGCGCCGCCCTGGAAGTGGCACTCGACGCACGACCGGGCGTTGAAGACCGGCCCGAGCCCATCACCCCGGGCCAGCGAGTCGTGGGGCTGCCACTCGTGATTGAACAGCTCCAGCCCCGCCGCCCTGACCTCGGCCGAGACTCGCGGGGCGCTCAAGACGGGCAGCCCGGGCGCGAGCGACCAGAGGACCGCGCAGGTCCCCAGCCCGAACATCCCCATCCCCACGCAACGGCGAGTCCGCATCAACGGCGAGTCGTACATTGTACCCCCCCGAATCGGAGGAACGCCCGAGCGGGCGTCAGGATGAGGCAGAGCTTCCACGACAGGTGTAACTCGGACAACTGTAGTGATCCGCCCGGGCGAATGCAAGGGGTGACCGGCGATGCCCGCTCCGCGATCCGGGGAGACCGCGCCCAGGTGCTCAGAGCCGGAGCGCCCGCCGCTTCTCCTCGATGAACGGGAGGTGGTGGGGGATGTGCTCGGCCTCGGTCCGCAGGAGGTCCTCGAGGGTCATCAGGCCGCGCTCGGTGTGGACGCCCGTGCGCGACCAGGCCGATGCGGGGGCCGCCCGGAGGATCCTCGCCATCTGGCGCCTCATCGCTTCGAGGATCGCCAGCTCCTCCTCGACATCGCGGTCGTCGCAGGCGAGGGTCGCGGCGAACCGCGTCTCGTCGTAGCCCGGCAGGAGCGGGTTCTCCTCGGCGATCACGCGCTTCATCCGGTGGCAGTACGCCTGCTCGCTGTCGGCGAGGTGGCAGACCACTTCGAGGATGCTCCACTTGCCGGGCACGGGGCGGGCCTTCAGGGCCGCGGCGTCCAGGCCGGATACGGCCTGCCGGAGTGCGGCCGGCCCCTGGAGGTACGTCTCGATGAGTTGCGGGGGATCGGGCATCGGGGTCTGTCTCCTCGGGTCAAGAGCGTGGGCGGGAGGGGTACCAGGGCCACGCACGGACGACACGGGACGCGGCCGGAGGTTCGCGGTCAGGAGAAGCCCGCGCGATCCATCTCCCGGCAGGCGAACTCGAACCGGGCCGCGTGGCGGGCCTCGTACTCGGCGGGATGCTGGTTCCGGAGCTGATGCGCCCGACGCTTCAGGAAGTCCAGCAAGGGCACGACCTCTTCCCCCCGGCCCTGATGCGCCATCAGCCCGCAGTACAGGCAGTGGACGCTGAAATCCTCCGGGTGCTGCTCGTGGGCCTGGAGTGCGAAGAGGAAGGCCTCGTCGAGTCGCTCCTGCGCGACCAGGCACCAGCCGAGTGCATCGAGGTCGAAGGGATCGCGGCTGCCCAGCTCCACCGCCCCACGGAGGTCGGCCTCGGCCTCCGGGAGCCGACGGGCCAGCAGATGGACCCGGCCCCTCGCGCCGAGGACGGCCGCCGAGCCCGGCCTGCGCTCGAGCCGCCGCGAGAGGTCCGCGAGGGCCCGCTCCGTGTCGCCTTTCTCGGCACGGCGGAGCGCCCTGCGCGTCGGGCTCAGCCGGTCGCGGAGCACGCCGCGGAGCGCGAACAGGACGGCGGCCGCGAGGACCAGGAGCAGCAGCCATTGACCGGGCGTCATACTCGGACCCTCAACCGGGACACGCCGGACCTCGGCCGCCGGCGGCCGCGCCGATCCCGCGAAGCGTTATCATGATCGACCCTCGGCGGACCGGCAACCGCCTGCGGCGGGTCTCCTTGTTGGAAACCCCGGAGCCCCCCCTGTATCCCCCCTTTTGCAGGGGGGGAAGAGGGTTCCTCTCCCCTTGCCAGGGGGGAGTCGGAGGGGGTCCGGGTGCCCCGGCGATCACCGGCAGCGTGAACCCGTGTTCGAGCCCACCCCGATCCGCTAGACTGTCTACACGGGGAGAAGACGGGAACCCGGAGGACCAGCGGTGGAGCAGCACGTCGAGAGCCTGATCAGCGCCGCGCAGATCCAGGAGCGGATGAGCGAGCTGGGCCGGCAGATCGAGGCCGACTACCGGGACAGGCCGCTGACGATCGTGGCGGTGCTGACCGGCAGCCTGATCATGCTGGCCGACCTGATCCGCCGGATCGGGATCCCGCACCGGATCGCCCTGGTGCAGGCCAGCAGCTACCGGGGCGCCACCACGACGGCCACCACCCTCGTGATCAACGAGTCCGCGCCGGACGTCGCCGGCGCGAGGTCCTCCTGCTGGACGATATCCTGGACACCGGCCAGACCCTCTCGCCGCTGATCCGCCACCTCCAGGACCGCGGCGCGCGGAGCGTCCGGACCGCGGTCCTCCTGCGCAAGATCGGGCGGCAGGAGGTCCCGCTCGAGCCCCACTACTGCGGCTTCACGATTCCCAACCTCTTCGTCGTCGGCTATGGTCTGGACTTCAACGACGACTACCGGCACCTCCCCTACGTCGGGGTCCTCAAGGAGGCCAGCCACCCCTGACGCCGCCCGAGCTGGCCGGCCGGGGTCCGTCGCCCGATCGCTGTGAGTCCCGCGTTGAAACTCGCCCTCGTGACACGCCGATATCCCCCGCTCATCGGGGGGGCCGAGAAGGTCCTGAGCTACCTGGCCGAGGCACTGGCACGCGAGGGTGCCGAGGTCACCGTCGTCACGTCGCGGGCGCCCGGGACGGAGCACCTGCCCGACGCCGAGCGGATCCCACTCGAAGGGGCTCGCGCCGGCGGCCGCCTGGAAGTCGTCCGGCTGACGACATCCCGCCTGCGGTTCGTCGGCACCTGGCTCTACATGCGGAATCTGGCCCACTGGCTCGCGGCTCATCGGCCGGACCTGGCGTACGTCTCGATGCTCAAGCACGACGCCTACGTGGCGGTGAGGGCGGGGCGGCGGCACGGCTTCCCGGTCGTCCTGCGTCCCGAGGGCGCCGGTGCGACGGGAGACCTCGCCTGGCAATCGTGGGGTAACTTCGGCCGCACGATCGGCCGGACCTGCCGCGAGGCCGACGCGCTGGTCGCCATCTCGAAGGCCGTCGGCGACGAGCTGCTCGCCGCCGGCTACGACCCCGGGCGGATCCACGCGCTGCCCAACGGCGTGCCCGTGCCGGCGACGGCCTGGCAGCGTCGGCCCGACTGGCGGCAGGCCCCCCGCGCGGTCTTCGTGGGACGCCTCGCGCCGGAGAAGAACCTCGCGGCCCTCATCGACGCCTGGCCGGTCGTCCGCCAGGCGTTCCCCGCCGCCCGGCTCACGCTCGTCGGCGAGGGGCCCGAGCGCGCGGCCCTGGAGACGCGGGCGCGATCGCACGGGCTCGCCGTCGGCCCCAGCCAGGCGATCGAATTGCCCGGCGCCACGAGTCGGGTCGAGGGCGTGCTGCGGGAGTCCGACCTGTTCGTGCTCCCCTCGACGGAGGAAGGCATGAGCATTGCCTTGCTCGAAGCGATGGCCCTGGGCATCCCCCTGGTGGCCTCGTCGATCCCGGGGAATCGCAGGATCGTCGCCGACTTCAAGCACGGCCGATTGGCCCCGCCCGACGACCCGAACGCCCTGGCCCGCGTGATCACCGAGCAATGGTCGAATTTCGACCGGGCCTTCCACATGAGCCG